>CALRLZ020000015.1:0-101706 GCA_943368975.1 Archangium gephyra
GGTTCCCTCCGATGTCGCGGAGAAGCTGAAGGCGCTCGAACGGGAGAACCGCGAGCTGCGCCAGGCGAACGAGATCCTGCGTAAGGCATCGGCTTATTTCGCCCAGGCGGAGCTCGACCGCCCATTCAAACGATGATCGCCTTCATTGACGATTATCGCGACGTCTATGGGGTCGAGCCGATCTGCAAGGTCCTGCCGATCGCCCTGTCGACGTACTACGCACACCGCGCCCAGCGCCGCGATCCCGATCGGCGGTCCTGTCGGGCTCAGCGGGACGAGGTGCTACGGCCTGAGGTCACCCGCGTCTTTGCTCAGAATTTCGAGGTCTATGGCGTGCGCAAGGTCTGGCGTCAGTTGATGCGGGAAGGCGTTGACGTTGCGCGCTGCACCGTGGAGCGGCTCATGCGTGAACTGGGTCTCCAGGGTATCATCCGCGGCAAGCCAGCTCGCACGACCATCCAGGACAAGGCCGCGCCGTGCCCGCTCGATCACGTCAACCGCGTGTTCCATGCCCCAGCACCGGATCGGCTATGGCTTTCGGACTTCACCTACGTCTCGACGTGGTCTGGGTTCGTCTATGTGGCCTTCGTCATAGACGCCTATGCGCGGCGCATCGTGGGATGGCGGGTAAGCAGGACAGCCCATGCCAGCTTCGTCCTGGATGCCCTGGAGCAAGCCCTGCACAAGCGGAGGCCGGTCAGTAAAGCCGGACTCATCCACCACAGCGACAGGGGATCCCAGTACGTCAGCATCCGGTACACCGAGAGACTGGCAGAGGCTGGCATCGAGCCATCAGTGGGCAGTGTCGGCGACAGCTACGACAACGCGCTCGCCGAGACCATCAATGGGCTCTACAAGGCCGAACTCATCCATCGGCGCGGACCATGGCGAAGCTTCGAGGCTGTCGAGTTCGCGACGCTGACCTGGGTCGACTGGTTCAACAACCGTCGCCTCCTCGAGCCCATCGGCAACATCCCGCCCGCCGAGGCCGAGGAACGCTACTACGCCTCGCTGGCAGAGCCGGCGATGGCCGCATAACTTAAGACAACCGGCCTCCGGCAAAACCGGGGCGGTTCAGTCCGAAGGTGCCGCCGTCGTTCATGGCCGTGAATAGATGCTTCACCTCATCCCAAAGGTCGAAGCCGTCATGCTTCCTGTAGAGGTCGAGGGAGCGCGTGATCAAGAAGTCGCGCAGGAGTTGCGGCGGGAACGCCAGCGCCTGCCCCATGTCCTCGCAGTAAAAGACGAAGATACAGCGATCGAGCAGCTTTTGAGCAAGGCGCACTAGCCGCCCCTGCGTGCCGGGAAAGCCGGGCGAGCCCTCGCCGTTGTGTTGCAGCAGGGTCAAATACAGCCGGTCGCGAATGCGCTTGTAGTCCTCATAGAAGCCTTTTTCGAGCTTCCGATCGGCAACGCGCTGTTGATGGATCAGGCTGAGGAGGAGCGACTTCCCGCCCTTCGTTAGCAGGGTGTCGCGATGGAAGATGCGGACGAACAGGAAACGGTCGAACTGCGCTTCCTCCGTTTGCGCTAGGAGGCCCTCATTCTGGAACAGGCCGGTAGGCGGGACTATGAACCGCACCGACTGACGACCGGCGCGATCGTACCAGTAGAGCCGAAACTCGTTCATGTCGGTTACGATCCCCCAGGTCGGGAGGATCGGCTCCGACCCGGCCATGCCGCGCCGTGCGTGCGCCAGGTAATCGAGGCACTGCTTGACTGGCGAGCGCGTGTTTCCTTTGCGCTTCTGGTCGGCGTCGAGCCCCGACCGGACGTCCTTGAACTCGCAGAGGACCTGCGGAGTCTCCCCGGCCCTGCCAGTCGTAAACAGGCCGATGGCAAGATCGACTTCCCCCTTCCCGCCGTTGGCCCCGGCGCCTGGGACCGAGAACTTCGGATAAAGCGTGAAGCCGCCTTCCGGTCCAGCCTGCCCCGACTGGTGATAGCCCCAGAGGTCGCGGAAGAACACGTCAAGAAGCGCGCCTTCAGCCGACGTCTCCTTAAGGTCGGCGCGCGCCTGCCATTGGTGTAGGACGTCAAGAATGCGGTCGTCATTGCCCGCCGCGACCCACGCCTTGAATTCGATGGCCCAGTGGGAGCGGAGAAAATCTTTCGAAATGAAGGAGGAATGCAGCTCAGCCATGAGTTTCTGTATAGAGGAACCGATAAGGATGTCAGCGGCTTTCAGCGAAACGAGTTAGTTCGTCGATCCAGCAAAAGGGTATTGAGATTCCTAGTCCGTGAACTCGACATAAGCGCCTCATCCTTCATACCTAGCCTGCTGGTTGATCTTCGCCGTCCGTGATGTCGTTATCGGACCACTAGGAGAGTGGGGGCCACACACCAACCATGAAAAAGACGGGCTGGGCTAATGGCTGCCATTTGCGGGGAGTTCTGGCCTAGGCGTCGGCGACCACGCCCTCACATGAGCCACTTGTTCGCGGCCGATGTCTTCCCCGGGGCGCGTGCCGCCGGGTTTCAGGACGTCGGCTCGCTCCGACGAACAAGTAGCCGCCGCCGCACATTTGCCCACCACGCCCGAATGCGAGTGCCGGTGCGTTTGGCAACGATAGTCGTGACAGGCGGCTCCCAATCTGGGCGGCCTTCGATGGTCGGCCACTGGACGCGCCGAAAGCCGACGTGAACCAGCCCGCTTTCCCACTGCCAGTATCCAACCTGAAAACCGGTGCCCGGGACGCACCCACCCCAATGCGCGGTGAACTTGCCATCCTCGGCGGTCGGGCGCCGATACGAGGCGAGGACTGGCATTTTCGAGCCCTTGGGGAAATAGCCGAAGCCCATACCGCCCGGAACCCGCATAAACTCGGAGGTCTTGTCATCGTCCCAGACGGCGAAGATGCCGCGGGCGCGGTCCAATTTGCTGCCGTCGTAAATGGTACTCTCCCCTAGGCCGGGAAGGGGCGGCGAACGGGGCGCCCTACCCAAACTTCAACACGCCCGATGCGTCGGGCAACATTGTGGCACGGGCACCCAATTTGGGAGCAAGCCGCAAAAATGGGGCTAGGGCGACCGTGGACTACTGCCCGTCACACCCATAGCGGCGATGGTCTCCGATACCACTCCCCGGCCTCCGTGTCGCGAAGGCGAGACCATCGCACCGGATGGAATGGGGTCACTCCGGCTGCGCCGCGCCGTGATTTGCCGATTGTCGGGCCGGTAGAATGGACCGCGATTTCCTACCGCCCCGCCATTCTACCGAAATCTGCTTTACATTTCAGTGCGGTAGGAAGTCAGGAACGGTAGGATGCACAAATCAGCAGGGTCATCTAAGGCGCGTCTTTATGTGAACGGGTCGGCTTCGAGGGCATCGATGCGAACCACGTAGACGTGCTTGTTGAGGCCCCCCACCTTCTTCTGAATGTAGGGTCGGCCGTTGCCGGCCTTCGCCAAGATGCCGCGCTCCGCGAGGGTCTTTGCCGCGGCCGTCGCGTCCAGGCCCTCGAAGATTTCCTTCCAGCCGTCCTTGTGGATCAGATACTCGTTGGGAGGGCTTTTCCAGCCGAGGCGGTCATTGGCTACCCGGCCGCCGACTGCCATCACCTCACCGGACGAGGTGACGCCCATGTGGTCGAAGCGAGCCTCGCCGTAGCGGTTGATGCACGCGCGGAGACGACAGACGAACTCGGCATCCTCTGGCGCGGCAGTGCTTCCCCCTGGCCGGCGCTCGATCCAGAGAGCAAGCGCATGTTCGGCTGCGGCACTCGCTGTGCCCGCCGTCCATCCGGTGATGCCTGCCTCGGTCGCAAGCTCCCCAGCGATGGCGATGGTGGCAAGGCGCAGGGTGACGCGGTGGACCTGACCATCGGTTCCGGGCGGGCAGCGCGAAGCCGTCCACTCGTTGATCTGCCGCTTGATTGCCGGCCAGTCGTCACGGTCGATGAGAGAGCGCACGAAGGCCGGGCCGGCGGTGCCGTAGTAGGTCGCGGTGTTCGTCGCGATTTCCGAGGTGATCTTGATCGGGTCGCCACAATCAAAGGCGCCAGACAGCCGGCCCTCGGTCGGCATGTCGATCAGGCGAGCGGTCTGACCGGCCATGGCCTTAAGCCGGCCCTCCTCCTCGATCTTGTCGGCAATCATGATTTCGCCAGTGGAGATGAGCGAGGTGCGCCACGTGCGGAGAGGTGCATTGCCTCCGGTGCGGCTGGCGCGCGTCTTCCCGACGCCGTTTGCCAGCATGTAGACCGAGTGGAAGACTTCGCGGCCGTTGCCGCTGCCAAGCTCGTCGAGGATGAGGACGCTACCAGAATGCGCCTGCGCCGCCCCCTCAAGGCCGTTGGTAGTAGCAGACCATGTGCGGATGAACTGGACGGGACGCCCCCACACGCTGGCCGCAGTCGAGATCGCGGTCGTCTTGCCCTTGGAGGTCTTGCCGAAGAGGTGGACGCCGCCGCCCGGCATGTCGATGTGTTCCAGCATCGGCCCGACAAGGGCGGTGGAGACCATCAACGTGAGCAGCCAGTGACGGCCGGCCTCCTTTGAGACGGTCGCGCGCCACTCGGGCAAGGTACCGCCCTCGCCATAGGGCGAGCCGGTACCCGCGATCAGACGCGCAGTGTGGCCCTCGGGCAGATCCCCGATAGGAGCGCCGCTAGCGACGAAGAACTGCTTGCCCATCAGGGTATTCCACCCGGCCCGCTCCATCAGCGTCACATGCTCCCCGCCGGGGTGGCTCAGGAGGTACTTCGCCAGAGACGATGCCTGTCCATACTCAACCTTGAGGCCCGCATCGGTCAGAGACTTTATGGCCTCGGCGCCAACGCCGTGGAGCGACGAAACGGGGGCTGTGGCCAACTCGCGACCGTAGGCGCTATTGAACTCCACGAGGATGCCATGCCCGCGGCGATCGGCATTGGCGCAGGTTCCGACGACAGCGAACGGGGCGGAGACGCGGGTGCGCCCCTCCCTTCCGAGGCGATAGAGGCCGTCGTCCTCCATGGCAAAGCCGTGGACCGCCGTGACCTTCGGCTCCTCCGGTGCGGTCGGTGCAGCAAGCGCGGCGGCCTTGGGCTTGCGGTTGGCTTCCTCGCACCAAGCCGGGCCATCGTTGGCGGCCTTTGGGGCGGCCGGCATGGTGGTGCGGATGTTGGCGAGGGCCGCGCCGATGGGGTCGATCGGCTTGTCGGGCTTCGGGGCCATGAGGAGGGCGTGAAACTTGTTCGACATCATCCGGCCTCCGTCAGGACACGACGCGCGGCAGGGTGATGCGAGGGGGCACCACCGCTTGGGCGATTGCGCGGCGGTGATCCTCGCCACCAAGGGGTCGCAGAGGGCGCGGCGACATACGGGATGCGTGGTAGCGGAGTGTCGTGAGCGACGTGATGACTGCGCCACGGGCGCCGGCCTGCAACCACGCGAGCGGCGTCGGGTGGAGGTCGAGTGGGGCGATGCCGGGCAGGAAGGCCGGGGTGTCAGGGCATTCGGAGTTCGTGCCGGCCAGATACCAGCCTCGGGCCGGGCTCTCGCTGTGCAACAGCTTGTCGGGGTGGCGCGGGTCGAATGCGACGACGCCGGCAAACTCTCCCTGCGACAGGCTGGGCAGCAGCCACACCGGGTAGACCGGCCCGGCGCCGCGGGCCTCGATGACGGTAAGGCGAACGATGTCAACGCGGACGCGAGCCTTGTGAATCGGGACCATGCGGAGGATGTCCGGGTTCACGCCGTATTCGGCAAGCTCCTCATCCGAGACTGGCGGGTAGTCCATAAACCAATCGAGGATAGGGTCGTCCTCGCCACCGAGGAGCCAGAAGGGCGACAGGCTTTCTTCGTTGGAACGAAGCGTTTGCGCGCAAAAGCGCGAAGCGTTATCCTGAAGTATCATCTCTTGCCGTCCTCCTATGGCGGCGCATCCTGAAAGGCCCTGCGTTGCTGCGCAGGGCCTTTCGCTTTTCACTCCTCGGTTAGGCTGCCGTGGCGGCCCGGTTTACGCTGACGGTGTTGGCGATGGTCGCCAGCGTGGTCTCTGCGAAAAGGCGCTCGGCAGCCTAGCTGCTGCCGATGATCGCCTCCACGTTCAGGCGGTAGCGGTGACGCTTCTGCGAGGCGTCAACGATCAGAAAGCCGCGGCGCTTGAGCGACTGGATGACGCTGTTCATGGCATCGACGCCGACGCGGGCGTCACGCATGAGGTCGTAGCGATCCGGCCCCGCCGGGTCATCCATGCAACGGGCGGCGACGGCCACCAGCGCCGAACGCTCGGAGAGGCCGAGGTCCGTGCGGCGGGGAATGCTGCGAAGCACATTCACTGCGTCATCGCGGTTCATCTTTTGGCTCCGGTCTAAACAAACGTATAAACCGAAAGAGCACGACGCCGGATGCTTCGGCAATCTGTGTTGACACTCTTTTCCGGAAACCCACTGTGGTGATTTTAAATACAGCGAGCCTCGTCGTGAGCTTGCCACGCGCTCTAGCTGACCCTGCTGTTTTGCGCGCCCTACCTTTCCTACCTTCCTACCACTCTGTTTATAAAGGATTATTTTGGTAGGAAGGTCGAGCGGTAGGAAATGGCGCCCCGTTCTACCGGCCGATTCTGCGCCTCCGCGGATACTGCCGACCTGTGGAAAAGTGTGTTGACAATTCTTCCTGAACGTTGTGTCAGGTTCCCTTTCCACCTGTGGATCGCGGGCCGGTATCCTTGCGGCGCAACGCGGCCGGGCGCTATCGGTCGAGTGCGACGGGGGCGGTCTCGATCCCCTCTCGCGCCATCGGGCGCGTCGAGTTATGCCGGCGTTCCCGCTACCGGTCCTTTAACGGTTGAGGTTGGCAAGAAGGCCCGTGGCCACCCAGGCCCTGGTCGCCCGCCGGATGGTCGGCTCGCGGCTTGGCGGTGAGGTAGACGAGGGCGTACACTCTCCACCCTGAACATCTTTAGCATCCTCAAACCTATGTGCGCAGAAGTCGCCTGCGCGGGCGCGCGCGTGACGCAGGGGCGCGCGCGTAAGAATCAACTGTGTTGACGGCCGGCCGTGGTGTGCTGACAGCTACCGGTACGATTGTCAGAGCACGGAGTAACCTCCCGGCGGGGTTCCAGTCAGGTCTAGAAGGACAAGGGACGCAAAGGCGATCTCTGCGTGGATACCTTGGGCAATTCGAGTTAGCCGTGTTGACAGCGACGATCCCCGCACTCGAAGGTCTGCGGTGATGCCACGCCCTCGCCCTCCCTACCTGCACAAGACCACCTCGCGCCACGGCAAGACCGTTTGGTACGTGAGGAAGTCTAAGGTCCATCCTCGTATCCGCATCCATGGCGAGTTCGGCTCGCCGGCCTTCATGGCCGCCTATCAGGAGGCCGTACAGGGCAAGCCGATGACGACGGCGCCACGCGGTCCGGCAGACAGCTTCGCGACCGTTCTGCACCGTTACAGGGCCTCAACTGAGTGGGCCGCGCTCTCGGCCGCCACCCGAAAGCAGCGCGAGACAATCCTGCGGCCAATCCTCGAAAAGTTCGGGCGGGAACCGATCCGCTATTTCGACAAGCCCAACATTCAGTGCGGGCTGGACCGCCGCCGCGACACACCGGCTCAGGCTCGCCATTTCTTCGATGCGCTCGCGGGCGTCCTGCGGTGGGCGGTCGCCGCCAACATCCTGCCGGCCGATCCGACAGCGGGCATTAAGCGCCCGCGCCCGACGAAGACCGCGGGGTTCCCGACGTGGACAGAGGAGGAGGTCGCCCGCTACGAGGCCAAGTGGCCGATTGGGACGCGCCAACGGGTCGCCCTCGATGTTCTGCTCTACACCGGGCTCCGTCGCGGCGATGCGGCGCGCCTGGGCGAGCTGCACATCGTCAACGGCGGCATAGTCATCGAAACCGAGAAGACCGGGGTCGTGGTGGCGATCCCCATGCTCGATGCCCTTAAGGCCAGCATTGAGGCGGCTCCGAAAGGGAAGCGGACCTTCATCAGCCGGGCCGACGGTGAGCCCTACACGAAGGAGAGCTTTGGCAACCGGTTCCGGGATTGGTGCAACGAGGCCGGTGTCCTCGAAAAAAGTGCCCACGGGCTCCGCAAGGCCGGCGCCACGCGCGCCGCGGAGAACGGCGCCACGGAGGCAGAACTTGATGCGATCTTCGGCTGGACAGGCGGCAGAATGGCGGCCGTTTACACGCGAGCCGCCAACCGGAAAAAGCTGGCAAAGGGCGGCATCAGACATCTTGTCCAAGGACCCACCTTCGAAGGTGGGTCCTTTTGATCCAGCATTCATGCGGGTTTTTTGGGTGTGTGGTGGGCCCGGAGGGACTCGAACCCCCAACCAAGCGGTTATGAGCCGCCGGCTCTAACCATTGAGCTACAGGCCCACCGGCCGGGCGCCTCGGCGCGCGCGGCGTGCCGCGAAAAGGCTGCAAAGAAACCCTTGAGGCGGCACGAAACGGTGATGGCATCCTCGTCCCGCGGCGTCAATCATCGGCCGCGCGCAACCCTCAGGATCGCCATGCGCCCGTCTGCCCGCAGCCTGTCCGGCCCCTCCCGCCGCCTGTCCCTCGCCGCCGTCGCGCTCGCCGCCTTCGCCGCCGCAGCGCCCGCCCTGGCCCAGCCCGCCGCACCGCCCCAGCGCCAGATCTCCATCCAGGGCGAGGGCACGGCCACCGCCGCCCCCAACGAGGCGGTGATCGGCAGCGGGACGCAGGTCCAGGCCCGCACCGCCCGCGAGGCCATGGACGGCAATGCCCGCGCCATGCGGCAGGTGCAGGAGGCGCTGAAACAGGCGGGCATCGCCGAGCGCGACGTGGCGACCTCCGCCCTCAGCCTCAGGCCGGTCGTCGACTATGCGTCGGGCAACCGTCCTCGCGTCACCGGCTACACGGCCGGCCACCGGATCGAGGTCCGCATCCGCGACCTCGCCCTGCTCGGCGATGTGCTCGACCGCATGGTTGCGGCCGGCGCCAACCAGATCGACGGGCTCGACCTCACGGTCTCGAACTGGTCGGCCAAGGTGGACGAAGCGCGGCTCGCCGCGGTGGCCGACGCCCGCCGCAAGGCCGAGGCCCTCGCCGCTGCCGCCGGGGCGCGCCTCGGCAAGGTCATCTCCATCACCGAGCACGGCGGCGCGGTGCCGCCGCCCGCGATGCGCAGCTCGGCGGCGCGCTCGCTCTCTGCATCGGCGCCGACACAGGTTGCGACCGGCGACCAGACCTTCCGCCTGACCGTCGCGGTGGTGTGGGAACTGGTGGACTGAGCGCGGCGGCGGCGCGGCCTATTCGGCCGCGTCGTCGCGCTCGCCGAACTGGATCGACACGTAATGGGCATAGAGCCCGTTGCGCGCGATGAGTTCGGCATGGGTGCCGGTCTCGGCCACGCGGCCACCCTCGATCACCAGGATCTTGTCGGCGCGCATGATGGTCGAGAGCCGGTGGGCGATGACGATCGATGTGCGGCCGCTGAGCAACTGGTCGAGCGCCCGCTGCACCTCGAACTCGCTCTCCGAATCGAGGGCCGAGGTCGCCTCGTCCAGCAGCATGATCGGCGCATCCTTGAGGATGGCGCGGGCGATGGCGACGCGCTGGCGCTGCCCTCCCGACAGGCCCTGCCCGTGTTCGCCGATCAGCGTCTGGTAGCCCTCGGGCAGGCCGAGGATGAAGTCGTGGGCATGGGCGGCCCTGGCGGCGGCGTGGATCTCCTCTTCCGTCGCGCCGGGACGGCCCACCGCGATGTTCTCGCGCACCGTGCCCTGGAACAGGAAGACGTCCTGGCTGACGAAGGCCATGGCGCCGCGCAGCGAGGCGAAGGTGACGTCGCGCACGTCCTGCCCGTCGACCGAGATTGAGCCGCCGCGCACGTCGAAGAAGCGCTGGACGAGGGAGATGATGGTCGACTTGCCGCCGCCGGAGGGACCGACCAGCGCCGTCGTCTTGCCCCCCATCGCGACGAAGGACAGGTCGCGCAGCACCGGCTCTTCCGCGTGATAGCCGAAGGTGACGCGGTCGAAGACGACGGTGCCGTCGCCGATGGCGAGCGGCGGGGCCGCCGGCTTTTCCTTCAGCGTCGGCTCGGTGTCGAGGAGCTCGTACATCAGCCGGACGCCAACCAGGCCCTTCTCCACCTCGACGCCGAGCCGGGCAAGGCGCTTGGCCGGATCATAGGCGAGAAGCAGCGCCGTCACGAAGGCGAAGAAGGCTCCGGCATCGACACCCTGGTGGATGACGCGCCAGGCGCCGTAGATGATGGCCGCCGAAATGGCGAGGCCGCCGAGTGTTTCCATCAGCGGCGCCGTGCGCGCGCCGAGAGTCGCGATCTTGTCGGCGCGGTGGCGCACCGCCGCGATGGTCTCGTCCATGCGGGCCTGCATCCGGTCCTCCATGCCGAAGGACTTGACGATGCGCACGCCCTGGACGGTCTCCTGCACGACACCGACCATGGAGGAGAGCGAGGTGAACTCGCTCTGCGCCAACCGGCGCACCCGCCGGCGCAACCGGTTCACGCCATAGACCGCCACCGGCATGACGGCACCGGAGACGACGAACATCAGCGGGTCGGTGATGATCATCACGACCAGGAGGCCGGCAACGGTCAGGAGATCGCGACCGACGGTCGTGACGATGTTCTGCAGCACGTCCCGTGCCGCCTGGGCATTGTGCGTCACCCGCGTGACGAGATCGGCGGAGGCGTGCTGCTGGTAGAAGTCGACGCCCTGGGAGAGCAGGTGGTTGAAGATGCGTGTCTGCTGCGCCGCGACGATGGCATTACCGATACGCGACAGGATGACGTTGGAGGCATAGGACGCAAGGCCCTTGACCAGGAAGATCGAGAAGACCGTCACGCCGAACCACACCGCGAGGGTGAAGTCGCGGTTCTGGAACACGCCGTTGATCAGGTCCCGCATGATCCAGGCGCTGAAGGCCGTGCAGGCCGCGACGATCGCCATGAAGACGAAGGCCAGCGCATAGCGCGGCGCATAGGCGCGCAGGCTCTCGCCCACGAGGCGTTTCAAGGTCTGGCCGCGGGGGGATTCGAATGTCGAAAACAGGCGAAAAGGCCTCATGGTGCGCGCAACTCGCAGCAAACTCAGCGCGCCGCATAACAGGTTTCGGGGGCGAGACCAAGGCTGGCTCCCGGCAGCCGGCCAGCGAGCGGAGCCCGCGGCTTGCGAGGGGCAGCCTTCGGTGCCAAGACAGCCCCATGACGACGATCGAAAACCTCTTCGTGACAAGGCTCTATCGCGGCGGGATCGGCCGCGAGGACGGTCTGCTGGACGAGATCGAACAGGCCTGCCGCTCGCTGGCGGTCGATGATGCGGCCGGCATCCGCTGGTGCCGGAAGAACGGCTATCCCGGCTATACCAGCTACGCCTCCTTGAACGACCTGCCCTGGCGCTTCCCGGTCTTCAAGACCCTCGGCCGCCAGCTTGACCGGCACGTCGCCGCCTTCGCCAGGGAACTCGCCCTCGACCTCGGCGGCAGGAGGCTGGTGCGGGATTCCCTCTGGGTCAACGTCCTGCCCGAGGGCGGCGCCCACGCCTCCCACATCCATCCGCACAGCGTGGTGTCGGGCACGCTCTACGTGACCATGCCGAAGGGCGCCGCCGCGCTGAAGCTGGAAGATCCCCGCAGCGGCCGGATGATGGCCCATCCGCCGCGCAAGGCCGGCGCGCCGCGCGAGCTCCAGAGCTTCGTCTCGGTTGCGACGGTCCCGGGTGAGGTCCTGCTGTGGGAGAGCTTCATCCGCCACGAGGTACCGATGAACCGCAGCGCCGAGGAGCGCATCTCGGTCAGCTTCAACTATCGCTGGGGTTAGCGCCCCGGGGCCTCAGGCCGTCGGCACGGGCCGCGGACGTCCCTCCTCGTCGATGGCGACGAAGGCGAAGGTCGCCTCGGTGACCTTTTCCCGCTCCGTCGTGCGGAAACGCTGGGCCCAGGCCTCGACATGGATCTTCATCGAGGTCCGGCCGACATGAAACACCTCGGTATAGACTTCCAGCACGTCGCCCACCCGAACCGGCCGGATGAAGGTCATGGCCTCGACGGCAATCGTCACCACGCGCCCCTGCGCCCGCTCGACGCCGGCGATGCCGCCGGCCTGGTCCATCCGTGCCATCACCCAGCCGCCGAAAATGTCGCCATTGGCATTGGTGTCGGCGGGCATCGCGCTGATGCGCACCGTCATCTGGCCGCGCGGCGCGGCATCGATCGACCGGAGTTGACGAGGCATGGGTGATTCCGTCTGATGGGCCAGAGAGCAATTGAGCCAGCCTTCGGCGGGTGGCACAACACCAGCGGAGCGATCGACACGACCAGCAGCAGCCGAGGAAACCGGTCATCCGGTTCAAAGGAAAGCCGAGCAATTCCACTGTTCTGGTCGAACTCGCGGTGCCCCGGAAGGCCGCGACAAAGTTCCTTGTTGCAATTGCCCACCGAACGGCGTATCTCATGACGACGTTTCGGCCGTTCTTTTTTGGCCCCGCGCCGACAAATCGGCGCATCGCTGACAAAAAATCTTCGAAAACGTGACCCGAACTACTCGTGCGTGACGCGAGTCGTCGATCTCTGCTCGCTTCGCGAAAGGATACCCCATGCAGACCGGAACCGTGAAATGGTTCAACTCCCAGAAGGGCTTCGGCTTCATTCAGCCGGATGGTGGCGGCACTGACGTGTTCGTCCACATCAGCGCCGTCGAGCGCGCTGGCCTCTACGGCCTCAACGAAGGCCAGAAGATTTCCTTCGAAGTCGTCGCCGACCGCCGCTCGGGCAAGTCGTCGGCCGACAACCTGAAGGCTGTCGACTGATTTCTCGCATCGCTCGTGCGCGTCGCCGTGAACCTCTCGGCGGCGCCCCGGAGCGAGGATCGATCTGCGGGCGCCATGGCGCCCGGCAGGGCCCATCGACTGCTTGAAAATGCGGAGCCGCACCGTTCCCCCGGATCGCGCGGCTCCGTACTCATTTATTGGCCGGCGTTCTCGTCGGCGCCGCGGCGATCGAGGACGTGTCATGAATTCCGAACGCCCGAGGCTCTTCATGTTCCGGTCGGGGAGCAACGAGAAGCTCTATGGCTTCGCCTCCGACCATACGGGCGGCAAGCTGCCCGACAAATTCGCCCCGTGGACCAGCATCGGCGTGATCCGCGGTGACCAGAAACCACCCCATGGCCTGAAGCGCGAAGCCATCGAGAACGGCATTGCCGAATTCGGCTTCCAGCTGTGGCGCAAGAAGGATGCTCCGGCCAAGACGGCCTGAGCCCTTTCAACCAACGATCCGACCGGGAGAAGATATGCAGGTTCTCGTCCGCGACAACAATGTCGACCAGGCTTTGCGCGTTCTGAAGAAGAAGATGCAGCGCGAGGGCATTTTCCGCGAGATGAAGCAGCGGAAATCGTTCGAGAAGCCGTCGGAGCGGAAGAACCGCGAGAAGGCCGAGGCCATTCGCCGGGCCCGCAAGGCTGCCCGCAAGCAGGCCCAGCGCGACGGCCTCATCGCCGCCCCCAAGCCGAAGCCGCGTCCCGACCGCAAGCCGAAGTTCGGCGCCGGACCGGGCCCGCTGGCAGCTCCGCCCGCCGCCGATACCGGCACGCGCTGAGGCGCGGCGCGCCCCGGGTCTTCGGACCACCCGTCACGACAAAGGGCCCTCGCGGGCCCTTTTCTCATGGCTCGGCGGTCATTCCGCCCGCACCCCGATCAGTTGAACAGCCGCTCGCCGCGCTCGTCCACGATCTGCCGGCCCTTGGCGATCGAGAAGGTCACGGCATCCTCCAGTGAGGCGTGCCGGTCGGCGCGGATGAACTTGTGCTCCTTCACCTCCCCGTCGACTGTCTTGGTGATAGTGCCTGCCGTCTGGAACTGGCCCTCGTTGCGGAACGGGGCGGCCGTGATGGCGAAGCCCTTGTGCTCGACGGCGGGCGCGCTCGCCGCGCCTTCGGCTTCCGTCGCGTCGGCCTTGCCCCAACCGAACAGTGACTTGAGAAAGGACATGGTTCATCTCGCCTGTCTGGGCCTTGTCGCCCGAAGTACTTGATACCGCGTCTCCGGCGGCAGGGAAACGGCCGGCCCGCCGGGAGAACCTGCCCCGCGACATCGTGGAACATTCGCAGCGGCAGCCGGTTCATGACAGGTTCATGGCCCCCTGAGCAGGGTGCGCCCGCTTCGAGACTCCCGTTCACGCATGGCCACCCTGAAGCGCCGCGTGAGAAAGGTACCGCCACCATGGCTTTCGACTTGAGACGGCTCCTGCCGCTGGCCGGATCGCTCGTCATCTCCACCTTCGTCGTCGGCACGGCTCTGGCGCAGGACGCCGTCACCACCGCCGACGTCAATATGCGCGCAGGTCCCGGCACACAGTTCCAGCGTCTGGCCACCCTGCCCGCCGGCACCGGCGTCGACATTGCCAGCTGCACCGGTGCCTGGTGCCGCGTCGTCTATCGCGGCATCACCGGCTTCGTCTCGCGCAATCTCCTCGACGAGGATGGCATCGTCGCGCCACCGCGCCGGGTCTATGTCGAGCCGCCCCTCTATGCGCGGCCGCGCGTCTATGTCGAGCCGCCCTTCTACACCGACCCGCCCTTTTACCCATCCTATCGGCCCGGCTGGCGCCCGCCCTATCGCTATGACCGACCGGGCTTCGGCCCGCGCCCCGGCTGGAACGGTGGCGGCGGGGGTCGTCCCGGCCCCGGACCCGGCTGGAGCGGTGGCGGTGGTGGCCGTCCTGGTCCCGGCCCCGGCTGGAGCGGTGGCGGTGGTCGTCCCGGACCCGGACCCGGCTGGAGCGGTGGCGGCGGTGGTCGTCCCGGCCCCGGACCCGGCTGGAGCGGTGGCGGCGGTCGTCCCCCCGGACCTGGCCCAGGCATGGGCGGGGGTGGCGGTCGTCCCCCCGGACCTGGTCCGGGCATGGGTGGCGGCGGCGGTCGACCGCCGGTGGCCCAGCCCCCCGGTCAGCGTCCGCCGGGCATGGCCCCCGGCTTGACTGGCGCCCGTCCGGACCGCGGCTGACCGCGCACGGACGGGATCACAGGCGACGGCGGGACGGGCCCCCGCCGTCTATCATCGGGAGCGACGGCGCTCTCACTTCTCCTGCAGGGCCAGCCGGGCGCCAAGCGCCACGAAGGCGCCGGCGAAGATCCGCCGCATCCAGGCCATCACGGCCGGCCGCGAAATGACCCTGTCGCGCATGGCGGCGGCGAAAAGGCCGTAGACGGCGAAGACGACAAAGGTCATCGCCATGAAGACCGCCGACAGTTCCAGCATGCGGGCCAGCGGCGCCGGTTCGCCCACCGCGATAAACTGCGGCAGGAAGGCGACGAAGAAGATCGACAGCTTCGGGTTCAGGACGTTGATGGCGATGCCGTCGACGATGACGCGCCAGGACGAGCGCCGGTCCACGTCAGCCTCCACTTTCAGCGCGCCTTCCTCCTTCAACGTCTGCCAGGCCATCCAGAGGAGATAGGCGACGCCGGCATATTTCACGACATTGTAGGCGAGCGCGCTGGTGTGCAGCAGCGCAGCGAGGCCCATCATGGCAGCGACGAGATGCGGCACGATGCCGAGCGTGCAGGCGAAGGCGGCGAGGACGCTGGCGCGGCTGCCGCGCGAGAGGCCGGCGGCGAGCGTGTAGATGACGCCCGTGCCGGGCGAGGCCACGATGATGAGGGTGGTCAGCAGGAATTCGGGCGACATGGACGGGCTCCGCAGGCTCGGTCCCATCAGGCCCCAGACATCCGGGCCTGACAAGCGCCGACGCCGCAGAGCAAATACTTAGGCATTGACCTAAGTTTTATCCGGCCTTAGCCTTCCCCCATGAACGCCGCACCTGCCCGCCTCGACGACACGTTCCGCGCCCTCGCCGATCCGACCCGACGGGCTGTCGTGGAAGCGCTCGGCCGCGGGCCTGCCTCGGTGAGCGACCTGGCCCGCCCCTTCCCCATGGCCCTGCCGAGCTTCCTCCAGCATCTGAAGCTGCTCGAGGAGTGCGGCCTCGTCACCACCGAGAAGACCGGCCGGGTGCGCACCTGCCGGCTGCGTGCGGAACACCTCGCCGCGGCGGAGCACTGGCTGGAAGAGCAACGCAGCTTCTGGACGCGCCGCCTCGACCGTCTCGACGCCATGCTCGCCACGATGAACGACGAGGCGGGCGACGCGCCCGACCTTTCCCTGCGAGGACAAGAGGAAGCCCCATGACCCCCGAACCGCATTCCGTCTTGGACTCCGCGCTCGACCTCGAGCTTCGCCGCGAGGTGGACGTGCCGCCGCATCTCGTCTGGCGCGCCTGGACCGAGCCGGCGCTTCTGATGAAATGGTTCACGCCCGCGCCCTGGCGCACCACCGCCTGCGAGCTGGACCTGAGGCCCGGCGGCACATTCCGCACGGTGATGGAGGGGCCGAATGGCGAGAGGCACGACAACACCGGCTGTGTCCTCCACGTGATCCCGGAGAGGCTGTTGGTCTTCACCGACGCCCTCGGCCCGGGCTTCCGCCCCACGGGCAGCGCCTTCATGACCGGGGTGATCGCCATCGAGGCGACGCCGAGGGGCACGCTCTACACAGCCCGGGCCCTCCACAAGGACACGGAGGCCAAGACGCAGCACGAGGCCATGGGCTTCCACGCCGGCTGGGGCACGGCGCTGGATCAACTGGTGACGCTGGTGAAGGGGATGTGAGGGATCAGCGGGCGACTACAGCACCAGCCGGCCGCCCCTCACCCCTTCCGCTCGTCGTCGCCCGTATCGGCGTGGAAGACGTGCAGCACGTGCTGGACGATGGGCGAGAGCACCACGCCCGTCGCGAGAACGATCACCAGCCCGGAGAAGATGGCGTAGGAGCCGGCGAAGAGCTTGCCGCCGTCGGTCCTGAGTTCGGTCACCGGTCCCATGCCGGACAGGATCATCGCGGCGTTGAGATAGGAATCGCGCCAGTCCATGCCCTCGAAGCCGGAATAGCCGGCCATGCCGACGGCGAGGCCGACGAACATCAGGCAGAACCAGATGGCGATGGAGCGCCCGAGGCGTCCCCAGAGCGGCGAGTTCCTCGAAAGCCGGAAGAGCGAGCGCGACCGGGCGCCGCCCCTGCCGCCGCCCTGATGCCCGCCCGCCGCGTGTTCCGTCATGTCGACGTTCCTCGCAGGCGGGCTCTCGGCGTCAGTTGTCGAGGAAGCTGCGCAGCTTCCGGCTCCGCGACGGATGCTTCAGCTTCCGAAGCGCCTTGGCCTCGATCTGGCGGATACGCTCGCGGGTCACCGAGAACTGCTGTCCCACCTCTTCGAGCGTATGGTCGGTGTTCATGCCGATGCCGAAGCGCATGCGCAGCACGCGCTCCTCGCGCGGGGTCAGAGAGGCGAGCACGCGCGTCGTCGTCTCGCGCAGGTTCGACTGGATCGCCGCGTCGATGGGCAGGATCGCGTTCTTGTCCTCGATGAAGTCGCCGAGGTGGCTGTCCTCCTCGTCGCCGATCGGCGTTTCGAGGGAAATCGGCTCCTTGGCGATCTTCAGGACCTTGCGGACCTTCTCCAGCGGCATGCCGAGCTTCTCGGCGAGCTCCTCCGGGGTCGGCTCGCGGCCGATCTCGTGCAGCATCTGCCGGCTCGTGCGCACGATCTTGTTGATCGTCTCGATCATGTGCACGGGGATGCGGATGGTGCGGGCCTGGTCGGCGATCGAGCGGGTGATCGCCTGCCGGATCCACCACGTCGCATAGGTCGAGAATTTGTAGCCGCGGCGGTACTCGAACTTGTCGACCGCCTTCATAAGGCCGATGTTCCCCTCCTGGATGAGGTCGAGGAACTGCAGGCCGCGGTTCGTGTATTTCTTGGCGATGGAGATGACGAGGCGCAAATTGGCCTCGACCATTTCCTTCTTGGCCTGACGGGCCTCGCGCTCGCCCTTCTGCACCATCTGGACGATCTTGCGGAACTCGCCGATCTCCAGCGCGGTCTCGGTCGCCAGCGCCTGGATCTCGGCGCGGATCTCCTTCACCGTCTCCTTCTCCTCGGCGACGAAGCTCTTCCAGCCACGCGCGCCGAGAGAGGCGACGCGCCGGATCCAGTTCGGATCGAGCTCGGAGCCCTGGTATTCCTTCAGGAAGGACATGCGGTCGACGCCGTAGCTCTCGGCGAGGCGCAAGAGGCGCCCCTCGTAGCCGACCAGACGCTTGTTGATGTCGTAGAGCTGCTCGACCAGCGCCTCGATGCGCGCCGTGTTGAGAGACAGCGACTTGACGTGATCGACCAGGTCCTCGCGCAGCTTCTTGGCACGGCGCTCCTGGCTCGGCGACAGCTTGGTGTCGTTCAGCCGGTTCTCGACGTTCTGGTCCTGCAGGCGGCGAAGCTTCTTGTATTCGTCGGCGATGGTGTCGAAGATTTCGAGCACCTTCGGCTTCAGCTCCGCCTCCATGGCGGCGAGCGACACGGCGTTCTCCATGTCGTCCTCGTCGAGATCGCTCTCGGTGACGCCCGGCGGCAGGCCTTCGCCCTCGCCTTCCGCCTGCGGGGCGATCGGCGCCTCGCCTTCGGTTACCATCGGCGCGTTCTTGGCGTCCGGGCCGGCATAGGTCGCTTCGAGGTCGATGATGTCGCGGAGGTAGATCTTCCCCTCGTTGAGTTCGTCGCGCCAGATGATGATGGCCTGGAAGGTCAGCGGGCTCTCGCAGAGGCCAGCGATCATCGCCTCGCGGCCGGCCTCGATGCGCTTGGCGATGGCGATCTCGCCCTCGCGGGACAGGAGCTCCACCGAGCCCATCTCGCGCAGATACATGCGCACGGGGTCGTCGGTACGGTCGAGCGGCTCGGAGGCGCGCTCGGACTTCACCACGGCGCGCGGAGAGGCCTCCTGCAGTTCGCCGTCCGGCTCGTCGGCCTCGGGCTGCTGCTCCTCGCCCTCGCCATCCTCGGCGGCATCGTCATTGTCGACGACGTTGATGCCCATTTCCGAGAGCATCGAGTTCATGTCCTCGATCTGGTCCGAGGTGAACGCGGCGGCCGGCATGACGGCATTGATCTCGTCGATGGTCACATAGCCGCGCTTCTTGGCGCGCTTGATCATCGCCCGGACGCCGGCATCGGAGAGGTCGAGGAGCGGGCCGTCGGGACCCTCGGTCTCCTGATCCGCGCCTTCCGGTTTCTCGGTTGCCTTGGTTGCCATCTAGACCGTCCATCCCTCACGCGCCGCAAGCGGCCCGCATGACGCGCCAGTGGCGGGTTCAGGGCCCGCCTCAACGCAAAAAGAGGGGCTGCGCTCGCCCATCAGCGCGCCCCCGTCACATCTGACATCACCGCCCTAAGGCCCACGTCCTTAAGACATGGTGAACCATGGCATTCCGCCCCGTCTGCCCTGTGCGGTCGTGACACGTCCGTTTTGCCGACACAAGTCAAGCGCTGCGACCTCCCCGCCCGGATTGCGATCCGAACCCCTCGACGAGGGCCTCGGTCCCTACGAGTTCCGCCTCTCGCCGCTTGGCGTCGAGAAGCCAGTGCTCGTTTGCTTCGGTCGGGTCGTCGCCGAAGGCTCGCTCGGCATCCCGGATTTCCTTAATTAGCGCTTGCTTCTTCCGATGCAAGGCCAAGAGCTGGCCGAACGTCACTTCGACGTCGCTTTTCGCCGCGTCCGGCATGGCCCCCCAGACCGCCTTGAGCGAGACCGTGGCCCGGACCTGGTCGACCAGAACCCCATGCCCGCCGGCCACCAGCGCTTCCTGATAGGCGGCCTCCTCGCCGGCGACGCCCTGGGCATGCACGTCGAGGAGCGCCGCCTTCAGGTTCTCCGCCTGCGGATGGCGCAGGTCGAGCGCGGCGATATCCTCCTCCTGGCCGTCTATCAGCCAGGGATGGTTGAGCAGCGCGGTGAGAATGAGCGCCTCGCGCATCGGCAGGGCGGCGCGCGGCCCGCGCACCAAGGCGCTCGCGGCGAGCGCCGGTGACGGACGATGGTCCGGGACCGCGAAGGGTGAAAAGCCCCGGCCGGCACCCCTGTTCGGCGTGCCCTGCCCGCCACGCCGCTCGCGCTGCATCGGCCGGAACAGGTCGGAGAGGCGGCCGAAGACGTCGTCGCGATAATGCCGGCGGACATTCTCGTCGCCGATCGTCGCCACCACCTCGGCGAAGCGGGCTTCCAGGGCGGCGCGTTTCTCCGGTGTGCCGAAGACGCCCGCCTCGGTCTCGCGCTGCCACAGCATGCTGGCCAGCGGCTGGGCCTGGGCCAGCACGGCATCCATCGCCTCGCGCCCCGAGGAGCGGATGAGATCGTCTGGATCCTGGCCCTCGGGCAGCGCCGCGAAGAGCAGGCTGCGGCCCGGCTTCAGAAGTGGCAAGGCGATGTCCACGGCCCTGTAGGCGGCGCGCCGCCCAGCCTTGTCGCCGTCGAAGAGCAGCACCGGGTCCGGCGCCATCTTCCACAACAGGTCGAGCTGGCCCTCGGTCAGCGCCGTGCCGAGCGGGGCCACGGTCTCGCCGAAGCCGGCCATCACCATGGCGATGACGTCGACATAGCCCTCGACGGCGATGACGCGGTTCGCCTTGTGGGCAGCTTCGCGCGCGGCATGGGCATTGTAGAGCAGCGAGCCCTTGTGGAAGAGATCGGTCTCCGGCGAGTTCAGATACTTGGCCGGAACGTCCTTCTCCAGCGCCCGGCCCCCGAAGGCGACCACGCGGCCCCTCAGATCGGTGATGGGGAACATGACGCGGTCGCGGAACCGGTCATAGGGAACCGGGATGTCGTCGCCATGGACGAGCAGTCCCGCGGCGATCATGTCGGCGACGGAGACGCCCTTGGCGCCGAGATGCTCCTTCAGGGCGAAACGCTCGGCGGGGGCATAGCCCATGCGGAACTTCACCTGGGTTGGTGCCCTCAGTTCGCGGCCAGCGAGATAGCCGCGCGCCTTGGCGCCGGCGCGGTCCTGCAACTGGGCCTCGAAGAACTTCGCTGCCAGTTCCATGACGTCATAGAGGGTCTTCGCCTTCTCGGCGCGCTGCACCTCCTCGACCGACACCTTGGGCATGGCGAGGCCGGCTTCGCCCGCCAGACGTTCCACCGCCTCGGGGAAGCTCAGCCCCTCGGTCTCCATCAGGAAGCGGAACTGGTCGCCATGCTTGCCGGACGAGAAGCAGTGATAGAAGCCCTTCTGGTCATTGACGTAGAAGGACGGCGTCTTCTCCGCATTGAACGGCGACAGGCCCCGCCATTCACGGCCCTGCTTCTTCAGCTTGACGCGCTTTCCCACCACCTCCGACACCGGGAGGCGTTGCCGGATCTCGTCCAGGAACGATGGCGGAAAGCGCATGGGCGAGCCATAGCACTTTCCGCGGCGCCGATCGAAGCGACCTGTGGACAGGATCGCGGCGGGACCGCGAGGTCGTCAGGCCAGGGCGTGGCGGACTTCGGACTGGAGGCGCGAGACAAGGTTCGCGCTGCGGCCGGCGACCCACTGCCCCAGCCGTCCCGGATCCATCGGCGTGGCGAACAGGAAGCCCTGCATGGCGTCGCAGCCCGCCTTGCGCAGGAACGACGCCTGGTAGGGAGTCTCGATGCCTTCGGCGACCACCTTGAGGCCGAGGGCGTGGGCCATGTCGATGACCGCCTTGATGATGCCTTCCACCTTCGGATCCTGGCCGATGCGCAGGATGAGGGAGCGGTCGACCTTCAACGCATTGACCGACAGCTGAGCCAGTTGGGACAGGTTGGAATAGCCGACGCCGAAATCATCGATCGACACCGTCACGCCCGCCTGACGCAGCAGACGCACCTTCTCGGCCGTGTCGGCATAGTCGTTGGTCAGGACCGTCTCGGTGATCTCGACCTCGATCAGTTCGGGAGCGACACCGCTCGTGCCGATGATGCCGAGGACGCCGGGGACGAATTGCGGGTCCTCGAACTGGCTCGGCGAGACATTGATCGCCATGGCGATCACGAGCCCCTCGCTCGCCCAGGCGCGATGCTGGCGTATGGCGGCCTCGAAGACGAAGGTTCCGAGCGCCGGCATCAGCCCCGCCTTTTCAGCGAGGGCGACGAAGACGGTGGGCGGTACCGCACCGCGGGTGGGATGGTTCCAGCGCAGCAGGGCCTCGACCCCGATGATTGACAGGCCATCGGCGCTGACCTTCGGCTGGAAATGGACATGCAGCAACTGATCGGCGATCGCCCGCCGTAGGTCGGCCTCGAGTTCGGCCTTGTCGCGCGCCAGCGCCCGCAGCTCCTGATCGAAGAGAACGGCGTTGTTCTTGCCCTTCTCCTTGGCGACATACATGGCGAAATCGGCGAGAGAAAGCAGCTCGGGACCGCGGGTCGAATCCATCGGTGCCCGGGCGATGCCGATGCTTGCGCCCACCTGGATCTCGTTGCCGAAGACCTTGAAGGGACGGCGCATGGCCTCGACGATGGCATCGGCGTGCAGGCGCACCTTGTCGATACTGGACTCGCCCGGCAGGAACGCCACGAACTCGTCGCCGGCAAAACGCGCGAAGACCAGTTCCTTCGGGCAGGTCTCGCAGAGTTCGCCGAAGGTCGTCGTGCAACTCTCGATCTGGTCGAGGCCGCGGCCGAACCCCTCGACCACGATGCGCTGGCTGACCTGACGCAGCAATTCGTCTCCGGCCCGGTGGCCATAGGTGTCGTTCACCGCCTTGAAGCCGTCGAGGTCGATGAAGAACAGGGCGCCGTGGCAGTCGCCTTGGACGCCCTGCATGGCGGGCAGCGCCAGGATGTGGTTGATGACCACCCGGTTCGGCAGGCCGGTGACCATATCCGTGTGGGCCAGCACGTTCATGCGGAAGATGTTGGCGTTCAGCCGGGCCACCATCTTGCGGAAGCTGTCGGCAAGCCCGCCAACCTCGCAGGCGCAGTCGATCTCGACCGGCTGGTTCATGTCACCCGCGGCGATGGCCTCGGTCGAACGGCGCAGCGCCACGATGGATCCGCTGAGTTGTGAAGCGGCCAGGAAGGTGATCGTCGCGGGCATGACGCCGATCCCGATGGCGATGCCCGCAATGGCGTACCACGGCATGGCATGGTCCCAGACGATCGCCAGGATCTGGATGAGGGCACCGCTGCACAGGCTGGCGAGAACGAAGCTCATCGCCGCGAACCGGACGGGTATGCTGTTCAAGCCCCTGCCATAGGCCCTGATGCTGTCCGCCGTGTCCATGATCGCGATCGCCAAGCTTACCCGGACGGACACCCACGGTCCGAATAGCTCCGACTTAAGGGCAATCTCCTCCCATTTTGACTAAAACAATCGGCCGTCCGGCAATAAACCGACTTCATCATTTGCGCCCGGTTAAGGCCGCTGCGGAAGTTCGGTCCCATCCCGGCCCCCCCGCGTCGGCGGCCCAGGCCGGCCTGCCTCAGGACGATGCCCAACGGTCAGCCGCCGCATCGTCGCCGTCCTTGGCCGCGACCCAGCCTCCGGCCTCGCCCGTTTCCTCGAATTTCCAGAACGGCGCCCGCGTCTTCAGAAAGTCCATGATGAACTCGGCGGCGGCGAAGGCGGCCTGCCGATGTTCGGACAGCGTCACGACCATCACGATGTTGTCGCCGGGCTCCATCCGCCCGAAACGATGAACGACCAGCACATCGGTCAGCGGCCAGCGGTTGCGCGCCTCGTCCTCGATCCGCTGCAGCTCGGCGAGGGCCATCGCCTCATAGGTCTCCAGGGTCATGGCACCGATCGTCGTCGACCCGGTCTGGCCACGGCACAGGCCGGTGAAGGTCGCAACCGCTCCGACCTCGACGCGACCGGCGGTGAGCCGCCTGACCTCGGCGCCGAGATCGAAATCCTCGCGCTGCACCCTGACCGTCATGGCGCCCTCGTCTGTTCCAGCGGCGCCGGGCGCCAGTCCATGCCCACGTGGCCGGGCAGAGCCGCGATCCGCGCCACCCAGTCGCGCACCGCGGGAAACAGGGCGAGGTCGATATCGGCCTCGTGGGCGAGATGGGTGTTCGCGTAGAGCGCCAGATCGGCGAGCGTCAAACGGTGGCCGGCGATATAGGGAGTCGCCGCCAGTTGCGTCTCCATGCGGGAGAGCGCCCGCTCGGCCCGCTCCATCCAGTCGTCGATGAGATCGCGCTTCAGTTCGCGGCCGCCCGGAACCAGCGACATCCAGAACCTGGCCTCACCGATCGAGGGGTGATGGGCGTTCTGCTCGAAGAACAGCCACTGCATCATGATGGCGCGCTCGACCTTGTCCTGCGGCACGAAGTCGGTGCCCTCGCCGAGATAGGTGAGGATGGCATCGGATTCGACCAGCACGGTGTCGTCGTCGAGCTGGACCACCGGCACGCGGCCGAGTGGGTTCATAGCCAGGAACGTCGGCGTGCGGGTATCGCCACGCAGGAAATCGACATCCTTCAGCACGAAAGGCAGCCCGAGATGCGCCAGGAGGAGGCGCACCTTGTAGCAATTCGCCGAACGTTGCATGGCGTGGAGGATCAGGCTCATGTCGTTCGTTATAGCGAACGATTGCGGCGAAGTCAGCCGGCGGGGCGCATCTCGCGCGCGCCCTCTCCGGCTTCGGTCGGGATCACGCGCACCGCCAGCCAGCGCGCCACCAGGGCGACCGCGAGGCCGACGATGAGATCGACGAGATAATGGCCGCCGACGATCGGCGTCGCTGCCAGCATCGCGACATTGAGGGCAAGACCCGGCCAGCGCAGCCAGGCCACGTGCCAGAAGGCGATGAGGAAGAGGATCGCGCTCACCGTATGGAAGCTCGGCATGGTGACGATGCCCTCCGCGGTCGCCATCGAGACGAAGGTCATCTCGCCCGACCGGAGCGCCAGCACATGGGCGACCGAGTTCCACGTCAGCCCGAGATGCGGCTGGGCCGCGACGGCGTCGCGGTAGAAATAGCCGGCGCAGAGCGACGGCGTCACCGCGCAGATGGTCATGGTCATCAGCGCCGCAAGGCCGAAGGCGAGAATGAACCGGTCGAGTTCGCCGAAGGCGCGCATGGTGACCAGCGCGACGATGACGACGGCCATCTGCGGCAGCATCGAGGCATAGGCGAGCTTGAGGATCAGTGCGAGCTCGGGATG
Organism: Archangium gephyra; assembly: GCA_943368975.1. Classification (GTDB taxonomy): domain Bacteria; phylum Pseudomonadota; class Alphaproteobacteria; order Rhizobiales; family Phreatobacteraceae; genus Phreatobacter. The sequence goes on from CALRLZ020000015.1 coordinate 24,949, forward strand.
GCGGCCTGTCCAGGCGAGAAGGGCCGGCCAGTCGAAGCCGAGCGCCTTGTCCATCGCGTCGAAGGTCGCATCCCAGAGCGGCAGGGTCGTCGCCATGGCCGAATAGGACAGGGCCCCGCCGAGAAAGGTCATCAGCACGAATTGCGGCGCGGCGTGCAGCAGCCGGGCGATCCGCTCGTCGGGCCGGACCCAGGTATAGAAGGCCGCCCCGGCCAGCAGCACGGCGGACAGGACGGCATTGAGGGCGATGTCACGAGGCGCCAGCGTCAGGCCGGCCAGCGGAAAGGTGACGGCGACCAGCAGGGCAAGGGTCGCGACCGTCGCCCAGATGGCCAGGGCCGATCTGCCGAGGGCGCGGGGAACGGCGCGCCAGTCGGTCCGGACGGCGTCGACAGCGTCGGCAATTGCAGCGGCGGGGATGGGGCTCACCGAAACCTCTTGGACAGCGCGGGGGTCTTCATGCGGTCGCGATCGGGCGCGTCCGCATGAAGCCATGGCCATCTGAAGATTTCGGAAACGGGCGGACTAGCCCGCCGGCTGGATGTTGGCGGCGCGGATGATCTCCGCCCAGGTCTGCATCTCCTGGGCGTGGTAGGGGCGGAACGCCGCCGGGTCGCGCGCCGTGATGGTGAAGCCGAGCTTGGTGATGGCCTCCACCACGGCCGGCTTGGCGAGCGCGGCGAGGATCTCCCGCGACAGGCGGTCGAGGGCCTGCTGTGGGGTCGCGGCGGGTGCGAAGAAGCCGGTCCAGCTCTCGGCATCCGCATTGGTGACGCCCTGCTCGCGCAGCGTCGGCACGTTCGGCAGCTGGGCGTTGCGCTTCGGCGAGCCGATGGCGATGCCGCGCAGCGTCCCGGCCTGGATCTGGGTGAAGACGCTGGCCATGGTGGAATTGGCGACGTCGATGCGGTTGCCGACAATGTCCTGCACCAGCGGGGCGGCGCCACGATAGGGCACATGCGTCATCTTGATGCCGGTGCGCACCATGAAGAGCTCGGTGGACAGGTGCGAGCCGGAACCGACGCCGGTCGAGCCGTAGTTGAGCTCGCCGGGTTTCGACTTGGCGAGCGCGATGAGCTCGGGAATGGTCTTCACCGGCAGGTCGTTCTTGACAACGAAGATGTGCTCGAAGGCACCGGCGCCGGCCAGCGGGGCGAAATCCTTCACCGCGTCATAGCCCGGCTCCTTCAGCAGGAACATGTTGTTGCCGTGCGTCTGGTTGTTGCCGAAGGTGATCGTGTGGCCGTCCGGATCGGCCTTGGCGACCTGGCGGGTACCGATCGACCCGGAGGCCCCGCCGACATTTTCGACCACCACCTGCTGGCCGAGCGTCGTCGACAGATCCTGGGCGACGATGCGGGCGATGCCGTCGGTCGGGCCGCCGGCCGGATAGGCGACGACCAGCTTGATCGGGCGCACGGGCGCCCAGGCCTGGGCCGAGGCGCTGCGGATCAGGGCGGGGGTGGCGGCGAGCGCGCCGAGACCGAGGATGGCGCTGCGGCGGGTCGTCTGGGTGCCGTTGGTCATGGGGGTCCCTCCAGGATGATGGCTTCTATGAATGTTTTTCGCTTGTTCGCCCCTGCCGGCGCGACTAAACGTCCCGCGGGAATGCCGAGGCGCCGCGGGAAATGATTGCCGTGGTCATAACGCGCCTGCGGGGATTTTCAAACTCGACGGAGTCGACCGATGGCCTTTCTTGCCGACGCCCTGAAGCGCGTGAAGCCCTCTGCCACCATCGCCATGGCGCAGAAGGCCCGTGACCTGAATGCGCAGGGCAAGAAGGTCATTTCCCTCTCTGCCGGCGAGCCCGACTTCGACACGCCGGACAACATCAAGATGGCGGCGATCAAGGCCATCGCCGACGGCAAGACCAAGTACACGGCCGTCTCCGGCATCACCGAGCTGCGCCAGGCCATCGTCGCCAAGTTCAAGCGCGAGAACGGGCTCGACTACAAGTGGCAGCAGGCCATCGTCTGCACCGGCGGCAAGCAGGTTCTCTTCAATGCCTTCATGGCGACGCTGAACGCCGGCGACGAGGTTCTGATCCCGGCGCCCTACTGGGTCAGCTATCCCGAGATGGTCGCCCTCTGCGGCGGAACGCCGACCTTCGTCTCGGCTGGACCGGAGACCAACTACAAGCTGACTGCCGAGGCCCTCGACCGGGCGATCACGCCGAAGACCAAGTGGTTCCTCTTCAACTCGCCGTCCAACCCGACGGGCGCCGCCTATACCCGCGAGGAGCTGAAGGCACTCACCGACGTGCTGATGAAGCATCCCCATGTCTGGATCCTCACCGACGACATGTACGAGCACCTCGTCTATGGCGAGTTCACCTTCACCACGCCGGCCCAGGTCGAGCCCGCCCTCTATGAGCGCACGCTGACCATGAACGGGCTGTCCAAGGCCTATTCGATGACCGGCTGGCGCATCGGCTATGCCGCCGGTCCCGAGCACCTCATCAAGGCGATGGACCTCGTCCAGGGCCAGCAGACCTCCGGCGCCAATTCCATCGCCCAGTGGGCGGGCGTCGAGGCGCTGAACGGCACGCAGGACTACATCCCCGTGCGGCGCAAGGCCTTCGAGCAGCGCCGCGACCTCGTCGTCTCGATGCTCAACCAGGCCAGTGGCCTGTCCTGCCCGACGCCCGAGGGCGCCTTCTACGTCTATCCCTCGCTGAAGAACGTGATCGGCAAGAAGACCTCCGCCGGCAAGACCATCGCCACCGACGAGGACTTCGCCATGGAACTCGTCGAGAGCGAGGGCGTCGCCATCGTCCACGGTTCGGCCTTCGGCCTTGGCCCCGCCTTCCGTCTCTCCTACGCCGAATCCACCGAGGTGCTGACGTCGGCCTGCGAGAAGATCCAGAAGTTCTGCGCCGAGCTGCGCTGAGCCTCCCGCCGCCTCCGTGACGGCCGAGAAGCCCGCCCCCGCACCGGGGCGGGTTTTTTGTTGAACCTTCCGCCGCCGCGCCGCGACCCATGGTCAAGTGGGTGGCTTCAGGGCCTCTCTTCGCGACGATCCCAGGCGACACGGCGCCTCTCGCCGGGATGTCCAACTGCGAATGACTGTCTTAAGGGAACCTTTACCCTTCCCGCGCTGTTCTGACGGTGGTCATTGCACCGGAAGGTCGTTCCGATGCCCGTCTCGCCTCTCTCCACGCTTGCTGCGGCAGGCTTCGCGCTCGTCGGGGCCATGGGCCTTGCCGGCGACGCGCCGCGTCACCAGACGACCGCCGTCCTCTATTGCACCGGCTGCCTCTGCGACGAGGACAGGCCGGAGATGACCACACCCGGGGACTGGCGCCCCTCCGGCCGCATGGGCGACCGCATCACCCTGCGCTACCATCCCCGCGACCCCGCCCAGACGGCCTCCGCCTGCCGGTCGGCCCCGCGCGGCTGAGCCGACCATTCTGTCGCCGAACGCGTGAACCTTTCGCCGCCTGCCGGCGACCCATGGTCAAGTTCATCGTCACGCGGCCAACCCGCTTCAGCGCCGCCGACCCGGAGACAGACCATGTCCCTCATCCGCTCCACCGTCGCCGCTCTCGTCCTCGCCGCGGGCTTCGCCGCTTCCGCCCAGGCCTCCGGCCCCGCACAGTCGCCGGCCCAGTCCATGGGAACCCGCGCCATCACCTATTGCGGCGCCTGTCTCTGCACCGCCAGCCCGCCCGCCATGGCGACGGCCGGCGACTGGGTCCCCAACGGCCAGTTGCTTGGCGGCTCCCAGGTCTTCAAGTTCCGCCCGGCCGGCCAGCAGGTCTCCGCCCCCACCGTCTGTAACCGCTGACGCGCCGGTTCAGGCGGGTCGCGGGCCCATGGCCGTCAGCGTCGCGCGCATCTTGTCGTGGACGAGGTTGATCGCCTTCAGGGGCCGTATCATCACCTTGAAATGGGTGATCCGGTCGGCCTCGTCCCAGGTGATCATGTCGATGCCATTGACGGCAATGCCATCGATTTCGGTGGCGAATTCCAGCACCGCCGAGCGCGCGCCGAACCATTGGTTGGGATAGTGGAACCCCTCGTTGTTGAGCACCTGGAAGGCCGCGGCGAGATAGCGCGTGACAATGGCCCGGCCCATTTGCGGCGTATGCACCACCGGGCTTTCGAAGACGGCATCCGCGGCCAGCAGCGCCTCCAGGCCGGCGACGTCGCGAGCCTCGGCGACGGCATGCCAATGGCGGATCGCGGCAGGCATCGCATCGGTGGCGGACATGGAGCACTCTCCCGTTCTGTCGGTCCCAGGCTAGGCCCGTCAGCCGCCGCGGCAATCCCCCCGAAAGCCCGATACGGGCATCGCCGTTAACCAATTCTTAACCTTATCGTTGCCGGCAGCGGGTGCGGCTCCTAGGGTCCGGACGGGGACTGCGGGAGAATGGCATGCGACGCCTCGTCATCACGTTCTGCGGGATCTATCTCGCAGCCGCCGGCTTCGCCGCCCTGACGACGGGCTGGGGCCTGATCGATCCCGTGCCCGGCTATCGCCTCGCGATCTTCTGGATGTCGCCCGACACGCTGGTCGCCCGGGTGGACGTGCTGCTGGCGGCCGACCGCATCTTCGAGGCGCAGGTCTATGCCGGCATGCACGCGGTCTCCTGGGCCGTCGTCCTGACCCTTGTCCTGGTCGGCGCCATGCGCCCGCTGATGGGGCCGAGCACGCCGCTGGCCAATATCCGCTCCACCGCCGTGGTGATGGCCGGCGTCGCCGGCCTCGTCGTCCTGTCGGTTGTGGCCCAGCCGCTGCTCGACCAGGCCTCGCGCATCCCCTCGCCCTCCAATGCGCTCTCGTCCATGCCAGGCTACTGGCTTTTCGGCATGGCGCTGTCAGCGGCCATCACTGCCGGCCACCTGTCGCTCTTCGCCCATGACGTGGTTCTGGCGGCACGGCGCCGCTGGACCGGCGATGACCTGTCGGCCGCCGCCTGACGGCCAACCACGGGGTCAGACCGGCACGCGCACCGTCGCCCGCAAGCCACCGAGCGGGCTGTCCCCGAGCGTGATCTCCCCGCCATGGGAGCGCGCGATGTCGCGGGCGATGGCGAGGCCGAGCCCCGAACCGCCGTCATCGACGTTGCGGGCATCGTCGAGCCTCATGAACGGCTTGAACACGTCCTCGCGCCGGTCGGAGGGGATCCCCGGCCCGTCATCGTCGACCGTGACGGTCAGCCATCGGTGATCGCGATGACCGGCGATGGCGATGCTGTCGCCGTGGCGGGCCGCATTGACCACCAGGTTGGAGATGCAGCGGCGGAAGGCATCGGGCCTGACCTTCACCGTGGCCATGCCGTGGAACGATACCGAGGTCCTGGCACCGGTGCGCTCGGCGTCGTTGCCGATATCCCGGAGCGAGGCCTCGATGTCCGTCATGGCCGGCGCTTCGCCGGCATCGCCACGGGCGAAGGACAGATAGCCCTCCACCATCCGCCCCATCTCGTCGACATCACGGCGCAGCGCCTCGGTCTCGGGGCCTTCCGGCAGCAGTGCCAGTTCCAGCTTGAAGCGGGTGAGGATGGTGCGCAGGTCGTGGCTCACGCCGGCCAGCATCGTCGTCCGCTGGTCGATCTGCCGCTCGATCCGGCGCCGCATCTCGATGAAGGCGAGCGCCGCCTGGCGGACCTCGCTCGCCCCGCGCGGCCGGAAGCCGGCGACGTCGCGCCCCTTGCCGAAATCCTCCGCTGCGGAAGCCAGAGCCTGGATGGGGCGGATCTGGTTGCGCAGGAAGAGGATGGCGATGCTGATCAGTACCAGCGAGGCGATGACCATCCAGACGAGGAAGATGTGGCTGTTGGAGGCATAGGCCATGCCGCGGCGGGCGAAGACCTTCATGATCTTGCCGTCCTCGAGCTGGATGCGGATCTCGATCAGTGCCGAATTGCCGACCGTGTCGACCCAGAAGGGTCGGCCGACCTGCAGCGCCAGTTCGCGGGACAGGGCGGCGTCCAGCACGTCGAAGAAGGGCCTGGGTCCCGGCAGCGGCAGCGGCTCCGGCGGCAGTATCTCCAGCAGCAGGCTGAGGCGCTCGCGCGCGAGGCGCCGGAGCGTCGCGTAGTCGCGATCTTGCGGATAGGTGCGCTGCACGTCGATGAGCGCCGCGATGTCCTGGGTGACCGCGGCCGACAGGCGGTGGGTCACCAATTGCCAATGGCGCTCCATGAAGACATAGGCGACCACCGACTGGAGGATGACGATCGGCGCGATGACGATGATCAGGGAGCGGGCATAGAGCCCCTTCGGCATCAGGTCGTTGAAGCGCTTGCCGGCCGTCTCGGCCAGGGCGCGCAACCGGATCGCCCCGTTGGAGATCAGGCCTCTGAGGCCGCCATGGGTGGATCGGGCGCGCTCTGCGGTGGACATGGGGGAAGCTTATCGCTGTCCGGGCCCGCCGTTGCAACCCGCGGCGCCGTTCACGTCCGGTAAATCTGCGGTGTGGTCACTGGCGCGGAGCCGCGGACAAATCACTTGAAAAACACGATCGATCACGTTTCAGTGACTACCGCGGACCATCATCCGGTCCCGGGGGGCTGAAGTGTCGTTGCAAGTCTTGGTTGGTGCCACCGGTCGCGGCGCGCACATACCGCATGCCATGCCCCCGAAGTCCTGGATGTCGCGGCTGGCGGGCTCGCCCCGGGCCGGTCTGTGGGCCGCACTCGCGGCCGTCACGGCGATCTGGACCGCCGCCTGGCTGCAATGGTGGCTCTACGACCTCGTCGTGCCCTGGGATTCCAAGAACCAGTTCTACGCCTTCTTCCGTTTCCTCGCCTCCTCGCTCCATTCCGGCGCTACCCCGTTCTGGAACGCCTATCACTATGCCGGCCACCCGAGCATCGCCGACCCCCAGTCGCTGATCTTCCAGCCGCCCTTCCTGATCTGGGCCTGGTTCGATGCCGAACCGACCATGTTCGCCTTCGATCTCATCGTCTATGCGCACCTGCTCGTCGGCGGGCTCGCCCTCGTCGTCCACGGCCATCGGCTCGGCTGGCCGGCGGCCGGGTCGGTCCTGGCGGCCACCATCTTCATGCTCGGCGGTGTCGTCTCGGGGCGGATGAACCACGTCGGCATCATCACCGCCTTCGGCCTGTTCCCGCTCGCGCTGCTGCTGCTCGACATCGCCCTCGACCGTCGCTCGATCCTCGCCGCCATCGGCTTCACCGTCGTCGCGGTCGTCATCGCCCTGGGGCGGACGCAGACGCCCATGCTGCTCTGCGCGCTCCTAGCGGTCATGGCGATCCGGCAGGTGGTGACGCAGCCGCAGCCCTGGCGCTTCCTCCTCGGCCGCCTGCACCTTTTCGCCCTCATGGCCATCCTCGGCGTGGCGCTGATGGCCGTGCCACTGCTGCTCACCGCACAGTTCGCCGCCTTCTCGAACCGCCCGGGCATCGACCTCGCCTATGCGCTGACCTCCTCCTGGTACCCGGTCAACTTCGCCAATTTCCTCGTGCCCGACGTGCTCGGCTCGCTGCAGCCCAGCGCGACGGGCGACTGGGGGCCGAGCCACGGAACCCGCCCGGGGATCGACAGCACCGACCGGGCGTTCAACTATCTCTTTGCCGGTTCGCTCACCGCGCTGCTGGTGCTCTGGCACGGCCTCGCCGGCGGCCGGCTGGTGGCGTCGGGACGCCGTGTCTTCGCCGCCGTCGCCCTCTTCGCGCTCTGCTACGCCCTCGGACGCTACACGCCGCTCTTCCCGCTGATGTTCCAATATGCTCCCGGCGTCTCGCAGTTCCGCCGTCCGGTCGGTGGCCTCTTCCTCGTCGTCCTGGCGCTGGCCTATCTCGCCGGCTTCCTCGTCGCCGACTATGTACGCAACGGTCTGCCGCGGGTGAGCCGGCTCATCGCCGTGCCGCTCGCTCTTGCCGTGGTCTCGGTCCTCGCCTGGGCGGTGCACTTCTCCAGCTTCTCGGGGAAGGGCTGGGACTCCGCCCTCGCCATTGCCAAGGTGGCGCCGATCTACGTCGCGCTCGTCGTCCTCCTGGCCTGGCCGAAGACCCCGCGTCTGCGCCTTGCGGCCGCCAGCCTGGCCGTCGCCTTCACCGCGGGCGAACTCGTGCTGCGCAACGCCGCCTCCTCGATGAACGCCGAGCCGCGCGCCACCTATGCCTTCCTCGAGAAGCCCGCCGGGCGCGATGCGCAGATCATCGCGACGCTCACCCGTGAGATGAAGCGCAGCGGTGTCGCCGGCGCGCGCCCGCGGGTCGAGATCGTCGGCCTCGGCGGCCCCTGGCAGAACGCCGCGATGGTCTACGGCCTCGAGGCCACCAACGGCTACAATCCCTTGCGCATCGGTGCCTATGATCGGCTCGTCGCGCCGGGCGAGAGCCCCTACACCGTGTTCCACCGCCGCTTCCCGACATCGTTCCCCGGCTACAGCTGCGATCTCGGCAAGCTCCTCGGCATCGAATATATCGTGCTCGACCGGCCGATCGAACGGATGCCTCATCTTGCCCAATGGTCGACGGTCGAGACGATCATGGCCGGCCCGACCGCCTGGATCTACCGCCTGCCCGACGCCGCACCGCGCGTCGCCCTGGCCAGTATCGTCCGGGTCGCGGATGCCGATGCCTTCGTCGACGCCGGACTGTTCCCGCCCTCCAATGGAACATCGGAGGTCATGATCGACGACGACGATGACCTGAGCCCGGCACGCGCCGCCGCGGCCGCAAGCGCTCAGGCGTCGACCGCTGCCGGGCGTGACGGCCGAGCCGCCGCGACGCTCTCCCCCGCCGTCCAGTCGCTGATGCGCTCGCCCGGCAAGGCGGAGATCACCGCGTGGCGCCCCGACCGCATCGAGATCGCCGTGGATGCCCGCGTCTCGACCGTCCTGAGCCTGCACGAGCCGTGGTATCCGGGCTGGGAGGTCGAGGTGAACGGCGAGCGCAAGCCGCTGCTGCGCTCCGACATCCTGTTCCGCGGCGTCGAAGTGCCGGCCGGCGCCAGCCGCGTCGTCTTCACCTACCGTCCGCTGTCGCTGGAAAACCTGAGATCGGCCCTCGACGGCGTCCTCGGCCGAGACAGCTGACCGTTCAGCCGGCCGCGCAGGCGGCGGCGGCGGCGGGGCGCAGCAGGAACACCCGATCGTCGCTGCGGGCGAGGTCGGGACTGGACCCGCGTCCGCCCTCGACCTCGAGCCGGTCCACCTCGACCCGCAGCGCCTCGCCGGCGAGGATCAGGCGGAAGACACCGGTATCGCCCTCCCCCGCACAGTCGGCCAGGGAGCCGCTCCCCGTGCAGATGGCATTAGTCTCGTAGACGTCGCGGTCGTTGCGCAGGCGGAAGCCGACGCGGACAGTGAAGCGCTGCGGGCGGTTCTCGTCCGCGACCTCCACGCGCGCGCGTGAGAGGTGGATCCGCACCACCCGCTGCTGCGGATTGCGCCGCAGGTGCTCGCCGTCATAGGCGCGGGCGAAACAGGGATCGGTCCGCGCCGACGACCCCGTCAGACGATCGAAGACCGGCCCGGCTTCCGCAACGCCCGACGCCGTCAGCGCCATTCCGATGATCAGAGCGGCCCGCATGTCTCTTCTCCTTCATTGCACCTGTCCGGCGCGCCCGACGCCGGACGGAAACATGGAGCGGGCAGTTTCGACCCGATCATCGGGGAGTCTGGCCCTGGCTCCTTGTCGACGATCGCAGCCCGGTGTGTCGAACTGGTTTCGTCGACCGTCGGCATTGTTGCAAGAGGAGGGAAGAATGCCGGAAGGCAGGTGGATGTCCCGCCGTGGCTGGAGTGCCGGTCTGGCGGCTGCGGTCGCGGGTTTGGCGATGCTCGGCGGCCGGCACGCTGCGGCCCAGCAGGGCCCCGCCGGGCCGGAGGAACTCGTGCGCCAGTTCACCGTCGCGATGGCCGAGCGCAATGCCGACAAGCTCGCCGCCCTCCATGCGGAACGCGCCGTCCTGATGATGCCGGAAGGTCCGGTCGCCGCTGGACGCGATCAGATCCGGGCGATCTATGCCCGCAATTTCGCCACTGCCGACATGCGGATGACCCTCGCCCAGGCGCGGGTCGACGGCGGCGAGGACAGCGCGGTCGTGCTCTGGGTCTGGAATGTCGAGATCGGCCCGCCGGGACGCGACCCCCTCCGCCGCCGGGTGCGCTCGATGGTCCATGTCAAGAAGACCCCTGGCGGATGGCAGATCTTCGCGGACATGTACCAGGTGCTGCCGGCAGGCTGAGGCGGGCCGCCGGACAGGGCACCGACCCTTGCCCCTCCCCCCCTTTTCCGCTATAGGCCGGCCGTCCCGTGGCATTCTCCGCACCCCTGGAGGCTCCCGCCACGGGTCTTTCTTTTGGAGAACACGACCATGGCTGCCAACGAAACGTTGTCGGCGACGGTCCGCGCGAAGGGCGGCAAGGGGGCCGCACGCGCTGAACGTCGTCTGGGCCGCGTGCCCGGCGTCATCTACGGGGACAAGAAGCCCCCCGTGCTGATCTCGCTCGACTACAAGACCCTTCACCTGCGGATCTACGCCGGACACTTCAAGTCGACCGTCTTCACCCTCGAGGTCGACGGCGAGAAGCACCGCGTCATCCCGCGCGACTACCAGCTCGACCCGGTCAAGGACACGCCGGTCCATGTCGACTTCCTGCGCCTCGGCGCCGGTGCCGAGATCAGCGTCGACATTCCGATCCATATCCATGGTGCCGACACCGCCCCCGGCGTGAAGCTCGGCGGCTCGGTGAACATCGTTCTCCACTCGCTGTCGCTGCTGTGCAACGCCGACCATATCCCGGATGGCGTCGAGATCGACATCTCGGGCATGGCGATCGGCGACACGCTGCACATCGCCGACATCAAGCTGCCGGCCGGCACCCGCCCGGCGACCAAGGAAAACGTCACGATCCTGTCGATCATGGCGCCGGCCGAGGCCGAGGCAGAGCCCGCTCCGGCGGCTGCAGCGGCCCCCGCCTCCAAGAAGTGATCCGTCGGGGCCCCGCGCCCCGCATGTTTCCCGCATCGGGGCGCCCTCAAGCGGGGCGCCCCTTTCGTTTGAGGCCAGACCCTCGGAAGCTGACGGACAAGGACCGATGATCCTCATGGCGGGCCTCGGCAATCCCGGGGCGAAGTACCAGAACAACCGGCACAATATCGGCTTCATGGCGGCCGCGGCGATCCACCGCCGCCATCGCTTCGGTCCCTGGCGGCAGCGCTTCCAGGGGCTGTGTGCGGAAGGCGCCGTCGGCGTGCACAAAGCGCTGCTGCTGATGCCGGGCACCTATATGAACGAGAGCGGCCGGGCCGTCGGCGAGGCCATGCGCTTCTTCAAGATCGACCTTGCCGAGGTCGTCGTCTTCCACGACGAACTCGACCTGCCCCCCGCCAAGCTGCGGGTGAAGACGGGCGGCGGCAATGCCGGCCATAACGGCCTGCGCTCGATCACCGCCCAGTGCGGCAACGACTACCGCCGCGTGCGCATGGGCATCGGTCATCCCGGCGACAAGGCACTTGTCCATGCCTATGTGCTCAACGACTTCGCCAAGGCCGAGATGCCTTGGGTCGAGGACCTCTGCGCGGCCTGTGCCGACCATACCGAGATGCTCGCCGCCGGCGAGGATGCCGCCTTCCAGAACCGCATCCACCTCGCCATGGAGGGCCGCGGCTGGGGCGAGGTGAAGCGCCCCGGCGAGGCGAAGGACGCGCCGAAAGCCTGACCTCTCCCTTGACACCCCCCGCCTTGCATTCGACAAGGCGGCACAGTTTCAGATCGGACCTCCCATGGGCTTCAAATGCGGCATCGTCGGCCTGCCGAACGTCGGCAAGTCGACCCTCTTCAACGCCCTGACGCAGACCGCGGCAGCGCAGGCGGCCAATTACCCATTCTGTACGATCGAGCCCAATGTCGGCGACGTTGCGGTGCCCGACCCGCGCCTCGACCAGCTCGCAGCCATCGGAAAGTCGCAGCAGATCATCCCGACCCGCATCACCTTCGTCGACATCGCCGGCATCGTCCGCGGCGCCTCGAAGGGCGAGGGTCTAGGCAACCAGTTCCTCGCCAATATCCGTGAGGTCGACGCCATCGCCCATGTCGTCCGCTGCTTCGAGGACGGCGACATCACCCATGTCGAGGGCAAGGTCGACCCGATCGCCGACATCGAGACCATCGAGACCGAGCTGATGCTCGCCGACCTCGAGAGCCTGGAAAAGCGGGTTGTCAGCCTCGAGAAGAAGGCCAAGGGCGGCGACAAGGAGGCCAAGGAACAGGTCGACCTGATCAACCGTGCACTGGTCCACCTGCGCGACGGCCGCCCCGCCCGCATGACCGAGGTCAAGCCGGAGGAGGCGAAGACCTTCGAGATGCTGAACCTCCTCACCTCGAAACCCGTCCTCTATGTCTGCAACGTCGAGGAGGCCTCCGCCGACCAGGGCAACAGCTTCTCTGCCCGGGTCTTCGAGCGGGCCAAGGCCGAGGGCGCCAGGGCCGTCGTTGTCTCCGCCAAGATCGAGAGCGAGATCGCGGTCATGGCGACCGAGGACCAGAAGGATTTCCTTGAGGCGGTCGGCCTCGCCGAGCCTGGTCTCAACCGGGTCATCCGGGCCGGCTACGAGCTCCTCGCCCTCGTGACCTATTTCACCGTGGGTCCCAAGGAAGCGCGTGCCTGGACCATTACCAGGGGGACCAAGGCGCCGGGAGCGGCCGGGGTGATCCACACCGATTTCGAGAAGGGCTTCATCCGCGCCGAAACCATCGCCTTCGCCGACTACACGGCGCTGGGTGGTGAGGCGGGCGCCCGTGATGCCGGCAAGCTGCGGCTCGAGGGCAAAGAGTATGTCGTCGCCGACGGCGATGTGCTGCATTTCCGCTTCGCCAACTGAGACGGCGGGGCCTCCGTCCCAGTTCGCCGCATTGTCCTTCGTCGTCATGCCCGGGCTTGTCCCAGGCATCCTCGACTTGACCAACGCCATCCGCCAATTCGTGGATGCCGGGCACGAGGTCGGGCAAGACGTCAGGGTTACGGTTGGAGATCCCCACGCCACGGATGACGCGTCGTGGCCCCCACCCTGCCGAAGGTCCAGCGGGACGAAACCTTCCGTTTCCGGCATAAGGCGGAACAGCCACCGCGCCGGATGCCATGATGACAGCCACGCCCTATCCCGCCTTCGAGGATTTCGTCCCCGGCGAGATCACCACCTTCGGCGCCTATGCGGTGACGAAGGAGGAGGTGATCGACTTCGCCCAGCAGTTCGATCCGCAACCTTTCCATCTCGACGAGGAGGCCGGGCGCGCCTCGATGCTCGGCGGCCTCGCCGCCTCCGGCTGGCACACCTGCGCCATCATGATGCGGCTGATGTTCGACCACTTTATCGACGGGTCGACCTCCATCGGCTCGCCCGGCATCGACGAGGTCAGATGGCTCCGCCCGGTCTTTCCCAGCGACGTGCTCTCCGTCCGCCGCGAGATTCTCGACACGCGGCCGTCCGCCTCGAAGCCCGATCGCGGCGTTGTGCGCTTCCGCTTCGAACTGATGAACCAGAAGGGCGAGGTTGTCATGGAACAGACCAACCCGATCTTCTTTGCCCGGCGCAGCCAGGACGCAGCCTGACATGTATGACGACATCGTCCTCGGAGAACGGGAGCGTCTCGGCGCCTACACCTTCACGCCCGAGGCCATCATTGCCTTCGCGCGGCTCTACGATCCCCAGCCCTTCCACCTGTCGGAGGAAGGCGGCGCCGCCACCCATTTCGGCGGACTGGTGGCCTCCGGCTGGCACACGGGCAGCGTCTGGATGCGCATGCGCGTCGAGCAGTCCCAGCGCATCGCCGCCGACCGCGCGGCCACGGGCCTGCCGCCGCAATGGAACGGTCCCTCCGGCGGCTTCAAGAACCTGAAATGGCCGCGGCCGGTCCGTGCCGGCGACACGGTGACCTATTTCACCGAATATGTGTCCAAGCGGCCGCTGGCCTCGCGCCCGGGCTGGGGGATCGTCTTCTCCCTCAATACCGGCGAGAACCAGCAGGGCGAACTGGTGTTTTCGTTCGACGGCTCGGTCTTCGTGCCGATGTAAGGGCGCGGCGGGCGCCTGAACAGTTGCCAAAGCCATTGCCACCCGGAACGCCAGGCAAGCGCACGCTCGCGCTGGGCCCGGCGTCGCGCTTCCTCATAGTTGAAGACGTCCCGGTGATCGGTCCGAGGGTCCATCGCTCAGTCTCCTTCTCCGCCATCATGGCGGCGGAGGAAGGCTAGGCTTGTTCCGTACGATCGATAATCAGGCTATCGTTCCACTCATTCTGGAACTGGAGGCACCAATGGACCGTGCCGAAGCAATGGAGCTTCTGGTCACCGCGGTCGACCGCGGCGGTTTCACGGCCGCCGCGGCGCATCTCGGCGTGACGCCATCGGCCGTCTCCAAAGCCATCAACCGGCTGGAGCAGAGGCTCGGTGTCCGCCTGCTCGAGCGGACAACCCGGCGCATCGTCCCAACTCCGGCCGGGCAGGACTACCTCGATTCCGCCCGCCGCATCATCGGCGCGATCGACGATGCCGAAGCCGCGGCGATGGCGAGCGGCGGGCGCCCCCAGGGCAGGCTCCGCGTCAATTCCGGCATCAGCTTCGCCATGCGCCAACTCGCCCCCGCCCTCGTCGCCTTCGGCGCCGCCTACCCGGATATCCGTCTCGATCTGACGGTCGAAGACCGCATCTGCGACGTCGTCGGTGAGGAACTGGACGTGGCCATCCGCACCGGCCCGGTGACCGACGAGCGCCTCGCCGCCCGTCGCTTCGCCGAGGTCCGCCGCGTCATTGTCGCATCCCCCGGCTACCTGGAGCGCCATGGCGTTCCGAAAAGGCCGGCCGACCTTGCCCGTCACGCCTGCCTTGCCATCACCACCACGCCGGACATGGCGCGCTGGCCCTTCCGGGAAGACGGCCAGCTCAGCCAGATCACCGTGCAGGGACCGGTCCGCATCGGCACAGCGGAAGGAGCCTTGGCCCTGTCTGTCGCTGACCTGGGTATTGCGCGGGTCGGCGACATGCTGGCCGCCCCGGCGATCCGCGAGGGGCGTCTGGTCCGGCTTCTCGCAGACACCCATGTCGATGATCCGATTCCCATCCATCTCGTCTTTCCGCCGGGGCGCCAGAGGCTCCCCAAGGTGCGCGCCTTCCTCGACTTCGTCAGCACCCGGTTCAGCGCCAGCCCCTGGCGGCTGTGAGGCTCCGGCAGCGGAGCACAGGCCACCGGGGCGGAGCGGCCATCTGCGCCATGGGCTCAGTCCGCTACCGTGAGGGGCGAGCGGCGCCATCCGCCTCCGTTGGTGATGCGCCCCTCAATGCCCGCCGAAGGCCATCAGCGTGTGCACCGGCACGCCCATGGCCCGGAGCTTGTCCGCCCCCCCGAGATCCGGCAGGTCGATGATGAAACAGGCGGCGACCACCTCGGCGCCGATCTGGCGCAAGAGCTTCACCGCGCCCTCCGCCGTGCCGCCCGTGGCGATGAGATCATCGACGAGGATGACTTTCTCGCCGGGGCGGATGGCGTCGACATGGATCTCCATCTCGTCGGTGCCATATTCCAGCGCATAGGCCATGCGGATGGTCTGATGCGGCAGCTTGCCCTTCTTGCGGATCGGCACGAAGCCGGCGGAGAGCTGGTGGGCCACCGCCCCGCCGAGGATGAAGCCGCGCGCCTCGATGCCGGCCACCTGGTCGATCTTGCCGCCGGCATAGGGCTGGACCAGCAGGTCGACGGCGCGGCGGAAGGCGCGGGCATCGCCGAGCAGCGTGGTGATGTCGCGGAACATGATGCCCGGCTTGGGATAGTCCGGAATCGTCCGCACCGTCGCCTTGAGATCCTCGTCCTGGGCCATGCTGTCCCTCCGTCGGCGGCGAAACCTTACCGCGAATTCATTGGCGCCACACCGACGCCGCTTCTAACTCTAGCGCACACGGTAACCCGCCCGGACCATCGTGCGGGGAGGCCGGACCAGGACGATGGAGAAACACCATGACCATGCCGCAGGCACCGGCCGGCCCGGCCCCCTACCAGCCGACCCCGATCACCGTCACCGCCATCGACGTGCCCTTCACCCGGCTGGTCGGCTTCTTCTTCAAGGCGGCATTGGCGGCCATTCCCGCCTTCATCGCGGTGGCTCTCATCCTCAATCTCGTCGGCGCCGTCTTCTTCTGGGGCTTCGGGGCCTGGCGTCACGGCTATTTCGGCGGCCCATTCGGCTGGCTCTGACGCCTCAGCGCGCCAGAACGCGACCTGCCACGGCGTCGAGCTTGGCCACAAGCGCCGGGTCACGGTGTTCGGCGGCGGTGATGATCGCATGTTCGAGCGCCCGGTCGGAATGGATCGGACAGGGCTCGTGCGCGGCGGGAAAGTCGCGGGCGAGCCGCGCCACGAGACGGCGGCCCTTGTCGGCGTTGGAATGCAGGTGGTGGATCACCTGCGAGACGTCCACCGGGCCCACCTCCTCGTGCCAGGCGTCGAAATCCGTCACCATGCCGACGAAGGCATAGGAGATCTCGGCCTCGCGGGCGAGCTTGGCCTCGGGCATGGAGGTCATCCCGATCAGGTCCCAGCCTTGGCCCTTGTGAAACAGGCTCTCGGCCAGGGTGGAGAAGGCAGGCCCCTCCATGCACACCGCCGTGCCGCCGATCTGGTGGGCGATGCCCTCGGCCTCGGCCGCCGCCGCCAGCCGCTTTTGCAGCAGCGGTGCGACCGGATGGGAAAAGGCCACATGGGCGACGCAGCCCTTGCCGAAGAAACTCGACGGGCGGAGATAGGTCCGGTCGACGAACTGGTCCGCCAGCACGAAATGGCCGGGCGGAAGATCGCCCTTGAAAGAGCCCACCGCCGACAGCGACACGAGATCGGTGACCCCGGCCCGCTTCAGCACGTCGATATTGGCGCGGTAGTTGATGTCGGACGGGCTGAAGCGATGCCCGCGCCCGTGCCGCGGCAGGAAGACGATCTCGGTGGCGCCGATCCGCCCGCGGCGCAGGACGTCGGAGGCCTCGCCCCAGGGCGAGGACACGGCAATCTCCTCGAGCCCTTCGAGACCCGGCAGGTCATAGATGCCGGAGCCTCCGATCACGCCGAGCACGGCTCTGGTCATCCTGCATCTCCCTGTCCGGTGCCTGGCCTTCGTTCCGCACGCACCGGATTCGTGCGAAGGCTGCATGACGTTACGGGGCTTGCCCCATGAAAAAGGGCCGCTCACGCGGCCCTTCGTCAAGTCACCGGCGAAGCGACATGCCTCAGGCGTGCCCCTCGACATTCTTCCAGACCTTCTTCTTGGTGAAGTAGGTCAGGCCGCCGAGAACCAGCAGGAACAGCAGCACCTGGAAGCCGATGCGCTTGCGCTGCTCCATGTGCGGCTCCGCCGTCCACATCAGGAAGGCGGTGACGTCGGCGGCATATTGCTTGGCCGTCTGCGGCGACCCGTCCGAATAGGTCACCAGCCCATCCTGGAGGACGTTCGGCATGGCGACGAAATTGCCGGGGTAATACTTGTTGTAATGCGTCCCCGGCGGGGTCTCCTTGCCTTCCTCGTAGCCCGTCAGGAAGGCCTTCACATAGTCGGCGCCGTGCTCCTGGTAGAGCGTGAAGATGTCCGTCAGGAACCAGGGGAAGCCGCGCTCATAGGAGCGCGCCCGCGGCATCAGGCTGAGGTCCGGCGGTGCCTTGCCACCATGGGCCGCCTCGGCCGCCTTCTTGTTGGCGAAAGGACCGGGGATCCGGTCCGCCAGGCGCGGCGTCCGCTCGGCCGGCTGTCCGTCGTCGCCGATCTCGCGCACCTTGTGCATCCAGTCGGCCGCGATGGCGGCTGCCTGCGCGGTCGAGAATTCCGGCCCGCCCGGCTGGGCGAGGTTGCGGAATGACATCAGGTTGATGCTGTGACAGGCGGCGCAGGCCTCCTTGTACACCTGGAAGCCGCGCTGCAGCTGGGCCCGGTCGAACGTGCCGAAGATGCCGGACGACGCCCAGTTAAAGCGCGGCGGAGCGACCTGCTCGGCGGCCTGCGCCGGGCCGAGCGAGGCCAGGACCAGGCCCGCGAGCCCGGCCGTCGCCATGCGGAGAGAGAAACGCTTCATCATCGTGGTTCCTTAATCTCTCTCTCGCCTCAGCCCTTGGTCTGCGGTGCTGCCGCAGCCCCTGCCGTGACCGGCGCGCCGCCCGACCGCACCTTGCCCAGCACCGAGTCGGCGATGGAGGCCGGGAGCTTGCGGGGCGTCTCGAACAGGCCGAGAAGCGGCAGGACGACGAGGAAATAGGCGAAGTACAGGCCGGTGAAGATCAGCGACAGCACCGTGTAGGGATATTCGGCAGGCTTGGAACCGAGCCAGCCGAGGATCAAGCAGACCGCGACGAAGGCCCAGAAGAACTGCTTGTGCATGGGCCGGTAGGCCGTGGACTTCACCTTCGAGGTGTCGAGCCAGGGCAGGAAGGCCAGCACCGCGATGGCCGCGAACATGGCCAGCACGCCGCCGAGCTTCGACGGGATCGTGAAGATGATCAGGTTGATGTCGAAAGTGATGGCCCGGAGGATCGCGTAGAAGGGCAGGAAGTACCATTCCGGCACGATATGCGGCGGAGTCACCAGCGGATCGGCAGGCACGAAGTTCACCGCGTGGCCGAGATAGGTCGGCTGGAAGAAGGCGAACCACATGAAGAGGATAAGGAAGAAGACGAGGCCGACCGCGTCCTTGATCGTCGCGTAGGGGGTGAAGGGAACGGTGTCCTTCTTCACGTCCTTCACCTCGACGCCGGTCGGATTGTTCTGGCCGGTGACATGCAGCGCCCAGACGTGAAGCACGACGACGCCGGCGATCATGAACGGCAGCAGGTAGTGCAGCGAGAAGAAGCGGTTCAGCGTCGGATTATCGACCGAATAGCCGCCCCACAGGAACTCGACCACGGTCGGGCCAACCAGCGGGATCGCCGAGAACAGGTTGGTGATGACGACGGCGCCCCACAGCGACATCTGACCCCAGGGCAGCACATAGCCGAGGAAGGCGGTGGCCATCATCAGGAGGTAGATGATGACGCCGAGGATCCAGAGGACCTCGCGCGGCGCCTTGTAGGACCCGTAATAGAGACCGCGGAACATGTGCACGTAGACGGCGATGAAGAACATCGACGCGCCGTTGGCATGCAGATAGCGCAGCATCCAGCCGTAATTGACGTCGCGCATCATCTTCTCGATCGAGTTGAAGGCGAGGTCGACATGGGCGGTGTAGTGCATCGCCAGCACCACGCCGGTGACGATCTGCGACACCAGCATGAACGAGAGGATGGCGCCGAACGTGTAGAAGTAGTTGAGGTTCTTGGGCACCGGATAGGCGATGAAGCTGTCATAGACGAGCCTCGGCACGGGCAGACGGGAGTCCATCCACTTGCCAATGCCCGACGTCGGTACGTAGTGCGAATGACCCTGCATGGTCGAGTTACCTCTGGATCCGGGCGTCAGACGGCCGCTGCCGCACCCGTGATGCGGATGCGCGTGTCGCTGATGAAGGTGTACTGCGGAACGGGAAGGTTGGTCGGGGCGGGACCCTTGCGGATACGGCCCGACGTGTCGAAGTGGGAGCCGTGGCAGGGGCAGAACCAGCCGCCGTAATCACCCTGATTGCCGAGCGGCACGCAGCCGAGATGGGTGCAGTTGGCGGCGATCACCAGCCATTTGGCACGGCCCTCCTTCACACGCGCAGCGTCGGGCTGCGGATCGCGCAGCGAAGCCACGTTCACGTCGACGGCGGCCTTGATCTCGGCATCGGTGCGATTGCGGACGAAATAGGGTTTGCCGCGCCAAAGGATCTTGATCTGTCCGCCGTCGGGAATCGCTGCGAGATCGATCTCGATCGGCGCGCCGGCGGCGATCGTCCCCGCATCGGGGGCCAATTGGCTGATGAAGGGCCAGATCGCCGCACCGACGCCGATGGCAGCGGTCGCCCCGGTCGCCAGATAGAGGAAATCGCGGCGATCACCCTCGGAATGTTGAACGCTTGCCACTTCTCTTCGTCCTTTCGCTCGTCGGCCCATCATGGGGACCAGATCGCGCCGATCGCGCGCGGAGCGCAACCGCGCCACCTGGTCCGGCGCGCGGCAGCCTTCAGGGGCGGCGCCGCCACGCCGAAATAGCCCGAGGGCTTGGTGGAATCCGCGCGGGAACCATAATCGGCGCCGCTTATTCGCACCGTTATAAGGTGATGTCCAGTGTGCGGTTGTGAACATGGCATTGCGCCGCACAGCACCTTCGTATGAGCGGTGAACCGCAACGCGGGGACTACCGTCCAGAAAACCTTTGGGTCACTCTGGGCCGATGATCCGCATTGCTCTCTACCAACCCGACATCGCCCAGAACACCGGAACCATTCTCCGGCTCGCCGCCTGTCTCGGCATCGCCGTCGACATCATCGAGCCTGCTGGTTTCCCGGTCTCCGACAAGGCATTTCGTCGCTCGGGCATGGATTATCTCGATCACGTCGCCTGGAAACGCCACGACGACATGGCGGCCTTCGACACCTGGCGGCGGCAGGACGGTCGCAGGCTGGTGCTGATGACGACGCAGGGCGCGAGTCCCTATACCGATTTTGCCTTCAGGCCCGGCGATCTGCTCATGGCAGGACGCGAATCGGCCGGCGTGCCGCAAACCGTCCATGCGGTGGCCGATGCCCGCATCGTCGTGCCCATGCGCCCCGGCCTGCGCTCGCTCAATGTTGCGGTTGCCACCGCCATGGTGACCGGCGAGGCCTTGCGGCAACTGGCCGCCTTCCCCGCGGATTGAGACGAAAAGCGGATTGCGACGAAAAGCGGATCGAGACGATAAAGGGCCGCCCGGGGGCGACCCTTTCGCGCCGTGCGTCGCAGCCGGCGCTCAGTAGCGCGACACCACGGCACCCGGACCGGTCGAGAACAGATAGTTCAGGCCGATCTTGACGGTATGGACATCGTTGCGGATGCGGGTGCTGGCGAAGCCGGTCGGGTCGAGCGAACCGAGGCCCGCCTGCTGGGTCGAGGAGCCGAAGTCGTAGTACATATACTCGAGCTTCGTCGTCACATTCGGCGTCCAGGCATATTCCAGGCCTGCACCCAGCGCGTATCCGACACGCGAATTGCTGAAGGAGCCGACCTGCGTGACGGTGGCGGCGTCATAGGTGCGGTGGCGGAACGTGCCGAAGGCGACGCCGCCCGTGGCATAGATCAGCGTCCGGTCCCAGGCATAGCCGACGCGACCGCGGATCGTCCCCAGGAAGTTTGCCCGCGAGGCGCAGGTAAAGGCGGCGTTCGGGCAGGCCCGCCAGCCGCTGAGATCGGCCGCCGAGGCGTCGCCCTCGATGCCGAGCACGATGTTGTTGATCTGGAAATTGTAGCCGATCTGGCCGCCGCCGAACACGCCGTTGGTGGAGGGCGAGGTCGATGTGCCGGGGGGCTGGAAGGTCCAGTTGGAACGGCCCCAGCCGTAGCCGACATGGACGCCGCCGTAGAGGCCTGTCCAGGTGAAGGAGGCGGGCACGACGATCGTTTCGGGGACCGCCACGCGCGGCGCACCGAGATCGGCGGCCAACACCCCGGAGGAGATGCCGGAGGTGGAGAGCGCGGCGGCGGCGACGCCGGCAAGGAGCAGCTTTTTCATGTGTGTCGTCCCTTGAAGAGCCTGAGGACGAAGGCCCCGGCTACCAGAGTTCAGAACCCCTCCCCCCTAAAGCGGTTCCCGCATGCACGAAACAATTCCGGCGTGACACAGGCGATACACCCACGCAACCATAGATTTCATGGCCTGGTAACGTGGTGTAGTGAGACGGTAAAATGGTGACGGACACGCTCAGACACCCGCATGATCTGTAACAGCACAGACACTAATGTTCCAGAAGAGCCCTTCGACTGAAAGAACACGATGGGACATCGGACCGCCACGGTCCACAACAGGCAGCATCGTGACCTTACGACAAGGAGGAAGCGGCCGACGCGACATCGCCGGGACGCTCCCCGTCCCCGGGAATTATCCCGCCATCGATTTGGGGCGGCCCTCTGGACATGCTTAAATGCGGTTAACCAAGCCGGTTGCGCCGGCCATCCATCCGCGAGGTTCCCATGGACCCCAAGCCCGCTCCCAACCTGACCGAGACGATCCGCGCCATCCGCATTGACGAGGCCGAGCGCACCGGTGTCGTCGTGGCGCTGCGCGAGGCCGACATTGCCCGGCTCGACATCCTGCATGACCGGCTCAGGCCCGTGCTCGAGGACATTCCCCGCGGTATCGACCTGTTCGATGTCGCCGTCACGCCCGGCATGACGCCGCGCCTGTGGGTCGACATGATCGCCTTCGTCGAGATCGCCCGCGACAAGCGCAGCTATCGCTTTCTGCAGGACACGCGCGAGGGCCGCCGCGTGATGATCGAGAGCGCCGATGTCGCCGCGGTCACCGATCGCGTCACCGCCTATATCGCCCGCCGTCTCATCGAGCGCGAACGGCTTCTGGCCCTGCCGCCGGCCACGGCTGACCTTGCCCCTGCCCTGCCCCCGGCCGATCTTCCTCCGGTCTTCGCCACCGCAATGCAGGGAATCGCCGCGCCGGCTGCCGAACAGACGGTCACCGTTGCGACCGCCGCGAGGCCGGAAACAACACCGCCGCCCCCCACGGCGCCCGCACCCCGGCAGGGCGTCCGGTTCTCGGGGCTAGGCGCCTTCGTGCTGTTCCTGCTCGGAATCGGGGTCGGGATCGGCGGCGTTCTCGGCCTCGCCCAGATCGCCGCGCGCCTCTGAACACAACACCGGTCGCAGCGCGGAAGGGCTCCCATGCGGTGCCCCTCTTTCGGAAGACGGCGCCAAGAGGCTAGCGTGCCCGCCCGATTTGCCGCGGCCCGAGGCCGACCACCGCCCGGAAGGGAAGACCATGACCACCCAGACCAGCCCCGCCGCCCGCGCCATGCCCCCGCGCTTCCTCAACCTCGTCGACGGCCGGTCGGTCGCCGCGCTGGGCGGGACCACCCTCGACGTGATCGGCCCGTCGGACGGGGCCGTCCTCACCCAGATGCCACGCAGCGGCGCCGCCGACATAGACCAGGCCGTCGCCGCCGCCCGCAAGGCCTTCGAGGAGGGGCCCTGGGGCCGCATGACCGCCACCGAGCGCGGCCGGCTGCTCTGCAAGCTCGGCGAGGCCATCCTCGCCCACCATGACGAGCTCTCATTCCTGGAGAGCGTCGACACCGGCAAGCCGGCCCGGCAGGGCAAGGCCGACATCACCGCGGCCGCCCGCTATTTCGAGTTCTACGGCACCGCCGCCGACAAGGTGCATGGCGAGACCATCCCCTTCCTCAACGGCTACACGGTCGCCGTGGTGCGCGACCCGCACGGCGTCACCGGCCACATCGTGCCTTGGAACTATCCTGCCCAGATCTTCGGCCGGTCTGTGGCCGCCTCGCTCGCCTGCGGCAATACCTGCGTGGTCAAGCCGGCGGAGGATGCCTGCCTGTCGCTGATCCGCATCTGCGAGCTCGCCCTGGACGTCGGTTTCCCCCCGGGTGTCCTCAACCTCGTCACCGGCCTCGGCGAGGAGGCCGGCGCGGCCCTCTCCTCCCACCGCGGCATCGATTTCATCTCCTTCACCGGCTCGCCGGAGGTCGGCACGCTGATCCAGGCGGCGGCGGCGAAGAACCATATCGGCTGCACGCTCGAGCTCGGCGGCAAGTCGCCCCAGGTGGTGTTCAAGGACGCCGATTTCGACGCGGCGGTGCCGAGCCTCGTCAACGCCATCATCCAGAATGCCGGCCAGACCTGTTCGGCCGGCTCGCGCATGCTGGTCGAGCGCCCCGCCTATGACGAACTCGTGGCACGCGTCGCCGAGCGGTTCGCCACGGTGCGCGTCGGCGCCTGGGACATGGACCTCGACTGCGGACCGATGATCACGCCCGGCCAGAAGAAGCGGGTCGAGGATTTCCTCGCCCGCGCCCGCGCCGACGGCATTCCGGTTCTCGCCGAGGGCCAGTTCGCGCCGAACCTGCCGCCGAACGGCTATTATGTCGCGCCGACGCTGTTCGGCCCGGTCCCGCGGTCGAACCGTCTCGCCTGCGACGAGGTCTTCGGGCCCGTCCTCTCGGCCATTCCCTTTGACGACGAGGACGATGCCGTCCGCCTGGCCAACGGCACCGATTTCGGCCTCGTGGCCGGCGTCTGGAGCCGCGACGCGAAGCGCTCCATGCGCGTGGCCCGCGCCATGCGCTGCGGCCAGGTCTTCGTCAATGGCTACGGCGCCGGCGGCGGCATCGAGCTGCCCTTCGGCGGCGTCAAGAAATCCGGCCACGGCCGGGAGAAGGGCTTCGAGGCGCTCTACGAGTTCTCCGCCTCCAAGACCGTCGTCATCAACCACGGCTGACAGGGCCGAACGCATTGTCGAGCGAAGTGGCTACCGGTTCGCGTGAGGAAAATGCGATGACGATCACCCAACAAGCATCCACGCATCAGGGGGAAACCATGCGTCTCAAGGACAAGGTCGCCATCGTCACGGGCGGCGCCCAGGGCTTCGGTCTCGGCATCGTCGAGACCTTCGCGAAGGAAGGTGCCCGGGTCGTCGTCCTCGATCTCAACGAGGAGGGCGCCAAGGCGGCCGCCAAGCCCTATGGCCGCAAGGCCTTCGGCATGAAGTGCGACGTCTCCAAGGCGAAGGACGTGCAGCGCGCCGTCGCCAAGGCGGTCGAGCGCTTCGGGACGGTCGACGTTCTGGTCAACAATGCCGGCACCTCCCACCGCAACCAGCCGATGCTTGAGGTCGACGAGGCGACTTTCGACCGCGTTTTCGACGTCAACGTGAAGTCGATCTTCCACTTCGCCCATGCCGTCATCCCGGTGATGCGTCAGAACGGCGGCGGCGCCATCATCAATGTCGGCTCCACCGCCGGCATCCGGCCGCGTCCCGGCCTCGCCTGGTACAATGCCTCCAAGGGCGCGGTGAACCTGCTCACCAAGTCCATGGCGGTGGAACTGGCGCCGGACAAGATCCGCGTCTGCGCCCTGGCCCCGGTGGCGGGCGACACGCCGCTGCTGGGCACCTTCATGGGCGAGGACACCCCGGAGATGCGCAAGAAATTCATCGCATCGATCCCCATGGGGCGCCTGTCGACGCCGAAGGACATCGCCGATGCGGCGCTGTTCCTCGCCGCCGATCCCGGAAATTTCCTCACCGGCGTGGTGCTGGAAGTCGACGGCGGACGCTGCATATGAGCGCCCCCGCCCTCTCCGCCGCCACCACCCTTCCCGCCGACGGCACGGCAGGCACCCTGGTCGGCCGCATCTTCAGGCCGGGCTACGGCCCTTCTGTCGTCGCGGTGCGCGCCGAAGGTGTCTTTGATGTCACCAGCGCCTTTCCGACCACGGCCGACCTCTTCGACACCGCCGACCCCGCCGAAGTCCTCGCGGGCGTCACCGGCGAGCGGATCGGCGACCTCGCAGCCATTCTCGCCAACACCGTCCCCGCCGGCCGCGACGCCGCGGCTCCCTTCCTCCTCTCCCCCATCGATCTGCAGGCGGTGAAGGCCGCCGGCGTCACCTTCGCCATCTCCATGGTGGAGCGCGTCATCGAGGAACAGGCCAAGGGCGTGCCGGAACGCGCCGCTGCCATCCGTGACGAGATCGGCGCCATCATCGGCGGCGAACTCAAGGGCCTCAAGCCCGGCTCGCCGGAGGCTGCGGCCCTGAAGAAGCACCTTCAGGAGCGCGGGCTCTGGTCGCAATATCTCGAGGTCGGCATCGGCCCGGATGCCGAGATCTTCACCAAGGCACCGGTGCTCGCCTCGGTCGGGACGGGCGCGGATGTCGGCATCCATCCCGTCTCGACCTGGAACAATCCCGAGCCGGAAGTGGTGCTCGTCATCTCCTCCGCCGGCCGCATCGTCGGCGCCACCCTCGGTAACGACGTCAATCTGCGCGATGTCGAAGGCCGCTCTGCGCTGCTTCTCGGCAAGGCCAAGGACAACAATGCTTCGGCCGCGCTCGGTCCCTTCGTACGCCTGTTCGATCGGACCTTCGGGATCGACGACGTCAGGACCATGAAGGTCTCACTCACCGTCACCGGCGAGGACGGCTTCGTCCTCGACGGTCGCAGCGACATGGCGGCGATCTCCCGCGACGTCGAGGATCTGGCGCGCCAGGCGATCGGCCCGCATCATCAGTATCCCGACGGCCTCGTGCTTTATTGCGGAACGCTCTTCGCGCCGATCAAGGACCGCGGCGAGGCGGGCAAGGGCTTCACCCACAAGCTCGGCGACATCGTCACCATCGCCAGCGACAGCCTCGGCAGCCTGACCAACCGCGTCCGCCTGACCACCGATTGCCCGCCCTGGACCGAAGGGATCCGGGCCTTGATGGGGAGCCTCTCCAGGCGACGCGCCTGAAACGGACGGCGCGGTCCGGGGCTGGGAGCCCCCGGGTCCGTAGCTGTGATTGGCACGTCACGCAGCGCCGCTAGGGTCGTCAAGCACCCGAAGGAGGCAACCATGACGTTCTCACCCGGCGATATCGTTACTCTCAAATCCGGCGGCCAGGCCCTGACCATTGCCGCCATCGACAGCGAAGAGGCCACCTGCATCTGGCTCGGCGAGGAGGGGGACCTCTTCCGCGAAGCCATCCCGCTCATCGCCCTCCAGGCTCTCGACCTCGATGAGGATGAGCAGGAAGACGAGGATGACACCGAAACGGAGGACGAGGAGGAGGCCGCGGCCTGATCCGGTCTCAGTCCGAAGTCGGAAGGCGGCGCATCGTGAATTCGATCCGGCCGTCATCGAGTTCGCGCCAGAACTCGACCTCGGTCAGATAGGCGGCGCGGGGAAAGCGATCCAGGATTTCCCGCGCCTTGATGCGGGCCGCGTCCCGCGGCAGCACGAAGGTTTCACGTTTCCAGCCGTCCGAGGCGCGGTTTCCCGATTCCGGCGCGCGGCGGAACGTATCGAAAGGCTTGCGGTTGCCGGATCTCATTGCCCTGGCCTCCCGACGTTTCAGGCGGCGGCTGCTTCTCCCGCCGCCGACACCGCGACATGGTCGCGCCGGGGGGCGCGAGGACGGCGCGGCCCGAACAGGCGATCCTGCTCTTCCCGCGACGACGCCATGAACGGATAGCGATTGTAGACCCTTTGCCGCATCAGCGGAAAGGACACCCCCATCAGATTGATCGGGTTCTTCAGGTTCGGGTAGACGCGCGGCTCGCCCACCGGTTCCATGAACAGCAGGCGGCGGTAGAAGGCCCTGTGCTCGGTCCTGACCGTGGCCAGGGCATAGTCTGCATCGGCATGTTCGGAGGCCAGCATGCCCATGCGCACGGTCGCATAGGGCAGCCCCGGGTAGAGCCGCGAGAATTCCTGGTCGACGACGAAGCGGGTCGGGTCGACGATGGTTTCGCCGGCGGCGATGCGGTCGCCGAGGATATCACCGAACACGGCTAGGGCCGGCGCGAAGGGCATCTCCGCGGTCGCCACATGCACTCGGATGGAACTCGCGAGGACGCCGTCGATATAGAGCCCGAAGATCGAGACATTGGGAGCGCTGTCGAAATCATCCTCGAACAGGCCCGTCTCGTTCGGCGCGATCGCCCCCTCGCGCAGGTAGCACTCGTATCGCAGGCGAAAGACGGCGCGGCGGTCCTCGTCCGACTGGATCCGCCGGTAGGCGATCCGGCCGATGAGATCAGCGACGTTCCGTGAAAACGAGCCTTCGGCATTCACCGTCGTCATCTGCCATGCCCCACGAGAAGCGTTCACACCCGCTGCTAACGTGAGGATGATGTTAATGCTTTTTTAACCGGTGGGAAGCGTTTGGTTAAATCATCGTTAACGCGTTCGCAGAAACGCAATTAAATACAATGATCGTTATAATGATACCGCCCTGGGGGCCGGGTCTTTACTCTGTCGCATCGCGGCATGGCCGCAGCATCAGCATGGCGGCGTTCCGTGACCGAAAAGCGGGTCCGCAGGATTGAAACGCGCAGTTTCCAGTAAAAATTTTGCGTTATCGCGGAAAATTCGCGGTCCTGAAAATCAGTTTTTTCGCAAGGCCCATGGGCCGGCTCGGCCGATCCCGGCCGATTGCACCGCAATGCCCTCCTGCCACCGGCAGGCGCAACCGGGCGGCCTTCAACCGACCGGAAGTCTCTCGTATGAATACCGATGACGTAACGTTAGTATAGCCTTCGGATCTCAGGCGGCGCGCGCCAGAAGATCCTTGCCGGATCGGCCCATCAGGGCCCTCAACTGGTCATCTGGGATAGCCGGGCTGAGGACGAAGCCTTGAACCTCGCTGACCACGCCCGGCGCGTCGATCATCTTCAGCTGTTCCAGCGTCTCGACGCCTTCGACGACCACCGACAGGCCCAGTTCCGATCCCAGCCGCGTCACGCCGCGCAGCAGCTTGGCGGCCTTGCGGTCGCTGGTGATGTGGCGGACGAAGGAGCGATCGATCTTGACCTTGTCCAGCGGGAACTTGTGCAGATAGCTCAGGCTCGAATAGCCCGTGCCGAAGTCGTCGAGCGCCAGCCTGACGCCCATCGCGCGCAACTGCGTCAGGACGGACAGAACGCCCTCCGAATCCTGCAGCAGCAGGGTCTCGGTGATCTCGAGTTCGAGGCGGTCGGGTTCGAGCCCTGTCGTCCTCAGGGTCTCCGCGACAAGGGCCACCACATCGTCCCGCTCGAACTGCACCGAGGACAGGTTGACGGAAACACGGATCCGGTCGGGCCACGCGACGCAGGCCTGGCAGGCTTTACGCAGCACCTGACGGCCGAGCTCGATGACCAGCCCGGTTTCCTCGGCGACCGGGATGAACTCCGCCGGGGAAATCATGCCGCGGACCCGATGCGGCCAGCGGACGAGGGCCTCGCAGGTTGAGATGGTCAGCGACTTCAGATCGAGCATGGGCTGGAAATAGACCGCCAGATCCTCGTTCTGGATCGCCTTGCGCAGATCCATCTCGATGGCCCGGCGCGCCTGGGCCTGACGATCCATTTCCTCTTCGTAGAAATGCAGGATGCCGCGGCCACCCGCCTTGGCGCGGCTGAGGGCCATGTCGGCACTCTTCAGCAACTGATCCGGTTCGCGCCCGTCGCGCGGCGCCAGCGCGATGCCGACCGACGCCCCGCTGGCGATCGGCTTGTCGTTGATCTGCGAGATGTCGGCGACAGTCTCGATGATCCGCGCCGCCAGCGTGGTGACGTCGTTGACGCTGCGCGCGCCGCTCTGGAGGATGACGAACTCGTCGGCGCCGAAACGGGCCACGACGTCGTTCTCGCCCACGGCGAAGCGCAGGCGGTCGGCGACCTCCACGAGAAGCGCATCGCCGGCCGTGTGGCCGAGCGTGTCGTTGACCTGCTGGAAATGGTCGAGATCGACGAAGAGCACCGCGAGCATGTCCTCGTCGGTGGTCATGGCGAGGGCGGATTCCAGACGCTCATGGAACAGCGAGCGGTTCGGCAGGCCGGTGAGCGCATCGTGGCGCGCCATATGAGCGATCCGCGCCTCGGTGCGGCGCTTTTCGGTGATGTCCTCGATGGCGACGACGAGACCGCCGGTCTCCATCGGCTGGAAGGTCAGATCGACATTGCAGCCATTGGCCTGGAGTTCGAATTGCTCGCGCGTCCGCCCGTGGACGCGGCGTGCCACCGCGTCGAGGACCCGGCCGGCGTCACGTTCGCCGAGGATGCCGAGATCGACATAGGCGGCGATGATCGCCTCGGCGCGGGCGCCCTGTGCGAGGCTGTCCGGGTCGAGCGGCAGAATCTGGGCCCAGCGCCGGTTCACCACCACCAGGCGGCCTTCGGCATCGAACATGGCGAGGCCGTGCGGCATGTTGTTGAGGGCAGTGTCGAACCGGTCGGCGAGCAGCGACACGTCGCGCTTGGCGATGATGGCGTTGAGGAGGATCTCGCGAAGCCTGCGGGCGATGCTGCGCACGCTGCCGAAGAAGGGGATCGCGAAACAGGCGAGGACCATGTAGTCCCAGACGCCGGTCATCATCATGCCCACCACCAGCGGCGCGCAGAGCAGGGCGATCTGGTTGTCGACGAAGGGGCCGTTGGCGAAGTTGCGGCCGGTGACCCCGACCATGTAGGACAGCGCCACCGACACGCAGAACAGGTGGGCGGCCATGGACTGGGTCAGATTGAAGGTCGCGAAGCACCACAGGCCGATGGTGAAGACCAGGAGATTGGCGCCGATCGTGTATTCGCGCTCCCAGCGGAGCGCCTGTTCATAGGTCACGACATCGGCCCGCACGCGCCGATAGGCCAGCATCCGCAGGGTGCGCACGAAGCCGATGAACACGATGGCGAAGGGAAACGCGATCAGCAGCGGATGGCCGGTCAGGTGCGCCGTATAGATGGTGCCGGCCAGGGCGGCGACCACGCCGAGCAGCAGCGAGCGCACATCTTCATAGAGAGAGTCGACCATCGAAACATAAACTTCGATGGGCAACTCGCGCATCATGTCGCTCGATGACTTGCCCTGAACCAACGTCATATCGACAAAAGACCACCGGGAGGCCTGCTCCGAGCGGAGAGGCTTGCCGATGAAATCAATCAAAAAAAACTTGCCTATCAATTAATTGGCGCGAGATGGTTGCTAGCACTCTCGCACAGGGCAGACGCTGGCGCCTGTCCCATCACCCGCCGCGCTCACCGAGAACCTCGTCCACCAGCGTGTTGACCCGCTCCCGCGCGACGGGAAAGTCGGCGGCCATCCAGCGCGCGCGGATGACGGCGAGAACGGTGCCCAGGTCCGGTCCGGCGGCGAGGCCGCGGCGCTGGAGATCCTCCCCCGTGACCGGGAAATGCGGCGCCGTCCAGCGCTCCGGCAGGGCGATGAGATCGCGCCAGGCCGCATCGGCGGGATCGGCCGCGGAGCGTGCGAAACCGACCAGGACCCGGTCGCGGAAACCGCGCGGCCCGACAGCATAGAGAAGCTGCTTGGCGGCGGCGAGGCCGGCCGCGGGATGGAGGCGCCAGCCGTGGCCGATACCGTCCAGGCGGCGGAACTCGGCATTGGACAG
Source organism: Archangium gephyra (assembly GCA_943368975.1). GTDB lineage: Bacteria > Pseudomonadota > Alphaproteobacteria > Rhizobiales > Phreatobacteraceae > Phreatobacter. The sequence continues at coordinate 55,907 of CALRLZ020000015.1, forward strand.
GGCCAGACGCTCGCGCAGCCGCAGCGCGTCCTCGCGGGTCAGAACCGCGAGAGAAGCCAGGCGCTGCACGGCATCGGCCGCCATCGACAGCTCCGCCTCGACGGCGGCCAGTCTGTCGACGCCGGCGGCCAGCGGCACCCCGCCGAGCACCTGGCCGAGGAGGCCGCAATCGGCCATGGCCTGCAGCGTCGGGCCCGCGCGCGGGGCGACAACGAGCTTCATGATCTCCGCGCGCAGGCGCTCGCGCGAGAGGTCGGCGAGCCCCTCCCGCTCGGCGATGCAGGCCGACAGTGCCGCCCGGTCGACCTCGCCGCGGGCATAGCTGGCGTGGAAGCGGAACAGGCGGAGGATGCGCAGCCGGTCCTCGCGCACGCGCATGAGCGCCTCGCCGATGAACCGCACCTTGCCGTCAGCGAGATCCAGCCGGCCGCCGAAATAGTCGAAGAGCTCGCCCTCCGCCGACAGGCTCATGGCATTGATGGTGAAGTCGCGCCGCGCCGCATCCGCCTCCCAGTCGCGGCCGAAACGCACGACAGCCCTGCGTCCATCCGTCGCGATGTCCTGGCGCAGCGTCGTCACCTCGTAGCCGGTGCCGTCGACCACGATCGTGACGGTGCCGTGGGCGATCCCGGTCGGCACGACCTTGAACCCGGCTCCGCCTGCCCGCGCCGCGACGAGGCCGGGTTCGGCCGTGGTGGCAAGGTCGATATCGCCCGGCGGCAGGCCGATGAGCCAGTTCCTCACCGCGCCGCCGACGACGCGCACGCCATCGCCTTCGACACCGATCGCCCGGATGAGCCGCGGCACGTCTCCTGCGGCGAGCCAGCCCGGCCGGGGCGGCAGAGTGCTCATCGCGGCGCCGGCTCGGTCCGCCGCTCCATGCGGGCGGGATGGAAGACGCCGTTCTCGACCTGGGCGGGGCGGTAGACCACGTTGGGATCCCGCACCTGATAGGCGAGGTGATAGAGAAAATAGCCGCCGCCGAGCATGATCCCGAACAGGCCGAGCCAGATCACCGGCTGGCGGTCCCAGTGCTCCTTGAGGAAGGGGCTCTTCTCCTTGACGTGCAGCCAGATGAAATAGAGCACGAAGGGCAGGACGAAGAGCGCCAGATTGACCACGATCCTCATGTCTCGCCCCCGGCCTCCCCATCCTCGCTCAGGCGTTCCCACAAATTGCGCAGGATGCCGGCGGTGATTCCCCAGATGTAGCGGTCCTCGAAGGGCATGGCATAGAAATGCCGTGTCTGGCCGTTGAAGTCGCGCGACTTCCTGTGGTGATTGCGCGGGTCCATCAGGAAGGCGAGCGGCACCTCGAAGGCGTCCGCCACCTCGCGCGGGTTCAAGGTCAGCGCGAAGGGCGGCGAGACCAGACCGACCACCGGCGTGATCAGATATCCCGTCCGCGACAGGAACGGCAGCAGATAGCCGAGCGGGCGCACGTGATGGCGTGACAGCCCCACCTCCTCCTCGGCCTCGCGCAGCGCCGCGTCCAGCGGCGTCGCATCGCCCGGCTCGATCTTGCCACCGGGAAAGGCGATCTGGCCGGAATGGTCCGGCATGTCGCTGGAGCGCTGGGTCAGGAGGATGGTGGGGATGGGCCTGGCGATCACCGGGATCAGCACCGCCGCGGGCTTGGCCGGCAGACCCTCGTTGACCGTGTGATCGCCGGAATCGGGCGCGTTGCCGAGACCACCGAACAGGTCCTGGTGGACCGACGGCACGGTCAGCGACAGGCGGCTGGTGACGACCATGCTGAATGCGTCGGACGACAGGGGAATCACGTCAGGCCCTCGATCTCGGCCGCATCCACCATGGGATAGAAGATTCCCGCAATGGAAATTCCGAACCAGCTCCGACCGTCCCGGACGGCCACCTCGCCGAGGCTCGCGAGATCGTGAAAGAGGGCGCGCGACACACGCGCCCAGAGGTCACCGCGCACATGCACATAGGGCTTGACGCCGTCGGTGCCGGCCTCCTTCTCGAACCGGATCGGATGGCTCTCGCCGACCTCGATCCAGTCGTCGACCTGCGTGCGGAAGGCGACCCGCCGGTCGGCGCCATCCCCCTCCACGCGCATCTCCACCGCCGCGAAGGGCGCGTCGTCGACGATGATCCCGATCTTCTCGACGGGCGTGACGAGGAAGAAACGTCCGTCTTCACGCTTCAAAACCGAGGAAAACAGCTTGACCAGCGGCATGCGGCCGATCGGGGACTTGAGGTAATACCAGGTACCATCCGCGCCGATCCGGATGTCGAGGTCACCGCAATAGGGTGGGTTCCACAGGTAGACAGGCGCACCTCCGCCGCCGCCGCGCACCTGCGCGGCGATGGCGTCGAGCCCGCCCGGTGGGGACATGACAGGGGCCACCCTCGGCACCTCACGATTGAGTGAAAGACATCTCGAAACGGCCCGGTTCGCGCGCCAAGCCTGTGACGAACGTAAGTCTCGACTATCCCCGCCGCAACGCTTGGGCCATGATGCACTGCGATGAAACGCAGCCTCGAAGGGAGTGACCATGACCGCCGAGACCGCTGAACGCATGGAAGACGCCATCGTTCGTGCCGCGGAGACGACCGCCGCCCAGATCCGCACGGCGCGCAGCCATATCTCGACCGTCATTTTCGGCCAGCAATCCGTCATCGACCGGGCGCTGATCACGGTCCTGTCGGGCGGCCACGCGCTCCTCGTCGGCCTCCCCGGCCTCGCCAAGACCAAGCTCGTCGAAACCATGGGCACTGTCCTCGGCCTCGACGCCCGGCGCATCCAGTTCACCCCCGACCTCATGCCCTCCGACATTCTCGGCTCCGAGGTGCTGGAGGAGGCGGCGGGCGGCAAACGCGCCTTCCGCTTCGTCAAGGGCCCGGTCTTCGCCCAGCTCCTGATGGCCGACGAGATCAACCGCGCCTCGCCGCGCACCCAGTCGGCCCTGCTCCAGTCCATGCAGGAACACCATGTGACGGTGGCCGGCGAGACCTACGACCTGCCGCGGCCCTTCCATGTCCTCGCCACCCAGAACCCGCTGGAGCAGGAGGGCACCTATCCCCTGCCCGAGGCCCAGCTCGACCGTTTTCTGATGCAGATCGACGTCGACTATCCCGATCTCGATGCGGAACGGAAGATCCTGTTCGACACCACCGGTTCAGAGGAATCGCGCCCGAAACAGGCGCTGAGCGCCGAGGATCTCATGGCGGCCCAGCGCCTGGTACGCCGGTTGCCCGCCGGAGATTCCGTGGTCGAGGCCATTCTCCAGCTCGTCCGCTCCGCCCGCCCCGGCGCCGCCAAGGGCGAACTCGCGGGCGCCATTGCCTGGGGTCCCGGCCCGCGCGCCTCCCAGGCGCTGATGCTCGCCGTCAGGGCCCGCGCCCTTCTCGACGGTCGTCTGGCGCCCTCGATCGACGATGTGGTGGCGCTGGCTGAACCGGTCCTCAAGCACCGCATGGCGCTGTCCTTCTCCGCCCGCGCCGACGGGCTGACGGTGGAGAAGACCATCGCCTCCCTGGTCAAGCCGATCAGCTGAACCATGGCCCTGTTCGACCTCGCCCAGACGGACAGTCGCGAGGATCACGCCAGTCGGCTGATGCGCGACGGCGAGATGCTGGCGGCTGCCCTGCCGCGCCTGGTGCTGGAGGCCCGCCGCGTCGCCTCCACCGTCGTCCACGGCCTGCACGGCCGCAGGCGGGCCGGATCGGGCGAGAATTTCTGGCAGTTCCGCCGTTTCTCCAGCGGCGAGCCGGCCAGCCGCATCGACTGGCGCCGTTCGGGCCGCGACCAGCATCTCTACGTGCGCGAGCGCGAATGGGAAGCCGCCCACACGGTGTGGATCTGGCCGGATTGCTCCGCCTCCATGCAATTCGTCTCGCCCCTTGCCTGGGAGACCAAGCGCGACCGCTGCATCGTCCTGGCCTTCGCCCTCGCCGAGATCATGGTCCGCGGTGGCGAGCGAGTCGGCATTCCCAGCATCATGCGACCGACCGCCAGCCGCGCCATCATCGACCGCATGGCCGATGCCCTGCTGTCAGTTCCCGACCTCGCCGCCGCGAGCCTGCCGCCGCGCGCGCCGATCTCGCGCCTGTCCGAGATCGTCATCCTCTCCGACTGCCTCGTGCCGGTCGAGGCCTTCCGCGACGAGGTCAAGGGCCTCGCCTCGTCCGGGTCGCGCGGCCATGTCCTGCAGATCAACGATCCGATCGAGGAGACCTTTCCGTACAGGGGACGGGTCGAGTTCGAAGAGTTGGAGGAGAGCCTGACCATCACCGCCGGCCGGGCCGAGACCTGGCGTGACGATTACGTCGCGCGGCTCGCCGCCCACCGCGCGGCGCTGCGCCAGGAATGCGACAGCCGCGGCTGGAGCTTCGGCATCCACCGCACCGACCAGCCGCCGGCCACCGCCATCCTCGCGCTGCACCAGCGCATGGGGCCAGGCTCGCGGGATCTCGGACCCCGGGTCGGGGGCGCCTGATGCTCGGCCTCCCGCTCGCCTTCGCCTCGCCGCTCGTCCTCTTCGCCCTCGCCGCCCTGCCGGCGCTCTGGTGGCTCCTGCGGCTCGTGCCGCCACGTCCCCGCCGTGTCCGCTTCCCCCCGACGCGCATCCTCATGGACATCGCGCCGAAGGAGGAGACACCGTCCAACAGCCCGTGGTGGCTGACGCTGCTGCGGCTTCTGCTGGCCGCCATCATCATCTTCGCCATGGCCGGCCCGTTGTGGAACCCGCCCGCCGCGACCTCCGGCTCGCGCGGGCCCGTCCTCCTGATGATGGATGACGGCTGGCCCTCGGCCGCCTCCTTCGAGCAGCGCCAGCGTGTCGCGGGCGAGATCGTCGCATCCGCCGAGAGCGCCGGCCGCGCCGTCGCGCTGGTGCCGACCGCGCGCCCGGTCATCGACATCGCCCTGGAGACTCCCACCGCCGTGCGCGAGCGGCTGCGCTCGCTTGAGCCGCTGCCGCACACGCCCGACCGCAGCGCCATCCTGCCGGCGCTGCAGAAATTCCTCGCCGCCCAGCCGGAGGCCGAGATCGTCTGGCTCACCGACGGCATCGACACCGGGCGCTCGGAGGCCTTTATCGGGCAATTGGCGCCGCTTGTCCGCGGCCGCAACGTCACGGTCTTCGACGGCGGCACGCCGGTGCCACTCGCCCTCACCGGAGCCACCAACACCGCCGGGGGCTTTACCGCGAAAGTGCTGCGCGCCGAGGGCGGGCCTGCCCAGGCCGGCCGCGTCAGGGCCCTCGACAGCCGTGGCCTGCCGCTCGGCGAGGCCGCCTTTGCCTTCGAGGACGGCAAGACCGAGGCGGACCTGCGGTTCGAACTGCCGGTGGAGATCCGCAACGAGATCACCCGGATGGACATCCTGTCCGAGCGGTCGGCCGGCGCCGTCCAGCTCGTCGATTCGCGCTGGGCCCGCCGCACCATCGGCGTCGTCTCCGGGGCGACAGCCGACACGGCGCAGCCACTGCTGTCCCCGACCTACTATCTCGGCCGGGCGCTTGACCCCTTCGCCGACATCCGCACGGTCGAGGGGGCATCGCCCTCCGAGGCCATCGTCCGCTTCATCGAAGGGCGCGTGCCGATGATCGTGCTGACCGATGTCGGCACCGTCACGCCGGTGGCCCGCGACGCGCTGAACCGCTTCCTCGACAATGGCGGCATCCTGCTGCGCTTCGCCGGAACGCGCCTCGCCGGCGCCCAGAGCGATGACCTTGTGCCGGTCCGGCTGCGGCGGGGCGGCCGTCAGCTCGGTGGCGCCCTGTCCTGGGAGACGCCGCAGGGCCTCGCGCCCTTCAGCCGCGAGAGCCCCTTTGCCGACATTGCCGTGCCGGCCGACGTGCGGGTGCGCCGGCAGGTCCTGGCCGAGCCCGACGGCCTTCTCGCCGACAAGACCTGGGCGCAGCTTGCCGACGGCACCCCGCTCGTCACGGCGGAGAAGCGCGGCCAGGGCCTTCTCATCCTGTTCCACATCACCGCCGACACCTCGTGGTCGGATCTGCCGATCTCCGGCGCCTTCGTCGACATGCTCAAGCGGATCGCCGGCCTGTCGGCCGCGGGGCGCCCGGCCGCAGAAGGGCTCGCCGCTGTTCCCGGCCAGCCGCGGGCGAGCGAGCGGGTCAGCCCGACGCGGGTGCTCGACGGCTTCGGTGGTTTCGTGCGTCCTCCCGCCACCGCCAAGCCGATCCCCGCCGACTGGCGCGAGGCGGCCACCTTCGACTATCCGCCGGGCTTCTACGGCCCGCAGGAAGGCACGATCGCGGTCAATGTGTTGGCGCCCGATGAAAGGCTGAAACGGCTCGACGTCCGTCCCCTCAATGCCACGATCGAGCGTTATCGTCTGGGTGAACCCGTCGACCTCCGTTCCCCGCTGGTGGTGACCGCCCTGATCCTCCTCCTCGCCGACGGCCTCATCGTCTTCCTGATCGCAGGTGGCCTGGCGCGCCTGTCCTTCGGCCAGCGCAGGCGCGCCGCCGCCTGGCTCATCCTCCTCGGCGGTGCCATGGCGCTCGCCGCGCCTGTGGCGGAGGCCCAGACCCGGCGCGGCCAGGAGCGCCCGATCGTCTCCACCGGCAATGCCGCCGACGACGCCGCCCTCCGTGCGACGCAGGCGACGCGCCTCGCCTATGTCATTACCGGATCGCGCGACGTCGACGATGTCTCCCGTGCCGGGCTCGAGGGCCTGACACGGTTCCTTTCCGCCCGCACGGCGCTTGAGCCGGCCCAGCCGCAGGGCGTCGATATCGCCCGCGACGAACTCGCCTTCTTTCCCGTCCTCTACTGGCCGGTGGTGGCGGGCGCCGAGGAGCCGACGCCGCAGGCGCTGCTCAAGCTCGACGCCTATATGAAACAGGGCGGCATGGTGATCTTCGACACCCGTGACGCCCTCACCGCGCGCCCTGGCCAGACGAGCCCGGCCCAGGCGACGCTGCGCCGCATCCTCGCCGGCCTCGACATCCCCGAACTGGAAGCCGTGCCGCGCGACCACGTCCTCGCCCGCGCCTTCTTCATCCTGCGGGAATTTCCCGGCCGCTACACCGACGGCACGACCTGGGTCGAAGCCATCCCGCCGGCAACGGACGAGGAAGCGGCACGGCCCGCCCGCGCCTCCGATTCCGTCTCGCCCATCATCATCTCGTCCAACGACCTCGCCTCCGCCTGGGCGGTCGACCGCCAGGGCAATCCCCTGCTGCCGGTGCAGGGCGAGGCGCGCCAGCGCGAACTGGCGTTCCGCTTCGGCGTCAACATCGTCATGTACGCGCTCACCGGCAACTACAAGACGGACCAGGTGCATGTGCCCGCCCTGCTCGAACGGCTGGGGAACTGAGCCATGACCCTCGGCATCGTCTGGTCACCCATCGTCCCGCTCTGGGCGCTCGGCCTCGCCGCGCTCGCCGCAGCCCTCGTTGCCGGCCTGCTCCTCGTGTCGCGGACCCGCGGTGCCTGGTGGCGCATCACCGCCATGGCGCTGGCCATCATGGCGCTCGGCAATCCGGTCTTCACGCAGGAGGACCGCGACCCGCTGCAGACGGTCGTCGCCGTGGTGCTCGACCGCTCCGCCAGCCAGTCGCTCGCCGACCGCAGCCGTATGACCGATGAGGCGAAGGCCGCTCTGGAGCGCGCCTTCGCCCGCTCGCCGGGCTTCGAGGTGCGCTGGATCGATGCCGGCGCCTCCGACGGGCAGACGGACGGCACCCATCTCTTTGAGGCGCTGCGGTCGGGCCTCTCCGACGTGCCGGCCGAGCGTGTCGGCGGCGCCATCCTCGTCACCGACGGTCAGGTCCACGACGTCCCGGCACAGGCCGCCGCCATCGGCTTCACGGCGCCGGTCCATGCGCTCGTCACTGGCCGCTCGACCGACCGCGACCGCCGGGTCGTCCTGACCCAGACGCCGCGCTTCGGCATCGTCCAGCAGAACCAGACGATCGGCTTCCGCATCGAGGACAACGGCACCGGCGGCGCGGTGGCGCAGGCCGCCGTCACCATCAGCCGCGACGGCGAGGTCATCGAGCGCCGCACCGTGACGACCGGCACGACCACCAATATCTCGGTCCAGATCACCCATGCCGGCGCCAATATCGTCGAGATCGAGGTGGACGGCCTGCCGGGCGAGCTCACCCCCATCAATAACCGCGCCGTGGTCGTCATCGACGGCATCCGCGAGAAGCTGCGCGTGCTGCTCGTCTCCGGCGAGCCCCATGCCGGCGAGCGCACCTGGCGCAACCTGCTGAAGTCCGATGCCGGCGTTGACCTCGTCCACTTCACCATCCTGCGCCCGCCGGAGAAGCAGGACGGCACACCGATCAACGAGCTTTCGCTGATCGCCTTCCCGACCCGCGAGCTCTTCCAGATCAAGATCCGCGAGTTCGACCTCATCATCTTCGACCGCTACGCCCAGCAGGGCGTGCTGCCGCTGCTCTATTTCGAGAACATCGCCCGCTATGTCCGTAACGGCGGCGCGCTGCTCATCGCCGCCGGCCCCGAGCACGCCACCTCCGCCTCGATCAACGACACGCCGCTGGAGAGCATCCTGCCCGCCGCGCCGACCGGCGAGGTCATGGAACGCCCCTTCCATGCCCGCGTCTCCGACCAGGGCCGCCGCCATCCCGTGACACGCTCGCTGCCCGGCATGGTCGCCGAGGGCAATCCGCAATGGAGCCGCTGGTTCCGCCTGATCGAGAGCCGCCAGCCGGCCCAGGGCGCCATGACCGTCATGGACGGACCTGATTCTCGCCCCGTGCTGATGCTGACCCGCCAGGGAGAGGGCCGCGTCGCGCTGCTCCTGTCCGACCATATCTGGCTCTGGGCCCGCGGCTACGAGGGCGGCGGACCGCATCTGGAACTGCTGCGCCGCCTGTCGCACTGGCTGATGAAGGAGCCGGAGCTGGAAGAGGAGAGCCTGCGCCTCGCCGTGCGCGGCCGCCAGCTCGCCGTCGAGTTGCAGACCATGGCCGAGCGCCCCGAGACCGTGACGCTGACCCGTCCCTCCGGCACCAGCCTCACCGTGGCGATGCAGGATGCCGAGCCGGGCCTGTGGCGCGGCCAGGTCGACATCACCGAACTCGGCCTCTGGCGTGCCCAAGCCGGGCGGCTGACCCGCCTCATCAATGTCGGCCCGCCCAATCCGCGCGAATTCACCGACGTGACCTCGACCCTGCGGCTGCTCGAGCCGCTGGTCCGCGCTACCGGCGGCGGCCTGTGGCGCATTTCGGAAACCGGAACCCTCTCCATCCCGCGCATCGTGCCGACCCGCTCGGCGAGCTCCCTGCGCGGCGAGGACTGGATGGGCATCCGCCAGCGCGACGCATCGGTGGTGCGCGGCATCGGCATCCTGCCGGCCTTTGCCGGCCTTCTGGGGCTGGTCCTGATGCTCGGCGCCCTCACCGCCGTCTGGGCCCGCGAGGGGCGCTAGCCTCCCGCGGACACCATGCCAGCGCGCGCTCCCACAGGCCGGCCCTCACGCCTCAGCGCCGCGAACGGCGCGGCCGGCCGAACACGCGTCGCCCCACAGCGCGCTCACCCCGCCGGGCGGTCCGGCTGGTCCGCCGCGATCCGAGGCCGACGGCGCGGCCGGCCCGGGTGACACCCCGATTGGCAGCGCGGCCGGTGCGGGTCACGGCACGGCCGGCACGGCTCGCGCCCTGCGTGACCCAGGACGCTTCGGCGGGGGCAGCCAGCGCGATGGCGGGCAGCCCGAAAAGGGCCGTCAGAAAGGTACGACGCAGCAACATGGATCGTCTCCAGGGCTCAAAAAGCCGTCCAAGACCGGACGGGCCGACAGGGTGGTCGCCGCCGCGGCGCGTGGCAATCCCCTCCCCCATACCGCCGCCGGTGCCGGGCGCGTCCCGGACCGGGCGAAGCGGCGCCCCAGAGGAACTCCGGGCTGCACGGATCGTTGTCTCTGTGGCTGAGGGACAATGGAGGAAGCGACAATGACCAACCCGAACCAGCAGAACCCGAACCAGGGTGGCCAGAAGGATCAGGGTCAAGGCTCGGAGCGCGGCGGCCAGCAGCAGCAGCAGGGCGGACAGAAGGGCCAGCAGGGCGGACAGCAGAAGAACGAGCAGGGCCAGCGCACCGACAAGGGTCGGGGCATGTGAGCCCGCGAGGCGGCCATGATGTCGCCAATCGAACATCGGGATCCGTCATCACCCCTGCGGGGGGCGGCGGATTTCGCATGACCGGGGCCGACATTCGGGACCGGTGTCTTCAAAGGAGAGCACAATGAACAGACGAAACCTCTTCGCCGCGCTGGCGGCGGCGGTCACCGTCGCGGCGGCGGCCGGTCCGGCCATGGCCCAGGGCCGCGGCTGGGGCCCGGACGGCATGGGCCCGCCCGGCCAGCGCCGCCGTGGCTGGAATTCCGGTCGGCCCGGTTTCGGCCCGGGCTGGCGCGGCGGTCCGCCCCCTGGCCGGGGTTGGCGGCGCCGCGAGTGGCGCGGAGGTCCGCCTCCGGGCCGTGGCTGGCGTCGGCGCCGCTGGGAATGATCGTCCGGCCTGACTGAGAGCTCACCCTCCCCTCGCTTCGGCGGCGGGAGGGTGATGGATTCCCGACTCGCCGTTCGCCCGACGATAGCAGCGGTGCCGGCTTCAGCGCGGGGGTGGCGCGCCGCGAACAGCCCCTGCGACGCCGGCGAAGGCCCCCTCCACCAGTTCCGCCACCAGGAGCCGGGCCGGGTCGACCGGCCCGGGCAGCAGGAGCCGGCCCGGCGGCACCACCGCGAAGCCGAAACGTTCGTAATAGGGCGCATCGCCCACCAGCATGATCAGGCGATGGCCCTCCTGGCGGGCCTGGTCCATGGCTCGGCGCATCAGCGCCCCGCCGATGCCCTTGCTCTGGAAGGCCGGATCGATGGTGATCGGTCCGAGCAACACCGCCGGCACGCCACGCCCGATCTCGATCGGCGACAGGCGGATGGAGCCGACGAGCAGCGTGCCGACCCGCGCGGTGAAACACAGGCTGGCGAAGGACGGCACGCCCTCGCGCAGGCGGAAGGCGGTGCGGGAGAAGCGCCCCGGCCCGAAGGCGCGCTCGTGCAGCCGCTCGATGGCGGCCAGATCGGCAGGGCTCTCGGGATGCAGGTCGAGCGACAGGTCGGGCATGGCACGGGCGTCCAACGGCAGGAGGCGAACGAAATCTCGGGCTTCAGGCAATCATGCCGGCCGTCGTCGTCGCTCGATCCGCGGAAATGCGCTGCCCATCATGACAGCGCGCATAGCATGGAGGGCGGGATGCGTCACCCTCCCGCCAGTGCAACGTCGCCCCGCCGCAAGCGGCCCGGCATTTCGTGCGATGGTTCATGCGAGAGCGAACCATGCGCCGGCGCCCACGGGCATCGTCGCAGGGATCGACGGGGATGGCAGCGGCATGGGCAGCGCGGCGGAAAGGGACTTCTTCGGCTGGAAGGTGGTGTGGGCCGCCTTCACCATGGCCATCTGCGGCTGGGGCCTCGGCTTCTACGGACCGCCGATCTACCTCCATGTCCTGAACGAGAGCCGCGGCTGGTCCGTCGGCCTCGTCTCCCTGGCCATCACGGTGCACTATCTCGTCGGCGCCGTGACGGTGGCCAATCTGCCGGCGATCTATGCGCGCTGGGGCATCGCCCGCTCCACCCGTGCGGGCGCCTGCGCCCTCGGCCTCGGCGTCCTCGGCTGGAGCCTTGCCACAGCGCCCTGGCAGCTCTTCATTGCCGCCGCGGTCAGCGGCGTGGGCTGGGTGACGATGGGATCCGCCGCCGTCAACGCCATCGTCTCCCCCTGGTTCGTGCGCAACCGGCCCGCTGCCCTCGCCCTGGCCTATAACGGTGCGAGCCTCGGCGGTGTGCTCGTCGCTCCGCTCTGGGTCGTCACCATCGGCTGGCTCGGTTTTCCCCTCGCAGCGGCCCTTATCGCTGCCTGCGTCATCGCCGCCATGTGGGTTCTGGCAAGCCGCGTCTTCGTCCATTCGCCCCTGTCCCTCGGCCAGGAACCCGACGGCGACGCGCCGGGCATGCCCGCCGCGCCAGGGCCAACCTCGCCGCTGGCCGTGCCGCTCGCCGGCGCGGCCGTCTGGCGCGACCGCCCCTTCCTGACGCTGGCCGCCGCCACCTCCCTCGGACTCTTCGCCCAGGCCGGCCTCCTCGCCCAACTCTATTCCCTCATTGTCCCGCCGCTGGGCACCCTCGGAGCCGGCATCGCCATGGCCCTGGCGACGGTGGCGGCGGTCTGCGGCCGGACGCTGCTCGGCTGGATCATGCCGGGCAGTGCCGAGCGACGCCTGTTCGCGGCGATGAGCTATGCCGTCCAGATCGTAGGCTGCCTCGCCCTGATGGCCGCCGGCGGGCGCGAGACCTGGCTCATCTGGGCCGGCGTGGCGCTGGTCGGCCTCGGCATCGGCAATCTCATCTATCTCCCGGCCCTGATCGCCCAGGCCGAATTCGTCCGTGCCGACGTGCCCCGCGTCGTCGCCCTGACGGTGGCCATCGGCCAGGCCGTCTATGCCTTCGCGCCGGCCGCCTTCGGCCTTCTGCGCGAGGTGACGGCAGAGGCTGGGTCCGGCAACGCGCCCCTCGTCTATGCCGCGACCGCCACCGGGTTCACCCTCGCCATCGTAACCCTGCTGGCGGGGCGCCGCCGCTGACGCCTCACCAATGCGGACTGCGCGGACGCCCCTCGAACAATTCGGCGATGCGCTCCTGCGTGCCCCGCGTCACGCCCTCGGGCAGGGCGTCGCGCGCGAAGAAGGCCGCTTCCAGGATCTCGCGTGTCGGCACGAAGGGCGAGGGCTGCTCGAAGCTGTCGACACGGAACAGCGCGACATGATCGCGCCGCGATGTCCGCGCATTGAGATAGAGACCGCAAAAGGCCGGTGCTCCGGTCATGACGACATGCGCCTCCTCCCGCAATTCCATGGCGAGCGCTTCCTCGACGGTCTGCCCGACCTCCACACCGCCGCCGGGAAAATGCCAGCCGGGCGTATAGCTGTGGCGGATAAGAAGAAGCCGGCCGTCGGCATCGATGACGCAGGCGCGCACGCCGAGCGTCATGCCGCGGGCGAAGCGCCAATAGAAATGAAGCAGGGGTGTCAGCCAGGAGCGCCGGTCGGGACTGAGCAGGATCATCGGCGTTCTCATCACTGTCGCGAATGAAAGATTGCGGTTTCATGAAGGTCCGCGATCAAAAATGCATGGCAGGCCTCGCGGTGCAAGCACTTCAAAAATGGGCTCCGGGCGCCTAAATCTGCACCATGTTGCGATGCACAATTAAGCAGCGCGCCCATTTGAGGAGCTTTTCATGCTCATTTCCCTGATCACCTCGCTGATGAAGCGTCGCCCGGCCTTCCATTGGCAGCCCTCCATCGAGATCCGTGACGGTGCCACGGCCGCCGCCCTCGGTATCTACCACGCGCGCCGCTGACACGCGGTCGGCGCCGGATCGGGCCGTGCCGGCGCGACCGGCACGGCTGGACAGGCACCGGCGACCTCAAGCATAGGGTGAGGCCATGTTTCGCCTCGCCCATCTCTCCGATCCGCATATCGGCCCCCTCCCGGACGTGTCCTGGCGCCAGCTGATGGGCAAGCGCCTCACCGGCTATCTCAACTGGCGGCGCAACCGCGCGGCCCATCACCGCATGGATGTCCTGGACCGGCTGCTGGCCGATATCGCACGCGCCGAGGTCGACCATGTCGCGGTGACCGGCGACCTCATCAATCTCGGCCTCGCCGATGAATACAAGGCGGCCCGGGCGCTGCTCTGGCGCGTCGGCCCGCCGGACCGCGTCAGCTTCGTTCCCGGCAACCACGACGCCTATATGCGGGAGACGGTACCGGGCATCGTCCACCACTGGCGCCCCTGGTTCCTCTCCGACGGCGTCGCCGAGACCGATGGCGGCTATGCCTTTCCCTTCACGCGGGTGCGCGGCCGGGTCGCCCTCGTCGGCGTCAACAGCGGCGTTCCGACACCGACCTTCCTCGCAACCGGCCTGCTCGGCCCCCGGCAGATCGCCGCGCTCGCCGACGAACTCGAGATGCTGGGACAGCAGGGCCTTGCCCGCCTGGTGCTGATCCACCATCCGCCCTTCGACATCGGCTTCCAGAAGCGGCTGGGCGACCACCGGGAACTTGCCGCCATGCTGGCCAAGATCGGCGCCGAGGCGGTGCTGCACGGCCATACCCACAAGGGCACGCTGCGGGAACTGCGCGGTCCGCACGGCCCCATCCCGGTCATCGGCGTTCCCTCGGCCTCGGCCGCGCCCGGCGGCGGATCCGACCCGGCGGCCTGGAACCTCGTCACCGTCGCCGGCGAGCCCGGGGCCTGGCAGGTCACCGTGGAGCGGCGCCCGGTGGCCTGAACACTGGACATGCGAAAGGCGCGGTTTTCACCGCGCCCTGCGCAAACCCGCCATATCCCGTCGCTTCAGGCGCCGAGATAGGCGCCACGTCGGGAAAGACCGATGCGGTCCATTTCCGCCTGCTCGCGCACCGCATCGGCGGCACGATCGCGGGCGCTCTCGCGCTCGTCGAGGATCTCGACCTTCTTCAGCTCCTCGAAGGCCTCGGCGAGAGCCGCCTTGGCATCGTCGAGCTGGCCCTTCAGTTCGCCGGCCGACCCCATCAGGTTGTCGCGCCGCTGGCGCGCCGCCTTGGCATAGGTCGGATAGGCATAGTGCGCCGGGTCGTGCACGTTGGCCCGGGTCTGTTCGGCCACGATCTCGCGGTCGAGTTCGTTCGCCATGCGCTCGAACTCGGCGATCATCATCTCGATCTGCGCGACCTGGCGGCGCTTTTCATCGACCTGAAAGCGCTTCAGGCGGATCAAAGTCTCTCGCGACTTCATCGACTCGTACTCCCAGAAGTCCCCTTATTCCGCAAGACACACACACGTCCCACGGTCGTCCGCGACAGCCGCACCACGGCCGCCTTACCCCTAATGAAAACTGAAGCTAGGCCCACGAGGTTGAGATTCCGTTTCCGGAAACGACGATTCATGGTAAACGGGCGTTCATAAGTCGCGCCATTCATTGGGGAATTTCGCCCCGACTCATGCGCCGGCGACATCCAGGATCTCGGCGAGCCGGCGATAGCCCTCGCGGATCGACGCCTGCTCGTCCTTGCCCTGGCCGAGGAAGGCCTCCAGCGCCGGCTGCAGCCGGATCGCCTCGTCGACCTCCGCCGAGGATCCCTGCCGGTAGGCGCCGAGCCGGATCAGTTCCTCCATGTCGGCATAGGTCGCCAGCGTCCGCTTGGCCTTCTGGATCACCGGCCAGAACGCCAGATCGGCGGACCGCGGCATGGTCCGCGACACGCTCTTCAGCACATTGATGGCGGGATAGCGCCCGCGCTCGGCAATCGACCGTTCCATGACGATATGACCGTCGAGGATGCCGCGCACCGCATCCGCCACCGGCTCATTGTGATCGTCTCCGTCGACGAGAACGGTGAAGATGGCGGTGATGGCCCCCTCCCCGGCCCCCGGGCCGGCGCGCTCCAGCAGCCGCGGCAGTTCCGAGAAGACCGTCGGCGTATAGCCCTTGGCGGTGGGCGGCTCGCCGGCCGACAGGCCGATCTCGCGCTGCGCCATGGCGAAGCGCGTGACCGAATCCATCATCAGCATCACCTGCTGGTCCATGTCGCGGAAATATTCGGCGATGGAGAGGGTGAGATAGGCGGCCTGCTTGCGCATCAGCGCCGGCTCGTCCGAGGTGGCGACGACCACCACCGACCGGGCGAGACCCTCCTCGCCAAGATCCTCCTGCAGGAATTCCTGGACCTCGCGGCCACGCTCGCCGACCAGCCCGATCACCGAGACATCGGCATCAACATTGCGCGCGATCATCGACAGCAGCACCGACTTGCCGACGCCGGAGCCGGCGAAGATGCCCATGCGCTGGCCGCGGCAGCAGGTGAGAAAGGTGTTCAGCGCCCTGACACCGAGATCGAGCGGCGCACCGACACGGCGGCGGGTATGGGCCGCCGGCGGATCGGCCCGGAAGGGCATGGGAAAGCCCCCCTGGGGCAGCGGCCCCTTGCCGTCGATCGGCTCACCCAGCGCATTGATGACTCGTCCGAGCCAGCCCTGGCAGGGCCGCACGGCGGCCGGTGCCAGCGAGACCATCGCCTTGCAGCCACGCCTGACGCCTTCCAGCCCGGCAAAGGGCATCAGCAGCGCCTGGTCGCCGGCGAAGCCGACGACCTCGCAGGGAATCGGACGCGCGCCCGTCTCCACCGTGACCCGCGCCCCGACCGACATGGCATGGATGGGACCTGCCGCCTCGATCATCAGGCCGCGCACTCCGGAGACGCGGCCATAGATCGAGACGGAATCGATATCGGCGATGTGGTCGGCGAGGGCGCGCATGAATGAGAAATCCGTGACGGGAGCCCCACATTCCCGCCGGGATGGTCAACGAAGCGTTAACGAACCGGGCCCGGTAAACGGCAGGCGGCAAATTGTGCCGATCGCCGCTCGCATTTTTCCGGTCACTCTCGCGCTTTGCGAGGCTCGGTCGGCAATGTTTACCCGCTGTTAACCACGAACCCGGTAGAACCTGCCCATCGGTCGCTCACGCCCCCTCCCCGCAGAGCTGCCGATAGGAGCCTCCAGCCGCCGCGACGGGGCTCCGAAACCGCCGAAGTTTAACGATCACGGGCCAATGCGAGTCAAAGTAAAGGCAACCACCGCCCGGATTATGCCCTGTCGGGTAACCCTTCCTTAACCCGGCCCGTTAATGATCCCTAGCAGCCGATTAAAAGGCATCCGTGGCCGTGAGGGGTTCGTTTGGAACGACCCACTGCGGACCCTGGTCGCGGAAAGGCAGGACCCGGACTCGACGAGACGGCCGAAATGGTCGATTCGGCAGAGGGTTGGAGTGAGTCGCAGAAATATTTTGCGAGGACTCTTGCCCCTGCGAATCACAGTTTGTTAACCATTAGGGCGTAACGTCGAATCAGTGAACGGGGACGGATCCCAATCGCCATCCGCGCGGCGGCGGAGGCTCGGGATCGCTATGCCGAACGGCTGTTTCGTCATCGGTGGCGGAATGGCCGGTTTAGGGTCAGCGGAAGGGGATGGGCATGCGCGTTCTGTTGATCGAAGATGACAGCGCCACCGCGAAGAGCATCGAGCTGATGCTCAAGTCCGAGAGCTTCAACGTCTATACGACGGACCTCGGCGAGGAAGGTATCGACCTCGGCAAGCTCTACGATTACGACATCATTCTTCTCGACCTGAACCTGCCCGATATGTCGGGATACGAAGTGTTGAAATCGCTTCGCGTGGCCAAGGTCAAGACGCCCATCCTGATCCTCTCCGGCCTGGCCGGCATCGAGGACAAGGTCCGCGGCCTCGGCTTCGGCGCCGACGACTATCTGACCAAGCCCTTCCACAAGGACGAGCTCGTCGCCCGCATCCATGCCATCGTGCGCCGCTCGAAGGGCCACGCCCAGTCGGTCATCACCACCGGCGACCTCCTGGTCAATCTCGACCAGAAGACGGTCGAAGTGTCGGGCCAGCGTGTCCACCTGACCGGCAAGGAGTACCAGATGCTGGAGCTCCTCTCGCTGCGCAAGGGCACGACCCTGACCAAGGAAATGTTCCTGAACCACCTCTATGGCGGCATGGACGAGCCCGAGCTGAAGATCATCGACGTCTTCATCTGCAAGCTGCGCAAGAAGCTCGCCAACGCCTCCGACGGCAAGAACTACATCGAGACCGTCTGGGGCCGCGGCTACGTGCTGCGCGAGCCGAGCGAGGCCGAGGAACGTATCCCGGCCTGACCCTTGGCGGCAACAATTTTGCCCCATCTGCGTCACATGGCCGTCACGGCCGGCTGGCAAATGTCATCCCAATAGTCTGGCGAGTACGGATGAAATGCCGTCAGACGACGAGGGCCCCGCCGGGAAACCGCGCGGGGCTTTTTGTCGTCTGACGCGCCGACAGATACTGTCCCCTCCCCGCCGATCTCATCGCGCCGGAATGGTCCAGGTCGTGCCGCCCTGGGGCGAGGGCTGGAACTGCACACGGATCTCGGCGGCGACGCCGCATTGCATGACCGACCAGCTCTCCGACCAGCGACCGGGTGCTGGCGGCGGGTCGGCCAGCATCCGCACATTGCTCACCACCGGCGGCTGGGAGCAGCCGGCCGGGGCGGTCCGCTGCGCCGCACCGGCGATGCCCACCATCAGGTCACGCTGCAGCAGCGGGTCGGTGTTGGAGGTGCCGGGCGCCATTTCCATGACGCGGACGGTGTCGCCTTCAAGGACCATCAGGAAATTGCGTGTGGCCACAGGTTGGCACTGCACGGCAAAGCGTTCGATCCAGGCGGCGCGACCGGCGACGCCGCGCCAGGGAAACACGGTGACGAGAACTGCATTGGGCCGCTCCGGACAGGTGAAGCCCGGAATGCGCGCGGCGCTGGCCTGGAGCGCCTGCAGCCTCTGGCCGGTCAGCTGGTTGGAAAAGACCCTCGCGGCGATCGCCGGCCCGTAGGTCTGGCTGAGGGCAGCGGGATCGGCGCGGATATAGGCAGGCCGCTCCTGCGCATGTGCCGGCCCGGCCGCTCCTGCCATCAGGCTGGCGATCAGCCCGGTCCCGGCCGCCAGTCCGAAGCCCGGCCGTCGGCGCTGCCCTGTTGTCACGGTCATGCCAGTTCATCCTCTGAAGGGGTCGCAGGGGCGCGGTGATGGCCACCTGCCGTCAGGCCTCGAAACGGAACAGAATTCTCCGGTGAAGCCAACAGACGGCACCATCGGTCTTTTTTTCTGCGTTTCGGTGCCTGATGTGGAATATTTCGTCGTCCAGGCACATCATGGCCACCCTCTGTTTCATCTTGGGTGCCCGCCATGACCGCGCTTGTTTCCCCTGCTTCAGGCTTCGTCACCGGAAAACCAGGCCGGGGCCGGATCTACAATTCCATCACCGAGACGGTCGGCGACACGCCGCTGGTCCGGCTCGACAAGCTCGCCAAGGCCCACGGTTCCCGCGCCACGATCCTGGCGAAGCTGGAATTCTTCAATCCCATCGCCTCGGTGAAGGACCGCATCGGAGTCGCGATGATCGATGCCATCGAGGCCTCCGGGCAACTCACCGACGAGACCGTCCTGATCGAGCCGACTTCCGGCAATACCGGTATCGCGCTCGCCTTCGTCGCCGCGGCGCGCGGCATCCGGCTGGTCCTGGTCATGCCCGAGACCATGTCCGTCGAGCGGCGCAAGATGCTCGCCCTTCTCGGCGCCGAACTGGTGCTGACCGAAGGGGCCAAGGGCATGAAGGGCGCCGTCGCCAGGGCCGAGGAACTGGCGGCGGAGAACCCCCACGCCATTATCCCGCAGCAGTTCAAGAACCCGGCCAATCCGGCGATCCATCGCCACACCACGGCCGAGGAGATCTGGAACGACACGGCCGGGGCGGTCGATGTCTTCGTCTCCGGCGTCGGCACCGGTGGCACCATCACCGGCGTCGGACAGGTGCTGAAGGACCGAAAGCCGGGGGTCAGGGTGGTCGCCGTCGAGCCCGCGGACTCGCCCGTTCTCTCCGGCGGCCCGCCGGGCCCGCACAAGATCCAGGGCATCGGCGCCGGCTTCGTGCCCGATGTCCTCGACCGCGACATCATCGACGAGGTTGTGCAGGTGTCGAACGACCAGGCTTTCGCCCGCGCCCGTGAACTCGCCCGCAGCGAGGGCATCCCGACAGGCATCTCGGCCGGAGCCGCCGTCCATGCGGCGCTGGAGATCGGCAAGCGCCCGGACTCCGCCGGCAAGACCATCGTGGTGATCATACCGAGCTTCGCAGAGCGCTACCTGTCCACTGCCCTCTTCGACGGGCTCTGACCGCGGACAGTTCCGGCAGCTATTCAGTCGGCAGTCCGAAGGGCAGCGAATCCAGCGCGGCGCCCGGAGGCAGCACCTGCTCCAGCCGCCAGCGCCCCGGGCCCCTCTGGACCATGCGGAAGACGACGGGCGACCGGTAGGCCGGCAGCGTGACGGAGAATTCGACACGGCCGTCGGCCAGCTGGTTGCGGGTGCCGACGCGCGGCACGTTGGCCGGCGACAGGTCTTCCGGCAAGCCCGCGAGATTGAGCGGCATGATGTCCAGACGCCGCGCCACCGCCATGGCATGGGCGAAGATGAAGCTGATGTCCGTCTGGTCCATCTGGGCCGGCGAGGGGATCATCTCGGCGGCATGCATCAGGGCGCTCTCGGCCTTGACCCGCGCCACCCTGCGCATGTCGAACCGTGACAGGTGGGTGTAGAAGGCCGACTGGCTGGCCGGCGCCAGGATCCAGAATGCTGTGACGAAATCGCCACGACGGTAGGCCGACAGGAACGTCCTGAGCGCCGCTTCCGCCGATTGCAGGTCGAGCCGGTCATAGGCGTGGCTCCCCGAGGAGGGCGCCGTCCGCGTCACCGGCTGGGCCGCAGCGGGCGTGCCGAGCGCCGCCAGAGCGACGACGAGGCAGGCCAACCCCGTCCTGCGCAAAGACCACCGCATGCAACCCTCCGATTCGGATGCCGCAGAGGGTGCCGCAGCGTCGGCTCTTTGTCATCTGTGCCGCTACAACTGGCGCGATCAGCGTCTGTCCTTCAAAGCCTCCGCGATCTCGGACAGGACTGCGGGATCATCGATCGTCGCCGGCATCGACCACTCGCCACCATCGGCGATCTTCTTCATCGTGCCACGCAGGATCTTCCCCGACCGTGTCTTCGGCAGACGCGAGACGGCGATGGCGAGCTTGAAGGCCGCGACGGGGCCGATCTTCTCGCGCACCAGCGCCACGAGCTCCTTCTCCACCTCGTCCGGCCGCTTGTTGACCCCCGCCTTGAGCACGACGAAGCCGCAGGGCACCTCGCCCTTGAGCTGGTCGGCCATGCCGATCACGGCGCATTCCGCGACGTCGGGATGGGAGGACAGCACCTCCTCCATGCCGCCGGTCGAAAGGCGGTGGCCAGCGACGTTGATGATGTCGTCGGTGCGACCCATGATGTAGAGATAGCCGTCATCATCGACGAACCCGGCATCCGAGGTCGAATAGAAGCCTGGGAACTGCGCAAGGTAGCTCTCGCGGAACCGCTCGTCCTGCTGCCACAGCGTCGGGAAGGCGCCGGGCGGAAGCGGCAGTTTCACCACGATCGATCCCATCGTGTTGGCCGGCAGATCGTGGCCGGCCTCATCGACGATGCGCACGTCATAGCCCGGCATGGGCACGGTCGGTGAGCCCGGCTTCACCGGCAGGGCGCCGAGCCCGACCGGATTGCCGGCGATGCACCAGCCCGTCTCGGTCTGCCACCAGTGATCGATGACCGGCACGCCGAGGATGTTCTCGGCCCAGACGACCGTGTCCGGGTCGGCGCGCTCGCCGGCGAGGAAGAGGGTACGGAAGGTCGGCAGCTGATAGCGCTTCAGATGGTCCGCCTTGGGGTCTTCCTTCTTGATGGCACGGAAAGCCGTCGGCGCCGTGAACAGCGCGTTGACGCCGTGCTCGGCGATGACCCGCCAATAGGCGCCGGGATCGGGCGTGCCGACTGGCTTGCCCTCGTAGAGGATCGAGGTGACCCCGGCGATCAGCGGCGCATAGACGATATAGGAGTGGCCGACGACCCAGCCGACGTCGGACGCGGCCCAGAACACCTCACCCGGACGCATGCCATAGAGATTGGCCATCGACCAGGCGAGCGCGACCATGTGCCCGCCATTGTCGCGCACCACGCCCTTCGGCTTGCCGGTCGTGCCCGAAGTATAGAGGACGTAGAGCGGATCGGTGGCGGCCACGGGCACGCAATCGGCCTGCCGGCCGGCGGCGCGGGCGTGCTCGACGAGCCCGGCCCAGTCATGGTCGCGCCCGGGCACCAGCGAGGCCTCGGCCTGCGCCCGCTGCAGGATGATGCAGGCCTCGGGCTTGGCCATGGACAGGTCGATGGCGCCGTCCAGCAGCGGCTTGTAGGCGATGACCTTGGAGCCCTCGATGCCGCAGGAGGCGGAGACGATGACCTTGGGATGGCAGTCGTCGATGCGGGTGGCGAGTTCCTTCGCCGCGAAGCCGCCGAAGACCACCGAATGGATCGCGCCGATGCGGGCGCAGGCGAGCATGGCGACGGCCGCTTCCGGCACCATCGGCATATAGACGATGACGCGGTCGCCCTTGCCGACGCCGAGGTCCTGGAGCACGGCGGCAAAGGTCGCCACCTCCTCCTTCAACGCGGCATAGGTGATGCGGCGCTGCGTCCCGGTGACGGGTGAATCGTAGATGATGGCGGCCTGGTCGGGCCGCGCCGCGGCGTGGCGGTCGACAGCGTTGAAGCAGGTGTTGCAGACGCCGCCGACGAACCAGCGGCCATAGGCGCCCTGCCCCGGGTCGAAAACCGTCTGGGGCGGCGTGATCCAGTCGATCGCCGCGGCCTGTTCGGCCCAGAACCCGATCGGGTCAGACTTCCAGGCGGCGTAGACCTCGCCATAGCGGGAGGGTGCTCGGGCATCCATGGGGCGTCTCCTCGCCTCGGAGGCGACCTTGCCCGGACCGAGGATCCGTGCCGGCCGCCATTCTTCTCGGGGGCTGGCGCATTTGCCACCCGGACCGTCCCGGACGCAACAGCGTCTCCCCCGATCGATGGATACACGCCGCGCCAGACTTTCGTCGCAGGGTCGCCGCGGCGAACCTGCCCAGACACGCGGGCACCCCATTTCGACGCTGCCGGCCGGCAGCCATTCAGGGATGCCGCATGGTCAAGGCGATTGCAGAACCGTGCCATGCAACCGCGGGGTACCGCAGTGCACCATTTGATAGCATTTCATTAACCGTTCCGGCGCCAAGCCTGAAGGGTCAGCATCGCGATCCCATAGGGCTACATTTATGTCTATACTCGGACGTTTCAGTATCTCGACCAAAATTCTTGGTCTCGTCATGTTCCTGAACGCGATCATGATGGCTGTCGGCGCCATTGGATACTACGCGGTGGAACAACTCCAGAGGGAGAGCGCGCAGTCGACCCAGGTTGCAAGCCGCGCGTTCGATGCCGTTGTGGTCAACCGTGCCGTGGCCGCCCTGTCGCGTGCGCAGTTCCTCATTGCCACCGACCCCAAGGGTGAAACGATCGCCGCCAACCGGCAGATCGTCGAGGAAGACCTGAAGGCGATCGAAACCCGCCTCGCATCAATGCGCCAGAACCACGACCCCTCCATGGCCAACGCCATGGCGCAGGTGGAGGCCGCCCTGGCGAAGTATCTTCCCATGCTGCGGCAGACCATGACACTCGCCGGCCAGGTGAACGGCGTGCCGACCATCGAGCAGCAGGATGAAATCGCCCGTTCCAGCCTTGCTTCGACTGATGCTTACATGGAAGCGCGGGTCGCCCTGCGCGAGTTGACGCGGCTCCAGCAGGTCCGGTCCGAGCAAACGGCGAAGGCCGCCTTCGAAATGGCCGATCAGATGCAGACGATGATGATCGCCTTTGCCATTGGCGCCCTTGTTCTCGGCATTGCCTTCGGCATGTTCGTCGGCCGCCTGGGGATTTCCACGCCCATCCGCCTGCTCAACACCTGCCTCGGCCACCTCGCTGATGCCCGCTTCGACGTGACCATCCCCGGCGTGCAGCGCAAGGACGAGATCGGCGACATCGCCCGCGCCGCCGAGACCTTCAAGGCCAATGGCATGGAGGCGATACGGTTGCGCGAGGAACAGGAGGCCGCCAAGGCACGCAATGACCGTGAGCAGAAGGACCTCATGCGCCGCATGGCGGACGACTTCGACCGCACCGTCGGCGGCATCGTCACAAAGGTCTCCTCGGCCTCGGCCCAATTGAAGAGCGCCGCTCAGACGCTCTCCGCCTCGGCCGAGCAAGCGTCAGTTCAGGCCGGAGCCGTGGCCGCCGCGTCGGAGGAGGCCTCCACCAATGTCCAGACCGTCGCCTCTGCGACAGAGGAACTCTCCGCCTCGGTCCGCGAGATCGGCAGCCGCGTCGAACAATCGGCTGGGATGGCGACGCAAGCCGTCACCATGGCCGATTCGTCCGCACAGACGATCCAGGAACTGGCCGCGAAATCGCAGAAGATCGGCGAGATCGTCGAGTTGATCAGCAACATCGCATCGCAGACCAATCTCCTCGCCCTCAATGCCACGATCGAGGCCGCCAGGGCGGGCGAGGCGGGCAAGGGCTTTGCCGTCGTCGCCGCCGAGGTGAAGAGCCTCGCCGACCAGACCGCCAAGGCGACAACCGAGATCGCCTCGCAGATCGGCGGTATCCAGCAGGCTACCGGCCAGTCGGCCGAAGCCATGAACAGCATCGCCAATGCCATCCGCGACATCAGCGGGGTGTCGGCCGGCATCGCCAGCGCTGTGGAGGAACAGAACGCCGCCACACAGGAAATCGCCCGCAACGTGCAGCATGCCTCCGCCGGCACCGGCGAGGTCTCGACCAACATCGTCGGTGTCTCGCATGCCGTCTCCGAGACGGGAGCCGCGGCGAGCCAGGTCCTCTCCGCGGCCGACACCCTGTCGGCCCAGGCCACATCGCTCAAGACCGAACTCGACAGGTTCCTGTCGACCGTTCGCGCCGCCTGACCCCGCGACGACCTTGGCCAACAGCACGGGCCCTCCCCATCGGGGGGACCTTTCAGCCTCAGCGTTCGGCCAGGGCGAGCCGGACGCCGAGCGCCACGAACAGGCCGCCGAGCGCCCGGTCGAGCCACCGCCGCACCGACTGCACGGCCGGCACTGCCGCCGCCCGCGCTGCGCCCCAGGCCACGACGAGGTTCCAGGCCGTCCCGGTCAGGTTGAAGACGAGGCCGAGAAGAACGAAGGCAAGCGCCTTGTTCGCCGCGGCGGGATCGATGAACTGCGGCAGGAAGGCGAGGAAGAACAGTGCCACCTTGGGGTTGAGGACATTGGTGAGGAAGCCCTGCAGGAACACGACGCGGAGTGCGGCGGGCGGCAGCGGCGCGCCGGCTGCCGCGTCCGGCGACCGGGCGAGGAGCAGCGACAGGCCGATGACGAGGAGATAGGCGGCGCCCAGCCATTTGACGATGGTGAAGGCGAGGGCCGAGCTGGCGACCAGGACCGAGAGCCCGACAGCTGCCGCGGCGATGTGGACGAAGGCCCCGGCGCCGATGCCGAGCGCTGCCACCGCCCCCGCCCTGGCGCCGTCGCGCAGCGACCGACCCACGACGAGCGCCATGTCCGGCCCCGGGCTGATGTTGAGGAGCAGGCCGGCGGCGACGAAAAGCCCAAAATCATGAATGCCGTACATGGCAGAACCCTCGGCCCGTCAATGGCACGCGACGTCAGGCATTGGGCACCGCCGCGTGACGGGCAATTCCGCCGACATCGCCCGCCGCCCTATCCGGCCTTAGCCATCTCGCGCAACACGAATTTCTGAACCTTGCCGGTGCTGGTCTTCGGCAGTTCGGTGAAGACGACCGTCCGCGGGCATTTGAAGGCCGCGAGATTCTGCCGGCACCAGGCCATGATCTCCTCGGCCGTGGCACTCATGCCCGGCTTCAGCTCGATGAAGGCGCAGGGGGTCTCGCCCCATTTCTCGTCGGGCTTGGCGACCACCGCCGCCGCCTGCACCGCCGGGTGCTTGAACAGCACGTCCTCCACCTCGATGGAGGAGATGTTCTCGCCGCCGGAGATGATGATGTCCTTGGAGCGATCCTTCAGCTGGATATAGCCGTCAGGGTAAAGGACGCCGAGGTCGCCGGAATGGAACCAGCCGCCGGCAAAGGCCTCGTCCGAGGCCTTGCGGTTCTTCAGATAGCCCTTCATCACCACATTGCCGCGCATCATCACCTCGCCGAGCGTGGCACCGTCGGCCGGAACCGGCTGCATCGTCTCCGGGTTCATCACCGTCATGCCTTCGAGCACGGTATAGGGCACGCCCTGCCGGGCCTTCTTCGCCGCATAGTCGGCGCTCGACAGCGCGTCCCAGTCGCGGTTCCAGTCGTTGATGACCGAGGGCCCGTAGGTCTCCGTCAGGCCGTAGAGATGAGTCACGTCGAAGCCGGCCGCCTTCATCGCCGCCAGCACCGCCTCGGGCGGCGGCGCGGCCGCGGTGAAAAAGGAGATGATGCGGCCGGTCTCGCGCTTGTCCTCCGCCGGGGCATTGAGCAGGAGGCTCATGACGATGGGCGCGCCGCACAGATGCGTCACGCCGTGGTCGGCGATGGCGTCATACATCGCCTTGGCCCGCACCCAGCGCAGGCAGACATGGGTCCCCGCCACTGCCGAGATCGACCAGGGGAAGCACCAGCCGTTGCAATGGAACATCGGCAGCGTCCACAGATAGACCGGGTGCTTGGCCATGCCGCAGGTGACGATGTTGCCGATGCCGAGCAGATAGGCTCCGCGGTGGTGATAGACGACGCCCTTGGGATTGCCGGTCGTGCCCGACGTGTAGTTGAGGGCGATAGCGTCCCACTCGTCAGCCGGCCGCTCCCAGGCATAGGCGGGATCGCCGCCGGCGATGAAATCCTCATACTCGGCCGTGCCGATCCGCTCGCCCGGCCCGTCATATTCCGGATCGTCGTAGTCGATGACCAGTGGCTTCACCGCGGCGAGGGCCAGGGCCTCCTTCGCGAGCTTCGAGAACTCCCGGTCGACGATGAAGACCTTGGCCTCGCCGTGATCGAGCGAGAAGGCGATGATCGGCGCGTCGAGGCGCGTGTTCAGCGTGTTGAGCACCGCGCCGCACATCGGCACGCCGTAATGGCATTCCAGCATGGCCGGCGTGTTGGCGCAGATCACGGCCACCGTATCGTCCTTGCCGACGCCCGCCCTGGCCAGCGCCGAGGCAAGGCGACGCGAACGGGCATAGAAGTCCCGATAGGACCGGCGGATGCGCCCGTGGATGATCGCGGGATGATCGGGGAAGACCCGTGCCGCACGCTCCAGGAAGGTGATCGGCGTCAGCGGCTGGTAGTTCGCCGGGTTCTTGTCGAGGTCACGATCATAGGCGCTCATGGCGGCGTCCTTGGGCTGAGAGGCGTTTCCAGCGAGACGGTAGGCGTCGACCGCGGGGGGTTCAACGCCCAACCGATTCTCCCCGCATATTCACCGTGAACGCCTGTGTTTTCTGGCTTTTGCGGGTTGCCCTATCTCGGTACCTCTTCCCCAATGGTAACCTGTGGCGACAGGGACACAGTGTCCCCACGCAAACGTTCCGTGGCGCGGGAACTGCTCTCGATCACATCCTTGGGAGTTGATTAGTAACCAATCCCCTGTATCCCGGTCCCATCGTTTGAAGCGGTGCCGCGGCGAAGCAGGGGGTTGCCGGGGCACCGTTGGAAACGGCATCGAAAGGCTTGGCAGTGGTTCGCCCACGGCCGCAGTAAGATACAAGGATCTACTCAATGAAGAAATTCCTCCTTGCGAGCGCCGCTGTCGCCGCCCTCGCCACCGGTGCCCAGGCTGCCGATCTCGGCTCGCCGCGCATGCCGATTGCTTCCGCTGTTTCCGCCCCGGCCTTCTCCTGGACTGGCTTCTACCTCGGTGGCCATGTCGGTTACGGCTGGGCCCAGGCCCGCTACACCAGCCCGATCGTCGCCAACAACGCCAGCATCAACGCCAGCGGCTTCTTCGGTGGCATCCAGGCCGGCTACAACTGGCAGATGAACAACTTCGTCTTCGGTCTCGAAGCCGATATGTCCGGCAACGCCGTCAGCCGCACCTTCGCGCTCGGTGGTGGCAACACCTACCGTGCGTCGGTTCCGTTCCTGTCGACCGTCCGCGCCCGCGCCGGTATCGCCGCTGACCGCGCCCTGTTCTACGTGACCGGTGGTCTCGGCATTGCCTCGCTGCAGGATCGCTGGGTCATCGGCGGCGTGACGACGAACGCCTCGTCGACCCGCGCCGGCTACGCTCTGGGCGCTGGCGTCGAGTACGCTTTCACGCCGAACTGGACCGTCAAGGCCGAGTACATGTACTACGGCTTCAGCGATCGCCGGAACCTCCTGAACGTCGGCGACCGTCAGCGCACCGACATCCACACCGTGAAGCTCGGCGTGAACTACCTGTTCTCGACCGGTCCGTCGGCTGTGGTCGCGCGCTACTGAGCCTGATCGATCCACTCGGATCATCCGCGAAAGGGTCGCCTCCGGGCGGCCCTTTTTCGTTGTCCGCTGCATGGTTGCGCCGTCGACGCGCGGACTTGCCCGGACAACGAGGACGATCTGCGGGCCGACCGACGGGGTATGCCGCCGTTGTGCGCATTCGCCCTGCCCCGCGCCGCCGTCCGCGACAGCCGCTGCGGGACCAGCCCCGATCTGGCCGGGACCCTTACAGCACCGCCCTCACCCCATCGGCAAGCAGCACACAGCCCACGCCGAAGGTGAGGATGTAGATGATCCGGTAGAACAGGATCGTCGGCACCCGTCTGACCAGCCAGATCCCGCCCATATTCGCCAGCACTGCCAGCGGAAACAGCGTCGCCGCCGTGGCGAGGTTGCCGAAGGTCAATTGCCCGAGGGCGATGAAGGGCGTCACCTTGACAAGATTGACCGCGGCGAAGAACAGCGCCGCCGATCCGACGAAGACATCGCGCGAGAGGCCGCGGGGCATGGCGTACATGTTGAACGGCGGGCCGCCGACATGGATGACGAAGCTGGTATAGCCACAGAGCGTGCCGAGGATGGAGCCTGAGAGCCAGTTGTGCGGGCGCTTCTCGCCGCCAGCCGGCGGCGGCCGCAGCCACCGGTCGAGGCAGAATCCGACCGCGATGATTCCGACGATGATCCGCACCGCCGGTTCGGATACGTGGGAGGCGAAGAGATAGCCGGCGAGGATCCCGGCCAGGGCTCCGGGGGCAAGATGGATCAGCGTCGCCTTGTCCCAGGTGCGCCGGTAGCTCCAGACACTGACCACATCCTGCACCATCAGCACAGGCAGCATGATGGCGGCGGCCTGGATGGGCGAGATCGCCAGCGACAGCAGCGGCATCGACAGGATGGCGACGCCGCTGAAGCCGCCCTTCGACAGGCCGTAGAGGATGACCGCCGGCACGGCGACGACATAGAAGAAGGGATCGGTGATCATCGCGCCTGGATGCCTGGGAATGCCGCGGGGTGGCGGTCGAGCCCCTAGCATCTGGAGGCCGCAAGAAGAAGGGCGCCCGACGGGCGCCCTGGCTTCTACTAGACGAACGACCGGATCAGAGCGGCCGGCCGCCCGCCATGGCGAAGACCTTGCCCGCCGGCGCTGCCGCAGCCGCCGGTGTCTTGACGGCCGGGGCATAGAGGCCGCGGCGATCGGCGATCGGCTTGAACGAGTCGGTGAGACCGACCACCGTCTCGGCGGCACCGAGCAGCAGGTACCCGTCAGGTGCCGTCAACTTAGCGGTCCGGTTGAGCACGTCGATCTTGGTCGGCTGGTCGAAATAGATCAGCACGTTGCGGCAATAGACGATATCGAACTGACCGAGGGCCGAAAAATCGTTCAGCAGGTTGAGCGTCCGGTAGTGCACCATCGACCGGATCTCCGGCGAAATGGTCCACTGGTCGCCGTTCTGGACGAAGTACTTCAGCAGCATCTGAATCGGCAGGCCCCGCTGGACCTCGAACTGGCTGTAGATGCCCGCCTTGGCACGCTCCAGCACCTCGCCCGAGAGGTCGGTGCCGATGATCTCAAAACGCCAGCCCGCGAGCTGATGGCCCATTTCCTTCAGGATCATCGCCAGCGAATAGGGCTCCTGGCCGGTCGATGCCGCCGCGCACCAGATGCGGATATGCCGCTTGGTCGCACGCGCCTTCAGCATGGCCGGCAGCATGACCTCCTTGAAATGGTCGAAGGGGGTCTTGTCGCGGAAGAAGAAGCTCTCGTTGGTCGTCATCGCCTCGGTGACCGTGGCGGCGAGCATCTCAGAACCGGGGGCCTTGAGCTTCTGCACGAGGTCGCTGATGCCGTTCATCCCGTGCTTGCGCACGATCGGCATCAACCGACTCTCGATGAGATACTGCTTGTCGTTGGACAGGACCAGGCCGGAGCGCGCTTTCAGGAAACCGCGCAGGAAGTCGTAATCGAGTGGTGTCACGACCGGTCTCCCGAGAAAACACGCATGATCTTCGGGGCGATCTGGTCAATGGGCAGCACGGCCGAGGCGTGGCCACCCTGGGCAACGGCTCCCGGCATGCCCCACACGACGCTTGTCGCTTCGTCCTGTGCGATGACGCTGCCGCCAGCCGCGACAATGTCGCCGCAGCCATGGGCGCCGTCATGGCCCATGCCGGTCAGCACGCAGCCGAAGGACTGCGACCCCCAGACCTGGGCGACCGAGGCAAAAAGCGGGTCGACGGCAGGCTTGCAGAAATTGACCGGCGGCCCGTCCTCGAGCTGGATGACCGTCGTCCCGCCGGTCTTCTTGACCACCATGTGCTTGCCGCCCGGGGCGACATAGATGCGCCCGGCAACGACCGGCTCGCCGTCGCGTCCCTCGGCCGCGGGACGTCCCGAGGCCTTGGCCGCATGTTCGGCGAGAATGGTGGTGAAGGTCGGCGGCATGTGCTGGGTGATCAGCACCGGCACGCGGTCGATGAACGAACCGAGAGCCTTCAGCACCGTGGTCAGCGCCTGCGGGCCGCCCGTCGATGAACCGATGGCCAGGACCTTCGGCATGGTCGTGCCGAAGGGGCGAATCTTGAAGTTCGGCTCGTTGAAGCCGATCGACTGGGGCGCCAGCGCCGGCGCTGCGACCCGGCCCGGTGCGGCCGGCGCGCTGCCGGCGGCCGAGGCGGCGCGGAAGACGCGGCCGGCGATCTTGCGGCGACGACCGAGGGCGCGAACCTTGTCGAGGATCTCACGTTTGAAGGCGGGCGAGGTGGTGACGCCCGCATTGGTCTCCGGCTTCGGCACATAGTCGGCCGCGCCCAGCGACAGGCATTTCAGCGAGATCTCCGCGTTGCGACGGGTCAGCGTGGAGGCCATGAGGACCATGACGTCGCGCTTGGCGGCGATGATCAGCGGCAGCGCCGTCAGGCCGTCCATGTCCGGCATCTCGATGTCGAGGATGACGACATCGGGGTTCTTCTTGGCGATGTCGGCGACCGCCTCGCGTCCCGAACGGTGGGAGGCGACCAGCGTCATGTCGGCTTCTTCGGCGACCCAGCGGCCGACCAATCCGCGGACGACGACCGCGTCGTCGACCACCATCACCTTGATGGGGTCGCTGGCAGTGGGCACAGTCCCGCCGGGGGTGGCCTTGAAGGACACGAGACTCATACGCCGGTACTCGGAACTTACGCGGGACAGGACGGCTTGCGCCGCGATGGATCAGATCAGGCCGACTTCGGCGAACTTCGCCTCGACAATGTCCTTGTCGAAGGGCTTCATGATGTATTCGTTCGCTCCCGCATGCATGGCGCGGGCGATATGGGCGACATCGTTCTCGGTGGTGCAGAACACCACCTTCGGTGCCTGTCCGCCGGGAAGCTTCCGCAACTCCCTCAGGAACTCGTAACCGTCCATGACGGGCATGTTCCAGTCGAGGAGGATCGCTTCCGGCATGGTGCCGTAGCAGAATTCCAGCGCCTTCTGCCCGTCCTCGGCCTCCTCGATGGCAAAGCCGAGGCCTTCCAGGATACGCCGGGCGACCTTGCGGATCACCGAGCTGTCGTCGACCACCAGACAGGTTTTCATCGGCTTCGGTCCCACGCTTGCGATACGATCATGCAGCCAGTTGTTCGCCGCCCATGGCGAGGACGGAATCGACGTCGAGGATGACCATCAGCTGGCCCTCCAGGCGGTGGACGCCGGCCGAAACCCGCGCCCAGCGCGAGTCGAGGTTGATCGGGTTCTGCTCGCGGCTGTCGGGAGAGAGCTTCAGCACCTCCCCCACCGAGTCGATGAGAAGGCCGTAGCTCTCGCCACGGGATTCGATACCGACCGCCATGGCGGGCTTGGCGTCCTTCTCGCGCGGAATCCCGAGGCGGATCCGCATGTCGATGGCCGTGACGATGCGGCCGCGCAGGTTGAGCACGCCGGCAATGTCCGGATGGGAGAGCGGCACGCGTGTCAGCCGGTCGGGCATGAACACGTCCTGCACGCGGGAGATGGGCAGGCCGAACAACTGGCCGCCGATCAGCACGGTCACGTATTCCGTGACGTCGTCGCTGGTGGTCTGCATGGACAGATCCTCACGCAAGATGACTTACGCCGCCTGGGCGATTTCGTTGGAGGTTTCCTTCAGCGCCGCGATGAGGCCCTGACGGTCGAATTTCGCGACATAGTCGTGGAAGCCGGCCACCCGCGCCCGCTCGATGGCGGCCGGGTTGGTCAGCGAGGACAGGGCGATCACCGGGGTGGTGGCGAAGCGCTTGTCCGAGCGCATGGCCTCGGCAAACTCGAAGCCGTTCATCTCCGGCATCTCGATATCCGAGACGACGACGTCGAACTTGTCGCCGCCCTTCAGGATGTCGAGCCCTTCCGAGCCTCCCGCCGCGGTGACGACGTCGTAGCCGGCCGCCTTCAGCACGGGGGTGAGCATGTTGCGGAAGAACGGCGAGTCATCGACGAAGAGCAGCTTGCGGGTCAGCGCCTCGATGCGCATCTCCTTGCGCTTGAACCAGTCCTCGAAGGCCAGCGGCAGATAATGTCCGATGTCGAGGATCTCGGTCGCCTGGCCTTTGATGACGGCCGAGCCGAGCAGGCCCGGGACATCGGCGGACACCTCGATGTTGAGTGCATCCTCGACGATGTCGACGATCTCGTCGACAACGAGGCCCATGGAGCGGCCCGAGTCGGAGAAGACCAGCAGCGGCTGGCTGCCCTCGCTCTTGAGCTCCATGTAGCCCGACACCGAGACGAGCGGCATGAGCGCCCCGCGGTACTGGACCAGATGGCGGCCATGGGCCTGCTCGATCTTGTCGACAGCAACCTCTTCAAGACGGGTGACCAGGGACAGCGGAACCGCCTTCTGCTCGCGCGAGCCGGCGCGGAACACCAGCATCGAGATGAGCTGGCGCTCGTCGCCGCGGCGGGCGTCGGCCTCGGTCTCGTTGACCTCGGTCGAGACGTCGGTGCCGATCGCCGAGGCGATGCCGTTCGGGTCGATGATCATGATGACCGAGCCGTCGCCGAGGATGGTCGTGCCCGAGAACATCGTGATGTGACGCAGCTTCGAGGACATCGGCTTCACGACGATTTCCTCGGTGTGGAACACCTGGTCGACCACGATGCCGAATGTCTGGCTGCCAACCTGGGTGACCACGATGAAGCCCGCGGTCTCGTCCAGCGGCTCGCCGCCGGCGATGCCGAGGAGCTGGCGCAGGTGAACGAGCGGCAGGAGCTTGTTGCGCAGGCGCAGGACGGGCGTGTCCTTGATGCGCTCGATCCGGTGCTCGGAATTCTGCTGGGCCCGAACGAGCTCGATCACCGACAGCTGCGGCACGGCGAAACGGTCGCCGGCGCTCTCGACGATCAGCGCCGAGACGATGGCGAGGGTCAGCGGGATCTTGATGGTGACGGTCGTTCCCTCGCCCGGAACCGACTTCAGGTCGATGGTGCCACCGATCTGGTCGATATTGGTGCGCACCACGTCCATGCCGACGCCGCGGCCGGAGACCGAGGTGACGGCCGCCGCGGTCGAGAAGCCCGGCGCGAAGATGTACTTGTGGATCTGCGCTTCCGTCATCTTCTCGAGTTCGGCCTCGGTGGCCAGGTTCTGCTCGAGGATCTTCTTCTTGATGCGGTCCGTGTTGAGGCCGCGCCCGTCGTCGGAGATCGCGATGACGATATGGCCGCCCTCATGATAGGCGGAGAGCTTGATCGTGCCTTTCTCAGGCTTGCCGGCGAGGCGGCGCTGCTCGGTACCCTCGAGGCCGTGATCAGCGGAGTTGCGCACCATATGGGTGAGCGGGTCCTTGATCAGGTCGAGCACCTGGCGGTCGAGTTCGGTCTCGGCGCCGTGCATCTCGAGGTCGAT
The DNA here is from genome assembly GCA_943368975.1 of Archangium gephyra. Classification (GTDB taxonomy): domain Bacteria; phylum Pseudomonadota; class Alphaproteobacteria; order Rhizobiales; family Phreatobacteraceae; genus Phreatobacter. The sequence goes on from CALRLZ020000015.1 coordinate 89,766, forward strand.
CTGCTTGCCGAGTTCGTTGCCGAGGTCGCGGACGATGCGCGGCAGTTTCTGCCAGGCATTGCCGATCGGCTGCATGCGGGTCTTCATCACGCCGTCCTGCAGCTCGGCCGTGACGTTGGAGAGCCGCTGCAGCGGCACCTTGAATTCCGAATCCTCGTGGCGGCGCACGATTTCGAGGAGCTGGTTACGGGTCAGCACGAGCTCGGAGACCATGGTCATCAGCTGCTCGAGCGTGTCGACATTGACGCGCAGCGTCTGCTGGCCCTTCACGCCCTCGATCTCGTCGTCGCCAACGGCACTGGCGGCCTTGGCCGGGCGGGCGGCGGGCTTCTTCGCCTCGACCTTCGCCGCCTCGGGCGCGACCGAGGGAGCGGCGACTTCGGGCAGCGGCGCCACGGCCACCTCGGCCTCGGTCTCGCGGAAGGCACGCTCCAGCTCGTCCAGCGACACTTCGCCGGGGCGCAGCGCGCGCTCAAGAGCCTGCTCAGGCGCGGCAGCCGGAGCCGGGGCCGGAGCCTTCTCCGCGACGGGAGCCGCGGCGGGCGCCGTATCGGCAGCGATCGACATCGCCTCAAGCTGCGAGATCAGATCGCCGTCGTCGCCCTCGGGCTCGGCACCGGCGCCTTCGAGATCGCCGAGGATCTCCTTCAGGCGATCAATCGTGAACAGGATCATGGTGACGCCCTGCCCGGTCACCGGGGAGCCGTCACGATACTTGCCCATCAGGGTCTCGGCGGCGTGTGCCAGCGCTTCAAGGCGCGGCAGGCCGAGGAACCCGCAGGTCCCCTTGATGGTATGGACGAGGCGGAAGATGTTCCCGAGGATCGCCGCGTTGTTGGGGTCTTGCTCGAACCGCACAAGCTCGACGTCGACGACATCGAGGCTCTCGTTGGTTTCCGTCAGGAATTCGCGCAGCAGGTCATCCATTGTCGCCCAACCCGGACTGTAGAAACTACGGCTTCGCCGACGTTGCGGCTTGCCTCATGTTTCCAAGTGTCGGGGAAAAGGGTTAAACTTTGCTGAAGCGATTTGACCGTGCTGCACCGGTCGGAGGGGAAAGAACCGCTTGCCTCACAAGGGGTTAATCATTCCACAGAAAGACGTGCCTATTTCAGGAGGCGCTGATCTCGACCCTGTCCTCGATCTTCTCGACACGGACGGACATCCCTGCCGCACGGGCAAGAAGCCCGGCATAATAGGGCTGAATCGCATGGGCATCGATGGTGCCCTGCTCATTGGCGGGAATACCGGCGAGCAGTTCGTTGGCGTGCGGCGGAATGCGCGCGTTGAGTCCCGTCACCAGGATCGCGAACCCCGCCGTATCGCCTTCGCCGGTCATCTCCACCTTGATGACACCGCCGCGCGGAATGGCGCCCGCCGCCAGCATCAGGAGATTAAGCAGCAGCTTCACCCGGTTCTTCGGCAGAAAGGCCGGCGGAATATGCCAGTCCACCGTCGTGCGGTCGTCATTGAGGAAATTCGTCGCCACCTGATGGGCGTCGCGCGTATCGATGGCCGACCCGGCCGAGCCCGCCGCGCCGAAGGCGATGCGGCAGAACTGCAGGCGGGCCGAAGCCGTCTTGGCGCTCTTGCGGATCAGGTCGAGGGCCAGTTCGGTCGTTGCCTGGTCGGCGCCGTCTTCCATCAGTTCGAGGCCGTTGACGATGGCACCGACCGGGGAGATCACGTCATGGCAGACTCGGCTCGCCACGAGAGCGGCCAGATCGAGCCCTTCGAGCGAGATCGGGCTGCGTGCTGCATCGGCCATGATCGTTCTCCGGAATGCGAATCGGGCGCGCCCCGCCACATCGGGGCGCCTCCGGTTACAACGTCGGGCGTGTTCGGAAAAGAGACGCGTCAGCCCTGGTCGTCGTCGTCGCGGATCGACTTCAGGTTGGCGAAGACCTTTTCAGCGTCGTAGCGCTCTTCGCGCTTCGGCCCGTCATCGCGCTCGAAGGGGTCGTACTTGGCCGGCGCCGCGGTCGTCTGGTCGGCGGGCAGCAGGGTCTGCTCCGGCGTCGTGTCGACCGGCCCACGCTCCTTGGCGGCGCGATTGACCTCGAGGTCGAGGTCGATCTGCGAGCACAGGCCGAGCGTCACCGGATCCATCGGTGACAGCGTCTGCGAGTTCCAGTGCGTCCGGTCGCGGATCGCGGCGATGGTCGGCTTGGTGGTGCCGACGAGGCGCATGATGGCCGCGTCCTTCACTTCCGGGTGGTTGCGCACCAGCCAGAGGATGGCATTCGGCCGGTCCTGCCGGCGCGAGACCGGCGTGTAGCGCGGGCCCTTCTTCGACTTGACCTCGGGCAGCTTGACCTTCGGCGGAGCGAGCTTGAGCCGATAGGCCGGATCCTTCTCCGCCTTGGCGATCTCCTCGCGGGTGAGCTGGCCGGTGATGATCGGATCAGCCCCCTTGATGCCCTGGGCCGCCTCGCCGTCTGCGATGGCCTTCACTTCGAGCGGATGCAGGGTGCAGAAGGCGGCGATCTGCTCGAAGGACAGGCCGGTATTGTCGACGAGCCAGACGGCGGTCGCCTTGGGCATGAGAAGCTGGGTCATGGCGTGCCTCGTGAAGATGATCGGACGAGGGCGGCAGCCGGAGCGGGAGCGTGAGGGCTCCCGTGCCCGGGCCCCGAGGGTCCAGGCGAGGCGACCGCCTCGTATCGATCAATGGATCGGGAAATCGCTCCCGATATAGCCGCGCCGCTTCCGCGACGCAAACGAGGACTTCAAAAATCGGCAGAAATCCCGAAAGACCATGGACAGAGCGGCCGGTTTCTGTTACGCGCCTAGCTTCTTTGGGCATAAAGCTTCCGCACGGACATTCCGTGAGGGCTCTGCTTGACCTAAAATCCAGATGGCTTGAAGGATCATCGGCGTGCAGGTTCTTGTTCGCGACAACAATGTCGATCAGGCGCTCAAGGCGCTCAAGAAGAAGATGCAGCGTGAAGGCATCTTCCGCGAAATGAAGCTGCGCGGCCACTTCGAGAAGCCCTCGGAGAAGAAGGCGCGCGAGAAGGCCGAGGCGGTGCGCCGGGCCCGCAAGCTCGCCCGCAAGAAGGCCCAGCGCGAAGGCCTGATCCCTGCCAAGCCGGTAAAGGTTCGCGCCGCCCCCGGCGCTCGCTGACAAGACCTACAGGCGACCCCGCCGTATTTTTGACAGGCCCGCGACGAAAGATCATCGCGGGCCGGTTCGATTCCAGAGCCGCATCGTGCGGACCGCCATGCCACTCAGGCCGATGATAGGACGATGGGACATGACATGTTCGGCCCACGCGACGGTCCGCCTGACACCGCGGCTGCTCCTCCTCGCCGCGGGCCTCGCCCTGGCCGGATGCAGCTCGACGGGTGGCGTGACGTCGGTGGGCTCCACCACCGGCGGTGACGACGTCGAATCCAGCTATATCGGCTCGACCGCCAACCTGGCCTCGCTGACCGAGGTGGTGCAGCGCAATCCCAACGATCCCCAGGCCTTCAACATGCGCGGCACGGTGCTGGCGCGCACGGGACGCCGCGCCGAGGCGCTGGCCGACTTCTCCCGCGCCATCCAGATCGATCCGAACTACGTCCAGGCCCTGTCGAATCGCGCCCTGGTGCATCGCCAGAGCGGCCGCGTCGACCTCGCCCTCGCCGATTACAACAAGGCGATCGCTGCCGACGCCAATTATGCCGCCGCCTATATCGGCCGCGGCAATGTCTATCGGACGCAGAACCGCCACGCCGAGGCTCTGGCGGACTATAACCGCGCCATCCAGATCAACGGCTCCAACGCGCAGGCCTATCACAACCGCGCCCTCGTCTGGGCCGCCCAGGGCAATCACCGCCAGGCTGTCGAGGACTTTACCACCGCCCTCGGCCTCGCGCCGAACAATGCCGAGCCCTATTACGGCCGCGGCCTGAGCTATCTCGCCATCAACGAGAACAAGCTCGCCCTCGACGACTTCAACGAGGCAGTGCAGTTCGACCAGCGCAATCCCGATCTCTGGGTGGCGCGCGGCCAGGCGCTGGAGCGCACCGGCGATAACGAGCGCGCCCTCGGCTCCTACACCAAGGCCATCAGCGTCGAGGAGAACCATCCCGGCGCCCGCGAGGGCTTCGCCCGCCTCGGCGGCCGCGCCGGCCAGAGCTACCGCCTGTTCAACTGAGGCGGGTCACTCCAGATCCTTCGCCAGTTCCATCACCGCGGGGCGGAAGCCGAAGCGCTCATAGGCCTTGCGGGCGATGTGATTGCCGACGATGGCGCCGATCATCAGGCGCCGGACGCCGTGGCTGCGGGCGAGGCGTTCAGCCTCCTCCAGCAACGCGGTACCGATACCCTGCCCCCGGTGGCGCTCGTCGATGACCAGTTCCGACACCCAGCCGACCTGCGCGAGATCCGCCCTGAGATAGGGCGGCGGCGGTTCCAGCACGAAACACATCATGCCGACGACATCGCGGCCATCGACCGCCACCATGATGGCACCGCCGTCGCGGGTGACGCGCGCCAGATCGAAATCGAGACAGGCCTCCGCCGCCTTCACGTCGCGGGCCCGGTCGGCGGAAATGCCGTCCTCATAGAGATTGAGCTGATGGACGAGGTCGATGACGACGGCCCGGTCGCCGGCCGCATAGGGACGGATGACGATGCTCATGGCGCCGGACCGTCGAGATGGGGCGCAACGACCGCCCGGGTCTGGTCGCTGGGCACCACAGGAACGATCTCGAAGCTCACGCCGGCCCCCCTCCACGACAGCACCCATTCCTGCAGCAGGCGGAGGTCGTCGCAGTCCATCAGCTGGAAACAGCGGTCGAAATTCGGCTCGATCCAGCTGCCGACATAGGTCAGTCCCGCGGGAAGCGAGCGGCCCGTGTCCCGCACGCGCCGATAGACCGGCACCGGATCGCAACCGGCGAAGCGCTCGATGACCATGAACAGCATGGCGTCTCCAAAAAAGAAGCGGGGCCAGAAAGACCCCGCTTCAATCCTAGATCACGATGCGCGCGCCCCTCAACCGGAGTTGCTTCCGGTCAATGCCCCAGCGCCTTGACGATGTTCTCCACCATCTTCTTGGCGTCGGCGAGCAGCATCATCGTGTTGTCGCGGTAGAACACATCGTTGTCGATGCCGGCATAGCCGACGCCGCCCATGCCGCGCTTGACGAACAGGATGTTGCCGGCCTTCTCCACGTCGAGGATGGGCATGCCGTAGATCGGCGAGGTCTTGTCGGTCTTCGCCGCCGGGTTGGTCACGTCATTGGCGCCGATGACGAAGGCTACGTCGGCCTGGGCGAATTCCGAGTTGATGTCCTCGAGCTCGAAGACCTCGTCATAGGGCACATTGGCCTCGGCGAGGAGCACGTTCATGTGCCCGGGCATGCGGCCCGCCACCGGGTGGATGGCATATTTCACCTCTACGCCCTCCTTCTTCAGGAGGTCGGCCATCTCGCGCAGGGCGTGCTGGGCCTGGGCCACCGCCATGCCGTAGCCCGGCACGATGATGACCTTCTGGGCGTTCTTCATGATATAGGCGGCGTCCTCCGCCGAGCCCGCCTTGAAGGGGCGCGCCTCGGCCGATCCGCCCGCCGCCGCATCCTCGCCACCGAAGCCGCCGAGAATGACGGAGATGAAGGACCGGTTCATCGCCTTGCACATGATGTACGACAGGATCGCGCCCGATGAGCCCACCAGGGCACCGGTGATGATCAGCGCCGTGTTGCCAAGCGTGAAGCCGATGCCCGCCGCCGCCCAGCCCGAATAGGAATTGAGCATCGACACGACGACCGGCATGTCGGCGCCGCCGATCGGGATGATCAGCGTCACGCCGACGACGAAGGCGAGGATCACGATCAGCCAGAAGGCGAGCGTGCTCTCCGTCCGCATGAAGACGATCATCAGCACGACGATGGCCGCGGCCAGGGCGATGTTGATGAGATGGCGCTGCGGCAGCATGATCGGCTTGCCGCTCATCCGCCCGTCGAGCTTCAGGAAGGCGATGACCGAGCCGGTGAAGGTGATCGCGCCGATGGCGGCGCCGAGGCCCATCTCGAACAGCGACAGGCCCTTGATCGCGCCGCGGGCGCCGATGTCGAAAGCCGTCGGCGCATAGAGCGCGGCGGCGGCGACGAAGACCGCGGCGAGGCCGACGCCCGAATGGAAGGCGGCCACGAGTTGCGGCATCGACGTCATGGGCACGCGGCGGGCGATGACCGCACCGATGCCGCCGCCGATGCCGAGGCCGGCGAGGACGAGGATCCAGGCACCGATCCCGGACGGCCGCGCATAGGCAAGCGTCGTCAGCACGGCGATGGTCATGCCGACCATGCCGAACAGGTTGCCCTGGCGCGAGGAGGCCGGGCTGGACAGGCCCCTGAGGCTCAGAATGAACAGGACGCCGGCGAGGAGATAGAGGAGGGCTGCGAGATTTGCCGACATGGGTTCAGCCCTTGCTCGTCGCCGGCTTGTCCTTCGCCTTGTACATCGCAAGCATGCGCTGTGTGACGAGGAAGCCGCCGAAGATGTTGATCGCCGCGAGCACGAGCCCGATGAAGCCGAAGATCCGGGCCATGACCGTGCCGGAATCCATCACCTGGACGCCGACGGCAAGCAGCGCACCGACGACGATGACGGAGGAGATGGCATTGGTGACCGACATCAGCGGCGTGTGCAGGGCCGGCGTCACCGACCAGACCACATAGTAGCCGACGAAAACCGCAAGGGCGAAGATGGTGAGGCGGAAGACCGTCGGGTCGATCGCCCCGCCCGTCGCGCTGTGCACCGCGGCGCCGGCCACCGTGGCGATCTGGTCGGCCACGGCGGTGGCCTGTTCGGCCGCGAGGCGCGCCTGTTCGGCGGCGATGCGCGCGGCCTCGGCGGCGGCGCGGGCCCGTTCGAGGGCCTGGTCAGGCGTCAGCGTCGTCATTCGTTTCCCCTCGGATCAGGCCTTGGTGGACTTCTTCGGCGCAGGCTTAGCCTTGGCCGGCGCCGTATCCTCGGCCGCCGGTGCTGCGGCGGCGGCCGGCGGCGCGGGTGCCACCGACTGGAAACTCGGATGGACCACGGCGCCATCGCGCGTCAGCAGCGTCGCCTTCACGAGTTCATCCTCCCAGGGCACGACCAGCGACTTCGACGCCTTGTCGATCATGATCTCGAGGAAGGAGAAGAGGTTCTTCGCATAGAGCGCCGAGGAGGTCGCCGCGAGGCGTCCGGGCACATTGGCATGGCCGACGATCTTGGCGCCATTGGCGGTGACCACCGTCTCGCCGACCTTGGCACCCTCGACATTGCCGCCCCGCTCGACGGCAAGGTCGACCAGCACAGACCCGGCCTTCATCGAAGCCACCATGGCGGCCGTGACGAGCCGCGGCGCGGCCCGGCCAGGGATCAGCGCCGTAGTGATGACGATGTCCTGCTTGGCGATGTGCTCGGCGACGAGGGCCGCCTGCTTGGCCTGGTACTCGGCCGACATCGGCTTGGCATAGCCTGCCGCCGTCTCGGCCTGCTTGAACTCGTCGTCCATGACGGCGACGAACTTGGCGCCGAGGCTCTCCACCTGCTCCTTGGCGGCGGGCCGCACGTCGGTGGCGGTCACCACCGCACCGAGGCGGCGGGCCGTGGCGATGGCCTGGAGCCCGGCGACGCCGGCGCCCATGACAAAGATCTTCGCAGCCGGCACGGTGCCGGCGGCGGTCATCATCATCGGCAGGGCGCGGCCGAATTCGCCGGCGCCGTCGATCACGGCGCGGTAGCCGGCGAGGTTCGCCTGGCTGGACAGCACGTCCATCACCTGGGCGCGGGTGATGCGCGGCATCAGTTCCATGGCGAAAGCGGCGATGCCGGCCTGCGCCATGGCGGCGAGAGCGGCCTCGTTGCCATAGGGGTCCATGGTGGCGAGCACCACGGCACCGGCCTTGTAGGACTTGAGTTCGGCGGCGCTCGGACGGCGCACCTTGAGCACCACGTCGGCGCCCTTCACCGCATCGGCGGAGAGTGTCGCGCCGACCGCTGCGTAATCGGCATCGATGATGCCGGAAGCGAGGCCCGCGCCCGGTTCCACGACCAGCTCAGCCCCCAGCGCCATCAGGCGCTTCACCGTGTCGGGCGTGCCAGCGACGCGCGGCTCGCCGGCCTCCGTCTCCCTGGGGATAGCGATCCGCATAGAATGCTCCTCCGGTCCGCCCTTGTGCCGGGCCGCTCCGAGGGGCGTCATGTCAGTCGTCGCGGCCCCCGTTGCCCCTCGATAACGGGTTTGCGTCACCCGTCAGAGCAGAAAGATTGCCATCAGGATCATGAGGATGACGAGGGAGATCGTGCCCCATTTCGTCAGCCCGACGAAGAAGGCATAGGTGCGGTCATGTTCGGCGTAGTCCATCGGTGCGGTGCCGTCGACTCGCGGTTCGGAGGCCATGGTTCAACTCCTGAAAGCCAGCCCAATCTGTCCATGTGGGGTAGCGCATGGATCGTGGTCTTGCAACGCAGACGTAGCGGCTAATTTCGCCGCATCATCGCGGCGCGGTGAAGGCCGGGACACCGCCCTGGATCCCCGCCCCGCCGCCGCCCGACCCGGCGGGAGCATTGGGCAGCGGCGTACTCCGCGTTCCCGACGAGGCCGGCGTCGGATCGGGCCGGCGTACCGGGCCCGGCGGCGGGACCGGGGCCGCCATGGGCGGCGCTGTCGGCGCCGGACGCTGGCCCTCGTCGGTCAATTGCACCGTCCACTGCCGCTGGTCCTGGGTATCGACCTCGAAGAAGCCGAGGCGGTCATAGCCGCGGGCCAGGCACTGTTCGATGCCGCGGATGGTGAACTCCTTGTCGCGCGAGCACATGAAGGCACGGCCGGACCATTCCCCGCCCTGATCGTAGTCGACCGCATAGAGATAATAGAAGCGGGCGACCAGCGGCCCCCGGAGGATGGTCTCGCAGGAGCGAGCCGGGACGTTCCACCAGCCTTCGGTGGTCCAGCCCTCGCCGTCCTTGTAGCCGATGGCGACGCCCACGCGGCTCTGCGTCGTGTTGCAGAGGCGCAGGTCGGCTGCGGCGGGGCTGGTGCCCGACAGCCACGCCGCGCCCGCCAGCAGGCTGGCGAGCATCGCGAATGCGCGGGGGGAGAGACGAGTCATCGGCGCCTTGTCATCCAGCTCTTTGGCTTTTCCTTGATCGCACCGGACGTGTCAACGAAAGGCCGGGCGGGTGGGGCTGTATCCACCGCGCGACCGCCCTCAGCGCGGCCGTGCCACCCAGATGCCGAGCATGATCGCCGCGCCGCCGGCGACCTGGACGAGGCTGATGGCCTCCCCCAGCACGACCCAGGCGAAAAGCGCGGCGATGACCGCCTCCAGAAAGATCACCAGCGAGGAGAACACCGTGGGCAGCGTGCCCAGCGCCACCGACAGCAGCCCCTGCCCCGCCGCATGGGTAAGCATGCCGAGCGCCAGCACCGCCAGCCAGCCCTGGAGGCTCTGCGGCAGGATGCGCGGCTCCAGCATCAGCGCCACGGCGAAGAGCACGAGCGCCGTCACGGCGGTCGACTGCAGGGTCAGCCGTGCCGCGCCATGGGTAAGACGCCCGGCCCGGATGGCGTGGAAATAGAGGCCGAAGAAGATGCCGGTTGCCGCCCCATAGGCATCGCCGATCAGCCGCGAGCGATCGATCTGCAGGCTGTCGCCGACCAGGGCCGCACCACCGGCGATGCACAGGGCCAGGCCCGCCAGGGTCGAGACGGAAATGCGTTCCCTGAACCAGAGCCAGGCGACGAGAATGACCCAGACCGGGGCGGTGGTGGCGAGGAAGGTGGAATTGGCGATCGTCGTGTTGAGGATCGACAGGTGCCAGAAGAACAGGTCGCCGGCGAAGAACAGGCCGGCCAGGACGACGGGCAGGGTAAAACCGGGGCCCCCGGCCCGGCCACGGTCGGCGATCTTCATCCACAGATAGAGGACGGGGAGCGCCAGCAGCGCCCGCCAGAAGGCCGAGGCGAAGGGTCCGACATCGGCCAGCCGGACGAAGACGGGCGAGATGCCGAGCGCCAGCGCGCCGGCGAGAAGGGCGATGAAGGCGCCCGCCTTGGAAGCCGGTGGCGCGGGCGTGTCGGGGGTGAGGGAGGATGTCAAAGCGCGGGTGTCACGGCCTGGGTTCGCCCGCTGATGCATAGGGGCCGGCGGGCCTGTGGACAAGCGCCGCGCCGCTTGACCCCGCGGTGCGAATTCGCGAACCAGTGCGGCTCCCTTCGCCCTCGCCCCTGGAGCCGCACATGGTCGATACCCAAAGCGTCGCAGCCGATCAGCTCAAGTCCATCATCGAGCGCATCGAGCGCCTCGAGGAGGAGAAGAAGGCGCTGTCGGACGACATCAAGGACGTCTATGGCGAGGCCAAGGCCAATGGCTTCGACACCAAGGTGCTGCGCAAGATCATCTCGCTGCGCAAGCAGGACCGCGACGAGCGCATGGAAGAAGAGGCGATCCTCGAGCTCTACAAGCAGGCGCTCGGCATGGGCTGAGGGCCCCCGCCCTCACGCCCGCTTCGTTCCGAAGGTCGCAAGCCCCGCCGCGGTGATCACCGCGGCGAAGCCGACATAGTCGAGCAGGCCCGGCCGGTCGCCCACCAGCACCATGGCGCTGGCGACGCCGACGACGGGAATGGCGAAGGTGGTCATCGCGGCCGCCCCCACCGTCAGCCGGTCGAGCAGCGTGAACCACAGCAGATAGGCCAGCGCCGTCGCGCCGATGACGTGATAGGCGATGGCGAGGGCCGTACCCGGAGACAGCCGTGTCGGCAGCACCTCGCCGCTCGCGGCGAAGCCGATGGCAGCGATTCCTGCTGCCAGCAGCAGTTGATAGCCGATCGCCACCATGCGATCGCCGCCGAGCGGCTGCCGCTTCAGATAGACCGAGCCGGCCGCCCAGCTCACCGCCGCCACCACCGGAAACAGCACGCCGAGAGGATTGATCGCCCCGGTGAAGATCGGCGAGGCCAGCACGCCGATGCCGGCGAGCCCGATCACCAGCGCCGCGATACGTGCCCGGTCCAGCCTCTCGCCCAGCACGAGATAGGCGAGCACGATCGCCCAGAGCGGCGTCGTGAAGGTGAGGATCGCGGCCCGCGACGTCGTCGTGTTGAGCTGGGCGAAGACCACCGCCAGATTGAACACCGTGATGCTGAGGAAGCCGCCCACCACCAGCGGCACCCAGTCACGCCGGGCGATCCGCAGCGAGCGGCCGCCCGCCAGCGCCACCGCCAGCAGGATGAGCCCGCCAGCCCCCATGCCGCCCATGCGCAGCGCGAAGGGCGGCACTTCCGACAGGCCGATCTTCACGGCGGGCCAGTTCAGGCCCCAGAGGATCGCCAGAGCCGGCGGAATGAAGCGGATGGGGTCCATGGCATCCCGTGTCGTCCGCGGCGGCAACCGTTCCGGCACTGCGATCGGAACCGGCCGCGGCGGCCGGTGGCAGGACGATGCAACGGATGGGGGCGGGCCCGCCATGGTCCTGCGCGCAGATCAGGCGCGCGGAGCCCGACGGCGGCGGGAGGGGGTCAGCGGGAGAGGAATGCGCCGCGCTGCGGCGTGACGGCGGCGAACTCGATGGTCCGCAGCGTCGAGACCGCCTGGCCGGTGAAGCGCTGGGTCGGCACGGTCGCCGGCGCCGAGGCCGAGAAGGTCATGGCGACGACCTGGACCGGCTGCTGGATCAGCCGCTGGGCACGCGGATCGGGCGCATGCATGGTGGCGACGACGGCGGCGCGCTCGGTCGTCTGGCGGGCGAAGACGACGGTGCCGCCGGCGCCTTCGGCATTGGGGGCGACCATTGGCGGCGGCGCCTGACGGCCGGCGCGGACCGGTTGGCGCGCCGGGGTCGCCGGCGGCGTGGCCCGAACGACCGGAGCCGGGCGCGGCTGCGGGCCCTGCAGGGTGGTGGAGGGCGCGGGCAGCGTCACCGGCTGGGACGGCGAGGCGAAGGCCAGAGCGATG
>CALRLZ020000016.1:0-93063 GCA_943368975.1 Archangium gephyra
GTCGGGAAGCGCGCCTTGACCGCATCCACCACCTGGCGCGTATCGTCGACGCTCAGCGTCGTCTGCGTCACATAGGCGACCCGCATGGGATCGGCGACCTGCACCGCCGCCACGTCGTCCACCGTGCCGACCACCGTGACGCCGCCCGGCACCTGGCCGCGCGTCCCCTCCACCTCGGCATGGCCCTCATGGCCGACGAGCAGGACGCTGTAGCCCTTCTCGGCGAAACGGCGGCCCTGGCGATGCACCTTGCTGACGAGCGGGCAGGTCGCGTCGATGACGTCGAGGCCGCGCTGGCGCGCCTCCTCCTCCACCGCCTGCGAGACGCCATGGGCGCTGAACACTGTGACGGCCCCCGGCGGAATGGCGTCGATATCCTCGACGAAGATGGCGCCGCGGCGTGACAGGCGGGCGACCACATGCCGGTTGTGGACGATCTCGTGGCGCACATAGACGGGCGGCCCGTAGAGGGCGAGGGCGCGCTCGACGATCTCGATGGCCCGCACCACGCCGGCGCAGAAGCCCCGCGGGCTGGCCAGCACGACGGTGAGCTCTTCTCGACGCAGCATGGGCACCTCCCGGTGGCGCTGGGACCTCACGCTCCTGCCCCCGAAAAGGGGGCGTTGAGCCGGACGATCCGAAGGTTGAGAAAGGCGGCGGTGCCGACCCAGACCAGGTAGGGGACCAGGAGCAGGCTCGCGAGCCGGTGAATGGGAAACAGCGCGACGATCAGCGCCAGGATGGACAGCCAGAGGAACGCCACCTCGATGAGGGCGAGGTCCGGCCGGCGCATCTTGAAGAACAGCAGGTTCCAGCCGATGTTCAGCAACCCGTTGAGGACGAAGAGCGCCACGACGAGGGTGCGCGCGGCCGGCGTCTGTGCCGCGGTCCAGGCGAGAACGATGGAAATCGCCGCGAGCGTCAGGATGGTCGTCCAGATCGGGCCGAAGGCCCAGTCCGGCGGCTTCCAGGCGGGAAAGGTCAGTGACCGGTACCAGGGGCCGATCTCGGTCAGCATGCCGCCGACGACGGCGACGATCAGCGTCCCCGTCGCCGCGACAGCGATCACCGCCCAGTCGTCGATGAGGTCCCGCATCATGTGCGTGCCAGTCCGAGCAGGTGGCCGAGGTCCTTGAAGAAGATGCGCACATGGGCGACCGGGCTCTGCCGGACCAGTTCCTTGTGCATGTAGGATTCCCAGGTGAGACGCTGGACGTCCTTGTCGGCGCAGATCGAGACGAAGCGCTCGCGCAGCCGGTCGTTGCGGTACCAGAACCACTGCATGATCCCGAGGATGAGAAACACCCGCCCGTGCGACTTCATGAAGCGTTTGCGCGCCGTCGCCAGCGCCCGTACCTGGCCGGTGCGCAGCGTCTCCTCGACGGCCTCCGCCACCCGCGTCGCCGAGGCCATCGCGTAGTAGATGCCCTCGCCGGAGGCTGGCGCGACGACACCCGCCGCATCGCCGGTGACGATGACGTCGCGCCCGTTGTCCCAGCGCTTGAGCGGCTTCAGGGGAATCGGTGCCCCCTCGCGGCGGATGGTTTCCAGCTGGTCCAGCCCGGTCCTTTTGCGGAAGGCGGCGACCGATTCCCGCAGTCCGAAGCCCTTGTGATAGGTGCCGGTACCGATGCTCGCGGTCTTGCCGTGCGGAAAGACCCAGCTGTAGAAGTCGGGCGAATAGCGGCCGTCATAGTGGACGTCGCAGCGGCGGGGGTCGAAGGTGATGTCGGAGGCGTCCGGCGCCCTGACGATCTCGTGGTAGGCGAAGACGCAGGGCATCCGGTCGCCGCCGGCGATTTCCTGGCGCGCGACGAGGGAATTGGCACCGTCGGCGCCGATGACGAGGCGGGTCGAGACGCAATCGTCGATGATGTCGCCGCCCGCTTCCGAGCCGCTGCGGAAATGCACGATCGCATGGGCGCCGGCATCGCGCGATATCCGCAGGAAGCGGCCGGTCTGCCGCTCGGCGCCTGCGGCCTCGGCGCGCTCTCGCAGGAACTCGTCGAAGACCTCGCGGTCGACCATGGCGACATAGCCGCCGTCGATATGCATGTCGACGTGCTTGGCGGAAGGGGCGACGATCCGGGCGCAGTTGATCCGCGCGCAGATGATGTCCTCGGGAATGGCGTAGTCGCGGACGAGCCGCGGGGGAATGGCGCCGCCGCAGGGCTTGATCCGCCCGGCGCGGTCGAGCAGCAGGACGGAGCGACCGCGCGCGGCGAGATCGGCGGCAGCCGTCGCCCCGGCGGGGCCGCCGCCGACGACGACGACATCATAGTGACGGCGCGTTTCCATGGTTCTAGCCCACTCCGAGTGCGAGTTGAGATCCGGACTGCGTTTCCTGCGGGGCCGCGGGCGCGGCCGACATCGCGACGATGCGAAAGGCGAGGGCCGCAGCGATGAGAAAGAGCAGGCTCTCGACGGCGAAGACGCTGCCATAGGCGAGAAGGCTGGACCCGGTGATGGCGCGCAGCGCGTCGACGGCGACGGTTCCCAGGAACCCGCCGATGCCGAAGGCGATGGCCTGCGAGGCGCCCCAGATTCCCATCCGGGTCCCCTCCCGCCGCTCGGCGCCGGCACCGGCAAGCGTCATCATCGTGGCGATGGCCGCGCCGGCATAGACGCCGTTGGCATAGCCGAGAAGGACGATGTTGAGGCGCAGCGGCCAGTCGGTCGCCAGCCAGCCGCCGACGGCCAGGCCGCCGAGGGTCAGGGCCGACATCAGGCAGCCGATGATGGTCCACAGCTTGGGTGAACCCGGGCCGTCATGGCGCAGGAAGGTGCCGGCCAGCGCGACCGTCACCATGCCGGCGAGGACACCGCCGTTCTGCAGGCCCGACAAGGTGGTCGTGGCCCCCGGCGTCAGGCCGAAGACGATGCCGGCATAGGGCTCGAGGATGAGGTCCTGGCCGGAGAAGGCCAGCATCGAGACGAAGATGAAGATGGTGAAGAGCCGGGCCCTGGGTTCGGCCCAGACCTGCGCCAGCGCCACCGGAAAGCCGCAGCCGTATTTGGTCTCGGCAGGCACCTGCGGCGTCTCGCCTGGTCCCTCGATTCCGGTCACCGCGACGACGGCGAGGACGAGGGCGATGACGCTGACGGCAGTCGACACGAGGACCAGCCGGTCGAGCGAGAAGGGATCGAGGAACGCACCGGCGCCGATCGCGGTGATGGCGAAACCGGCGATCATCATGATCCAGACCATGGTGGCTGCTGCCGGTCGCCGCTGCGGCGCGGCGCGCTTCGCCAGCATCGCCAGCAGCGAGGTGCCCGCGGCACCGGCACCGGCGCCGATCAGGGTGAAGGCGATGATGGCGAGGGCGAGACCGGCGGCCCAGGAAGCGGCCATCACCGCGGTGGCGACGGCAGCCAGGCTCCCGCCGATGGCCAGGACCGCCATGCCGCCGATGATCCAGGGGGTCATGCGCCGGCCCTGGTCGGCACCGTAGCCGAAGCGCGGCCTGAGGATCTGCAGGCAGTAATGCCAGGCGACGAGAGCGCCCGGGAGCATGGCAGGGAGCGCGAGTTCAACCACCATGACGCGGTTCACTGTCGATGTCGTCAGCACCACGATGCCGCCGAGAGCCGTCTGGACAAGGCCGAGGCGGATGATCTGGAACCAGGTCAAAGGGTTCGGATTCATCATGGCCTCCCGGTGGACGAGGGGCACTGCCGGCCTCCGGCAGGCCAGGTGGGGACGATGCCTTGGCGGAGCCCGGGGGGATGGCAACCGAGGCGTGACGGGATGGAGCGCGGCGCGAGGACCGCGGCGTGATCGCGCGCGGCGCGGGAGCGTGCATGCGCGCGTCGCGCCGTGACGTCGAGAAGCGTGGCGATGGCCGACAGGACACCGCCGGACGCCACCATCAGCAAGGTCGGGACATGGCCGTCGGCGAGCACGAGGCCGAGAGCGCCGATCGCCGGCCACCAGGCGATGGGCTTGGACAGGGCGAGAACGTCAGGCACACCCGGGGTGATCATTCCGGCAGCGTAGGATCGCCTCGCCGAAGTGTCAACTTTTCTTTACATAGAAAAGTGTCAATCCGTCTCGAGCGTCGGATCGTCCATGATCCCGAAGCGACGCATCTTGAGATAGAGACTCTGGCGGCTGAGGCCGAGGAGCTCTGCCGCTGTCGCGCGGTTGTCCTGGGTCATTTCGAGAGCCGCCTCGATACACAGCCGCTCGATGATGTCGGTGGTCTCGCGCACGAGTTCCTTCAGCGACACACGCCCGACGAGCTCGGTGAACTGGTCGACCGACCGCGGCAGGAGCTGGTTCTTGCCGCTCGAGGCTGGCGCGGGGCGGGCCGTGGAGCGGATGACGAAGCCGTAGCAGGGAAAATCCGAGGTCTCGACCAGAACCGCCGAAACTTCCACCGTCTCTGTGACGCCGAGGGCCCCGCGGATGATGGTCGAGAAGTTGCGCACCGACCCGAAGTCGCGCAGCGTCGAGGTCAGCGTGGGAAAGTCGATGCCCATGCGGCCGAGCCACTCGCCCAGCTGGTGTCCGCGGGCCTGGTCGATCGTGGCGAGCTGGACCACTTCGAGGAAGGCCGGATTGGCCTCCACGACATTGCCTTCGAGGTCTGTCACCACGAAGCCGTCGGGGAGCTTCTCGATCAGGTCGAGATAGCGCGTCGAACCGGACGACTGGGTCCTGCCGCCGGCCGCTTCGAGCGGGATCAGGCGCAACAGGACGAGGGTCGCGCCCTCGTTGCGGAACAGCGATGCGGTCGCGTTGAAATGGCGCCCGTTGGTGGCGCTCGCGACCCGCACGGTCACGGCGGTCTGTCCGCCGGCCGAACGCGACAGCAGCGCCTCGATGTCGCTGCCGCCCTTGTCGTCGAACAATTGGCCGAGGGCGCGTCCGACGAGACGACCGGAAGAGGGCGCAAGGGCTTCCAGCGCCGCCGGATTGGCCTCGACCACCTTCCGCGAGCCGATCTCGGCGATCAGGATCGGCTCAGCTGTCATCTGGAACAGGGCACGGTAGCGCGTCTCGGCAGCCCGCAGACGAACATAATCACGTTCCATCGCCTGCTGCGCCTTGACCAGTTGCTGCTGCAGGCCGGACAGGGCGCTGAGGTCGCGGCCGACGATCAGGACATTGCCCGGGGACTTGCCCTTGGCAGCCGAGTAGCGAATGGGGATGGTCGCCTGGGGGTCGGCCCCCTTGTGATTGATCTCGCGCAGCGCCGATGCGGCCCCCTTGGTCGCTTCGCTCAGCAGGGCGGCGGCCTTGTGCCGGCTGTCCGGGGCGATGGTGTCGATCCAGGGCTGGCCCATCCAGGACTTGGCGTCTCCCGCGATCGCCGTGTCCGCGTTGGTCTTCAGATCGCGAACGATCCCGTCGCTGTCGACGACGAGGACGATGTCCGCCACGATCGACGCGATAGCCATCGCCGTCTTTCCATCAAGACCGACCAATGCGTTGGGATCAGGCGTTGACATGAGAAGCTTCGCTGTTGGTCGCGCGCTTCGGGAAAGCGAGCGTCAAGGTCACGGTTCAGTTGCCCGTGTGGGATCGCGGGGCCAATCCCACCAGACCCTCCGCGATCTTCACGGCTTCCCGACCGTCGGATGCGGAGGCATTGGCGCCAACCAAGGCATAGCGATCTGGATCGCCGTTGAAAGTGGCCCCTCCCACCAGGACGCCGATCGATCGATTCCGTGACCTGCGACGCATCTGGCTTATGGCTGATGTCAACTTCTCTATCAAGTCGTCGTTGCTCAGCGATATACCCACAAGGTCGAACCACTCCGACGAGAGCCGGTCGATCACCTGGGTGATCCGGGTCGGGGTCATCAGCGTGACACGCCAGCCAGCCTCGGTAAAAAGCTGGGCGACCAGGGTGATGCCGAAGGCGTGCTGTTCGTTGGGATAGGCTGCCAGCAGCACGTGACGCTCGGGCTCGTCGCGCAGATCCTGCATCTGCGGTGGAGGCGCCACGGCCCGCATGATGTTCTGCAGACGCACGAGGCCCATCGTCACCTCCGCAAAGCTGCAGCGGTCCAGCAGCCACATGTCGCCGAGACGCCGCGCGGCGGGTGCCAGCAGTCCCAGAAAGATGTCGGGGCTCTTCAGGCCCCTCTCACGCAGGGCGTGGATCTGCGCCAGCGCGACATGGATGTCGTGGAACATGACGGTGCTGACGAAGTCGTCCACCTCCGTCGGCGCGATCGTGTCCGGCGGCGTCTGGTCGGCGCCCTCCTTGCCGCGGGTCGCCATCAGCAGGCGCGGCACGACCTCGTACTGGATCGTCTTGGCGATCGTGACGAGCAGCCTGTCATCGACAACGACCTGGCCGTTGCCGGTCTTCGCGCGGGCCTCGCCGGGCGCTGAAGCACCGGGGCCCGAGCCCGACGACCAGCCATTCTGGCGATCGTCATACCTTATGTCCGTCATGGGCCTCTCCCCCCACTCGGACCGGTTCATCCACGATAGGATGTCCGGGCCTTTCTTTTATCGCAGGCGATTTGAAGGCGTGTCGGGCACCTTATGCAGGCACGCTTCGTGACGGTACGACGGGCCGCCCCGCATGGATCAGCAAGCCAGCCTAGCCGAAATGGCTGATGCCGCAACACGCAAGGTGTCCGCATTGCCTGACACTCTATCCGTAAAAGATCCTTGACGTAAACTTTTTTTTACACTCACATTGGTCCGTCGCGGCTCGCTCCCTCGGTGCTCGGCGCGACCCAGTCCTGGTTCGGCGGAGGCCCAATGTCCGGTCGTGCAGCGAAGAAGGCCCCGGCGGAACCGCTCTATACGCCCGACCAGCGCCGTCGGCGGAACGAGACGCGGTGGACCCTAGTCCAGGGTCTGCTCGCACCCGTTCAGTTCGCCATCTTCATCGTCAGCCTCTATCTCGTCCTGCGCTATCTGCAGACCGGCGAGGGCTACGAGGCGGCCACTGTCTCCGTCGTCGCCAAGACGCTCGCCCTCTACACGATCATGGTCACCGGCTCGCTCTGGGAACATGCGGTCTTCGGGCGCTACCTCTTCGCTCCGGCCTTCTACTGGGAGGACGTGGTGAGCATGGCGGTGATCGTTCTGCACACGGTCTATCTCGCCAGCCTCGTCGTCGCCGGGGTCTCGCCGCAGACCCAGATGGCCATCGCGCTCGCCGCCTATGTCATCTACGTCGTCAACGCCGCCCAATACATCTTCAAGCTCCGGCGCGCCCGCCTCGAGGTTGCCTCCACCATGGCGGGGCAGCCGTCATGACCGTTCACACCCTCATCCCCCCTCGTCCCGCCAGCGCCTCCGGCTGCGGCGACGATGCCGTCCTGCGGGAGCGTGGCCAGCGCGAGGTCTTCTGCGGCCTGACCAGCATCGTCTGGCTCCATCGCAAGATGCAGGACGCCTTCTTCCTGGTCGTCGGTTCGCGTACCTGCGCCCATCTCATCCAGTCGGCCGCCGGCGTGATGATCTTCGCCGAACCGCGCTTCGCCACGGCGATCATGGAAGAGCGGGATCTCGCCGGCCTCACCGACGCCAATGACGAACTCGACCGCGTCGTCGGACGGCTGATCGCGCGCCGCCCCGACATCCGGCTGCTGTTCCTCGTCGGGTCCTGCCCCTCCGAGGTCATCAAGCTCGACCTGCATCGCGCCGCGCAGCGGCTCGACAGGAGCTTTGCCCCCCGCGTCCGCGTCCTCAACTATTCCGGCAGCGGCATCGAGACGACCTTCACCGAAGGCGAGGATGCCGCCCTTGCGGCCCTCGTGCCCCACATGCCGGCCGCGCCGCGCGACGCGAGGCCGTCCCTGCTGGTGGCCGGAACCCTCGCCGACGTGGTCGAGGACCAGTTCCGTCGCCTCTTCGCCGATCTCGGCATCGCCGATGTCGGCTTTCTTCCCGCGCAGCGCCTGGCCGATCTTCCGTCGGTCGGGCCCGCCACGCGGGTCCTGCTCGCACAGCCGTTCCTGAGGGACACGGCCAAAGCGCTCGAGGAGCGCGGCGCGAGCCTCCTCTCGGCGCCGCTCCCCGTTGGCGCCGAGGGCACTACCCGTTGGCTTCAGGCCGCCGCGACGGCATTCCATGTCCCCCGCGAGAGGTTCCAGAACGTCACTGCTGCCGGGAATGCGCGCGCCGAGCTCGCCGTTCGCCGTCATCGAGCTGCTCTCGCGGGCAGGCGGGTCTTTCTCTTCCCCGATTCGCAGATCGAGATCCCCGTCGCCCGCTTCCTGGCGCGCGAGCTCGGGATGGAGATCGTCGAGGTCGGCACACCTTACCTGCACCGGACCCACATGGCCGCGGAACTCGACCTTCTGCCCGCCGGGACGGCCATTTCCGAGGGCCAGGACGTCGAGCGCCAGCTCGACCGCTGCCGCCGCGCCGCCCCCGATCTCGTCGTTTGCGGCCTCGGGCTCGCCAATCCGCTGGAGGCCGAGGGCATCGCGACCAAATGGTCGATCGAACTCATCTTCACGCCGATCCAGGGCTACGAACAGGCCGGCGACCTCGCCGAACTCTTCGCCCGGCCGCTGGCCCGGCGTCAGAAGCTGGCGGTGTAGCCATGCAGCTGACCCTCTGGACCTATGAAGGACCTCCCCATGTCGGGGCCATGCGGATCGCCACCGCCATGGAGGGCCTGCATTACGTTCTCCATGCCCCCCAGGGCGACACCTATGCCGACCTGCTCTTCACGATGATCGAGCGGCGCGACCGCCGCCCGCCGGTGACCTACACCACCTTTCAGGCGCGCGATCTCGGCGGTGATACGGCTGGTCTCTTCCAGGACGCCTGCCGCGCCGCCTATGAGCGGTTCAAGCCCGAGGCGATGATCGTCGGCGCCTCCTGCACGGCCGAACTGATCCAGGATGATCCCGGCGGGCTCGCCACCACGCTCGGCCTGCCGATCCCGGTCATCGCGCTGGAACTGCCGGCCTACCAGAAGAAGGAAAACTGGGGCGCGTCGGAGACCTTCTACCGCCTCGTCCGAGGCCTCGCCCGGCCCCGTGCGGCGGACCATGTCCGCGGCCCGCGGCCCAGTTGCAACATCCTCGGCCCGACCGCGCTCGGCTTCCGCCACCGTGACGATCTCCTCGAGATCCGGCGGCTGCTGGAGACGATCGGCGTCACTGTGAACGTCGTCGCCCCGCTCGGCGCCCGTCCCTCCGACATTGCCCGCCTCGGCGAGGCCGATTTCAACGTCGTGCTCTATCCCGAGATCGCCGACGCCGCCGCCCGCTATCTGGAGAAGGCCTTCGGTCAGCCGGCCGTCCGCACGGTCCCGATCGGGGTGGGCGCCACGCGGGACTTCATCGCCGAGGTGGCGCGCGTCGCCGGCATCGCTCCGCTGACCGCCGAGGCCGGCTCGCGCCTGCCCTGGTATTCCCGCTCGGTCGATTCGACCTATCTGACCGGCAAGCGCGTCTTCGTCTTCGGCGATGGCCCCCATGCCGTCGCCGCGGCCCGGGTGGCGACCACGGAACTCGCTTTTGAACTCGTCGGCATCGGCACCTATTCGCGCGAATTCGCCCGCGAGGTGCGCGCCGTGGCGGCCGCGCATGGCATCGAGGCGCTCATCACCGACGACTATCTGGACGTCGAGGAGCAGATCGCCGCGCTGCGTCCGGAGCTGATCCTCGGCACGCAGATGGAGCGCCACATCGCCAAGCGTCTCGGCATCCCCTGCGCGGTCATCTCGGCGCCGGTGCACGTGCAGGACTTTCCCGCCCGTCATTCGCCGCAGATGGGTTTCGAAGGCGCCAATGTCCTCTTCGACACCTGGGTCCATCCCCTGATGATGGGGCTGGAAGAGCATCTCCTGCACATGTTCCGCGACGATTTCGAATTCAACGATCGCAGCGGATCCCACCTCGGCAAGGCGCCGGCGCCGGCGGCATCCGCTGCCGCGGCGGTGGAGCCTGCCCCATCCGTGGTTCCGGCGACCACCCGGTGGGACGAGGGCGCCGAACGGGAGCTTCGCAAGATCCCCTTCTTCGTCCGCGGCAAGGCGCGCCGCAACACCGAACGCTTCGCTCTCGAGCGCGGCATCGCAACCATCACCCTGGACACCCTCTACGATGCAAAAGCCCATTTCGGTCGCTGACGCCACGCCGCACGGTGCCATCTCGGGAGGATCGGCATGACCGGCCTCGCAACCCCGATCGCCATACGCAACCCTGTGCCGCGCCGCCCCGATGGGGAGGGCAGCGTCCAGGTTATGATGGATGCCGCCATGGATGTCGGCTCCGCCAAGGTCTTCGCCGTCTACGGCAAGGGCGGCATCGGCAAGTCCACCACCTCGTCCAACCTGTCGGTCGCCTTCTCCAAGATCGGCAAGCGGGTCCTGCAGATCGGCTGCGACCCGAAGCATGATTCCACCTTCACGCTGACCAAGAGCCTCATCCCCACCGTCATCGACGTGCTGGAGGGGGTGAACTTCCACAGCGAGGAACTGCGCACCGAGGACTTCGTCTTCGAGGGCTATAACGGGGTCATGTGCGTCGAGGCCGGCGGCCCGCCGGCGGGCACCGGTTGCGGTGGCTATGTCGTCGGCCAGACCGTGAAGCTCCTCAAGGAGCACCACCTGCTCGAGGACACCGACGTCGTCATCTTCGATGTGCTCGGCGATGTGGTCTGCGGCGGCTTCGCCGCGCCGCTCCAGCATGCCGAGCGCGCCATCATCGTCGCCGCCAACGACTTCGACTCGATCTTCGCGATGAACCGCATCGTCGCGGCCATCAAGGCGAAGTCGAAGAACTACGACGTACGGATCGCCGGGGTGATCGCCAACCGCAGCGCCGACACCGACCAGATCGAGCGCTTCAACAAGGCGGTCGGCACGTCGACCATTGCCCGGCTGCCCGATCTCGACGTCATCCGACGCTCGCGCCTGAAGAAGTCGACCCTGTTCGAGATGGACGCGACGCCGGAGGTGCTCGCCGTCCAGGCGGAATATCTGCGCCTCGCCCAGCATCTCTGGGACGGCACCGAACCGCTGCTCGTCAGCCCGCTCAAGGACCGCGAGATCTTCGACCTTCTGGGGTTCGACTGATGCCCACCATCACCTATCGCGACCGGCGCCACGAACTGGAGACCTATTTCGACCGCACCGCGGTCGATGCCTGGGCGCGGCTGACCTCGGATGCTCCCGTCGGCGGCATTCGTGCGGCGGTCCGGGCCGGTCGCGACACGATGCGTGAGACGCTCCTGTCCTGGCTGCCGCAGGACCTGACCGGCGCGCGCATTCTTGACGCCGGTTGCGGCACGGGCGCCCTTGCCGTCGAGGCGGCGGCGCGCGGCGCCCATGTGGTCGGGGTCGACCTGTCGGAGAAGCTGGTGGGCCTCGCCCGGGAGCGCACGGCGTCCTTTGCCGGGCCGGGCCGGCTCGACTTCCGTGTCGGCGACCTCCTCGATCCGGTCCTCGGCCGCTTCGACCATGTGGTGGCGATGGACTCCCTCATCCATTACCGCGCCGACGACATGGTGCGTGTCCTCGCCGCGCTGTCGCGCCAGACAACGGGCTCGATCGTCTTCACCTTCGCGCCGCGGACGCCGCTTCTCAGCGTGCTCCACGCCGTCGGCCGCCTGTTCCCGCGCAGCGACCGCGCCCCGGCGATCGAGCCGGTCGGCGACGGCGGCCTGAGCCGGCGGATCGCCGTCGATCCGACCCTGGCTGCCTGGTCCCGGGCGCGCAGCCTGCGGGTCTCGCGCAGCTTCTACATCAGCCAGGCGATGGAGCTCGTCCGCACATGATGCGCGCCAGCGGAACCGTCCTGACCCTTTGGCGGCAGATCGGCACGAAGTTCCTGCCCTTCGCCGATGCCGCCAGCGTCGACGTTCCGCTCGCCCGTCTCGTCCGCCTCTCGCTCTTCCAGATCTCCGTCGGCATGGCGACGGCGCTGCTCGTCGGCACCCTCAACCGTGTGATGATCGTCGAGCTCTCGGTCCCGGCCTCGCTGGTCGCCGTGATGGTGGCCCTGCCGCTCCTCTTCGCGCCCTTCCGTGCCGTGGTCGGTTTCCGCTCCGACAATCACGTCTCGGCGCTCGGCTGGCGGCGTGTCCCCTATATCTGGATGGGCTCGCTGCTGCAGTTCGGCGGCCTCGCCATCATGCCTTTCGCACTGCTGGTCCTGTCCGGCGACGGCGCGGGGCCGATCTGGGTCGGGCAACTCGGCGCGGCGCTCGCCTTCCTGATGGTCGGTGCCGGCCTCCAGACCACGCAGACCGCGGGCCTCGCCCTCGCCACCGACATCACCCGGGACGAGGCGCGCCCGCGGGTCGTGGCCCTCATGTATCTCATGCTGCTGGTCGGCATGCTGATCAGCGGCGCGGCCTTCGGCTTCCTGCTCTCCGACTTCAGCGCCGTGCGCCTGATCCAGGTGATCCAGGGCGCGGCCGTCGCCACCATCGTCCTGAACGTCATCGCCCTGTGGAAGCAGGAGCCGCGCGATCCCGGCCGCAACCGGTCCCGGTCGCAGGCGCCGCGTTTCGCCGAGGCCTGGGCGGGTCTGATGGCCGAGCCGAAGGCGCGGCGCTATCTGGTGGCGGTCGCGCTCGGCACCGCCGCCTTCAACATGCAGGACATCATCCTCGAACCCTATGGCGGCGAGGTCATGGGTCTGAGCGTCGCCGCGACGACCATGCTGACGGTGCTCGTCGCCCTCGGCGCCATCGTCGCCTTCGCGCTCTCGGCCCGGCTCCTGGTGCGCGGCTTCGATCCCGCCCGGCTGTCGGCTCTCGGCGTCATCTTCGGCATCTGCGCCTTCACCGCCGTCATCATGGCGGCGCCGCTGGGGTCGAGTGCCCTGTTCCGCACGGGAGCAACGCTCATCGGCTTCGGCGGTGGCCTCTTCGCGGTGGGGACGCTGACTGTCGCCATGACCCTCGACCGCCGCGGCAACAATGGTCTGGCCCTCGGCGCATGGGGCGCGGTGCAGGCCAGCGCCGCCGGGCTCGCCATCGCCTTCGGCGGCATCCTGCGCGACGTGACGGGAGCGCTCGCGGCCAGCGGCTCCCTCGGGCCGGCACTCACCGGACCGTCGGTCGGCTACGGCGCCGTCTACCACGTCGAGATTCTTCTTCTCTTCGTCACCCTCGTCGCGCTCGGGCCTCTGGTCGGACGCGACACCCATGCCCTGCGGGCGGATGGCCCGACCCTGCCGCATTTCGGTCTCTCGCAGTTTCCGCGATAGGCCCAGGACCCGTTCTCATAGCCCTGGAGGCGACGATGATCACCGGAATTGAAGAAAGGGGCCTCGACCTTGCGATGCTCTGCCTGTGGGCCTTCACGATCTTCTTCATTGGCCTGATCTTCTACCTCCAGCGCGAGAGCAAGCGCGAAGGCTATCCGCTCGTCGAGGCAGCCGGCGACCGCCCGCGCCGCGTGTCCATCATCGGCTGGCCAGCGCCGCCCTCGCCCAAGACCTACCACCTGAACGGCGGCGAGACGGTCACCGTCGACGGCCGGCCGGACCTCAGGCCGGTCGCGGCCAAGCCCATGGCCAAGTTCCCCGGCGCCCCGCTGATCCCGACCGGCAATCCGATGGTCGACGGCGTCGGACCGGCCGCCTATGCCGAGCGCGCCGACGTGCCAGACAAGCTCTTTTCCGGTGAGCCGCGCATCCTGCCGCTGCGTGCCGCCACCGCCTTCCACATTGCTGACCGCGATCCCGATCCGCGCGGCATGTCGGTGATCGCCGGCGACCGCGAGACGGTCGGCACCATCGTCGACGTCTGGATCGACCGGGCGGAATATGTGGTGCGCTATCTCGAGGCCGAGGTCGCCGTGGCCGGCGTCCAGCGCCGCGTCATGATCCCGATGGGCTTCGCGACAGTCGCTGCACGCCGACGCCGCGTCGAGATCAGCGCCATCTTCGGCAAGCATTTCGCCGACATTCCCGCCCTGCGCAACCCCGACCTGATCACCCTGCTCGAGGAGGATCGGATCATGGGCTATTTCGGCGGCGGCACGCTCTACGCCTCGCCCAGCCGTGCGGAGCCGCTGGTATGAGCGACGATTTCGACTTCGAGCCGATCCCGGGTCTTCCATCGCTTCCGCCGCAGGGGGAAAGGATCCTCTGGCAGGGCCAGCCCGACTGGTGGGCCCTCGCCATCAGGGCCTTCCACATCCGCAAGGTCGGCGTCTACTTCGCCGTCCTCGTCGCCTGGCGCGGCCTAGCCGCCTATGCCGAGGGCCTGACCGTGGCCATGGCGTCGCGGCACATGCTGTGGATCGCCCTGCTCGGCGCCATCTGCATGGCGGTGCTCGCGCTGCTTGCCTATGCCTATGCGCGCAGCACGATCTACACCGTCACCACCCGCCGGATCGTCATCCGCTCCGGCGTCGCATTGCCGGTAACCATCAACGTGCCCTTCAGCCAGATCGAGGCGGCGGCCGTGAAGGTTCGCTCCGACGGCATCGGTGACATTCCGGTCCGCCTGACCAAGGGCAACCGCATCGCAGCCCTCGCCCTCTGGCCGAACTGGCGCCCGTGGCGCTTCACCCGGCCCGAGCCCATGCTCCGCTGCATCCAGAACGCGTCGTCCGTGGCGAGCCTGCTCGCCAGCGCCCTCTCCGGTGCACCGGTCCAGCCCCATCCGCTCCTGGCGACCGAAGCCCCGCAACCCTCCGGCGCGGCCATGCCGACGCCGGCGGCGACCTGAGGAGACCATCATGACCGGAGCAACCCATCCGGACTTCCGGTTCCGCGCCTGGCCGATCATGGCCGCCTGCGCCGTGGTTGCCTTCGCGGTCCTGGCCGCCGCCTTCGGACGCTATGCCGGGGTTGGCACCCTGTCGCTGCCGGCCTCGCCCGCCATGCAGTCACGGGACTTTCTGTTCACAGACACCCGGGACGGCTCGATCACAGTGCTCAACGCCACCGATCGCCAAGCCGTCCTGGTCGTTCCGCTCGGGGAGGGCGGATTCATGCGCGGGGTCATGCGCGGGCTCGCCCGTGACCGAAAGATGCGGGGGCTCGGCCCGGATCTGCCGTTCCGTCTCGAACGGCGGCAGAACGGGATGGTCATCCTCATCGACCTCGCGACCGGGCGCGAAATCGCGCTCGGGTCCTTCGGCCCAACGAACCTGGAGGCGTTCTCCCGACTCCTCCAAAACAAGGAAGGTTCATCATGAGACAAAACGGGAAAAACGGGGAAAGACAGTTCGACGTGCCCTGCACGATCGACCTGGAGAACACGCCTGAGAGCCTGCACGCCTATGTCGATATCGGAACCGTGGAAATCGGCCCCGGCGACCGCGTGCTGGTCCACAATGCGCCCTCGCAGATCGCTTTCGGCGAGAAGCGCATCATCGAGAGCACGGCGACGGTGATCCGCGCCGGCGGGTTGACGCGCATCGCCACCAAGATCGCGGCCTATCTCGAGCTCACGGAACTCTATGAGGTCGGTTTCGCGCCGGCGGGAGGCGAGTCATGACACCCGAAGGCGGCACACGTGCAAGCTTTTCCACCGATATCGCCAAGGAAGACGCTCTCCTCAGCCCGCGTTTCTACACCACCGACCATGCCGCGATGGACAAGATCGACGTCTCGTCGGTCCGGGCCGAGTGGGACGAGTTGCTCGCGGAAATGCGGCGCGACCCCAATCGCGGCCATTTCAAGCGGGAAGGGGGCTTCGATTTCGATCTCGAATCGCTGCCCGAGGACCTGCGCGGCGAATTCCTCGACTTCATGGTGAGCTCGCTCACCGCGGAATTCTCCGGCTGCGTGCTCTATTCCGAGATCAAAAAGCGGATCCAGAACAAGGACATCCGCGACCTCTTCACCTTCATGGCGCGTGACGAGTCGCGTCACGCCGGCTTCATCAACGAATCGCTCAAGGATTTCGGTGTCGGCGTCGATCTCGGCTTCCTGACGCGGGAAAAGAAATACACCTATTTCAAGCCGAAGTTCATCTTCTACGCGACCTACCTGTCCGAGAAGATCGGCTATGCCCGTTACATCACCATCCACCGCCTGTTCGAGCGGGACCCCGACCGGCGGTTCCATCCGATCTTCAAGTGGTTCGAGAACTGGTGCAACGACGAGTTCCGCCATGGCGAGGCCTTCGCCCTGATCATGCGGGCCAACCCGAAGCTTCTCACCGGCGGCAACCGCCTGTGGATCCGCTTCTTCCTGCTCGCCGTCTACGCGACCATGTATGTGCGCGATCACATGCGGCCGGCCTTCCACCGCCAGCTCGGGATCTCGCCGTCCGACTATGACTACAAGGTGTTCCGGATCACCTCGGAGATCTCCAAACAGGTCTTCCCCTTCACGCTCGACATCGATCATCCGGCCTTCAAGCCGGGTCTCGACCGTCTTCTCGCGATCGTCCAGGCGACCGAGGCGGCCAAGGCGCGGGGCGGTGTGGTGGGTGGGCTCCAGCGGGTCTGGCTCGGCATGCGCGGCGCCGCCACCTTCCTGCGCCTGTACACCCTGCCTGTCGTTCCCAACGAGCTGCCGGCCCAGGTGCGGCTGGCCCCGGCCTGGTAGGAGCTGACAGTGCTCGAGATCGCGATCCCCATCCTGATCACCGTTCTCATCTGGTGGTTCAGCACGGGCGCGATCCTGTACATCGACGGCTTGCCACGCCGGACCCAACGCTGGAGTTTCGGCGTGGCAACACTTCTTCTGCTGGCCGCCCTGGCGGTCATCTGGCACACGGCCGGCGAGACCTCGACGGTCGCGGCCTATGCCGCATTCATCGCCGTGATCATCGTCTGGGGCTGGAACGAACTCGCTTTCCTCACCGGCACGATCGTCGGCGCACGCCGCGAGCCCTGTCCAGCCGGGGCGACCGGCTGGCTCCGCTTCCGCCTCGCCACCGCCGCCATCATCGACCACGAGATTGCCATCGCCCTGTCGGGCGCCGCGGTGGTGCTGCTCACCTATGACGCCGCCAACCCGGTCGCCCTGTGGACCTTCGCCGTCCTCTGGGTGATGCGCCTCAGCGCCAAGATCAACATCTTCCTCGGTGCGCCCAACATTCCCGAGGCTTTCCTGCCCGCCCATCTGAGCTATCTGGCGACCTATTTCCGCCGCCGTCCGATGAATGCGCTGCTGCCCGTCTCGGTGACTGCCGCCACGATCGTGCTGGTCCTGATGGTGGTGCGGGCGACCGAGCCCGCGACGACGCCGTTCCAGGCGCTCGCATTGCTTCTTCCAGCCAGCATGCTCGCCCTGGCAATCCTCGAACACTGGCTGATGTTCCTGCCCATCCCGTCCACCCTGTTGTGGAAATGGGGCTTCGTCTCGCACCAGCGTCAGGCCATCGATCCGGCCGGTCAGGACGGAGCGCGGCTGCATTCCTGGGAGGCACCAATGCTCGGCGCCGTCGACCCCGGCGCGTTGAAAGGCGTTCTCGATCAGGTCGCCATCGGCCAGTTCGGCCAGGTGATCAGTGTGAGCGGCACCAGCCGCTCGGAAGATGGCTGGATCCGGTTTCTCGTCGAGAACGGACGCACCGAATTGCGTCCGGTCGCGGCACGCCGGTTCCAGCCCGCATTCGTGACGGCCGTGGGCCGCGACTTCGACGCGGTCAAACTCGGCAAGGCATTGGCCGCATGTGCGGCATGAACCGTGGAACCACGGAAAGGGAGGACATCATGACCGAAGACCTGGGCTATGCGACCCGCGCAGACTCCCTCTCCCTCGAATCCGCTCACGGTTCCGCGCCGCCGGAGGGCTCCGTCTCCCGTTGCCCCTATGCCGGTGCCTTCGCCCGCCGCAACACGCGGCCAATCGACCACGAAGCCTTCTTCGTCGGCGAACTCGACCGGTTGCGCCTCGAAGGCCGCTACCGCGTCTTCGCCAATCTCGAGCGTCATGTCGGCAATTTCCCCCATGCCACCCATCGTGGCGCCCGGCGCCAGCGCGAGGTGACGGTCTGGTGTTCCAACG
Organism: Archangium gephyra; assembly: GCA_943368975.1. GTDB lineage: Bacteria > Pseudomonadota > Alphaproteobacteria > Rhizobiales > Phreatobacteraceae > Phreatobacter. The sequence continues at coordinate 17,860 of CALRLZ020000016.1, forward strand.
ACTATCTCGGCATGGGCCAGAACCCGGCGGTCCTCCAGGCCATGCACGAGGCGCTCGACCGCTGCGGCGCGGGGGCGGGCGGCACCCGCAACATCTCGGGCACCAACCACTATCATGTGCTCCTTGAGCGTGAGCTCGCCGACCTCCACGGCAAGGAGGCGGCGCTGCTGTTCACCTCCGGCTATGTGTCCAACTGGGCGACGCTCTCCACGCTCGCCTCGCAGATCCCCGATTGCGTGGTCCTGTCGGATGCCGGCAACCACGCCTCGATGATCGAGGGCGTTCGCCATTCGCGCGCGCCCAAGAAGGTGTTCCGCCACAACGATCCGCGCGACCTGGAACGTTGCCTCTCCGAGCTCGATCCCTCGGTCCCGAAGCTCGTCGCCTTCGAATCTGTTTACTCGATGGACGGTGATATCGCGCCGATCGCCGAGATCTGCGATGTCGCCGACGCTTACGGCGCCATGACCTATCTCGACGAGGTCCATGCCGTCGGCCTCTACGGCGCCCGCGGCGGCGGCATCTCGGAGCGTGAGGGCATCAGCCATCGGCTGACCGTCATCGAGGGCACTCTCGGCAAGGCCTTCGGCGTGGTCGGCGGCTATATCGCCGCCTCGGACGCGCTCTGCGATTTCGTGCGCAGCTTCGCCTCCGGCTTCATCTTCACAACCTCCCTGCCGCCGGCGGCGGCGGCCGGCGCCACAGCCGCCATTGCCCATCTGAAGGAGAGCAGCAGCGAGCGTGCCATGCACCAGGACCGGGTGGCGGCGGTGCGCCGTCGCCTGCGCGCAGCGGGCATCCCCATCCTCGACAATCCGAGCCACATCGTGCCCGTGATGGTCGGCGATCCCGTCCGCTGCAAGGCGATGAGCGACATGCTGCTCGAGGATTTCGGCATCTATGTTCAGCCGATCAACTACCCGACCGTGCCGCGCGGTACCGAGCGGCTGCGGATCACCCCCTCGCCGCTACACACTGACGCCGACATCGAACATCTCGTCCGCTCGCTCAAGGCGGTGATGAAGGCGACCCATGCGGTGATGGCCTGAGCCGCTCGCCGGGCATCGGGGAGGGGGCCGGCAAGCCCCCTTCGGGATCCTCGGAACCGGACATAGAAAAGGGGGCACTCGGGCCCCCTTTTGCATCGGCGATGTCGCGCCGCAGAGTTACTGCGACCGCTGCCCCTCGGCATTGAACTGCTTCAGATAGGCGATGAGATTGGTGATCTGCGTCTCGTCACGCAGGCCGCTGAAGACCATCCGGGTGCCAGGCGTCACCTCGCGCGGGTTGCGGATATAGACGCGGAAATTAGCCTCGTCCCAGGTCTTGTCGAGCGAGCGATAGGCCGGCGAGTAGTTGAAGTTCGGGAAGGACCCTGCCTTGCGGCCGAAGATTCCGTTGAGCGGCGGACCGACCCCGACGCGGGCCGTCGGTCCCATCTGGTGGCAGGCGCGGCACTGCGCGAAGATGCGCTCGCCGGCGGCCGGATCGCCGGCGGCATCGGCCGCGGCGGCTGGCGCTGCGGGCGCAGGTGCTGGGGCCGTCTGGGCCATGGCGGCAGCGGCTGGAACAAACACGGCCACTGTCGCTGCAAGGATCATGCGAAGATTGAATGCCATAGACTATGCTCCTCCGTGAGGGCGATGCTTCCGTGGCTCGCCTGATGTTGTGGTTTTGACCATATACGAACGCGTCTGCGGACTGGATCGCCCCAAGCGGCAGCCAGCCAGGCGTGATGGCGAAGTGGGATCACTCGGCCGCCGTCGAGAGGCGCTCCGCTGCGGGACTGTGGATGGAGTCCTGCGGCGAGGGCGCGAAGACGCGGTCGACGAAGGCCGCGATCGTTTCGGCATCGAGCCCCGCCTCGCGATACATGCCGGCGGGCGAATCCTGCGCCTGGAAACGGTCGGGCAGGTTCAGGCTCCGTACCTTGAGGCCGCGGTCGAGGAGGGCCTCCCCCGCCATCCATTGCAGCACATGGGCGCCGAACCCGCCGACGGAGCCGTCCTCGACGGTCAGGAGCACCTCGTGCGTGCGCGCGAGCCGCGCGATCAGCGCCGTGTCGAGCGGCTTGGCGAAACGGGCATCGGCCACCGTGACCGAAATGCCGCGTGCTGCCAGGGTCTCGGCCGCAGCCAGGCATTCGTTCAGGCGCGTGCCGAAGGACAGGATCGCGACATCCGTGCCCTCGCGCAGGACACGGCCCTTGCCAATGGGCAGGGCCACCCCGCGCTCCGGCAGTTCGACGCCGACGCCGTCGCCGCGCGGATAGCGGAAGGCGATCGGCCCGTCGTCATGGGCTGCGGCGGTGGCCACCATGTGCATCAACTCGGCCTCGTCGGCCGCCGCCATCACCACCATGTTGGGGACGCAGGTCAGCGCCGCCACGTCGAAGGCGCCGACATGGGTCGGCCCGTCGGCCCCCACAAGGCCCGCCCGGTCGATGGCGAAGCGCACGGGCAGACCCTGCAGCGCCACGTCGTGGATGATCTGGTCATAGCCGCGCTGCAGGAAGGTCGAATAGATCGCCACGAAGGGCTTCAGGCCCTCGCAGCTCAGGCCGGCGGCGAAGGTCACGGCATGCTGCTCGGCGATGCCGACGTCGAAGCACCGGTCGGGATAGGTCTTGGCGAAAAGGTCGAGGCCGGTGCCCGTCGGCATCGCCGCGGTGATCGCCACGATGCGCGGGTCGCGGCCCGCTTCCGTCACCAGGCTCTCGGCGAAGACCTTGGTGTAGCTCGGCGCGTTCGACTTGGTTTTCACCTGCACGCCGGAACCGACATCGAACTTGACCACGCCGTGATAGCGATCAGCGGCGCATTCGGCCGGCTGGTAGCCTCTGCCTTTCTCGGTGACGACATGGATCAGGACCGGGCCGGGAGGACCGTCGCGCACATCGGCGAGCACCGGCAGGAGCCGGTCGAGATCGTGGCCGTCGATGGGCCCGACATAGCGGAAGCCGAGGTCGACGAAGAGACCGCCATCGGCCAGCGGGCTCCGGGCGCGTTCGGCCGACGGTGTCAGCACCCGCTCCGTCGCAATTCCCGCAATCGCCGGCGCGAGCCGGGCGAGGAAGGTCGACAGCGCCCCCACCGACGGGGAGATCGACATCTCGTTGTCGTTGAGAATGACGATAAGGCGGGACCCCAGCGCGCCGGCATTGTTGAGCGCCTCGTAGGCCATGCCGCCGGACAGCGCCCCGTCGCCGATGACGCAGACGACGTTGTAGTCGTCCCCGGTGAGGTCGCGCGCGATAGCGAAGCCCAGCCCCGCGGAAATGGAGGTGGAAGCGTGGGCAGCGCCGAAGGGATCATAGGGGCTCTCGGCCCGGCGGGTGAAGCCCGACAGCCCGTCCTTCTGGCGCAGGGTGTGGATGCGGTCGCGCCGACCGGTCAGGATCTTGTGCGGGTAGCACTGGTGCCCGACATCCCAGATGATCTTGTCGTGCGGCGTTGCGAAGACATGATGCAGCGCCACGGTCAGTTCGACGACGCCGAGCCCGGCGCCGAGATGACCGCCGGTCACGGAGACCGCATCGATCGTCGCCGCCCTCACGTCGCTCGCCAATTGCCCGAGGGCGGCCCGGTCCAGCGCGCGGATGTCTTGCGGCGAGGCGAGTCCGTCGAGAACCGGAGTCGGTATCATGGCGTGCTCCTCGATCAGCATGACGGACCAGAGTGTCAGAATATATTGACACTCTGCATTGTCAAACATGATTGTCAGAGCGGGCCGCGGGCTTCCCGCGCAGCGCCGGACGGCAAGGCAAAGGCGGCGTCACAGATAGCGGCCGGCCCTCTGCAGCACCTCGATGTCATAGCCGTCGGGATCGGTGATGAAAAAGAAGCGGGCGAGCACCAGCCCGCCGGGAGCGAAGTCGACGAGCTGGCGCGGCGCCAGGCCGGCGGCGGTCAGCCGCGCATGTTCGCCGTCCACGTCATCGACCGAAACGGCGAGATGACCGTAGCCGTCGCCGCGCTGGTAGGGCTCGGACCGGCCCTTGTTGATGGTGAGTTCGAGCTCGAACCCGGTCTCGCGATTGGAGAGGTAGACCAGCGTGAAGGTCTCGAAGTCGAGCCTCTCGGCCAGCTCGAGGCCGAAAGCCGTGCGGTAGAAGGCGAGGGACCGCGCCTCATCGAGCACACGGATCATCGTGTGGATCATCTTCGCCATCGGCCTCTCCTCGGGCATCGCGGTTAGGAACGGCGGGAGAGCAGCATCCGGCAGCACCCGCCGCAAGGGTCTTGCGCGGCGTTCACCTCGCTGCCGTCTGGCGGTCGCCGACCCGCTTCGGGCCAGTCCTTCGGTTAGGAACCGGCGCCGCGCCGCCCCGTTGAGCCCTCACTATCAACGGAGGCATGACCATGAAGATGATCCTATCCACGGTGACCGTCCTGGCGCTGCTGAGCACCGGGGCGCTGGCCCAGACGACGCCATCGCCCTCTGGCACGGCGCCGAGCCCGGCCACCGGCACCACCGCCCCGACGGCCCCCACCTCGGCGCTCACCATCAACGCTTCGCCCCTCGAGAACGGCGCCAACAGCTTCACCGAAGGCCAGGCGAGCGAGCGCTTTCGCGAGGCCGGCATCACCGCCGTGACCGGGTTGGCCAAGGACGCCGACGGTGTCTGGCGCGGCCACGGTCAGTGGCAGGGCCGGGCCGTCGCGATCGGCATCGACTATCGCGGCACCATCCAGGCGCGCTGAACAGCAAGGAAGACGATCATGGACCCAACAATCACGGCAATCTTCGATACCTACGCGGCCGCTTCCAATGCCATCGACCGGGTGAGGCGCGAGGGCATTCCCGACGGCGATGTGTCGGTCATGTCGAACGACACCACGATGGAGCGGTCCGCCTACCGGGACTATGCCCATAATGAGACAGCCGAAACGGTCACGGGCGCCGGAACCGGCGCCACGATGGGCGCTGTGGCCGGCGGTGCCGCCGGCCTTCTGGCCGGCATGGGGCTGCTGGCCATTCCCGGCCTCGGTCCGGTGGTTGCAGCGGGCTGGCTCGCCGCGACCCTCGTCGGTGCGGGTGCCGGCGGCGCAGCCGGCGGCCTTGTCGGCGCTCTCGTGGGCGCGGGCCTGTCCGAAGACGACGCCCATGGCTATGCCGAGGGCCTGCGCCGTGGCGGTACGGTCGTGACGGTTCGCGTGCGCGCCGGCGATCCCGCCCGGATCCGGCAATTGCTCGACGAGGGCGCCTATGATGTCGCCGCGCGCTCGCAGGCCTGGCGCAGCGAGGGTTGGCAGGGCCGCGCATCCTGACATCCCGCGATCGATGATCCAGACCCGGAGGACCAAGACATCCTCCGGGTCTGGGGGCACCGCCGCCGCCCCGTCGCACGCGAAAATCGCGTTTAGGAACGTTCAGGGACCCGGCCAGTTGTCCAGGCACACTGCCGCTGAACCGGGGGGCTTCGTGACGGCCGATGCGCCCGATGCCACCACGAGATCGCCGCGAGACGTTTCAAGACATTGCGCTGATGCGGCGTGTCGGGGCCACGGTGGGGGCGGGCGGCGGCTCCCACGTGGGTCCGACACTCCCGGGTTCCGGACCTTCCGGGGTGAGTTCAGCCGGCACGGATGAAGGGCAGACGTCTTTCCATGAGCTTGAATCAAAAACCGCGCGACCCGTCGCTGAAGACCTTGATCGCCCCCGCACTGCGGGACCGGCGCTACGATGCCGGTGACTGGGTCCAGGTCCGCTCCGGCGGCGCTCCCATGCAGGTCGTCGGCTATGACGGCAACGGCGACGCGCTCTGCCGGCTGGGCGACAGGACCTTCGCGATACCGCCGCTGCTGCTGCGCCCGCTGAGCGACAAGCCGCGACGGCGCGGCCGCAAGCCCGGCATCAGCCCGGCCAGGCTGCCGGCGCCCGAGCCGGCCCTGGCCGAAGAGACCAGCCCGCCGGCGGATCTTGCCGCGGGCCCCGCCAAACAATAGCCCCCCCGACCGAATCCGCCGTATCCAGCCACGCCGCGCTTCCCTTGGCCACTCCGCATCGGCAGAGCGTGGTGGCGGCGGTCCACCTCACTCCGACAGAAGGCTTCCCGCATGGCTCCCGCCTCAGTCTATCACCTCGCCGAGATCGACCAGATGATCGCACGGCTGCGCGCCGACCTCCGCGACATCAGCGAGCGTGCTGTGAGCGCCGCCGGCAGCGCGACCGAGGATCGCCTCGCCGACATGCTCTCGACCCAGGAGGAACGCCTTCGGGACCTCCTCGTCGCGCGTGAGGACATCGTCGCCAAGGCCGGTCCGGCGGCCCTGCCGAAAGCCGGCACGATCATCCCCGCAGGCGGCGGCCGTAACGTCCTCCGCTGAGGCGGCTGCGGGTCAAGGACGCGCGGCGAAATCGGCGGCCAGCAGGCCGAGATTGGCGAGGACCCCGCAGACCGGAACCCAGATCGGACAGACGAAAACGCCCTCCGGCGGTCGCTCCTCGCGCAGCTTGATGCGGACTAGGGCGACATTGACGATGACGAAGATCAGGATCGTGCCCTTCGAGGCGAGATCGGCGAGCCCCGCGAGCGGGATGGCGAGAGCGAGGACGAGGATGAGAGCGACGCCCACCGCCGTCGCCGTCACCGGGGCTTTGCTGCGGGGATGCACGCGGGCGAGAATGGCGGGCAATTGTCCGCGGTCGGCAAGCCCGTAGAGAACCCGGCCGATGATGATCATGTTGACGATCAGGCCGTTGAGGGTCGCGGCAACGGCGACGGCGCTCATGACTGCGAAGGGCCAGCCGGTGAGCCGCTCGAAGACGAGCGCCAGCGGCGCTCCCGACGCTGCCAACTCCTGCGGCGGCACGGCGACGACCGCGATCCAGACGACCAGCGCATAGAGCACTGCAGTCAGGCCGAGAGTCGCGAACAGTGCGCGCGGCAGGGTCCGCCGCTGGTCCTTCATCTCCTCGGAAATGTTGACGAGATGCTCGAACCCGATGAAGGCGAAGACGGCGAGAAGCGCCGTCGAGCCGATCCCGGCCCAGACCAGGCCGGAGCCGAGGTCGGCGGTCATTTCCGGCAGCCGTGCGACGACGTCGGGGCGCGTCAGGCCGGCCGCGACGATGACGGCGAGGCCTGCCACCTCGACCACGGTCATCGCGCCTGCGAAACCGACGGACTGCACCGTGGCGCGCATGGCGATAGCGCCCATGACGAGGATCGCCCCGGCGATCAGGAATGGCCCGGGGAGTGGGAGGAAGACCGCGATATAGCCCGCGGCTCCGGCACTGATCGTGGCTGCCGAGACCACCGAGGTGGCGACGCTGAGCAAACCGACGGCCAGAGCGAGGCGACGCCGCCGGAAGGCTTCCTCGACATAGGCCGCCTCGCTGGCCGCGACGGGCAGACGGGTGCCGAGTTCGGCGAAGGTGGCCGCCGAAAAGCCCATCACCAGGGCCGCCAGCACGAAGGCGAGGGGCGCATGCATGCCGCTGCGCCCGGCAGCGAGTCCGACGAGCACATAGATGCCGGCGCCGATCGTGATGCCGAGGCCGTAGAGCACGGCATGTGCGAGGGTCAGATCGCGCGCAAGCCTGCCGGCGGGCGGAGAGGCGGGGGAGTCATGGCGCATGATGCGTTCTCCTCCCATGTTCCGGGCGAGACCGCCTTGTTGCGGATCAACTGCGCCAGGGCTGTTGCCCTAGACGGAAGGCAACCCACCGTCGAGCATGGTATCCGATCCGCCGGGGCGGATGACGATCGTCCTCCGGGCCGCCGTGCTGCCGCTCTCCGCCGGTTGGCGGGGGGGCAAGCTGGACGGCGGCGGCATCGTCCGGTCGCGCCCCTGCGCCTTGGCCAGATAAAGCTGCCGGTCGGCCTCCCGGATGATGTCGTCGAGCTTGTGCTGGCCCGCCTTGCTGGTGGCGACGCCGATGCTGCTGGTCAGCCGATGGCTGTTCGCCAGGGGGAGACCGGCAATGGCCGTCCTGAGTTTTTCGGCCGCCGTGACGGCATCGCCGAGCCCAGTATCGGGAAGCAAGGCGATGAACTCCTCGCCACCCCACCGGCAGAACAGGTCGGAACGCCGGAGAAGCGACGTGCACAGGGCCGCGATCGCGATGAGCGCCTCGTCGCCGGCGCCATGGCCGTGCCGATCGTTCAGTGCCTTGAAGTGATCGATGTCGACGATCAGAACGCTGAAAGCCTGCCCGCCACGCCCGAACCGCGCCAGTTCGCGATCGGCGAGATCGAAGAAGGCCCGACGATTGCCGATACCGGTCAGCTGGTCGGTCCGCACGGCGAGTTCGAGGGCGGCCTGAGCCGCGATGAGCCGATAGGCCAGGGACAGAACGGCCGAGGAGACCAGCGGCGCGACGATCGACGGCACGGCGATCGATGTGAAGACCCATTGCTCATAGGGCACAGGGTCCGTCACGAAGATCCGCAGATGCAAGCCCGTGAGTGCCAGGGACAGGGCAACGGACACGGCCGTCACCGCGAGGACGCTGCGGACGAGGCCAACCTTGAGCAACCACCCAAGCGACCCGAGTACGACGGTATCGAGATCCTTCGGCATCAACTTTGACACATCAGTCGGCGGGGGACGCCCAACACCAATACCCCACAAACAGTTTAAATCCTCTGCATGCCGCAGGGAAATGGGTGAAGCAATAATTTACACAAAATTCAAGGGTTTCCAGTAAGATGAAATAACCAATATGGAGAGCAATATTCCATGAAACTCGCCAGTATCCGCATGAGTGTGAAGATCCCGGCGCTGGTTGTCGCTGCGGCGATGACGACGGCCGCGGTAATGGGCGTTTCGTCATTCATGGCAGCTCGGAGCAATTCGATTGCGATGATCCAGCAGTCGATGGTTGCTGTCGCCACCGAGCGCCAGAAAGCACTCGAGAGCTATTTCAGCGCGATCCGCGAAGACACGTTGCTGGTTGCCGGCAGCGACATGGCCCGCGATGCGGTGCGCAGCTTCTCCGCGGCCTGGCGCGACCTCGGTCCGAATGTCGCAGCCAGCCTGCAGCAATTGTACATCGACGCCAATCCTCATCCGACCGGCAAGAAGGACGAACTCACTGACGCCGGCGACGGATCGGCCTATTCCCGCAACCATGCCCGGCTGCACCCCTGGTTCCATCGCCTCCAGCGCGAGCGCGGCTATTATGACGTCTTCGTCTTCGACACGGCGGGCAACCTCGTCTATTCCGTGTTCAAGGAGCGTGACTATGCGACCAATCTCGTCTCCGGCGAGTGGCGCGACAGCGATCTCGGCGTCGCCTTCCGCAACGGCCTCGCCCTGGCTGCCGGTGCCGTTCATCTGACCGACTTCCGGGCCTATGCGCCGTCCGACAACGTTCCCGCCTCGTTCATTTCCACCCCCATCACTGACGAGAATGGCAAGACGATCGGCGTGTTCGCCTATCAGATGCCCGTCGACCGGATCAACGCGGTGATGAACGCTCCCCATGGCCTCGGCACCACCGGCGATGCGATCATCGTCGGACAGGACGGGCTGATGCGGTCCAACTCCCGCTTCACCGCGACCGGCTCCAGCGACATCCTGAAGACCAGCGTCCAGGCGCCCGTCATCACCCAGTCCCTGCGCGGACAGGCCGGTAGCGGCGACATGACCTACCGGGACGGGGCGAGCCTGGTGGCTTCGGTTCCGTTCAGCTTCGGCGACCTGCGCTGGGCGGTCACGGCGACCCAGGCCGAAAGTGAGGCGCTGGCGCCCGTCAACGCGCTGCGCCAGAACCTGCTCATCATCGCCCTTCTCGTCCTGCTGGCGGTCGGCGTGCTCGGCTATCTCGCCGCCCAGACGCTGACCCGTCCGATCGTCGCCCTGGTGGCCGACATGGGGGATCTCGCCCGCGGCAAGCACGACATCACGCTCGCCGGGCTCGATCGCGGCGACGAGATCGGCCTGATGTCGCGGGCCGTCGGTGTCTTCCGTGACGGCGCCATCCGACGCGAGCGGCTGGAAATCCAGGCGCGCCGCCAGCGTGATCGCGACCTCGCCCGTCGGACCAACATGGAAATGCTCGTCGAGCAGTTCAAAGGCGAGGTTTCCAGCGTCATCACCAACCTGTCCAGCGGCACCACGTCCATGCGGTCGGCCGCGATGGTCCTGTCCCGTGTCGCCGCGACGACGCTCGATCAGGCGACCCTCGCCAGTTCCGCCTCGACCGAAGCCAACGGCAACACCCAGACGATCGCCGCCGCGTCGGAGGAACTCGGCGTCTCGATCCGGGAGATCGCTGGCCAGGCCCACAAGGCCAGCGCCATCGTCAGCGAGGTGCGCCAGCAGGCGCTGGCGACCAACGACGACGTGAACACCCTCGCCGAGGGCGCCAAGTCCATCGGTCGGGTGGTCGAACTGATCCGCAGCATTGCCGACCAGACCAACCTCCTGGCGCTTAACGCAACCATCGAGGCGGCCCGTGCCGGTGAAGCAGGCCGTGGCTTCGCGGTCGTTGCGAGCGAGGTGAAGAGCCTTGCCACCCAGACGGCGCGCGCCACGGACGAGATCGCCGCGCAGATCTTCGCCATCCAGTCGTCGACCGATACGGCGGTCGGTGCCATCGGCGCCATGGCCCAACGCATTGCCGACATCTCCTCCCTGAACGCCGCCATTGCCACCGCGGTCGAGGAGCAGGACGCTGCGACCCGCGAGATCGCCCAGAACGTGGCGCGTGCCGCCGACGGCAGCCAGATCGTGACAGCCAATGTGGAGGGTGTCGCCTCGTCGGCTTCCGACACGACCGGAGAAGCGTCCCGCGTCATGAGCACGGCCCAATTGCTGGGGGAGGCCTCCGATGCCCTGGCGAATTCGGTCGCCGGGTTCCTCGACAGCGTCGGCGCCGACCTGTCCGAACGGCGCCGGACCAGCCGCACGACCCTGTGCGAGCCCGGCACGATCGAACTCAAGGGGCGCCAGATCGATGTGGAGGTCGTCGACATCAGCCGTGAGGGCGCCCGGCTCGACGCGGTGATCGACGCTGCCCCGGGCAGCCCCCTCGTCCTGGTTCTCGACGGAATCACCGCCAGGGGCCGCGTCGTCTGGGTCAATGACGGCGGCACCGGAATCGCCTTCGACACCCCGCTCGCCAAGCTGCCGAGCAGCATCGAGACGGCCCTGGCCGCCTGATCCTGACGGGGGGCGCCGTCGCCCCCCGCCCAGGCCCGCGTCAGTTGGTGATCCGCAGCGTCGGCATGCCGGCCGGCCGTTGCGCGAGCTCCCGGGCGATCGCCTCCTTCGTGACGGCCGTGTGCTCCGCATAGAGTTGGTGCAGGTTCGGCTGCCGGACGACGTCTGGCAGCACGGCGTCTGTGATCTTCGTGCGGGCGGCATGGATGAAGCGCAGTTGCGGCCAGACCACCCCCCTGAAGGCAGCGTCGGAGACGGAAGTCCCGATGATGCGTAGGACCCTCAATTCCTGGTGGCCTCTAACCGCGGCGATCGTCGCGTCGCCGATGCGCGTCCTACTGACGTCGAGCAACGTGAGCCGATGCAGCTTGCTGAGAACCTCGGCAAGCGCATCGTCGACGGCTGTGTCCTGAACGCTCAATTCGCGGAGGTTGTAGAAGGCTGCTAGGGCAGCGCTGTCGGCAGAGGTTCCCGCGAGGCCATTCAACTCCAGGCTGATGAAATTGGCGGCATTCTTGAGGCGCGACAGACCCGCCAGGGTCACACCAGTTTGCTCAAGTCCGAGATACTGGAGCTTCGGCATCCTGCCCAGATGATCGAGGACCGCGTCGGTCAGCCCGCGTGTGCGTGTCAACGTCAGCCGCTGCAGGGATGGGTGTCCGCTGAAGGCCGCAAAGCCCTCCTCGCTTACATCCGCCGAGTTGAGCCAGAGATGGGAGAGTTTGGGGAGACGTGCCAGGCTGGCCAATCCGATGGCACTGATACCCTTGGCCTCCCGCAAGTCGACCGCGTTCAGGTTTTGCGCGGTGGCGACGATGGCCATTGCCTCGTCGCTGAGCATCTGGCGAAAGAAATTGATCCGCGTTAGCCGGGGCGATGCCATGAGCACCCGCAGCCTATCCGATCGGATCACGTCTGGATGCCCGAGGATGAGGGAGTCAAGCCTCGGCATCGCAGCGATCATCGCAATGTCGGCGTCGGTCAGGTCCCTGGCTTCTCTGATCGCAATCAGGTTTGCTGACGCCACCGTCTCGGGTGTTGGCTCCTGGTGATTGTTCGGCTTGATGCCGAGTTCCTTGAGACGGGTGGCCACAGCCGCCGCGTCGAAAGCCTGGGAGACGGATATGGTGGGGATGCTCACCATCATGGCGAGAAGAAGCGCGCTGATGCGGAGACTGAAGCGATGCATGCGGGTTCCTTTCAGGCAGCTGCGATGCCCTTGTCCAAGGCACGGGGGAGGCGGGGGACTCGCGCTGTGCTACGCGGGAAAGTCAGGGACAAGCTTCGACGTTCCCTTGCGTCATTGTGCGGTTGGCTTGATCCTCCATCAAGGGAAAAGGGGTTGCCGTGGCGGGTGCTGGGGTCGCTCTGACGCGCCTTCTCGGGGCAGCGCCACGTAACGACAGGCGACTGCGACCCGAACAGTCTGCTGTGGGTCTTGAACCGCCTGGCCGATCGCGGTTCTCGCGGCCGATGCGGGGTCACCGGTTTCGAGGATTGCGCGGAAACCCTCAGGAGGCAGCGACATGCAGATCCTATCCTACCCATTGGCCCGTCTGACGCGGAGTTTTGCAGCATGAGCCGTGTCCTCATCGCCCTGGCGGCGGCCTGCACGCTCGTCGCAACCGCCCTCCCGGCATCGGCCCAGCCAGCCGGCATGGTGACGCGCCCGAGTGCCCACGCGCTGCGTGCCACACTCGACCGCTTCGGCGCCGCCGTGCGGGAGGCCGGCTGGATCGTGTTCAACGAGGTCGACCATTCCGCCGCCGCCACGGCGGTAGGTCTGACGCTGCGCGCACGCACCGTCGTCCTCTTCGGCAATCCCCGCGCCGGCACGCCGGGCATGGCGGCCAATCCGACCCTTGCGCTTGACCTGCCGATGCGTGTGCTGGTCTGGGAGGACGAGAGCGGCCGCGTCCAGGTGACGCGCAGCACCGGCGAGGACATCGCCGAGCGGGTCTTCGCGCGCCACGGCGTGGTGGTGCCGCCCGAGGCCCGCCGCAACACCGAGACGGTGCTCGACGGGCTTGTCCGCAAGGCGGCGGAATAGGCCGCAGCACCCCGCGTCCGGAGCCAGGCGACGCCGGCTGCGCCCTGTGCGGCTCAGCCGGTGCCTGACCGCCGCCTTGCCGCCGCTGCCGGCCAGAAGCGGGTGACCGGCTGCAGCGCCACGCCGCGGGTTGCTCTCTCGGCCGGGGGGAGGACGTCCTCCGAGGGCCAGAGACCGGTCTCCAGGGCGGCGGCATAGCCCTCGGGGAGCAGAGCCGCGCGCATCGCAGCGGCGGCGCCGGCCTGGTCATAGGTCAGGGGTTGGATCTCGACGCCGAGGCCGTCGGGCTCAGGCGTGAGAATGGAAAACCAGACGCGCGGGGTGCCGTCATGGGCGGGCATCCCGATGGCTCCGGCATTGAGCCAGAGACCGGCCCCGACATCGCGGACGAATGGGATGCCGCAATGGCCGGCGACGACACCGTCGCAACCGGTGGCGGCGATCTCGTCCGCCAGAACCGTGTCGTCCGTCGAGGCGAAGAGGAAGCGGCTGATATCCGCGGCGCCGCCATGGATCACCGCGAGGCGGCGCCCATCCGGCAGGTCGATGGTGATGCGCTGCGGGCAGGCTGCCATGAAGGCCCGGTGGGCGGGCGAAATCTGCCGGTCCGCATAGGCATACCAGGCGCTGGACAAGCGGTCGCATTCCGTCCCCTCGTCAAAGCCGCAACCGCAATCGGCACTGCCGGCCGCAAGGTTCTGCTCGCAATTGCCCATCAGCACATGCATTCCGCTGGCCATCGCCAGGTCGCAACAGCCGGAGGGATCGGCGCCATAGGCAACGATGTCGCCGGTGCAGATGATACGGTCGCCGGCAATGCCGCGGCTGGCGGCTTCGGCGAGCAGGGCCTGCATCGCCTGGAGGTTGGAATAGGGTCCGCCGAAGACAAGGAGCGGAGCGTTCGCGGCAAGGAAGAGTCTGTCGGGGGCGGTCATCAGGCTTCCGTTCTACCGCAACACCCATCGGAAAGGGTCATCGCGGGTCCATGTCGCCGATCCTGTGAGATCCGGGTGAAGATCCCGCTCGGCTCGCACTGTTTTCGCCCGCTGCCTGGGAAACGTTACACGCGCGCCGCCGGGTCTGCGCCGCGTGGCCTGACCCCTGGTCCGCGCGCCCGGACTGGCGCATCCGCTTGACTTCGCCACGCCCCTCTTTGTAAGTAACCAGTGAGTGAATTATGGCTCCATCAGAGAGCCGCTGGGAGAGACGCTCATGGTTCGGGTGACGACGGGAGGGCGGTGCCGATGAACGCCCCGCGCATCCGCCTGCACGATGTCGAGGCCTTCGAGCGCTGGACGCCCTTCGTCCGGCCGTTCCGCTTCGGCGCGGTCACCGTGGAGGGCGCCTTCCAGGCCTTCCTGCGTGTCGTCGTCGAGGTCGAGGGCCACGGCCGGGCGACCGGCATGGCGGCCGAACTGATGCCGCCGAAATGGTTCGACAAACGGTCGGAGCGAACGCCGGAAGACACGGTCCGCGACCTCAAGGCGAGCCTTGCCCATGCGGTGCACGAGGCTGGCGGTCTGCGCCGCGCCGACACGGCCTTCGGCCACCATGTCGCGTTGCAGGAACGCCAGCTCGCCTGGGCGCGCGCGGCGGATGTCACCCCGCTTTCGGCCTCCTTCGGGGTGTCGCAGGTCGACAAGGCCGTGCTCGACGGCCTGTCCAGGGCGCTCGGCCGCAGCTTCGTCCCGGTGTTGGCGGCCAATGGGGTCGGGCTCGACGCCCGCCTGACGCCTGACCTCGGCCAGGCCGCCATCGACGCGCGGCTGGCGGCCCTTGCGCCCGGCCGCAGCATCGCCTTGCGCCACACGGTCGGTCTGATGGACCGGATCGAGGGGCCTGACAGTCTGGCCGGGGAACTCGATGCCGCCGCCCTGCGCTTCTTCAAGCTCAAACTTGGCGGCATGCCCGAGGCGGACTGTCGGCGGCTCGTCGAGATTGCCGCACTGCTCGACCGGCGCTGCGCGGACTATCGCGTGACTGTCGACGCCAACGAGCAATATACTCCCGAGGCGCTGGCCGACCTCTTCGCCCGCACGCAAGCGGAGCCACGCCTCGCCGCCCTGATGCCGCGGCTCCTCTTCATCGAGCAGCCCTTCGACCGGCGCGTCACCTTCGAACAGCCGCTGGATGCGGCGGTCGCCGCCCGCGGCGTCATCATCGACGAGGCTGATGACAGCTACGACGCCTTCCCGCGGGCCAGGGCGCTCGGCTATCACGGCGTGTCGTCCAAGTGCTGCAAGGGCTTCTACAAGGCGCTGCTCAATGCTGCCCGCGTCGCGGTCTGGAATGCCGAGGCGGGCCAGCCGCTCTACCTCGTCTCGGCGGAGGACCTGACCTGCCAGCCGGGGCTTGCCGTCCAGCAGGACACGGCTTTCGTCGCCGCTCTCGGCCTCACCCATGTCGAACGCAATGGCCATCATTACGTCGACGGTTTCGGACCGGCGCCCGAGGCGGAGGCGGACGGCTTCCTCGCGGCCCATCCCGGCCTCTACGACCGCACCGACCGGGTGCGTCTCGCCGTTGCCGGCGGCACTCTCGACCTCTCCAGCCTCGACGGACCGGGCTTCGCCGCGGGCTCCGCGCCGGATCTGTCGTCTCTCCTGCCTCTTTCGATGCTCTCCCCAGAAGGACAACCCGCATGACCAGGACCCTCGGTGTCGTGATGCACGGCGTGACCGGCCGCATGGGCACCAACCAGCATCTCGTGCGCTCCGTCGCCGCCATTCGCGCCCAGGGCGGCGTGCTGATGTCCGACGGCAGTCGCGTCCAACTCGACCCCATCCTCATCGGCCGCAATGCCGACAAGGTCGCCGCGCTCGCCAAGGCCAACGGCGTCGAGCGCTGGTCGACCGACCTCGACGGTGCCATCGCCGATCCGCAGAACCAGATCTTCTTCGACGCGGCGACGACGCAGATGCGGCCGACCCTGCTGGAACAGGCGATCCATGCCGGCAAGCACATCTATTGCGAGAAGCCGATCTCCACCAACCTGCCGGAGGCGCTGAGGATCGTGAAGCTAGCCCGCGACAAGGGCGTCAAGAACGGCACGGTGCAGGACAAGCTCTTCCTCCCCGGTCTGATGAAGCTCAAGGCGCTGCGCGACAGCGGCTTTTTCGGCAAGATGCTCTCGGTCCGCGGCGAGTTCGGCTACTGGGTCTTCGAGGGTGACTGGCAGGCGGCGCAGCGGCCCTCGTGGAACTACCGCAACGAGGACGGCGGCGGCATGATCCTCGACATGGTCTGCCACTGGCGCTACGTGCTCGACAACCTCTTCGGTGCGGTGAAGTCGGTCTCCTGCCTCGGAGCCACCCATATTCCCGAGCGCTGGGACGAGGCCGGCAAGCCCTACAAGGCGACCGCCGACGACGCAGCCTATGCCACCTTCGAACTTGAGGGCGGCGTCATCGCCCACATGAACATGAGCTGGGTGACCCGCGTTTATCGCGACGATCTCGTCACCTTCAATGTCGACGGCACGCTGGGTTCGGCAGTGGCGGGCCTGCATGACTGCATGATCCAGCCGCGCAACGCGACCCCCCGGCCGGTCTGGAATCCGGACCAGAAACAGACCATCGACTTTCGCTCGACCTGGCAGAAGATGCCGGACAATCAGGTTTACGACAACGGCTTCAAGACCCAGTGGGAGATGTTCATCCGCCACGTGGTCGAGGACGCACCCTATTCCTACACGCTGATGGAAGGCGCCAAGGGCGTGCAACTGGTGGAATGCGCGCTGCAGAGCTGGAAGGAGCGCCGTTGGATCGACGTTCCGAAACTGACCGTGTGATTGGGGGAGGCGACCATGCTCGACAAGCCGAAGACCGCCGCCAGCCTGCGGCTGCCCACCGCCGGCGGGGGCATCGAGACCTACCGGCTCTCGATGCCGAAGAATTTCCCTGCGAAGATCACCCGGCCGCTCAACCGCGTGGCGTTGGCGGCGACCCATATGGTCGCCGACCCGCTCGCCGATAACGATCCCTGGCTCACCAACGCCATCGACTGGGACCGCACCATGGCCTATCGCGACTATCTCTGGGGCCTCGGCCTCGGCGTCGCTGAAGCCATGGACACCGCGCAGCGCGGCATGGGCCTCGACTGGGCCGGCGCACTCGACCTCATCGGCCGTTCGGTGCGGCAGGCCAGGGCGACGCCTGGGGCGGTGGTGTTTTCAGGCGCCGGCACCGACCATCTCGATCCCGCCGCGGCACGCTCGGTCGACGACGTCATCGGCGCCTACGAGACCCAGTTCGAGGCCATCGAGGCGCTCGGCGGGCGGATCATCTTCATGGCCTCGCGAGCGCTCGCCCGTGTGGCGAAGAGCCCCGATGATTACGGCCGCGTCTATGACCGGATCCTGTCGCAATCGGCCCAGCCGGTGATCATCCACTGGCTCGGCGACATGTTCGACCCGGCGCTGGCCGGATACTGGGGAACGGCTGATATCGACGCCGCCATGGATACCGCCGTCGACGTCATCAACCGCAATGCCGCCAAGGTGGACGGCGTCAAGATCTCGCTGCTCGACAAGGACAAGGAGATCGCCATGCGTCGCCGGCTGAACCCGGCGGTGAAGATGTATACCGGCGACGACTTCAACTATGCGGAACTGATCGCCGGCGACGACATGGGCTTTTCCCACGCCCTGCTCGGCATCTTCGACGCTATCGCTCCTGCGGCCGCCGGGGCTCTATCCGCGCTTGCCGATGGCGATCTCGCCAGCTTCCACGACATCTTCGCACCGACGGTGCCGCTGTCCCGTCACATCTTCAAGGCGCCGACGCGCTTCTACAAGACCGGTGTCGTCTTCGTCGCCTATCTCAACGGCCACCAGGACCATTTCACCATGGTGGGCGGCCAGGAGAGCACCCGCTCGACCCAGCACCTTGCCGAGCTGCTCCGTCTCGCCGACCAGGCCGGCATCCTGCGGGATCCCGACATGGCCGCGGCGCGGATGGCGGCGGTGATGGCAACGCGTGGCGTGGCCTGAGGCTGTCGGCCCGAGAATGTCCCGGCACCACCCAAGTGCGTCCTTCGAGGCTCTCCGCAGCACGATGCTCCGCATCGTCCGGCGGCTCGCACCTCAGGATGAGGAAGGTGGTGCATGGCAGACCGGATGCCCCAGACCCGCATTTGAGGCATCGCCAGCCGCTATGCAGAGCTCACCCTCCTCATCCTGAGGTGCGAGGCGAAGCCGAGCCTCGAAGGACGCACTTCGCTGATGCAGGGCTCCACAGGTCTGCATCTTGCCAGAACAGGCCCTGAACCCATGCGCAACTTTTCCACCGACCATTCGCTGCTCTCCATCAACACTGCCACCGTGCGCAAGCAGGGCGACCTCCTCGCCATCATCGAGGCCTGCGCCCGGCATGGCATCGGCGCCATTGCGCCATGGCGCGACCAGGTGGCGACCGTGGGCCTCGATGCCGCGGTCAAGGCGGTCAAAGCCCATGGCCTGAAGCTCTCCGGTTATTGCCGCGGCGGCATGTTCCCTGCAGATGCGGCACGGCGGCAGGAGGCGCGCGACGACAACCGCCGGGCCGTCGACGAGGCCGCTGCGCTGGGGGCCGTCTGCCTGGTGCTGGTGGTGGGCGGCCTGCCGCAGTTTTCGCGGCCGGGCTCGGCGGTTTCGCATGATCTCGGCGCGGCGCGGGCTCAGGTCGAGGACGGCATCGCTGAACTCCTCGAATATGCCAGGGCATCGGCCATGCCGCTCGCCATCGAGCCGCTGCATCCGATGTATGCCGCCGACCGGGCCTGTGTGAACACGCTCGAACAGGCCCTCGACATCTGCGACCGGCTGGACCCCGGCCGGACCGGTGCGCTGGGCGTGGCGGCCGACGTCTATCACATCTGGTGGGATCCGAACCTCTTCCGGGACATCCGGAGGGCCGGGCGGGAGCGGCTCCTCGCCTATCACGTCTGCGACTGGCTGGTGCCGACCCGTGACCTCCTCACCGACCGCGGCATGATGGGCGACGGGGTGATCGAGCTGAGAAAGATCCGCGGGGCGGTCGAGGCCGAAGGCTTCTCGGGCTTCTCCGAGGTGGAGATCTTCTCCGAGCTCGACTGGTGGCGGCGCCCGATGGACGAAGTGCTGGCGACCTGCATCGCGCGGCACAAGGCCGTGGTGTGAGACCCCTCAGGCCTTCACGCCCCTGAGGACGAACTCCACCACGTGGGCCCGCCGCTCGGCGATCGACCCCGCCGCCTCCATGTCGGCGTCGAAGATCACCGACAGGGTGTAGATGTTGGAGAAGAAGAAATAGCAGATGCCGATGATGGTGATCCAAAGCTGGCGGGCATCGAGGCCGTCCCGGATCGAACCATCGGCGGTGCCACGGGCGATGATGCGGCCGATCGCATCGATCACGGGCGAGTTCATCGTGTTCACCTGCGCGGATTTCTTCAGCACCTTGGCGCGCTGGCGGTTCTCGGTGGCCAGAAGGTTGATGAAGGTGCGGTCGCGGACGAAACTGTCGAAGGTGAATTCCGTGAACCGGGTCAGGGCCTCGAGCGGCGCGATCTGCTCGAGCTCCAGCTTCTGCTCCGCCGACCGCGCCCGGTCGTAGGCGGCTTCGAGGACCGAGAGATAGAGCTGCTCCTTCGACGAAAAGTAGTGATAGATCATGCGCTTGTTGATTCGCGCACGGTCGGCGATGTCGTCGGTCTTGGCCCCCTCATAGCCCTTGTTGGCAAATTCGCGGGTGGCGACGTTGAGGATGCGCGCGCGCGTGCCGGCGCTGTCGCGCTTGCGCACCGGCTTGGCCGCCATCGTCTCGTCGGTCACGCTCTTGCCGTCGGGCATCCGCTGGTCCTTGCCCGATTCGACGGGATCCCGACACTGGCATGCCGCGCCGACCCCGTCATGGCGCGGTGTCCAGCCCCTCCCAGAGACCGCGCACATAGCCGGCCGCCCGCGCGGCGCAGGCGGGTCCGTCCGGCTCGTAGATGAAGGGCTCGATGGCGATGTCGCCGCTATAGCCGCTGTCGCGCAGTGCCTTCAGTGCGCCGGCGAAACGGTCCTTGCCTTCGCCTGGACCGCGACGGTTGGCATCGTTGAGCTGCACATGGCCGATCAGCCCGGTCGGCACCCAACGGCGGATGAGATCGGCGACCGACTCGGCCTCGTGGGCGGAGGCCGCCGAGGTATCGATCATGGTGCGCAGGGCGGGATGGCCGATCGCCGTGACCATGCGGGCCGCTTCGGCGACGGTCTGGATGAAGACATTGTCAGGCGGCGCGAGCGGTTCGAGGCAATAGGTCAGCCCGCGCGCTGAGGCCGCCGGGGCGATCTCAGCCAGGAGATCGCGCGCCCGTGCCCAGGCATCGTCCTGCGACTGGCCTTCCGTCGGGCGGCGCTGGGCGGGCGAGCCATGGACCATGACATGGGCGCCGAGCCCCGCCGCGAGATCAAGGAGGCCGAGGATGACGTCGCGGGTCCGGCCACGCACGGCAGCGTCGGGGCTGGTGATCGACAGGCCCTCCGGGGTCACCAGCAGCCAGTGCAGTCCTGTCACGGCGAGGCCATGGTCCTCGACAATGCGGCGGGTCGCCGCGATGTCGGCGGCCGCCAGCCGATGGGGAGCCTCCGAAAGGGTGAAGGGTGCGATCTCCAGCCCGTCATAGCCGACAGCCTTCGCGAAGGCGCTTTGGCGCACGAGATCAAAGGGCCGGAGCACTTCGTTGCAAAGGGAAAGGCGCATGCGCGGGTTTCATGAACTCGGCAAAGATGCCACTGCTTCGGCGACGTGCGGCCGGGAGAGGCCAATCGGCCGGCGGAGGCGACCGGCCTCCTTGCCGTCACTGGATCCTGATATCCGCCGCACGGATCACGTCGCCCCACTTCTTGATATCCGCGGCGTGAACCTCGCGAAGGGCTTCCGGCGAGCGCTGCGCCTCACCAGGTGCCTCGGCCCCGAGCTGGAGGAAGCGCGCCTTGGCTGTGGGGTCGTCGATGGCCTTGCGGAGGGCGGCGTTCAGCGCCGCAATCACCGGAGCAGGCGTTCCTTTCGGCGCGAAAACGGCGTTCCAGGCGACCATGTCGACACCGGCCATGCCCGCCTCGGTCGCCGTCGGGACGTTGGGAAGGACCGGCGATCGGGTCGGTGCAAGCATCGCCAGCGGCGTGATCGTGCCGCCCTGGACCTGACTCATCAGGCTCGTCACCTGGTCGCAGATATAGCCGACATTGCCGGCGACGAGGTCCTGGATGGCCGGTCCTGTGCCGCGATAGGGCACGAGGGTCGGTGCGACGCCAAGGCGCTGGTTAAGCAGCGTGCAGGCAAGATGCGAGGTGGATCCAACGCCGGCATTGCCATTGTTGACGGTGGCCGCGTTGGCCTTCAGATGGGCGGAGAACTCGGCGAGTGTCGTTACCGGCAGCTTCTTGGCCGCGACCAGCATCATGGGGGCGGAGGCGGCGATGCCCACCGGCTCGAAGTCGGTCAGCGGATTGAAGGCGAGGTTGGGATAGAGCGCCGGCGAGAAACTCATGGTGCTCATCGGACCCATGAGGATGGTGTGGCCATCGGGCTCGGCCCGGGCCACGCGGGCGGCGCCGGTCGTGCCGGCGGCGCCGGCGACATTTTCCACCACGACCTGCTGGCCGAGCGTCTGAGACATGCGCTCCGCCACCAGCCGGGCCACGATGTCCGTCGGGCCGCCGGGCGCGAAGGGCACCACCATGGTGACGGGGCGCGAAGGATAGGTCTGGGCGACCGCCGGGGCCGCCGCGACACTTGCGAGAAGGGCGGCGAGCGCCAGCCTTTTGGTGATCACGGTCTTCCTCCCAATGCCGGATGCGTCCAGCACATCTCTTGCTGCGGACGATAGCCAGCGGCTCGGCCAGCGTCAATCAAGTATGTAACCAGTGGGTGACTAAGTGCAGCACGCAGAGCGTTCGAGCCGGCGCGGCGGGACGGAGACGAGCGCCGGGGCGGGCTTCGTCTCCCGGCCTTCGGCGAAGGCGGCGGTCCATGCCGGCACCCGGCATAGGCGGCTCCCCGCACCGGCGGACGGACAGGGCCGCGCGCGCGTGGTATCGCGTGTCGCCGGCCTGCGTCACCCTGGTGTCACCAAAGGCTTCGACACAGATCGGCCGAACCGGAGCAGGATCCCGATGGACTATTTCAAGCGCTTCAACTTCCTCTTCGCGACCCCTGCCTTCGACGAGGAGGATCTGGAGGGCCAGCGCTTTCACCAGATCGTCGACCAGATCGAGAAGTCCGGCTTCGAGGTGGTCAAGGCGCCGAAGCTTGAGGATGCGGAGATCGCCGTGCAGACCGATGCGGCCATCGGCTGCATGGTGGTCGACTGGGGCAAGAAGGGCCTCGAGGGCCGTACCTCGGCGCTGATCAACCTCATGCGCCGGCGCGGCCTCGACTTCCCCATCATCCTGCTGATCCGCCGCAAGCGCTTCGAGGACCTGCCGGTGGAGGTCCTCGACTTCATCGACGGCTATGTCTTCCTCTCGGAGGAAACGCCGGCCTTCATCGCCAAGAACCTGATCAGCCGACTGAAGCAATATGCCGAGACACTGAAGACGCCTTTCTTCGGCCAGCTCGTCGACTATGCCGAGGAGGGCAACCAGCTCTGGACCTGCCCGGGCCACAATGGCGGCGTCTTTTACAGCCGTAGCCCGATTGGCCGGGTGTTCATGGAGCACCTGGGCGAGGCGGTGTTCCGCGATGACCTCGACAATTCCGTCCTCGATCTCGGTGATCTCCTGACCCATGAGGGTCCCGCTCTCCATGCCCAGAAGGAGGCGGCCAAGATCTTCGGTGCGGAGAAGACCTATTTCGTGCTGAACGGCACCTCGTCCTCCAACAAGATCGCCCTCGGGGCGCTGGTGACCGACGGCGACCTCGTCCTCTTCGACCGCAATAACCACAAGGCCGCCCACCATGGCGCCCTGATGATGGCGGGCGGCATCCCCGTCTACATCCCGACGGCCCGCAATGCCTGGGGCCTGATCGGCCCGATGTGCCACGACGCCTTCGACGAGAGCGTGCTGCGCGAGCGCATCCGCACCCATCCCCTCGTCAAGGATCCGGACGCCTGGAAGAGGCAGCGGCCGTTCCGCGTCGCCGTCATCGAGCAGTGCACCTATGACGGGACGATCCACAGTGCCGAGATCATCCTCGAGCGCATCGGCCACCTCTGCGATTACATTCTGTTCGACGAGGCCTGGGCGGGCTTCATGAAGTTCCACCCGCTCTATGCCGGCCGCTTCGCCATGGGCCTTGGCGAACTCGGGCCGGACGCGCCGGGCATCATCGCCACGCAATCGACGCACAAGCAGCTCGCGAGCTTTTCACAGGCCTCGCAGATCCACATGAAGGATCGCCACATCAAGGGCCAGAAACGGCGCGTCGAGCATCGCCGCTTCAACGAGAGCTTCATGCAGCATGCCTCGACCTCGCCCTTCTATCCGCTGTTCGCTTCGCTCGACGTCGGTGCGCAGATGATGAAGGGCCGTTCCGGCGTGGTCCTCTGGGACGACACGATCCGGCTCGGCATCGAACTGCGCAAGAAGATCCGCGCCGTCAGGCGCGAGTTCGAGGAGAAGGAACAGCGGCCGGAGCGGCGCTGGTTCTTCGAGCCCTTCGTCCCGGACCGGGTGGCGATTCCGGACGCGGCCCGCCCGGGTGCCTTCCACGATGTCGCCTGGGAATCGGTCAGCACCGACCAGCTCGTCGCCGATCCGTCGTTCTGGGAACTGGCGCCGGGGGCCGGCTGGCACGGCTTTCCCGACATGGCGCCCGGCTTCGCCATCACGGATCCCAACAAGCTGACGCTTCTCACGCCCGGCTTCGATCGCGCCACCGGCGCCTATGCCGATCACGGGATTCCCGCGCCGATCGTCGCCCAGTATCTGCGCGAGAACCGCATCGTTCCGGAGAAGAACGACCTCAACTCGCTGCTCTTCCTGCTGACCCCGGGTGTCGAGGCCAGCAAGGCGGGTACCCTCGTCAGCGGGCTTGTCGCCTTCAAGAGGCTCCACGACGACAACGTCACCATCGAGGAGGCCATCCCGGAATTCTTCCGCCGCCGGCCGCAGCGCTACGCGGGCGTGCGCCTGCGCGACCTTTGCGCCGACATGCATCGCTTCTTCCGCCAGGCGGACGTGAGTGCCCTGCAGGCGCGGCAGTTCTCGATCGAACACCTGCCGGAGATGGCGATGTCGCCGCACCACGCCGCACGGTGCCTGGTGCGCAACGACGTCGACTACCTGCCGATCGACCAGATCGCCGGTCGCATCGCGACGACGCCCTTCGTGGTCTATCCTCCGGGCATCGCGACCGTGGTGCCGGGCGAGCGCCTGACCGAGAAGGCGCAGCCGATGATCGATTATCTCAAGATGTTCGAGGCCTGCTTCAACACCTTCCCGGGGTTCGAGGTCGAGATCCAGGGCGTCTATCGCGAGATCGACGAGGCCGGGCGCATCCGCCTCCACACCTATGTCGTGACGGAATAGGCGGGACACCATGACCGAGCTCTTCCCGATCACCGTCCGCCCCTCACGCGACTCCGACGTCGAGGACATGCTGGCGATCTACCGGCATCACATCCGCCGTGGCGTCGAGGAGGGCGTCGACGACGGGGAGACGCCGGAGCCTGACGACCTGCGCGAGCGGCGGAAGAATTTCCGCACCCGGCGCTATCCGCATCTCGCGGCGACTGTCGAGGGCCGCGTCGTCGGCTATGCCTATGTCGTGCTGTTCCGCAAGCGGCCGGCCTATCGCTACACCGTCAAGCACTCGATCTACGTGCACCACGACCACCTGGGTCGCGGCGTCGGACGGGCGCTGCTGAAGGAGATGATCGATGCCTGCGCCGCCGCCGGCTTCCGGCAGATGATCGGCTATGTCGATGCCGACAATGCCGCCTCGCTCGGCCTGCACGAGTCCTTCGGGTTCGTCCGCGTCGCCCATCTTCCCGGCGTCGCCTACCGTTACGGGCGCTGGGCCGACAGTGTCATGGTGCAGCGCTCGCTTGGCCCGGGTACGACCACGCCGCCACCGCCCCTGCCGCTGTCCCGCTAGGAGAACCGGTTGGCATCGCGCCCGGACAGAAGGTCGGGGATCTTCTGCTTGACCTTGAAGAACCCTGCCGTCGCATGCGGCCAGACCGTCGCATCCCAGTCGCGCCGCCATTCGCAGAGGGGGATGCCGCGGGCGGTGAGGGCAGGGGCGGCGCTTTGCAGCCAGTCATGCAGCGGCCCCCGCGTCACATAGGGCGTGACGATCTGGCGGGCGCCTGCGGTCGCCGCCCAGCGCGCCAGGTCATCCGGCGTACCGGCGCCGAGCGCGAGGGCGGAGACACCGGCCCGGGCCGCCGTATCGGCGAGCGCCTCGGCCTCGAAACCGCTGACCTTTTCGGCGACCGGGCGCGGCGATCGCATCGCGCTCGCCGAGAGGGTCGCGGCTGCGACGATGTCGAGCGTGCCGAGGTCGAAGTCCTCGAGACGGCCATCCTCGTCGGTGATCAGCAGGGCGGTGGGCCGGTGAGGCTCGGGCGGGGTCACCGGGCGCAGCGGGCGGAGCTGTGGCAGACCGTTGGGTTCGAGGTGCTCGAGATTGTCCAGAACCCGACGCAGGTCAGTCTCCCGCGGGGTGAAACGCTGTCCCGTAAAGGTGGCGATGTTCCAGGCTTCTGCATGATAGGCCTTGCCGCGCGTGTGGAGTCCGGCGACCCAACGCCAGCCGAGAGTGTTGGATGCGGCGTCACCGTCGATCAGGTGGCGATAGAAGAAGTCGGCGCCGACCCGCCACGGGAGCCCGAAGGTGAAGATCCAGATCGAGGCGAACCACATCCTGGCATGATTATGGAGGTAGCCGGTCTCGACGAGTTCCTCTGCCCAGGCGTCGAAACACGCGAGACCCGTTCCGCCCGCCTCGGCCCGCTCGACCTCCCAGCGGAGCCTGCGGTCCTTTTCGAGGGCCGCGAGATCCGCGTCGAGGCCGCTGACATAGTCGCTCCAGACCTGTGGGCGCCGTTCCAGCCAACCCTTGAAATAGGTGCGCCAGAAAACCTCCTGGACGAATTTCTCCGCACCATCGAGGCCATGCGCAGCGATGGCCGCGGCGACAACCTCCTGCTCGGTCACCAGACGCCGCCTGACATAGGGCGACAGACCGGAGACCGCCTTGCGGTTATGCGGCCCATGGTCGTAGTTGCGGCCATTGGCATAGCGGCTGCCCATAGCGGGGACAAAGGCCCTCAGGGCCGTGAGTCCCGCCGCGCGCGTGCCGGCAATCTGCTGCGTCATCTTTTTTTTCTGATCCCGATCGGTCGCCGAGCAAGTGGGTCTGGTCGCGCAGGTTTCAAGCCGTGGGTTTGTCGGTTCGGAGTCGGTAATGCGCTGGGAGGTGAAGGGTTTTGCCGGCGCCGCCGCGCGCCTGCTGGCGTGCCGGTCACGCCGCCACTCCGACGGTGCATTCCGCAGCGTAAGACATCTCGTTGAGGGTGGGCGCACCGGCCTCGTCTCTGCGGGCGCCGGACCCTGGCTGCGTAGTCTCCCAGCCGCGTGAGTGAGGGCGGTCGGGCTTGTCCCGCCGCGGGGGTTCATGTCTGCGCGGGCGGTTCGGGGCTCTCGTTGAGCAAACGCGAGACGGCGGAGGTGATCTGCGCCATCGCGAAGGGCTTCGGCAGAAGGATGCTCCGCGGGACGCCACGAGATGCCCATTCGTCCGCACTGGCACCGGTCATGTAGATGACGGGGAGGTCCGGTTGCCCCTCGCGGGCGCGCTCGGCGATGTCCCATCCGTTCACCCCGGATCGTCCAAGATCGATGTCGGTCACCAGCACCCGAATTTGCCCCCCTTCGGCTGCGATAACGGACAGGGCCTCCTCCCCGTCCTGGGCTGCAAGAACCGTGTAGCCACCATCTTCGAGGCCGGCTTGAAGGTCGATCAACAAAATCGTCTCGTCCTCGACGATCAGGATTGGTGAGGTCATCGGGGGGGAACCACTCCACATGAGGCTGGCAGACAATGACGGCATTGGGGGTGAAACATGTTATACAAGGCGCCGACGAGACGCTACTTGCGATCAATATTCAGAAAATAGATTATATAGGGGTGTATGGCGCGATAAATCTGCCATTTTCCGTGTGAAAGATCCGCCAAACACTAACTGATGATTTTGTATTTAGTTCCGGATATTTCGAAAAGGAGCTGCAAATATTGGACCTTCGATGTCCGTCCTGCTATGTTCCCGGCCGAGTGCCCTCTGTCGATCAATCCTGCTTTTCCTGCTCGGCCGAGCGCGGCTTCCGGCCGCGCCATCGGCAACCGTAGAAGGCCTAGCCTTGGCTTCCGTCCTTTCGCCTCCCTCGCACATAGCCCCGGATCTGGCGCTCGCCCTGGTCGCGTCGTCACAGGCTCCCCTTCTGCTGCTGGATGAGAACTTCTCCGTCGTCGCGGCGAGCGCTTCCTTCTACAGCAGCTTCAAGCTCGAGCCAGGCAGTGTCGAGGGCCATGACCTGTTCTCCCCCGGGAGCGGAGACTGGGCGCTGCCGCGGCTGCGCTCGCTTCTGCTGGCCGCCATCGCAAGCGATACGGAGGTGGGACCTTACGAGCTGGAATTCGCCCGCGGTTCCAATCGGGCGCGGTTCCTCGTCGTCAATGCCCACAAGCTTCGATACGGCGACGGTGGTGATGTGCGGCTCCTCGTCACCATCACTGACGTCACGCAGTTGCGGGCGAATGAAGCGTCGGCACGGCAAGTTCTGCGGGAGAAGGACGATCTCGTGCGGCAGAAAGTCGTGCTGGTCCAGGAGATCCAGCACCGGGTCGCCAACAGCCTCCAGATCATCGCCAGCCTGCTGATGCAGAGTGCGCGCAAGGTCCAGTCCCAGGAGACGCGCAGTCACCTCGAGGCTGCACATCACCGTCTTCTCTCCGTCGCGGCCGTGCAGCGGCAATTGGCGATCAGCGGCATCGAACAGGTCGCGGTGCGCCCCTATTTCGCCCAGCTCTGCAACAGCCTCGCGGCCTCGATGATTTTCGATCCGGGTCTGGTCAGGCTCGACGTCACGTCCGACGATTGTTGGGTGAATGCCGACATGTCGGTCAGCCTGGGGCTGCTGGTGACGGAACTTGTCATCAACGCCCTGAAACATGCCTTTCCCGACGGGCGAGCCGGCAAGATCGAGGTCGACTATCAGTCTGGCGGGCCCGACTGGACGCTCTCCGTCGGCGACGACGGCGTGGGCATGGGCGACGTCAGTCCTCCGCCGGGTCTCGGCACGAGCATTGTCCAGGCACTTGCCAGCCATCTGGAGGCCACCGTCGTCGTCGAGAAGGGCTATCCCGGCACGCTGGTCTCGATCGTCCATGAGGACGCCGACGCGCCGCCCGCCCCGCCGGCGGCGTGAGACGAAGGGCCTGTAATGGCGCGCGCGAAAGGTTGGCGCCCTGTTGGGAACGGGCCGGCTTCGCGAGCGTTCCCTCGTGCTGCGACGCAAAATGGTGTCGGCGACCGCCATGCCATCGGGTACTCTGCAAGGAAGAACCGGTTTTCTTTGCCCTTACACACCAATCCAGGATGAAGAATGCCCGCTGTTTCGATGGAAGCGATGATCGAGGCCACTCGTCTGACCAGAGCCGGCCGGCTCCTGGAGGCGACTGCCCTTCTGCGCGGGCAGGCCCCGTTTGCCGATCCGCCCGATAAGGCCGCTGCCGGACGGCCGTTCCTTGACCTCACGCCAGCGCCCCCGCAGGGCAGCTGGACGGTTCCCGGTACACAGGGGCCCGACCAGGCCATGGTGCGGGGGAAGGGGCACTTCGCCGATCGTCACTATCGCGGCCGCGAAGGTGATCGGAGCTACAAACTCTATGTTCCCGCCGGAGGCGCCGGCCGGCCGCGACCGCTCATCGTCATGCTGCATGGGTGCACGCAGTCGCCGGACGATTTCGCGACCGGAACCGGCATGAACCGTCTGGCCGACGAGCACGACATGCTCATCGCCTATCCCGGCCAGAGCCAGGCGGCCAATGCCCAGAAATGCTGGAACTGGTTCCGCGCAAGGGACCAGAGGCGCGTTGGCGGGGAACCGTCGATCATCGCCGGGATCACCCGCCAGATCGCCGGGGATGTCGCCGTCGATCCCGATCGGGTCTTCATCGCGGGCCTCTCCGCCGGCGGAGCGGCGGCGGCGGTGATGGGCGAGGTCTATCCCGACATCTTCGCCGCCGTGGGCGTCCATTCGGGCCTTGCATGTGGCGCGGCCCGCGATATGGCATCGGCGCTCACGGCCATGCGCGCCGGGGCGGCCGAACTGCCTCACCGCAGTCCTTCTGCCGGCGCCCGGTTCGTGCCGACCATCCTGTTCCACGGCGACCGCGACATGACCGTCCATCCGGTCAACGCCGATCAGGTCCTGGCGCAAAGCCGCGCCGCGGCGGGTACGCTGATCATCCGCACCACCTCGGGCACGACTGCGGCGGGGCTTCGCTACACCCTGACCGTCGAAGAACTGCCGGAGGGCCGGCCAGTGATCGAACGCTGGCTGGTCCACGGCGCCGGTCATGCCTGGTCCGGCGGCAATGCGGCGGGCACGTTCACGGAGCCGAGGGGGCCCGATGCGAGCCGGGAAATGGTGCGGTTCTTCCTGGCGAATCCCAGGCCGCCGACACGCTAGTCATCCGCTTGCGGTGAGCGGGCGATCCCATCAAGCTGGACCTTTGCTCCGCTCCGGTTGACGATCAAGGCCGCCGGCATCGTGTTGGGTCCTAGGACGTTGAGACGGACGCGCGGGACATGGACGAGATCGCCAAGAGCTGCGGAAAGTGACTGCTGACGGGGCACCGGTCGCATTCGGGGCCTTGTCGGCGCCATCCGTCCGGCGAACCGTAGCCGGGTGAAGAAGACCCTCCACGCCCCCCTGCCGTCAGCGGATATCTGGCGATCGATCCGCCTGCCGTTGTCGATGCTATCGTGCGTTCTGTTCAAACGGATCCGGTGCGGCGGCCCCGACGTCACAGCGGGCGCCCCGTCGAGGTTACGCTGACAGCGCCCGGAGCGCAGTGGATCGCGCGATCTGGGAGGCCCGATCCACTCGCAATCGCGGAAGGACAGCGCGATCGACGCTGCGCGGTCCTGCTGCCGCGACAACAACCCGGATCGCCGTGTCCCGCCCTATTCGGCGGCAATGCTCTTGAGGATCCCGGGAAAGGCGGTGGGCTCCGTGCTCAGGAACTGCCCGGCATTCTGGATGACGTTTTCCGTCGTTTCGCGAATGTGCCGCTCGATCATGTCCTTGGCGGCCGGCGCGTCGCGCGCGATGACCGTTTCCATCAAGGTGCGGTGCTCGACATCCTTCGGTCGCCACTTCGTCCGGAACTGGCAGGACATCCGGCGATAGCGATGAGCGCGCTGGAACAGCTTGTCACGAAAATCGAGCAGCGTCGGCGAACGACAGGCACTGACCAGCGAGCGGTGGAAATCGCCATGGAGCACCGCCCACTCGTCCGACATGAAATAGAGGTCGTTCAGCCGCGCCTTGAGACGGTCCATGCGATGGAAGGCGGCGATGATCTGCGCCTCCCACTCGTCGTCGCCGTGAAGGATCGAGCGGCCGATACATTCCTGGTCGACGAGCACGCGGACGTCGGTGAGGTCCTGAAGATCGGAGAGATAGAGGGGCGCGACCATGAAACCGCGCTGCCCTTCGCTGATCACCAGACCTTCGGCGACGAGGCGCTGAAGGGCCTCCCGCAAGGTCGAGAAACTGACGGCGTAGAGCTCCTTCAGCGTTTCGAAACGCATGCGCGTGCCCGGCTTCAGGGCGCAACTGATGATGTCGAGGCGCATGCGGTGGAGAACGTCTCCCGCCCGCGTCTCGTCGGTTCCCTTGATGTCTGTCTTCGCGGCCATCGAACGGCTCCGTGGGCCAAGCGGCGGTCCGCACGGCATCGCGGAAGCGATGCGGCATGCGGCGACCTCACTCTGTATCGCAGCTTCGCGAGCCTAGCGCAAATCCCAAGAAATATCGAAAATACCCCTGGATACCAGCGCTTGCGCGGTTCTCGTAAGCGGACGCCATGAAGGCAGCGGCAGGCCTTGAGAGCTTGAATCACTGGATTTTCGAAAATGTGTCCATCAGTCGAAAATGGATTGATCCGGGCCGCGGACTGCGCTACCAAAATCGCCAATAGACCTAGCGGGAGGGCGCACGAATGACGCACCTGGTGCACGCCATCGGCCACATGAAGATCAACACCAACGTGGTCGACGCCGTCGTCCGCGAAGCGACCGAGATCCTCGGTCTGAAGGTCACCCACAAGGGGGAAGGCCAGACCTGGCTGAGTTCAAACGGTCGTGCGGTCGAGCTCGTGCTGGTCCATGCCGCCGAAAACTCCGCCCATACCATCGGGCTCGAGGCCCTGACGGTCGATGCGGTCCGCGCCGCCGAAGCCAATGTCGCTGCGGCCGGCTGTACTGTCGTCAGCCGCGAGCCGAGCCTGTCCTGCATGGCGGCCGGTTTCACCTTTGTGACGCCTGAGGGGCTGCGCTTCGAGATCCATACCCCGATCCGCGATGATCTGGCGGCGCGCCGTCATCCGACCTATGGCGTCAGCGCCAACCGGATGGACCACATCAACCTGCTGACCCCCGATCCCGCCGCGACGCGCCGGCAGCTCGAGATCATCGGCGGCCTGCGGCTGTCCGAGCGGCTCGTCAACGATAGCCTCAGCTGGATGTATGGCGGCAACCGCCAGCACCACATCCTCGGCCTCGTGAAGGGCAGGGGGCCGGGCGTGCACCACATCTCGTTCGAATTCCTGGACGCCAGCCAGTTCATCCGCCTTGGCGACACGCTCGACCGCTTCGACAAGCAGATGCTGTGGGGTCCCGGCCGTCATCGTCCGGGCGACAACGTCTATTCCTATTACATCGATCCCGCCGGTGCGATGATCGAGTGCTCCAGCGGCATGTCGCTGATCGCCGACGACGCCAATTTCACGGCGAATGTCATCACCAACCTGGAGCGCCCGGGGAATGTGCGCGCGATGAACGTGTGGGGCACGCCGGCGCCCCTCGAATGGCGCGAGTTCCATTTCCCCTTCGCGCAACTCGGCTGACGACGACCGCCCGCAGCCACCATCCGCGCCAACAACCAAGCATTGCCCGAGGATCGCCCCATGGAAGAAAAGCTCTCGTTCCAGTCGGATGGCTTGAAGCTCTCCGCCGTCCTGCACGTTCCCGCAGGACGCAAGCCCGGCCAGAAGCTGCCGGCCTTCATCGTCCTGCACGGCTTCGTCGGTTCCAAGGACGAGTCCCATGCCGAGATCCAGGCGCGCATGCTCGAGGAGATGGGCTATGTGGCGCTGCGCTTCGACTTCCGCTGCTGCGGCGAGAGTGAAGGCGAGCGGGCCCAGGTCCGTTGCTTCGATCAGGTGGCCGATGCGAAGAATGCCCTGACCTTCCTGCAGTCCCGCGAGGAGGTCGATCCCGACCGCATCGGCGTCCTCGGCCACAGCTTCGGCGCGGCTGTCGCCGTCTATGCCGCCGGCATCGACAGCCGCTTCGCCTGCGTGATCTCGTCCTGCGGCTGGGGCGACGGCGAGCGGAAGTTCCGCGGCCAGCATCCGACGCCCGAGGCCTGGGCGAAGTTCACCGGCCTTCTGGAGAAGGGCCGCCGCCACAAGCAGCAGACCGGCGAGAGCATGTGGATCTCGCGCTTCGACGCAGTGCCCATTCCCGAGCATCTGCGCAAGAATCTCTCGCCCAAGGCGATCATGGAGATCCCGGTCGAGACGGCCTGGAGCATGTATAATTTCCGTGCCGACGACGTGGTCGGCGACATCTCCCCCCGCCCGGTCCTGTTCTTCCACACCGCCGACGACATCATCACGCCGACCGAACAGTCGCTGCGGATGTACGAGAAGGCAGGCCAGCCGGCAGAACTCCTCATCGTGACCGGAACCTCGCATTTTCCCCTGTCGCCGCAGGATGCGCCGCGCACCAAGAGCATTCTGAAGGGCTGGCTCGACAAGTTTATCCCGAGCCCGCTGGGAGCCTGAAATGGCGAAGTCCGCGGCAAGGCGTATCGCGGCATCGACGCTGGAGCGCTATGCCTGCGCGCTCCTCGAGGCCGGTGGCTTTGCACCCGACCATGCCGCTCAGACCGCAGAAATGCTGGTCTGGGCCAATCTGCGCGGCGTCGAGTCCCACGGCGTCCTGCGGATCCCCCGCTATGTCGAGATGGTGGAACTGGGGCTGATCAATCCCGCGGCCTCCATTCGCTTGGTCGCCGGGCGCGGCGCGGTCAGCGTCATCGATGCCGACCGGGCGCCGGGAGCCGTGGCGATGAACGCCGCCTGTGACAGGGCCATCGCCCAGGCCCGCGATCACGGTGTCGGCTGGTGCGTCGTCAAGCGCATCACCCATGCCGGCGCCATCGGAATCTATGCCGAGAAGATCGCCGCGGCTGGTCTCGCCGCAATGGTCATGACGGCATCGAAGCCATTGATGATCTATCATGGGTCCCGGTCCGAGGGCGTCTCGACCAATCCCCTGGCCATTGCGGTGCCGACGGCCAAGCCCGCGCGACCGATGATCTTCGACATGTCGACGGCAGCCGTTGCCGCCGGCAAGATCACCGCTGCGAAGGACGCCGGCCGCGCCATCCCGCTCGGCTGGGCGGTCGATGCCGAGGGCCGCGAGACGACCGATCCGGCGCAGGTCAAGGCGGTGTTGCCGATGGCCGGGCCGAAAGGCACGGGCCTGTCACTGATGATCGAGATCCTGGCAAGCGTGCTGGTGGGGAACCCGCTCATCACCATGGCCCTGCGCGAAGGGATCGAGCCCGGCGGCAACGGGATTGTCGTGGCGCTCGACCCCTCCGCCTTCGGCGCGGCAGAGCAGTTCCCCATCGGCGTGACCGATCTTGCCGCCGCCATCAAGGCGCTGGAGCCGATGGCTGGGGGCGCCGTCCTCCTGCCAGGCGAACGGGGGGACGGTGAACGCCGCCGCCGGCTCGCCGATGGTGTTCCCGTCGCCGAAGGGACGCGCTCCCGGCTCGCGGCACTTGCCACGAAGCTCGGTGTCCAAGTGCCTGACCCATTGGCCTGACCGGCCCTGACCAGCTTCGAGGCGGCTTCAACGTCGCCCCGCGGCACGCAAAGACAAAAATGACCTGGAGGATACGATGCGCAGATATCTCGCCGCCCTTCTGATGGGGATCGTCGCTCTGGCGACCCCCGCTATGGCCAACGACTTCCCCAACCGTCCAATCCGCATCCTTCATGGCTTCGCCGCCGGCGGCAACGCAGACATCGTCGCCCGCATCATGGCCGAGGAGATGCGCAAGACGCTGGGCCAGACCCTCGTCGTCGAGCCGCGCCCGGGTGCCGGTGGCAACATCGCCTCCCAGGCGACGGCCCGGGCCGATGCAGATGGCTACACGATCGTGCTTCTGACCACCGCCCACGCCATCTCCCCGGCGCTGATCAGGACGCTGAATTTCGATCCGGTGAGCGATTTCCAGTTCCTGTCGATGGTCACCGACTTCCCCTTCTTCATCGTCGTCAACGAAGCTTCCCGCTTCAAGACCATCCAGGATCTTGTCGCCGAAGCCCGGGCCAAGCCCGACACCCTGACCGCGGGTACGGCCGGCGTCGGAACGGGCCACCATATGGGCCTCGAACTGATGTCGAGTGCGCTCGGCGTGAAATTCGTCCATGTTCCCTACCGCGGCGATTCCGGATCGATCACTGGGGTACTCGGCAACAGCGTCGACTTCATCATCGCTCCCGGTGCCGCCGTCCTCTCGTCGATCGAGGGTGGCAAGCTGAGGGCACTCGCCGTCACCGGGCCGCAGCGCTGGCCGGCCACGCCGACCGTCCCGACCTTGTCCGAAAGCGTCTCGCCAGGCCTCGAGATGATGGCCTGGATCGGCTTCGCCGCGCCGAACAATGTTCCGCGTCCGATCGTCGACAGGCTCAACACGGCGATCCGTCAGGCCGTCGAATCGCCTGAGGTCCGCGCCCGGCTCGCCAGCCTCGGCGGCTACCCGAGCGCCAGCTCGCCCGAGGAGATGGCGCGGAAGGTCGCGGCCCAGATCGCCCTCTGGAAGGACGTCGCAGCCAAGGCGGGCATGCAGGCCCAGTAGGCCGCTCCGGGCCATACGGGGCTCGCGGCAACAGGCGAGCCCCGAGCCCCTCTGGTCAAATCCCCGCGATCGGCTTGCCGAACCACGGTCCTGCCCTCCTTATGGTTCAACGAGACGGAATGCGGAGGGGTACGGGCGCCGGCTGACCCGGTTGCGCCGAACCACGCAGCCTCCGGAACCGGGGACAGGAGAGACTGCGTTGACGAACGACCGAACAACTCGCCGCCGCTTCCTCGGTACCAGCACGGCCATTGCCGGTGCAGCCCTGCTGACCCCGCCGTTGGAGCTTCTGGTGCCCGCCCGGGCGCAGGGCTTGGCGCCGACGCCGACGATGCGGGGTGGGGCGAACAACTACATTCCCGGCGCGCCGATCGTCAGCCGCATCGGCGGCGGCGGTTTCTGGATGAAGGGCACCGTGCGCCGTGCCGGCGACGGCGCGCCTTTGCCGGGAATCCGCATCCAGATCTGGGCGCACACCACCGAGGGGCGCGAATCCGACCCGCACAGCCATGGTGCGACCCTGACCGGTCCGGACGGCAGCTTCCGCCTGGAAATGCCACAGATCGTTCCCATCTTCGGCCAGCCGCACGGCCATCTCGCCTACGAAGGCGCGGGCTTCAGGACCGTCTTCCTGCGTCCGGTGATGGCCAGCGCGCGGGATACGAGCTTGAGCGTCGATTTCGTGCTCCAGCCGGCCTGAAGCCTCGTGCCGTCGATCCGTGCCGTTCTGATCTGGGCGGCGCTGGCCGTCGCCGTCTGTGTGCCGATCGCGATCGCTTCGCGGAGCCCTTTGCTGGCCTGGCGCGAACCCGTCTACATCGCCGCCGGCTTTGCCGGCATTGCGGCCATGGCGCTCTTGCTGGTCCAGCCCCTGCTCGCCGGCGGGCATCTGCCCGGTCTTCCCGTCCGCCCGGGACGGCAGGTGCACCGGTGGCTCGGTGTCGCGCTGGTCGTCCTGGTGCTGGCCCATGTCGGCGGACTGTGGGTGACGAGCGCTCCGGACGTCATCGACGCGCTGCTCTTCGCGTCACCGACGCCGTTTTCCGTCTGGGGCGTCGTCGCCATGTGGGCGGTCTTCGCGGCGGCCCTGCTGGCGCTGCTGCGCAGGAAACTTCGCCTGGCGCCGGCCACCTGGCGCATCGGCCATACGGGACTGGCCGTGGTCATCGTCGTGGGAACCATCGTCCATGCCCTGTTGATCGAGGGCACGATGGGGGTGGTCTCGAAAGCCCTGTTCTGTCTCGCGCTTGCTGCCGTCATGACGAAGGTCGTGATCGAACTGGCGATCTGGGCGCGGACGCGCCACCGCCGATGACTGCATGCCGGCACGGCCGGGCAGGTCTCACCGCCTCGATCATTCCGATGCGGACATTCCAGGCCGTGCCCTCGCTCAGCTCGCCGCCCTGGCGCGATCGGCGATGGTCCCGGTCGTGCCCGAAGCCGGAGAGCCCGAGCCCCGCTTGAGCATCGACCGCACCAGCGAGGACCTGACGCTTGCGACGTGTTCGCGCATGAGGATTTCGGCACGATAGCTGTCGCGCGCCAGGATGGCGTCATAGATGCGGTGATGGTCGTCGTGACGGCGCCTCACGTCGTCGAATTCGAAGGCGACAATGTTGCGGTGGGAGGAGGGGGCGACGCTCTGGCAGAGCCGGATCATCTCGCCCAGCATCCGGCAGCGCGCAGCCGAATGGATGGCGTCGTGGAAGGCAAAATTGATGGCGCCATAGGTGACGCGATCTTCATCCTGCAGGCTGCCCTTGGCGAGGAGAAGGTCCCCGTCCGCGAGCGCAGCTTCGACCACCCGTCGTTCGGTATCCGTCAGCCCGCGCTCGGCGGCGAAACGGGCCGCCAGCGCCTCCATCATCGCCCTGATCTCATAGGCGTCGACGATCTCGGCGGTCTGGAAACTGCGGACGGCATAGCCACGATTGGGCGCGTAGTCGAGAAGGCCTTCGCTCGCCAGCGCCTGGAGGGCGGACCGGATCGGCGTCCGCGACACCCCGAGGGTCTCGCTCAGCTGGACCTCCCGCAGCCGCTCTCCCGGTGCGAAGTCACCGGACAGGATCGCCGACCGGATCCTGTCGGTGACCGAGAGCGAGCGCGTTCGGCTCTGGCCGACGCTATCGTCCTGACTTGCGCTGTGTGCGTCTTCCATCGAAGGGCCCGGCCCGGCTGCAACCACCATGAGTCTGTCGCTCATTTTGTATGGAATTCGACCATGCGCAAGTGGGACGCTGGCCAGACCAACTGTGCAATGTACGCAATCTGCTGCAGAATGAAGCGAAATCGCGCAATTGGTGGGCGCGGTTCGCCACCATAATGTGCATAAATGTATACATTCTGAGTTGACGACTGAAGTTTTGTATCCAATCATCGGCACTGAGAGAACCGCAAAGCCCCCGGTTCGCGGACCCGTGTAGCGGAGTTGATCGATGGCCAGTCTCCCGGACAACGCGATCGAACAGATCACGGAGAACCGTCTGCCGCACTACCAGCCCTATGGCTGGCACCATTGGCCCGAGCATCCCTGGCTGGCCTATCAGTTCCGCCGCGGGCTCGGCGAGACCCAGGAGGGTGGCGGGAGCGTTTCGGAGGTGTTCCAGGCGGCGTCCCGGATGATCCCCGGCGACCTCGAGAGCTGGCACGTCGAGTGGAAGCGGATCGGTGATCGCAACTGGGAGCGCGGGTTGAGGGCAGAAGCCGATGGGCATGTTCGCACCGCGATGAACTGCTTCCTGCGCGCCGCCGACTATTATCGCCAGGCCGAGTTCCATCTCGAACCCACTGACCCGCGCCGCCTGCCGACCTTCGAGGCCATGGAAGCCTGCTCGACCAAGTTCATCGGCTATCTCAACCCGCCGGGCGAGGTCGTCGACATCCCCTATGAGGACGGCAAGCCGATCTGCGCCTATTTCGTCCGCGCCCCGTTCCCGGGGGACAAGCTCCCGGTTCTGATCTGCATGGGCGGCCTCGACTCGATCAAGGACGAGATGTGGTTCATGCAGGCCCATGGCTGCCTGCAGCGTGGCATCTCGGTGCTGATGATCGACGGGCCGGGGCAGGGCGGAACTCTGCGCCGGCATGGCGTCGTCAACCGCGTCGACACGGAATTCGCCATCGGCAAGTGCATCGACTGGCTCGAGACGCGCTCCGACGTCGACCCTAAGCGCATCGCTGTCTGCGGTTCGTCCCTCGGCGGCTATTATGCCGCGCGCGCGGGTTGCTACGAGCACCGTCTTGCCGCGGCGATCTCTCATGGCGCGATCTGGGATGTGCACGAGATGTGGGGCGACAAGGGCGAGGATTTCGGCCTTGCCATGCACATCAAGTGGGTCTTCGGCAAGCCGACGATGAAAGAGGCGATGGAGAAGGCGAGGGACTTCACCCTCAACGGCCATCTCGACCACATGAAATGCCCCTACCTCATCCTGCACGGCGGCTACGACGTCCTCACCGTCACCGGTGCGACCAAGGCCTATGAATACGCCAAGAGCAAGGGCGTCGACGTCACCTTCCGCGTCGTCGATCCGGAGGAGACCGGAGCCGAGCACTGCCAGCATGACAATCCGACGATCGGCCAGGAGCTCCTGGCCGACTGGCTCGCCGACGTCTTCGGCATCGACCAGCGAGCCCTGCTGAAGACCGGCTGGAACCCGCTCATCTGAGCCGCGGAGAGGAGCAAGTCCCATGAATCTCGGCGTCGATCATCCCAGGGCGGCCGTCATCGCCATCGACCTCCATCGGGGCCATCTCGACATGGAGGTCGCCACCATGCCGACCTCGCCGGAGGTCGCCAAGAAGGTCATCGCCGCCAACCGCCGGCTCTTCAACTGGTGCCGCGAGAACGGCGTTCCCGTCATCCACCAGATCACCGGTTATCGCGACGAGGCCGAGATCCGCGCCAACGCCTTCTGGCGCACGCGCGCCGAGGATCCGGGCAATCCCCGCAAGAACGTCATGCGGCACAACATTCTCGGCGGGCCCGGCTGCACCGTGATCCCCGAGCTCTTCGATGAGAGGGACTGGGTCGTCGACACCAAGAAGCGCTATGACTGCTTCCTGGGAACCGACCTCGATTTCCTGTTGCGCACCCACGGGATCAACACGCTGCTCATCACCGGCGTGAACACCAATTCCTGCGTGCTCGCCACCACCACCGCCGCCAACGTCCGCGACTACGCGGTCATCGTCGTCGAAGATTGCGTGGAGACCATGGACGGGCCGGAACTGCACAAGGCGGGCCTCGCCTGCATCCGCACCGCCTTCGGCTTCGTAATGGACACCGACGCGGTGATGGGCCTCGGCGTCCTCGCAGCGCCCAAGGGAGCCGCCGCGTGAACAACCATGCCAAGGCGCGGCTGAAGGCGGGCGGGACGGTGATCGCCGTCAATCCCGGCGGCGTCAGCCTGCCGGCGGCGGACATGCTGGCACGCCTCGGCGCCGACTGCCTCTTCATCGACTGCGAAAGGACCGCGGTTTCGGTCGACGCCGTTCCGGCCATGGCCCGCGCGGCCCAGGCGGGGGGCATCTCGGCGATCGTCCGGTCGGAGAGCCGCGACCCGGCCATCCTCACGCGCTACTTCGACTGCGGCATCGACGGCCTCGTCCTGCCCCAGGTCGAAAGCCGCGCCGAATGCGAGATGCTGGTCGCCACGGCGCGGGCGGCCACCAGGGGCAGGCAGGATGACCTCCTGCTCATCGCGCAGATCGAGAGCGTTGGTGGCATCGCGGCCCTCGACGCCATCGCCACCGCGCCCGGGATCGATCTCATCCTGATCGGGCCGAACGATCTCGCCCATTCCATGGGGTTCCTCGGCGATACGTCACGCCCGGAGCTCAGGCAGGCCGTCGATGATTGCGCCGCCGGCCTCATCGCCCGCGGCATGGCCTTCGGCCTCCCGGTGACGGCCGCCACCATCGCCAGTTGGCGCAACAAGGGCGCCAGCTTCTTCTACACCAGCCTTGAGGGATTGCTCGCGCCGTCGCTCGCGGATCTCAGGAAGGCGATCCCATGAAGGTGACCCAGAAACCGCTGATCCGGGTCGCGCTTGAAGGTCGCTGCCCCACGATGTCGCTCACGGAAGTGCGCGTGCGCGGCCATTCTTTCGTCATCGACGAGCCACCCTATCGGCACGGCACCGATGTCGCTCCGACGCCGCTGGAGACGATGCTCGGCGCGCTGGTTGGCTGCACCAACGTGATCGCGCGACGGATCGCGCATGAACTCGGTGTCGACCTCAAGATCGACGGCATCGAGGTGATCGGCATGCTCGACCACCGCGGCATCGACCAGGAAGCCGACGTCCCGGTGCCGTTCCCGACCATCGACCTCAAGATCAAGGCGACGACCGGCGGCTCGGAAGGCGACATGGCCGAGATCCGTCGCCAGCTGAATTCCCGCTGCCCGATGTCCGTCATTCTTCGGCAGGCGGGCTCGACCATCAATGAAGACTGGACCGTAACTTACCGCTGAGGACCCGTTCCGATGACGCTGCCCCGCGACCGCGCGCCCTTCTCCGCCATCGTCGACCGCCCGCCGCTGAAGCTGCCGGGCAAGGCGCGTGTGGTCCTGTGGACCATCGTCAACCTGGAGGTCTGGGACATTTCCCGCCCCATGGCCCGACAGGTCATTCCCGCCCCCACCGGCCAGGTACTGCTGCCGGACGTGCCGAACTGGAGCTGGCACGAATACGGCATGCGCGTCGGCGTCTGGCGCTTCTTCGACCTCTACCGCCGTCTGGGAATCCGCCCGACTCTCTCGCTCAATGCGCGCGTCTGCGAGGACTACGAGCGCGTCGCCGCAGAGGCGCGGGATGCCGGCTGGGAGTTCATGGGCCATGCCTATGAGCAGATGCCGATCCACAAGGTCGAGGATCAGCGCGGCATGATCCATCGCTCCATGGACGTGATCGAGAAGTTCACCGGCAAGCGGCCGATCGGCTGGCTGGGGCCCGGCCTCACGCAGACCTACGAGACCCCGGAACTCCTGGCGGAAGCAGGCGTCAAATACATTGGCGACTGGGTCTGGGACGACGAACCCTCGGTAATCCAGACCGCGAAGGGCCCGCTGACGACGCTGCCCTATACGGTCGAGCTCAACGATATCCCGACCATGATCGTGCAACACCACGAGAGCGCCTATTGGGCGACCCGATGCAAGGATTCCCTCGACCGTCTGCATGCGGAAGGGGGCGAGCGCGCCAAGATCATGGCGGTGGCGATCCACCCCTACATCTCCGGCCAACCGCACCGCATTCGCTACCTCGAGGAGGTCTACGACTACGCCCGCTCGCTCGGCGACGTCGTCATGTGGAACGGCGAGGAGATCTACGACTGGTACCAGACCGCCAAGGCCGGAGCCTGAAGCGCGCCATGACCCAGCCCGCCTCCGCCTATGTTCTCGCGCCCCCACCGGTCGTCACCCTCCCGGTCGCGGGAGGCGACGGCCTGTTTCCGGTGCGGCGCATCTACTGCGTCGGGCGGAACTATGTGGAGCACATCCGCGAGATGAAGGAAGGGGATGAGCGCGACCCGCCCTTCTTCTTCCAGAAGCCACGCGATGCGATCGTCATGTCGGGCGCCACCATTCCCTATCCGGTCGGTACCGCCGATTTCCAGCACGAGATCGAGCTGGTCATCGCCATCGGCAAAGGCGGGCGCGCCATTCGCGCCTCAGCCGGGCTCGACCACGTCTACGGCTATGCCATCGGCATCGATCTGACGCGCCGCGACCGCCAGGTCGATATGCGCAAGCGCATGCTGCCCTGGGAGGCCGGCAAGGCCTTCGACCGCTCCGCGCCCTGCGGGCCGCTCCACCCGGCATCTCTGGTCGGTCACCGCCTGGAGGGCGCGATCACCCTGTCGGTCAACGGGCAGGAGCGCCAGCGCGGCGATCTCTCGCAGATGATCTGGAACGTGCCGGAGATCGTCGCGAAGCTTTCGGAGGATTATGCCCTCGAAGCCGGCGACATCATCATGTCGGGTACCCCGGCAGGTGTCGGTCCGGTCGTCCCCGGCGATGAGATGACCGGAGCCATCGACGGCCTGGGCGAGATTTCGATCGTCATCGGCGCAGGGGAGGCCTGACATGCTGCCGACCGAACGCATTGCCTATTCGGCGATTTCCGAGCGTCCGAGGCTGACCCTGCCAGGCGGCAAGCGCCTCGCGGTCTGGCTCATCGTCAATGTCGAGGAATGGAATCCGAAGGAGACCATGCCGCGCACGGTGCTGACGCCACCGGCCGGCGGCTCGCCGATGCCCGACATCCCGAACTGGGCCTGGCACGAATACGGCAACCGTGTCGGCTTCTGGCGGATGCTGGAGGTGATCGACCACTACGCCCTGCCGGCCGTCCTCGCCATCAATGGCTCGGCCATCACCGCCTATGAGCCGATCGCCGCCGCCGCCAAGAAGCGCGGCTGGGAGTTCATGGGGCATGGCTACACCCAGAAGAACATGCAGAAGGTGCCTGACGAGCGCGAGGACATCGCCAAGACCACCGATGCGATCCAGTCCTATACGGGCAAGCGTCCGCGTGGCTGGCTCGGGCCGGGCCTGACGGAAACCTGGGAGACGCCTGATCTCCTGCACGAGGCGGGCTACGACTATCTCTGCGACTGGGTGCTCGACGATCAGCCGGTCGAGCTGAAGACCCGCGGCGGTTCCATCGTCAACATTCCCTACACGCAGGAATGCAACGACGTCGCCATGATGCTCATCCAGCATCACAAGGCTTCCGAATATTACG
Organism: Archangium gephyra; assembly: GCA_943368975.1. GTDB lineage: Bacteria > Pseudomonadota > Alphaproteobacteria > Rhizobiales > Phreatobacteraceae > Phreatobacter. Next base: position 60,898 of record CALRLZ020000016.1, read on the forward strand.
ACCGGGCCATCGACCAGTTCGATCAGCTCTATGCCGATGCGCGCGATTCCGCCCGCGTGATGGCGCTCGTCGTCCACCCCTACATCATGGGCGCGCCACACCGGCTGAAGCACTTTGCCCGCATCTTCGAGCATATCGGCCGTCACGACGGCGTCGCCTATATGAGCGGCGAGCAGATCTACGACTGGTACCTGAGCCAGAGGCCGCAAGCGCCCGGCGGAGTCCGCTGATGGGCGCTCTGAATGCCTTCCAGATCCTGAACGGCCTGACTTTCGCGGGGCTCCTGTTCATCGTGGCCTCGGGGTTCACGCTGATCTTCGGCCTCCTGCGCATCGTGAACCTCGCCCACGGCGCCCTGTATCTGTTCGGTGGCTATGTCGGCTACACCGTCGCCAGCCTGACCGGCAATTTCGTCGCCGGAATCTTCGGCGCCATGGTCGTGATCGCGATCATCGGCTTCGTGCTTGATCAGGGCCTTCTTCGCTTCGTCCGCGGCTATGAGCTGCGCCAGGTCCTGTTGACCCTCGGCGTCGCCTTCATCCTCAACGACATGGCGCTGGTCATATGGGGCGGCGATACGTTCACCGTTCCCGTACCCGAATTCCTGCGCGGCGCGGTCAATCTCGGCGGCATCTTCTACCCGAAATACCGGCTCTTCGTCCTCGTCCTCGGCATCGTCGTCTTCATTCTCCTCTGGCTCCTGCTCAACCGCACCCGCCTGGGCGCGCTGATCCGGGCCGGGGTCGACGACGCCGAGACCGTCGCGGCCATGGGGATCAATATCCGCCTCATCTTCATGATCACCTTCATGCTCGGCGCCGCCCTCGCGGGCCTCGGCGGCACGGTCGGTGGCGCCTTCTTGACGCTCTATCCGAGCGCCGATTCCGAGATCCTCGTCTTCTCCCTCGCGGTCGTGATCATCGGAGGCCGGGGATCGCTGGTCGGCGCGGCCATCGGCGCTCTGATGGTCGGCATGCTGAACTCGGTCGGCCAGGTCATGTTTCCCGAGCTCGCCTATTTCGTGATTTTCGGCCCGATGGCGCTGATCCTCGCCTTCCGGCCCCTCGGTCTGTTCGGGAGGGCTGTATGAGCCGCGATCTCGCCTCCGTTCCCGCCGGCGGGGGGCCCGCAGGCCCTTCGGCTGTGGCGCTGACACCTGCGCGGGTCATCGCGATCGCCATTGCCGGGCTTGCCCTCGTCGCCGTGCCCTACATGCTGCCGAACTACTATGTCAGCATCGCCACGCAGGTCCTGATCTTTGCCGTCCTCGCCATGTCGATCGACATTCTCGCGGGCTATACGGGCCGCACGCCGCTGGGTCACGGCGCCATCTTCGGCACCGCGACCTATGTGACGATCTATTGGTCGACCACGCTCGGCGGCTCGCCCTGGACCGGCATGCTGGTCGGCGTCGCGGCGGCCACAACCGTCGCGGCCATCTTCGCTCTGCTGGCGATCCGGACCTCCGGCGTCTACTTCCTGCTCCTGACACTCGCCCTCGGCATGATCGTCTGGGGCGTCTGCCTGCGCTGGACCAGCGTGACGGGCGGAGAGAACGGGATCCGCGGCTCCGTGCGACCCTTGTTCATCGCCACCCATTCCGCCTTCTACTACCTGGTCCTGACGGCCGTTGCGGTGATCACCTTCGTGATGTGGCGGTTCGTGAACTCACCCTTCGGCCTGACCCTGCGCGGCATCAAGGATTCCGAAAGCCGCATGCGCAGCCTCGGCTACAACGTGCCGCTGCATCTGTTCATCGCGTTCACGGTGTCCGGGTTCTTCGCCGGCATCGCCGGTGCGATCTACGCGATGTTCAACAGTTTCGTGAGCCCGTCGACGGTCGCGCTCACCCAGTCGGTCGCCGGCCTTCTGATGGCGATCACAGGGGGGATCGGCACGCTGTTCGGCTCTTTCGTCGGCGCCGCCGCGATCATCTCGCTCGAGAATTTCGTCAGCTCCTACACCGAGCGCTGGCTGAGCATTCTCGGGCTCATGTTTGTCCTGATCATGGTCTTCGCGCCGGAAGGGATCGTCGGGCGCATCCGCATGATCCTCGCCCGGAATAACAGATGACGCGCCGTCCCGGCGCATCGAAGAGACAAGGATGCCGGCTCGCGGCTTCTTGGTTTGGCTGGAGGTTACAATGGATCGCAGACGCTTTTTGACGACCACTGCTCTGGGGCTGGCCGCCGGCGCTTCGGGCACTTTCCCGATGCCCTATCTCGCCAGGGCACAGGCCGCGCCCATCCGCATCGGCCTGCTCGCGCCCCTGACAGGCGTTGTCGCGGCCGGTGGCCGTGAGATGGTCGACGGCTTCAACATGTACTGGGAGGAGAACAGGTCCGAGGTCGCCGGCCGCAAGATCGAGGTTGTCGTCGAGGACGACGGCTCGAACCCGGACGTCTCGCTGCAGAAGGCCCGCCGTCTCGTCGAGCAGGGCAAGGTCGACATGCTGTTCGGCAATCTGCTGGCCAATACCGGGCTGGCCGTCGCGAACTACGTGAAGGGCACCGGCACGCCCTATTTCATCCCGATCATCGCCGCCGACGACCTGACTCAGCGCCAGCGCATCCCGAACGTCATCCGGGTGGCGGGCTACACGGCGAGCCAGACGACCCGTCCGCTGGCCGATTGGGCGCTGAAGCAGGGCTACAAGAAGATCGCCACCGTCAGCCAGGACTACACCTTCGGCCATGAGCAGTGCGGCGGCTTCGCCCAGCGCTTCACCGAAGGCGGCGGCCAGATCGTCGGCCAGTTCTGGCATCCGCTCAACACCGCCGACTTCAGCCCCTATCTCGGACAGCTCGCCAATGCGGGCGCCGACGCCATCTTCGCCATGGAAACCGGCGCCGATGCCACGCGTTTCATGCAGCAATATGCCAATTTCGGCCTCAAGGGCCGCATTCCGCTGCTCGGCGCCATGAACATGACCGACCAGTCGGTGATCCGTACCATGGGCGCCGAGGTCGACGGCATCGTCTCCTGCGCCCATTTCGCGGAAGGGTCCGACAACCCGGTGACCGTCGACTTCGTCAAGCGCCACACGGCCAAGTACCAGAAGATGCCCTCGCTCTACGGGTTCTCGATGTACTCGGGCGCCATGTGGGTCGCCGAGGCGCTGAAGACCATCGGCGGCAAGACGGACGACCGCGCCCTCCTGCTGTCGACCGTCCTGAAGACCGAACTCACCGGCTCGCCGCTCGGTCGCCCGGTGAAGCTCGACAGCTTCGGCAACCCGGTCTACGACCTCTATATCCGCAAGGTGCAGCGCGGGGCCGACGGCAAGTTCTGGAACGTGCCGATCGAGACCTTCCCGAACTATTCGCAGTTCGGCCCCTATGATCCGGCGGAGTACATGAAGCAGCCATCCTATTCGCGCACGTTCCAGGGCATCAAGCGCTGAGCGAGCCTCGCCCCATTCCGGCGGGCGGCTCGTCGCCCGCCGGACCTTCCCGCGACACAGGCCAGATAGCGTGACCAAACAGCTCATCCTCGACAATGTCACCGTCCAGTTCGGTGGCCTGAAGGCTGTCGACGGGGTTTCGACCGCCATCGCCATCGGCGAGCGGCGGGCCATCATCGGCCCCAATGGCGCCGGCAAGACGACGCTCTTCAATGCGATCACCGGCGTTGTCATGGCGACCGCCGGAAAGGTCGTCTTCGAGGGCGAGGACGTCACCCGCTCCCCCGTCCATGCGCGGGCGGCCAGGGGCATGAGCCGCACCTTCCAGATCACCAACCTGTTTCCGAACCTGTCTGTTCGCGACAATATGCGGTTGGCGATCCGCGGCCTGTCCAAGGCGAAGTTCTCGCTGCTCGGTCGCCCGGAACTCGCCGCGGCCGATGATGCCGAGGCCGAGCGGGCGCTTGGCCTGTCGCGTCTCGTCGGCCGGTCCGACACACTCGTCAAGGAACTGTCCTATGGCGAGCAGCGGCAGCTCGAAATGGCCATGGCGCTCGTCGCCCGGCCGCGGATCCTCCTGCTCGACGAACCGGCTGCCGGCCTGTCGCCCGCCGAGAGGGTCATCGTCGCCGACATCATCCGCTCGCTCCCGCGCGATCTCACCATGATCATCATCGAGCACGACATGGACCTGGCGCTCGGCCTCGTTGACTGGGTGACGGTCCTCAACAACGGCCACCTTCTGGTCGAAGCCGCTCCCGCGGATATCCGGGGCAACAAGGACGTGCAGGACGTCTATCTGGGGAAGGCGCGGCGTCATGCTTGAGGTCTCGGATCTTCAGAGTTTCTACGGCTCCGCCCATGTCATCCAGGGTGCGTCGCTGACGGTCCGCGAGAAGGAGGCGGTCGCGCTTCTCGGGCGGAACGGCATGGGCAAGACGACCCTGATCCGCTCAATCATGGGGCTTGCGCCGCCGGACGTGCGCGGCGGTTCGGTGAAATGGAAGGGGGAGGAGATCCTCGGGCTGCCGTCCTACCAGATCGCGCGGCGGGGCATCGCCATCGTGCCGCAGGGACGGCGCCTGTTCCAATCCCTGACGGTGACCGAGCATCTCACCACCCTCAAGCCCGAGAGCGTCAAGACCGGCTGGACCGTGGCCAAGGCCTTCGAGTTCTTTCCGCGGCTGGCGGAACGACGCCAGCATCGCGGTGGCCAGCTCTCTGGCGGCGAACGGCAGATGCTCGCCGTTGCCCGTGCATTGATGATCGATCCTGAACTGATCCTGATGGACGAGCCCTCGGAGGGCCTCGCACCGGTCATGGTGCAGAACCTTGAGGACATCATCCTCGAGCTCAAGCGCTCGGGGCTGGGGATCCTCCTGGTCGAGCAGAACCTCTACAGCGCCCTCGCCGTCGCCGACCGTGTCTATGTGCTCGAGACCGGGCGCGTCGTCTATGACGCGCTGGCCTCGGAAGTCGAGGCGGAGCCGGAGCGGCTCACCAAATTCCTCGGAGTTCACTGATGCAACCCGCAGACCTTTTCGGCGTCGTCGCGACGCAGGGAAATGCCGTGGCCATGGATGCGGCGCGGCTCGCCCGCCATGCGGCCGTCGTTGCTGAGATGAACGCCACCGTCTCCGCTTTTGCCCTCGCGCGGCTTCAGCTCGGTGATGCCCCCTGGAGCCTGCACACGCTGCGGTTCGCGGCCGCCGCGGAGCCGGACCAGCCGGGAGACCGGGCATGAGCCATATCCTCGACCTCGGCCTCGTCGATCTCGCGGATGCGATCGCCGATGGCTCCGTCACGTCCGAGGCCGCGACAGATGCCGCCTTGACCGCGCTCGACACGGTCGGTCGCCGCCTCAACGCCGTTGTCCGCCTGTCTCCTGACAGGGCTCGGCAACAGGCGCGCGAGGCCGATCGTCGGCGCGCAAGTGGGGCGAAGCTCGCGCCGCTGGCGGGTGTTCCGCTGGCCCACAAGGATCTGTTCTTCCGGGCCGGCGGCCTGAGCGAGGCGGGCTCGAAGATCCTGTCCGGCCATGTCGCCACCGAAACGGCGGCTGTCCTCGAAAGGCTCGATGCGTCCGGCGCCCTGGACATCGGTGCCCTGCACCTGGCGGAGTTCGCCCTGTCCCCGACGGGGTTCAACGGCCATCTCGGCCACGCCCGCAATCCCTGGAGCCTCGACCATTGCCCCGGGGGCTCCTCCTCCGGCTCCGCCGCGGTCGTCGCCGCAAGGCTGGTGCCCGCGGCACTCGGGTCCGACACCGGCGGCTCCATCCGCCATCCCGCGGCCATGTGCGGTATCACCGGCCTCAAGCCGACCCATGGCCTCGTGCCGCTTCACGGCACCGTTCCGCTGGCGCCATCGCTGGACTGCGTCGGCCCGCTGGCGCGTTCCGCCCGCGATGTGGCGCGCATGATGACGGTGATCGCGGGATCAGATCCGCGCGACGGTGCGACGGCGGGGGCACCCTGCCGCGACTTCGAGACGGGAATTGCGCGGGATCTGCGTGGTCACACCATCGCCGTGCCCCGGGCCTATTACCGCGAGGCCGGGGATGCGCAGGTCCTTGCAGCGATCGAAGCGAGCCTCGATGCCTTCCGCGACGCCGGCGCGACCGTCATCGAGACACCGGTTCCGGACATGGCGGTCGTCAATGCCATGTTCCATGTCCTGATGACCGTCGAGGCGGCCACCTATCACCGGCGCTGGCTGATCGAACGGCCTGAGGACTATGCCGATCAGGTCCGGAGCCGGATCGAACCGGGCCTGCTCTATCCGGCGACACGCTATGCAGAAGCTTTGATGCTGCGCGGTGCGATCGCCCGTGAATGGCTCGCGACCACCATGGGCCAAGCCGATCTGGTCCATGTCCCAGTGCTTCGGCATAGGGTGCCCTCGATCGCCGAGACGACGACGGGGGACCCTTCGGACGTCGCGGCCGCCATTGCGCGGGTCACCCATTGCACGCGCGGGCTGAGCTATCTCGGCCTGCCGGTCATCGCCGTTCCCTGCGGCTTGGCGGCCGATCTGCCGGTCGCCTTCCAACTCGTCGGCCGGCCCTTCACCGAGCCGACGCTGCTGCGCGCTGCCCACGCGTTCCAGACACGAACCGAGTGGCACCTCCGCAAGCCCGGCCTCGTATCCGTCGCCGCCCCCGCCTTTTCCTGATCACCCCGGACCGGTCATGATCATCGACGCCCATACCCACACATTCTGCCCGCCGGTCGAGGCGCTGGTTGCCGGTCGGTTCGATCCCAAGGTGATCCCCTACAAGCGCGACATGTCGCCTGAGAGCAAGGCGGTCGATGCCGAGCAGGGAAAGCTGCTCGCCGAGCCCTTCAACAAGGTCGAACGGCGGCTCGCCGACATGGCGCGCATGCGGGTCGACCGGCAGGTCATCGCGCCGGCGCCGGGACAGCAGCACTACTGGGCGGATGGCGACCTCAACGATGAGCTCAGCCGCATGCAGAACGACCATGTGGCCGCGCTCGTCGCCCAGGCACCGGACCGATTCGTCGGGCTCGGCACCTTGCCGATGGTCGACCCCGCCCGGGCCGAGAACGAGGCGATCCGCGCCGCCGGTGAGAAGGGGCTGCGCGGCTTCCAGATCGACACCCGCGTCAACGAGCGCGAATTGTCCGACCCGGCCTTTGACAGGCTGTGGGCGAGGCTCGCCGCGCTTCAGACCCCGCTGATCATCCATCCCCTCGGCTTCTCGCACGGCGAGCGGCTCGGGCCGTTCTTCATGGTCAACACCGTGGGCCAGCCGCTCGAGGAGACCATCGCCTTCCACCATTTCGTTTTCGGCGGCGTTCTCGACCGTCACCCGGACCTCAAGGTCCTGATCTGCCACGGCGGCGGCTATGTGCCCTCCTATGTCGGGCGCCTCGACCACGCCTGGAAACATCGCCCGGAATTGCGGCGCCTGACGGCTGACCCGCCCTCGGCCTATCTCCGGCGCTTCTGGTTCGACACCTGCGTCTTCCGCGCCGATCTCATCGAGAACCTCGTGGCCCTCGCGGGGGCCGACAAGGTCCTCCTCGGATCCGACTATCCCTTCGACATGGGCGATCTCGATCCCGTCGGTCTCGTCGAGAGCTGTTCCGGGCTCGACGCCGCGGCGCGCCGCCTCATCCTCGCCGACAATGCCAGGACCCTGTTCCGGATCGCGGGATGAGCCGGGACCGCGACCGCTTCCTGACGGGAGAGGGGCGCTATACCGCCGATCTCGAGGTCGAGGGGGCGGTGCATGCGGTCTTTGTCCGGTCGGATCTGGCGCATGCGCGGCTGGCGGCCGTCGCCGTCGATGCCGCCCGCCGGTTGCCGGGTGTGCTGGCGATCCTGACCGGCCACGATGCGGAGACAGTCAAGGGTTTCCCTGCCTTCCTGCGCTATCCGGATCGCGATGGTCGGCCGTTTTCCGTGCCGTCACGACCGATCCTGGCCGTGGACAAGGTGCGGCATGTTGGCGAGATCATCGCCATCGTTGTGGCCGAGACGGCGCTGCAGGCCCAGGACGCAGCCGAGCAGGTCGCCATCACCTATGACGACCTGCCGGCGCATATCGGCCTGCCCGGGACCGGGTCCGGAGCCGTCGCGCCAGTTCACGACGGCTTCCCCGACAATGTCGCCTATCGTGGCCTGTTCGGGAATCCGGTGGCCTGCCGCGAGGCAGAGGACGCCGCCTCCCATGTGATCACGCTGACCGTCGACCTGCCGCGGGTTGTTCCCAATGCCATGGAGCCGCGGTCGGCGACCGGCCGCTGGAGCCCGGACGATGCCGGCTTCGACCTCTGGGCCCCTCACCAGGGCATTCCGGAAATCAGGCGGGACCTCGCGGTCGCCTTCGGCATGCCCCCCGAGAAGATGCGCGTTCACCCCGTCGATGTCGGCGGCGGCTTCGGCGCGCGTGGTCCGGCCTATCCGGAATATGCTGCCGTTCTGCTCGCCGCGCGGATCGTCGGCCGGCCGGTCCGCTGGACGGGCACGCGGCTCGAAGGCTTCCTTGGCGAGCATCACGGTCGCGGCACCCGGCTGGCCGGCAGGCTCGCGGTCGACCCCGACGGCCGGTTCCTGTCGCTGCATGTGCGGCTCGATGCCGATCTAGGGGCCTGGGTCACCCCGGTCGGCGCCCATATCAACGTACACAACCCCCTCCAGACCCTCACAGGGGTCTACCGGGTTCCGGTCGCGGCCTTCGAGCCGACGCTCCACTTCACCAATGCCGTCCCCACCGGGCCCTATCGGGGAGCCGGGCGTCCCGATATCGCCCTTCTCATCGAGAGGCTGGTCGACGAGGCCGCGCGCGTCACGGGGTTCGACCGGATCGCCCTGCGCAAGCGCAACCACTTACCGAAGGCCGGCTTCCCCCACACCACCGCCGTTGGCGTGGCCTATGACAGCGGCGACTACGGGCGTCTCCTGTCGCGGGCCGTGGATGCCGCGGGCTGGACGAGTTTCCCTGGCCGCCATCGCGCGAGTGCGCGTTGGGGTCAGCTTCGCGGCATCGGCCTCAGCCTTTTCACGGAGGTGGCCGGCGGCGGTCCCGTGCCGGTCGACGAGGTCGAACTCACGCTGAAATCGGTCGGTGACGGTCTGGCGGCCGAACTCATCACCGTGACCGGTTCGAGCGGCCAGGCCCATGGGGAGGCTTTCGCCCGGATCATCGAAAGGCAGCTGGCCGTCCGGCTGAGGACATTCACCCACTTCGGCAGTCCAGCCAGGTCAACCCTGGCCGGGTCCGGCTCCTTCGGTTCGCGGTCGATCACTGCTGCAGGGTCCGCACTGGTCGAGGCCTGCAGCCTCATTCGGGAGCGCGCGGCAAAGCTTGGACAGGAGGGCGAAAGCCTCGAACAGATCATCGGCCGGGCCAATGACGCCGACATGTTCCGGGTGAGGGCCGGTGCACCGGTTTCGGTCAGTTTCCCTGCGGGTTGCCATGTCGCCGAAGTCGAGATCGACCGGGAGACCGGAGTGATCCGCGTTCTCAACTATGTCGCGGTCGATGATGCCGGCACTGTCATCGATCATGCCGCTCTGCAGGGCCAGATCGCCGGCGGGGTCGCCCAGGGCATCGGGGCGGTGCTGGGTGAAGCCGTGCGCTACGACGCGGCCGGCCAACTCCTGTCCTCCAGCTTCATGGACTATCAGATGCCCCGAGCAGGCGATCTGCCACCCATTCTCGTCCTGGAGGAGGGGTGCCCTTCACCCAATAACCCCCTGGGCGCCAAGGGCGCGGGCGAGGCAGGCACGACCGGCGCGATCGGTGCGGTTGCCAATGCCGTCGCCGACGCTCTCCGCCGCGACGGTGTGCCCTGTCCGGACTTCCCCTTCGCCCCCGGCCTGATCAGTGCGCTTCTTGTCGGATCGGAGATCACCAGCTGAAGGCCCCCGGATGCGGCTGCTGCCGATCGGCTTCGGACCATATGGCACGGCTCAGCTGACGGTCACGCGCTGCGTCGCCCGATGTTCCCTGCCGTCCTCCTCGCGCCACAGGAAGGTGATCGTCGTCGTCTGTGCGAGCCGGGCGTGGAAGGCGACATAGGGATTGGCCGAAGTCCCGTTTCGGAAATCGGCGGTGAACAGCACAGCGCCATCCGCCTGGGCCTCGAAGTGGGTGATCATGCGGCGGGCGACGGCCTGGCCGGTCTGATTCCGCAGTCCCGTTTCCATCGGATGGTCGATCAGAGTCCGAATCTCGAAAGGCTCGCCGGCCTTGACACTCGACGGCACCCTGATGCGCGGCGTGGTCATCGGAACATCCTCAGGTGAGACAGCCGCCGGTGGTCACGGCAACACGTGCGCCGGCACGGCGCACCGTGCCGTCCGCCATTTCGGCATAGGCGAGTAGCATCTGGCCCTCGGCCAGCCGGACCCGCACGCTGACCTCGGCACGCGCGATGCCCGCGCCGAACCGGTAGCTCGCGACCCCCGGAGTCGGATTGCGCGTGGCGAACAGGTGGACCGCACGGCAGCGGTCCTCGCCGGCCATGGCGGAGTGCACGGAGACTGTCACCGGAACGAAGGCACCGTTCTCGGCCGTCTCCGGCGCGCGCAGGGCGATCCCGCCTTCAGTGGCGGCGGCACCGCCGACCTGTTCGGCAATGGCGGCCGCCACGTCCGGCGGCAGGGCGTCGCCGGCGCGCGATGCCGGTATGGCAACAAGCGTCAGTGCGACCCCGAGCACGCTGCGCCGGTCGAGGACCGCGGCACGCCACGTCACGAGAAGGCATCCTTGGTGATGGCGTCGTACCAGGCATCGGCATGGAGCGCCTCGAGCCGGCGCTGCTCGCGCTGCTGGGCGAGCGGCCCGCGCGGCGAGACGCCGCCGGCATTGGCCGTCTCGACGAAACCCGTCTCGCCGGGCCGGAAGATGCCGACCACGGAGATTCCGTATTCCGGGCCGACATGGCTGTAGCAGGTGTTGAAATAGACGGTCGGTGCCGGCGCCGGCCGCCCCTCGAGCGCCGCGACGGCCGCCGCCACCGCCACCTTGGACGTCGAATTGGCGACATAGCCCGATTTCGGCATGGGCTGGCCGATATTCGCGTCGCCGATCACGTGGATGTCGCGCGCGCGCGTGGCCTCGAAGGTGAGCGGATTGACCGGGACCCAGCCGGTCTCGTTGGTCAGGCCGGCATCGATGGCGATCTTCGCCGCCGACTGCGGCGGGATGACATTGCCGACATCGATCCTGTGCCGCGTCCCGAGTTCGGTCTCGAACTGCTTCTCCCGCGCATCGACCCGGGTGACCTTTCCGTCCTTGTTCAGTGGAATCCACTCGATCATGCCCGGATAGAGCTCGTTCCACGCATCCTGGAACAGCGCCTGCTTCGAGAAGGCGTCCTTGGCGTCGAGGGCCAGGATCTTGGCACGGGGCTTGTGGGCCTTCAGGTAGCTGGCGACCATGCTGATCCGCTCATAGGGACCAGGCGGGCAGCGGAACGGGTTGGGCGGGATGGCAAAGCCGACGACACCGCCATCAGGCAGAGCCTCGAGCTGCCGGCGCAACAGGGCGGTCTGGGTCCCCGTGCCGGGAATCCACGCATGCGGGAAGGCCTCGGCCGCCGCTTCGCCATAGCCCTCGATCGCGTTCCAGCGGATGGCGATGCCCGGCGACAGGATGAGCTTGTCGTAGGGAACGGTCTGCCCGTTCCGCAGCCGCACCGTCCTGGCTGTGGCATCGATCGCCTCGGCCCAGTCGTGAACCAGGCGCACGCCGCGTGCCTTGAGCCCCTCATAGGAGTGGGTGATCTGCGGGAGCGTGCGCTCACCCGCCAGCAGGAGGTTGCCATAGGGGCAGGTGACGAAGCTGGTCTGCGGCTCGATCAGCGTCACGTCGAGGCGGGGGAACGCCATGCGTGCATAGCGGGCGGCGGAGGCGCCGCCGAAGCCGCCGCCGATCACCACCAGCCTGGCGGAGGTCTGGGCATGGAGCAACGAGGGGGCGGCGAGGGCGAGACCGGCGGCGGTCGTCGCAAGGCCGAAGGTGCGGCGGGTCAGGTTGGTCATGGTTCGTCCCCCTCAGCGCACGGACGCGAAATAATCGGCCAGCTGCGCCACCTCTGCATCGGTGAACCCGCGCGCGATCCGGTTCATGATCGTCGCCGGCCGTTCATTGGCGCGGAAGGCGGACCATGTCTGGACGAAGGCCTGCCGGTCATAGCCGGCGATGCGTGGAACGGACCCTTCACCGGTACCCTGGGGCCCGTGGCATCCGGCGCAGGAAAGCGCGATCGCCGGGGCCGTCGCGGTTTCGGCGCGCAAGGGGGAATAGGGTGCCACGGACAGGACGAGCGAGAGGGCCATGCCGCTGAGGGCGGGTGTCGAAAGGCTCATCGGGACAAGGCTCCATCAAGGCCGAAAAGGGGCCTCAGCTTCATGCCGAGCCAGTTTCCCGGCAGTGCGGCGGCGATCCACAGCCAGCCGTGGAGGCTGCCGGAGGCGATGCCGGAGAAGAAGGCGCTGATATTGCAGCCGGTGGCCACGATGGCACCGGCCCCGATCAGCAGGCCGCCGATGACGCTGCCCAGGATGGCTCCTGCCGGAATACGAACCGATGGCGCAAAGCGCCCGGCAAGAAGGGCAGCGACCAGCGCCCCGGCCATCACCGCGACATTCATCACGCTCGTCGCGTCGGCGGTGAGCGGGCGCAGCAGCGCCTCGACCCGCGTCGGCTCCTCCCAGAAGGCCCAGAACACGGGATCGGCCAATCCGGTCGCCTCGATGGCCTTCGAACCCCACAGGACGAAGGCCTGCGTCACGCCCCAGGGACGGCCGGCAACGAGCAGCGTGGCGAAGTTGAGGACGGCGAGGGCGAGAGCCGCCCAGGCGAAGGGCCAGGGACCGGTCAGCCAGTGCCCGCGACCGCCAATGGCCTCGACGGTGCCGGTGTGGCGGCGCTCGATGGCGATGAGGCCCGCATAGGCCGCGGTGAAGAGTGCGAGGTGCAGAGCCAGCGCGGGCCAGAGCCCCATGACCGCCGGCAGGGACACGGCCGGCAGCTGTGGCAAAGTCTCCCAGAGCGGCGAGAAGAACGCCGCAAGCGTGGCGCCCGCGACGGCCGACAGCAGCGTGATCCACATGCGCACGGAGCCGCCCCCCGCCGTGTAGAGTGTCCCGGAGACGCAGCCGCCGGAAATCTGCATGCCGACCCCGAAGGCGAAGGCGCCGATCGCGATGCTCACACCAAGCGGGAAGGTGAAACCGCGTACCGGCTGGCCGAAGACCTCGCCCATGGCGAGGGCCGGCAGAAACAACAGCACCGCCGTGGCGAGCATGAGGATCTGCGCACGGACATGGGCGCTCCGGCCTTCGGCGAAGAGCATCCTGTACCCGTGGCTGAAGCCGAATGCGGCATGATAGAGCGCGATTCCCATCAGAACGCCGATCACCCCCAGCGCGAGCAGGCGTCCCGAACCGAAGCCGGCGAGGGCGCCGACAGTGACGCAGCCCGCCAGCCCCGCTCCTAGAAGACGGGCGGCGAGGGGGGGAAACGCGGTGCGGAACGCGGGTTTGGGCGGCAGCCAGACTGAGGACATGGACCTTTAAGAGACGGCCAAACCGGGCATTGGCAAGGGGTTGAAAAAGAAAGAAAAACTGCGCGTGTCCAAGGTTCTGCGGAGAGAAGAATCCGCTCGGACGACACCGGCCGCGGAGAAGATTTGCCTGTGCATTGCAGCATGAACCCGGGCGAGCGGGCTCTGACCGGAATGCGGCCCGGGGCTCGCAACCGTGGACACGGGTGGACGTGCCATCGCAGATGACGTCGATCTGGCGGCGAGGGCAGCGCGCATCCACCGGCCGGGAGCTGTCATCATCTGTTACAGTGCCGAGACAGCTGCGATACGCTGCATGGCTATTGCGGACCGACCCATCACAGGACCTGCTCTCGCGTGGACATCAACGGCGGACCGGCAAACGCGACGTCGTCCCTTCTCGTTGTCGACGACGACGGCGAGATCCTCGTGCTCGTCGCCAAGTTTTTGCGTGGCCACGGCTTTCGCGTTCACACGGCCCGCAATGGTGTGGAGATGCAGGAAGTCCTCGGGCGGCTGCCGATCGACCTCATCATCCTCGATCTCATGTTGCCGGGGACGAACGGCCTCGACCTCTGCCGCAGCCTCCGCAGGGTCTCATCCGTGCCGGTCGTGATGCTGACCGCCAAGGGCGACGACATCGACCGCATTATCGGGCTCGAGGTGGGGGCCGACGACTACCTTCCGAAGCCTTTCAATCCCCGGGAACTGCTCGCGCGGGTCAACGCAGTGCTGCGTCGCGCGCGCGGGGATGCGGCGCCCGCGGGCCGTGCCGGACGTGGCTTCAGCTTCGACGGATGGCGGCTGGACACGCTGAAGCGGGAGCTGATCAATCCCTCCGGCGTCGTCGTCGATCTGTCGACCGGCGAGTACGATCTCCTCGTCGCGTTCCTCGAGGCGCCGCAGCGGGTCCTGTCCCGCGACTTCCTGCTGGATGCCGCGCGCAACCGCATTGCCGAGGCCTTCGATCGCACCATCGACGTCCAGGTCAGCCGTCTGCGCCGCAAGATCGGCGGTCCGCTCGACCTCATCAAGACCGTCCGCGGGGCCGGCTATATGTTCACGTCCGATGTCTCCCGTTTCTGAACCGCGGCCGCTATCCCGGCTCGGCCGCCTGTTGGCGCGCTTCGACAGCCTGACGGCGAGGACCGTTCTCGTCGTCCTTCTGGGCATCGGCATCGTTCACATCGTCAGCCTCTGGACCTACCAGATCAGCCTCGACCGCGAGGTCGCCCTGTCCAGCGACGCCCGCCTCGCCGATCGCCTCCTCGCTATCAAGCGGGCGGTGATGCGGGTCCCGCCCGAGGAACGCGAAGCGGTGGCGCACGACCTCTCGGGCGGTACCGTCGACGCCCACTGGAGCCGGGCCGAACATGCCGTTGCCGGGGGGCCCGACGCCGCGCGATGGGAGAGCCTCGGCAAGAGGCTGCGCGAAGTCCTGCCCGAGCTCGCGGAGGAAGGTCTCGTCATCGGCGCCAACCGCCGCGGTGCCGACGATCCGCATCTGGCGCTGATCTCGATACGCTTGCCCGACCAGAGCTGGGTCAATATCGGGCTTGTCGCCCCGCCGACGCGATCCACCCATGCGCATGGCGCCCTGCTCTCCACCTCGCTCATGGCGCTGGGCGCGCTCGTCGTGTCGATTCTGCTCGTTGGCTGGCTGACCCGGCCGATGTCCGCCTTCGCCGAGGCCGCGAAGGGCTTCTACCGCACGAAGTCGGTGATACCGCTGCCTGAGACTGGTCCCCGCGAGGTGCGGGACCTCGCCGCCGCCTTCAACGACATGCAGCGGCGGATCTCCTCCTTGATCGACGACCGGACCCAGGCCCTCGCGGCGGTGTCCCACGACCTCAAGACGCCGATCACCCGGTTGCGGTTCAGGGTGGAGGATGTCGCCGATCCCGGCACGCGGACAGCCATCGCCGCCGATCTTGACGACATGGAGCGGATGATTGACCAGACGCTCGCCTATCTGCGCGGCGACCGGGCCGATGAGGAGGTGCGCAGCGTCGATGTCGTCGCGATCCTCCAGACCATCACCGACGACTTCGCCGATCGCGGTCGCGCCATAGGCCTCGGCGGCTTGCCGTCGGCCGTCATCGCCGGGCGGCATCTCGCGCTGAAGCGTGCCCTCGGGAACCTGGTCGAGAACGCCGTCAAATATGCCGGAACCGTCGACGTGGCAGTAAATCGAGATGGCGACCGCTTCGTCGTGTCGATCCTTGACGATGGTCCCGGCATCGCTTCGGGCGATGTCGACAGGGCCATGTCGCCCTTCGTGCGGCTCGAGCCCTCGCGCAACCAGGGCACCGGCGGGTTCGGCCTCGGCCTGCCCATCGCCAAGGCGATCATCGAGGGCCATGGTGGTACGTTGAGCCTTGGGCCGCGGCCGAAGGGTGGTCTCGCCGTCACCGTTGCACTGCCTGAGGGCGGCCCGGTCTCCTGATACATTCTGTAACTGTCGCGACATGCGAGGTCGCGGCCCGGCATGTAGCCGTGCGTCATGAAGAACTCCGTGACGACCCGCGCTCCTCTCCTGGCCCTGATCCTCGCCACACTTTGCCTGGCCGTCATGGGCCCGGCCGGGCGGTCCCAGGCCCATGAGGGGCATGATCATGGTGCGCCGCCCCCGCCTGTCTCCACGACCATCGCGCCACGCGCCGATGCCTCTTCCGAGGATTTCGAGATCGTCCTGGTGGCCCGCGACGGCCGGCTGCAGGTTTTTCTCGACACATTCCGCGGCAATGAGCCGGTACAGGATGCCACGATCGAGGTCGATGGGCCGGAGGGCACGGTCAAGGCCGAGCCGGACGGCACGGGAGCCTATGGCGTGGCTGCGCCCTGGATCGCGCAGCCCGGTGACTACGCCCTGGCGATTACCGTCCAGGCGAGGGGGACGGTCGACGTCCTCACGGCCTCGCTGACCATCCCCGCGCCCGTGGCAGCGTCGCCGCCTGCGGCTGGGCGCTGGGCCGCCTTCGTCGACGGGGTACTCGCGGCGGACCTGCGCAGCCGAGTCGCCGAAGGAGGCATGGCGATCTACGGCGCCCTCGCCGTCGCCTTTGCTGCCGGCTTCTGCGCGGCGCTTCTGCTGCGCCGCCGCCCAGCGACCGCTGTCGTTGTCCTTGCTCTCGCGCTGGTCGCACAGGATGGCGCCCGGGCCGCTCCGCCATCCGGCACCGCCCCGGGGCCAACCGCCGCCGTGGCCGTGCGCGACATTGCCCAGCGCTTTCCCGACGGGGCACTCTTCGTGCCGAAGGCGACGCAGCGCATCCTGGCGATCCGCACGCTCTTCACCGAGGAGCGCACCTATCCGCGCAGCGTCGAACTGCCCGGTCGCGTCATTCCCGACCCGAACCGCGCCGGCTATGTCCAGGCTTCCGTTGCCGGTCGCCTGGCGCCGCCGCCAGGTGGCTTCCCGCGCCTCGGTGCGCGCGTCACCGCCGGTGACGTCCTCGCTCTCGTCCAGCCGGCCATCAACTCCGCCGACGCCACCACGCAGCAATTGCAGGCGCGCGAACTCGAACAGCAGATGACCCTCGTGGAGCGGCGCCTGGAGCGGCTGAGGCAGATCCAGTCTGTGGTGGCGAGGGCCCAGATCGAGGATGCGGAGCTTGAACTGGCGGGTCTTCGCCTGCGCCGTGCCAATCTCGACCGCGCCCCGCGCGAACCGGAGCGCCTCGTCGCCCCCGTCAGCGGTGTCGTGGCTTCCGTTCAGGCAATCGCTGGGCAGATCGCCGATCCCGGCACGGCGATCTATCTCATCATCGATCCCGACGCCCTGTGGGTCGAGGCGCTCTCCTTCGAAGTGCGCGCCCTGGCCGCGGAGGCCTCCGGCCGGCTGGCGGAGGGCGGCGCGCTCAGCCTCGTCTATCGCGGCAGCGGCCTCGCCGATCGCAATCAGGCCGTCCCCATTCAGTTCGGCATCGCGGGAAAGGCGGGCGCCCTGCGTCCCGGCCAGCTGCTCACCGTCCTCGCGCGCTCCACCGAGGAGCGTCGTGGCATCGCCCTGCCGCGCACCGCTGTCGTGCGCGGCGCCAACGGCCAGTCCATCGTCTATGCCCATACCAATGCCGAACGCTTCGTGCCGCTGGAAATCCGCGTCGAGCCGCTGGATGGCGACAGGGTTCTCGCCGTCTCCGGGGTCGAGCCTGGCCGGCGCATCGTCGTCCAGGGCGCCGAACTCCTGAACCAGGTTCGCTAGGGCGCGCCATGTTCAACGCCCTCGTCACCCAGTCCCTGAAAAACCGGCTCTTCGTCCTCGCCGTCGCGGCGATGCTGGTGATCTATGGCGCCTTCACCGCGTCGCGCCTTCCTGTCGACGTGTTCCCTGACCTCAACCGCCCGACGGTCACGATCATGACGGAGGCAGACGGTCTCGCTCCCCCCGAGGTCGAGCAACTCGTCACCTATCCGATCGAGACGCAGATGAACGGGTTGCCGGGCGTCTCGCGCGTGCGCTCCACCTCGGGGATCGGCCTGTCCATCGTCTATGTCGAATTCGACTGGGGCACGGAGATCTTTCGCAATCGCCAGCAGATCGCCGAGAGACTGTCGCTGATCCAGCCGCAACTGCCGACGGGCGTCGTGCCACAGATGGGCCCGATCAACTCCATCATGGGCCAGATCATGCTCGTGGCGGTCACCGGGCCCGACACCGTCGCGCCGATGGACCTCCGCGAACTCGCCGACTTCACCGTCCGGCCGCGGCTCCTCGCCATTCCCGGCATCGCCCAGGTCATTCCCATCGGCGGCGAGGTCCGGCAGTTCCGCATCGCGCCGAATGCCGCTGCCATGCGCGCTTTCGGGGTTGGCCTCGAACAGGTCGAGCGCGCGCTCGGCCAGTTCGGGACCAATACGGGCGGCGGCTTCGCCGATCAGTATGGGCGCGAGTTCCTTATCCGCAATATCGGGCGCAGCCGCAGCCTCGACGATCTGCGCGGCGTCGTTGTCGCAAGCGTCTCCGGCCAGCCCGTACGGCTTGGGCAGGTCGCCGAGGTCGGCTATGCCGCGCGGGTGAAGCGGGGCGAGGCGGGCTATCAGGGCCGTCCGGCCGTCATCGTGTCGATCGAGAAGCAGCCGGGTATCGATACGATCCGCCTCACCGCGACCATCGAGCAGGCGCTTCGGGAGATCACCGCGACCCTGCCGCACGGCATCCGGGCCGATCAGGTGCTGTTCCGCCAGGCCACCTTCATCCAGACCTCCATCGACAACGTCATGAAGGTCCTTGTCGAGGCGATCGTCGTCGTCGCCATCGTCCTCTTCGTCTTCCTGCTCAACATGCGGACGACGGTCATCTCGCTCACCGCCATTCCCGTCTCCATCCTGATGACCGCCATCGTCTTCCAGCTGATGGGTTTGTCGATCAACACCATGACCCTCGGGGGCATCGCGATCGCCATCGGTGAACTCGTGGACGATGCGGTCGTCGACGTGGAGAACATCCTGCGGCGGTTGCGCGAGAACCGCGAGGCGGGAAATCCACGCTCCGCTTTCGCCGTGGTCGTGGCGGCGAGCCAGGAGGTCCGCTCCGGGATCGTCTACGCGACCATGGTCATCGTCCTCGTCTTCGTTCCGCTCTTCGCGCTGACCGGCATCGAGGGGCGGCTCTTTGCGCCGCTCGGACTGGCCTACATCATCTCGATCCTGTCCAGCCTGATCGTCGCGGTGACCCTCACGCCCGTCATGGCCTTTTATCTCCTGCCCGGCATGCGCAGGCTCGATGCGCGCGAGAGCTGGCTGATCCGCCGCCTGAAGGCCGGCAACGCGGCGCTGCTTGCCATGGCCTTCGGCCGGCCACGCCTGCTGATGGGAAGCGTCCTCGCGGCTGTCCTCGGCGCCGGGGCCCTGGCGTCCCAGTTGCCGCGCGCGTTTCTGCCGCCCTTCAACGAGGGCACGCTGACCATCAACATGCTCTTCAACCCTGGAATATCGCTGGCCGAAAGCCATCGCGTCGGCCTCATCGCCGAGCGCCTGATCCTGGAGGTTCCGGAGGTCGAGCGGGTGGGGCGGCGCACCGGGCGCGCTGAACTCGACGAGCATGCCGAGGGCGTCCATGCGTCGGAGGTCGAGGTCGCCCTGAAGCCCGGCCGGCCGAAGGACGTCATCATCGCGGATATCCGCTCCCGGCTCGCCGTCCTGCCGGTGGCGACCAATATCGGCCAGCCGATCTCCCATCGGCTCGACCACATGCTGTCCGGCGTACGGGCGCAGATCGCCCTGAAGATCTTTGGCGAGGACCTCGACACCCTGCGCGCGCTGGCCGAGGACATGAGGCAGAAACTGGCGGCCATTCCCGGCATCGTCGATCTCCAGGTCGAGCGGCAGGTGCGCGTGCCGCAGCTCGAGGTCATCGTCGATTACCGCCGTGCGGCACTCTACGGAATCCAGCCTGCAGCCGTCACCGAGCAGCTCGAGCGGCTCTCCAACGGTCGAGTCGTATCGCGCATCGTTGACGGCAACCGCCGCTTCGACGTCGTGCTGCGGCTCGACGACGTCCAGCGTACCACCCAGGGCCTTGCCGACCTGTTGATCCAGACACCCGCGGGTTGGGTCCCGGTCCGCCAGTTTGCCGATGTCGTGGAAACCGACGGTCCGAACCAGATCCTGCGCGAGAATGGGCGTCGCCGGGTGGTGGTCCTCGCCAATGCCGACGGCAGTGCCGACATGGCCGCAATGATCGCGAAGGTGCGCGAGACGATCGCCGCGACGCCCCTGCCTCCTGGCTTCTTCGCCAGTCTGGAAGGAACGTTCCAGGCGCAGGAAGACTCGATGAGGACCATCGGCCTGCTCTCGCTCGTCTCCTTCGCGATGATCTTCGCGATTCTCTTCGCGCGCTACCGCTCGGTGGTTTTCGTCGCCATTATCATGACCAGCGTTCCGCTGGCGCTGATCGGCTCGGTGGTGGCCTTGTGGATCGCCGGCCAGCCGCTGTCCGTGGCCTCGATGATCGGCTTCATCACCCTGACCGGGATCGCCACGCGGAACGGCATCCTGAAGATCAGCCACACGATCAACCTGGCGATCCACGAGGGCATGCCTTTCGGACGCGACCTGATCGTGCGCGGCAGCCTCGAACGGTTGACGCCTGTCCTGATGACGGCGCTCTCCGCCGGCGTCGCGCTGATCCCGCTGATGATCGATCCGACCGCGCCGGGCAAGGAGATCCTGCATCCCGTGGCGGTGACCATCTTCGGCGGCCTCGTCAGCGCCACCCTGCTCGACACGCTTCTCACCCCGACCCTGTTCCTGCGCTACGGCCGTCCGTCACTGGAGCGGCTTGTCGCCGAAGCCAGGACCGCAGCGGACGAGAACGCAACCCGCCACCAGGCCCCCGTGGCCTTCTAGGCACATCCGAGGAGACGACACATGCCCCACTGGATCTCAGCCGCCCTGGCCTTGATGCTCACCGCCGGGGCGGCGTTCGCCCATGAGCCCCGCCCGGGCCCCAACGGCGGCAAGCTCGTGGATGCCGGTACCCGCTACCATGCCGAACTCGTGACGACCGGTACGACCGAGGTGGTGGTCCACATGAGCGATGCCAACGACCGACCGATCCCGTCCGACGGTTTCCGCGCCAACGCCATTCTGGTGGTGAACGGGCAGACCATCCGCTTTCCGCTGCAGCCCGCCGGTGGGTCCCGTCTCGTCGGAACGGCGCCGGTTCCCGTGCCCGCCGGTGCGCGCGGTGCGGTGCAGATCACCTCGCCCCAGGGAGCGACAGCCCAGGCGCGGTTCTAGGTCCTCCGCCGTGCCTTTCCTTCATTTTTCAGCCACGAAAGGATATTCCGTTATGTTGAGATCCGTTATCGCCCCCAGCGTCGCCACTTTCGCCCTCCTCGGGGCGATGAACCTCGCGGGCGCCCAGCACCACGGCCACGGCCAGCACCACGGCGCCACGGCGCCTGCGCCTCACCAGCATGGAACTGCGGCCCCCGCGCCGCATCAGCATGGTGCTGCGCCGTCCGCGTCGACGGCAGGCGATCCACCCTCTGTCGCCGCGTTCAAGGCCGCCAACGACCGGATGCATCGCGACATGGCCATCCCCTTCTCGGGCCAGGCCGATGTCGATTTCGTCCGCGGCATGATCCCCCACCACCAGGGCGCCATCGACATGGCCAAGGTCGTGCTCGAACACGGCAAGGATGAACAGGTCCGCAAATGGGCTGCCGACATCATCCGCGAGCAGGAGCGCGAGATCGCCGAGATGCGGGCTTGGCTCGTCCGCAACGGCCAGCGGTAGCGCTGCCACAGGCCTGCCGTCCGACCGGCTCATCATGGCCGATGCCTGCGCCGTCCCTGCTGGGCGGCGCGAGGACACACCACCCGCTCTCTGGCGTCAGAGGGCCCGCCCGATGAGCAGACCGACGGCAGCGGAGGTCGCCATGGCCAGGGCGCCCCAGAAGACAACGCGGGCCGTCGGCCTGCCGATTTCGGCCCCGCCCGCTCTGGCGCTGAGGGCGCCGAGAGCGGCGAGCATGAGCAGCGATGCGGCCGGGATCGCAGTGGATGCCAGGCTGGACGGGGTCAGCATGGCGACGATCACCGGCAGGATCGCGCCCAGCGAGAAGGTGGCGGCCGAGGTCAGGGCAGCCTGAACCGGCCGGGCCACGCCCGCATCGGTGATCCCCAACTCGTCGCGGGCGTGGCTCGCCAGCGCGTCCTTGGCCGTCAGTTGCACAGCAACCGCTTGGGCGAGCGCCGGGTCGACCCCGCGCGCCTCATAGATGGCGGCGAGTTCGGCCAGCTCGATGGCCGGCTGCGATGCGAGTTCGCCGCGTTCGCGGTCGGTGTCAGCCCTTTCCGTATCGGATTGCGAGCTGACGGATACATATTCGCCCGCCGCCATTGACATGGCGCCGGCGACCAGCCCCGCGATCCCCGCAACGATGACCTCATGGGGCGAGGTCGATGCGGTCGCGACGCCCACCATCAGGCTGGCCGTCGAGATGATCCCGTCATTCGCGCCGAGGACGGCGGCGCGCAGCCAGCCGATGCGGGAGATCAGGTGCCGTTCGGGCGTTGGGCGGAGCATGGTCCCTCCTCGGGGAGCGGCGATGGTGGATGCCGGCGGCACAGCTGCCAGGCTCAACGCATCCGCGGCAGCATTCCCGCCAGGACACCGTCCTTCAGCACATAGTGGTGATACAGCGCCGCGAGCGCGTGGAGACCGACGAGCGCGACGAGGCCATGAGCCATCAACTCGTGGACCTCCTCCAGCGCCTTGGAGACGGTGCGGTTCGAGGGCAAGAGCTGTGGCACCTCGACCAACCCGAAGAACGGCACGGCCTGACCTTTCGTCCAGACCATGACCAGGCCCGCCAGCGGCACGGCGACGAGGCCGGCATAGAGCGCCAGATGGGCGAGACTCGCGGCCCTGGATGCGGAAACGGGCTGCCTGGCACCGAGGCTTCTGCGCCCGGCATGCCATGCAATGCGCAAGACCGCCCCCGCCATGACGAGAATACCGCATGACATGTGCAGGAGGAGGATGAAGTCCCGCGACGGGCCGCGCGGCAGGCCCTCACGGAGCAGGCCGAAGGCGTAGGTCAGGACGACCGCGAGCGCCACCGACCAGTGCAGGACGATCGACAGGCCGTCATGGTCGCGGGTGCTGGACTCGACGGCCGGTGGGATCAGGTGCGTGGTCATGGCAAGAACTCCGATCATGCTGGTGCGGATTCATCCCGGTCTCGGGCGGTAGGCATGGTCTGCCGGCGGAAACCCGGCAGAGGTGGGCACGCAGAAGGCCGGCCCGTGTCAGAACCCGCGCCGTGATGAGTTCGGGGCCGTGGACACCCGCCCTGCCATGACAGGACCGCCACCGAGGCCAAGACGCCGGCCGATGAAGCCATCTTCCGGACAGATCAATGCTCTTCTGCGGGAGTCGTTCCGAAGGGACGGGCGAGCCTGATCATCAAGGGCCGCGCGACGCGACCGAACGTTCGGAAACAATGATGGAACACATCAGCGTCACAGGGACCATGATCCCGCCCCTCTGACATTGATGCGCGTCAAGAGAGTGTCCGGGCCAGGGCCCGCCACCAGGAGTGAACGGGATCGGGAGATGCTCCGGGTCGCCGCCGGCGGCGGACGGCGGTCACATTGCTGGAGGCCACGCCGCGACCCGCGCGATCAGACGGCCTCGGACATGCGGCAACCATCCGCAGGACCTGCCGCGACCTGCCTTGCCGCGACTGCCGGGTGCTGCAACGCTTCCGCTTCCCAGGCGATCACCGCGCGAACATCATGTTGGGAATCCACAGCATCAGTGCGGGCATGAAGACGAGGAGCAGGGTAATGCCGCAGACCGCGGCGAAGAACGGCAGGGATTCGCGGGTGTACTCCGCAATCGACACTTTCAGGATGGTGCAGACGGCGAACATCGCGGCACCGACCGGCGGGGTGAAGTTCCCGATCGTCGCCGCGATGATGAAGACGATGCCGAAATGGACGGGATCGCCGCCAAGGCTGAGGATCAGCGGCAGGAAGATCGGCGTCAGCATGACGATGAGGATCGCGCCGTCGATGACGAAGCCCGCCACGATGACGAGCAGGACGATGATGACCATGACCGTCTCGAGGTCGCGGCTGATCCCCAGCACCCAGCGCGAGATCGTGTCCGGCACCTGCTCGTAGACGATGCCGTAGCTGAAGATGGCGGCGAGCGAGAGCAGGAACATGACCGCGCCGACATCCCTCAGGCTCATCTCCAGCCCTTCGATGAAGCCGGCACGCGTGAGCGCACGATGGGCGAAGACCCCGACGCCAACGGCATAGACCACGGCGAAGGCGCCGACCTCGGATGGCGTGAAGACCCCCCAGCGCAGGCCGAGCAGCAGGAACACAGGGAACAGGATCGCCCAGATACTGGCTTTGAATGCGCTGCCGATCTGGCGGACCGTCGGCCGTTCGGCGAGTTCGGCGTCATAGCCCCGCCGACGCGCCACCACCCAGATGACGGCCGCCATGGCCGCCCACAGCAGGAAGGCCGGCACGAAGCCGGCGGCGAAGAGCCGGCCGATGGAGACCTGGCCCACGGTGCCGTAGAGGATCATGCCGATTCCGGGCGGGATCACCGGCGTCAGCAGAGACGAGAACGAGATGATGCCGGCGACGAAGCCCTTCGACATGCCGCGGCGGATCATGTTGGGGCCAAGCATCCGCGCCGACATGGCGGCATCGGCGATGGCCGAGCCGGAGACGCCGCCCATCAGGCCGGAGAGGGCGAGGTCGACCTGGGCGAGACCACCCTTCAGCCGCCCGACCAGGACGGTTGCGAGCTGGATCATCCGTTCGGTGATGGCGGCCTGGTTAAGGAAATTGCCCGCCATGATGAAGAGCGGGATGGCGAGCAGGGCGAAATTCTGCGTCTGCGAGACGGTCAGCTGGACCGGAACGGTGAAGGGAATGTCAGGGTTCAGAACGAAGAAGATGGCGCCCGAGATGCCGAGGGCGAAGGCGACGGGCACGCCGATGAGCGTGAGCACGACGAAGACGATGAAGACGGTCAGCATCGCCCGGACTCACTGCTCAGCGGTGGGTTGGGGAGAGGGTCCCATCAGGTCCCGTAGCTTGAGCATCGAGGTCAGGAACATCAGGGCGCAGCCGACCGGCAGGCTGAGCGTGACGATGGAATAGCTGACGTTAGGAAGCCCCTGGAAGGTTCGGGCGCGGCTGATCCAGGCGAGCCACAGCCCCGCCACCACGATAAAGGCGAGGAACGCCAGCACGATCAGGTGATTGACGATCACCATGGCGCGCCGTGCCGAGGGCGTCAGTCGGTCGAGCAGCAGCCCGACCGACATCAGCGCATTGTTGCGCCAGGCGATGTCGGCGCTCAGGAAACAGGCCCAGGCGAAGAGCGCCGTCGCCATGTCGCCCGACCAGTTCAGCGGATAGCCCATCAGTCGGCCAACGCCGCCCGCGAAGATGAGCAGCACCATCAGCACGAGGAAGCTTCCGGCGATCACGGCCTCGACCTGGCCGAGATGGCGATGGAAGGATCGCATGGTCGTTTCCCCGTGCTGACTGTGTGCTCAGCGCTGCTTGCCGATCTCGCGATGGACGGCGTCGCGCACTTCCAGCAGGTTGAGCGCCTGATAGGCGCGCTCGCCAGCCCGGCGGAAGGCCGCGAGATCGACGTCGGTGACCAGCGTCATCCCGCGCTCGCGCAGGGTCTGGCGCACCTGCGCCTCGGAGGCGAGGATCTTTTCCGAGGTTTCGCGACCGGCCTTCTGGCACTCCTCCACGAGGGCCGTCTGCAGTTCAGCCGGCAGACGGTTGAAAAACTGCGCGCCGACGACCTGGAAGTTGATCAGCAGGATGTGCGAGGTCTCGTTGGCGTGGTTCAGAACCTCCCAGAAGCGGCGACCGGGAATGTTGTTGTGGACCAGTTCCACCCCGTCGATCGCCCGCTGTTGCAGGGCCGGGTACATGTCGCCGAACGCCATCGCGACCGGCGAGGCGCCGAGGGCACGGATCGATTCCTGCCAGATCGGCGCCGGGGGCGTGCGGATGCGCAGGCCCGCCAGGTCTTCCGGCTTGCGAACGGGCTTGTTGGTGTAGAAATGGCGCATGCCCTGAACCCAGTCGAAGCAGACGACGCGCAGCCCGTGCTGGGTCGCGAGTTCGTCGACGAAGCGCTTGATGGTCGGCGACTCCCTCAGTTTCGCCACCTCGTCGAGCGTTTCGGCGAAATAGGGGCCGTTCATCACGGCGATGCCGCGGACATAGGTCCCGAGGCGTGCGGCATCTGTGTTCTGGGCGATATTCGCGCCCTGGCGCATCTGCTCGATGATGTCCTCCTCGACACCCAGCTGCGCCGAGTGGAAGACCTGCATGCGCAGGGCGCCGCGGGTGCGCTCTTCGACCCGTCGCGCCCAGAGCTGGAAGCCTTCATGGAAGGGCTCCGTCGGAGCGAGCACGTGGTTCAAGCGCAATGTGAACTGCTGTGCGGCCGCCGGTGCCTGCATGGCGAGCGAGAATGCAGCGCCGGCGAGGAGGCCGGCCATGGCCTTGAGTCCCGTCTTCATCGTTTCATCTCCCTGTCTTGCCGTCCTCGGCCGGACGGTCGTGTTGGCTGCTGCATCATGCCTTCCGATCGAAGGCCGGAAGGGCGATGCCGAAGCGCCCGGCCAGTGCTGTGAAGTCTTCGATCGTCACCGGATCCACCGGGATTCCATTCTGTTGCCGCAGGGCGGCTTCCGCCCATTCCCGGTCGCCGGGGGCGAGCACCGCGCCCTGCGCAGCGGTCCGCGACGTCCTCAACCGGTCGACATAGCGGCGCATCGCAGCATCGAAGCCCGCCCGGGGGATGAAGGCTTCCGGCGCGATGGCGAGGACGAAGGCGCCCATGCCGCGCGGAGCGGTGAAGTCCGGCCCGCCCATGGGGGCGATGTCGAACGAGAGCTTCATGCCGGTGAGGACTGCCGAGAGGATCTCCACCAGGCCCGCGAGCCCGGCACCCTTGTGGCCGAAGGCGGCGCCGAGCGGCGCCAGCATTTCCACCCCGTGCGGGTCATTGACGTCGATCCCGTCACCGTCGGACGCCACGCCCTCGGGCAGGGGCAGCCCAAGGCTGCGGTAGAGCAGGACGCGGTTATACGGGATGGCGCTGGTCGCCATGTCGAGAAGCCAGGGCCGTTCGTCGGCCAGCGGCACTGCGGCGGCAATGGGATTGGTGCCGTGGAAACGCTCCGCACCGCCGTGCAGCCGCATGAAACTGTCGGAGTTGCAGACCGTGAGCCCGATCAGGCCAGCCTCCGCGGCCGCCAGCGCATAGGCGCCCGCAGCGCCGAAATGCGACGACCTGCGGATGGTAACAGCGCCGATGCCGTTGATGCGGGCGAGTTCGCAGGCCTTGTCCATGGCGGCGAAGGTCACGACCGCGCCATGGCCGTCGTCGCCATCCAGGATCGCGGCGGCGGGCGTGGTCTGGGTGACCGCGAGGCTTGGACGGCCATTGACCCGGCCGCCCTCGATGGCCTTCACGTAATGGCCGGTGAGCCTGACCCCGTGGCTGTCGATGCCGAGCAGCGAGCCGTGCATCATCGCCCGCGTCGTGGCGGCGGCGGTGGCCGCGTCCGCACCGGCTGCGGCAAGAACCTGCCGGCAGAAGGACGCCAGGTCCTCCGGCGCAGCCCGGACCGATCCGGCATTGTCCGGCGAAGTTGTCCTGTGGAGCGCTCCTGCCGTCACAGCGTCTGCCCCCCGTCGATGACCAGCAGCTGCCCCGTCATGAAGGCGCTTTCGTCGCTGACGAGGAACACGGCCGCTGCCGCCATTTCGTCGACCGTCGCGAGACGACCGATGGGATGGCGGGCGATCATTGCCTGGCGGGCTGTCGCGGCATCGCCGGTCGTCGCGATGCGCTCGGCGAGCGAGGGCGTGTCGGTCGTGCCCGGGCACAGGACGTTGCAGCGGATCCCTTGGCCGATGAAATCGCGCGCGACAGCCTTGCTGAGCCCGATCAGCGCTGCCTTGCTCGCGCCATAGGCGGCCCGGTTGGCAACGCCTGTCAGGCTGGACGCGACGGAGGCGACATTGACGATGGTGCCATTCCCGCGCTGCAGCATGCCCGGGAGCACCTCCCGCATGACCCGATAGGCGGAGGTGACGTTCTGGTCGAGGCTGCGGGACCAGTCCTCGGGGGAGCAGTCGAGGATCGTTCCGGCATGCACCCATCCGGCCGCATGGACCAGCGCATCGACAGGCCCTGCCGAGGCGACGACGGAAGCGACGGCGGATGCGTCGGTGACGTCGAGGGCGGCGATGGTGATCCGGGAGGAGAGGCGCGGCAGGTCCTCGAGCTTCGACAGCGTCCGGCTCGTCGCGAGAACCTGGGCACCTTCCCATTCGCAGGCGAGCGCGATGGCGCGGCCTATCCCCTGTCCCGCACCCGTGACCAGAACCGTCTTGCCGGCAAGTCGCCCCAGCACCATCCCCGTCGCATCCCCGCATATCGTTTTTGATTAGTGTATACACTAGACATTTATCGACATCCGGCAACCCCTGTTTCTGCGGCTGCGTGTCGCGCTAGTGTCCCCGGGCGAATGCGGTGGAACGCGGCCATTGTCGCGCGACGGGGAGGGGGACGGCAGGGTGCAGGAGCAGGATGCACCGCAGGGCAAGGCGCCGCGGATATTCGAACAGCTGGTTTCGGTGTTGTCGCAGCGGCTTGCCTCCGGTGCGATCCCTGCCGGCACGCTCATCCGCACGGCTGCGGTGGCGCGCGAGTTCGGGACAAGCCGTGGTCCGGTCCGTCGTGCCCTCGACGAACTCAAGGAGGCCGGGTGGCTCGCGCCCCGCGGGCTGGCCTATATCGTCCGGCCGCCAGAGAGCCCGCAGGCCGCAGACCCGATCTCCCCCACAGACCATGATGTGCCGCGCGTCTCGGCCGAGGCGAGTTGGGCCCGCATCTACCGTGAGGTCGAGCCGAATCTCGTGGCGAGGATGTCGTTCGGCACCTGGCGGGTCGTCGAGGCCGATCTTGCCCAACACTATGGCGTCTCGCGGACCGTGGCGCGGGAGGTCCTCGGCCGGCTCCAGCAGCGCGGGATCGTCAAGAAGGACGACCGGTCGCGCTGGTTCGTCCCGGGTCTCGGGCGCGACTATGTGGCCGATCTCTACGAGATGCGGAGGACGCTCGAGCCCCAGGCCCTGATCAACGCCGCGCCGCGGCTGCCGCCCGGACTGGCGGAATCACTGCTCGCCAGCCTCGATGCATCGATATCCCGGGCCGAATGTCTCGACGGCGCCGATCTCGACCGGCTGGAGCACGAGCTTCACGTCAATCTCATCGGTCATTGCGGAAACCGTACGATGATGGAAGCGATAGGGCTCTACCAGTCGCTGCTCAGCGCCCATAGCTTCCTCTACATGACGGCGCCCCGAATCTTTCCGACCGAACCGTTCCTGCCCGAACATCGCGAAGTGCTCGCGCGCCTCGTGGCCGGGCAAGTCGACGCCGCGGCAGATGCATTGCGAGAGCATCTCGCGCTGTCGCTGGATCGCGCCATCTATCGCATCGAAACGGTCACGAGCCTGGTCTCCCCTCAGCCGCTTGGATACCTGGTCAGGATCACCTGACAGGACACGGCTTCGGGCGCGCCGCCCGGACAACGAATGAAGTCCCGGCTGAGCTTCATCTGCCGCGACAAGGCCCGTCCGCCATGGAGATGTGCCCTCCCTTGCGCCGTTTCACTGTCCCATGGAACAGCCCTGAAAGAGTGGCCATGTATAAAATCTGATATAAGAACAAATTATATCGCCTGCATGCGATTGTGAAACAATATACTGTAGAAAAGAACAGCCTGTTTCGGTATGAGAAAATAGAAAAGTTGAGTCGCAAAATTAATGGCCCGCGTTAAAAAACAGAATAGCTATGTAAATAGAAAAATTGATAGGGCTACAATTGAGATAATTTCATTATATTAAGAAGTGCAGATGCTTATCGAGGGGACTCAGAAATAAAATAAAAGTGTGAGTTATAGAAGTGCAAATAAAATTGAAAAGGATGCGGGAGTTGGGGGAAAAGACATCGGCAATCGGGAGAAATACGCTGAGGCGACTCGATATAACGCTTCTGCTCGTCTTTCTTGGAATGATGCGCCATCGGAAATCGTCGGAGGTCGCGCGGGAGCTTGGCCTCACGCAGCCTGCGATCAGTCAGGCCCTCAAGCGCCTGCGCGAGATTTTTGAGGATGAACTGTTTCTGCGGCGGTCGCATGGCATGGAGCCGACCGCGCTGGCGCTCGGGATCGAGCCCGCGGTCGCGCAGGCGGTCGAGTCCCTGCGGACGGCGGTCGCCCTGCCGCGTCGTTTCGATCCCGCCGAGGCCCAGGGCCTGATGCGGATCGCCGCCTTCGACGCTGAACAGGTTGTCATTCTCCCGCGCCTCGTCTCGCTGCTCTCTCGGCAGGCGCCGGGCCTGAAACTGTCCGTTCAGCCCTTCGATCGTCAGGCGGCCGTCGACGCGCTGATGGAGGGCGAGATCGATATCGCGGTGGGCACCATCTGGAACCCGCCTCAGGCCGTGCTGTCGGAAAAGATGTATGACGAGGAGTATCGCGTCGTCGGCCGGACCGACACGCTGCAGAACGCACAACGCCTCTCGATCGAGGATTATTGCTCTGCCGCGCATGTGCTGGTGTCGTTCCGCGGCACGATGACCGGCATCGTCGACGAGACCTTGGAACTGCGCGGCCTGCGCCGTGACATCAAGGTGGGCGTGCCGTCCTTTCTGACCGCGCTGATCATTGTTGCCGAGACCGGCATGATCGCCACGGTTCCCGCGTCTGTCGCCGAGGGGTTCGCCGAACATTTCCGCCTTAGGACGGCCTGCCCGCCGATTGAGATCCGGCGGTTTCCAGTGTCGGTCTTCTGGCACAGGCGGCACCAGGGGGATCCACGGATCGGGTGGTTGTGCGACCGGGTCAGGGAGGGGTGCCCGCGAGCCACTCCACCCGCGTGACCGCGATGTTCACGCCCATTGCCGATCCTTCATGGTTGTCCTGACCGGCGTCGCGCGCGACAGGGGGCCATCGCTGGGCGATAGAGGTGCCTGATGGGCCGCAAACCCGCGATGTTCCTGCGGTCGGTCCGATTGCGCCAAGATGACAAAGGCGCCTCTGATATAAGAGCGGGTGACATCGATATTGCGCAAAGAAAGGTATCAGTTAAAGTCGAGCGATCATCATTCTTTACACATAAAAACTGGAGTCTACGGTAGGGTAATGCGACATAATATGAGATATAATCAAAATTAACAGCGGGAAATAGTCATGATTGTGCAAATTTAATTTGTTTTTAACGAGTCTCGCCGTGGATGTTGGGCGTCCATCCTAGGGAGAAAACACATGGCGATCCTCGGTCGATTCCGGACCACCCCGAAGATTCTGGCGGTGGTCATCTTTCTCAATGCGTTGATCTGCGCCCTCGGATGGATGGCGTTCTCGGCCTTGTCGCATGTCGCGCGGGAGGCGCAGGAGTCCTCTGAGGCGGGTGCGAGGGCCGTTGCAGCAACGCGTGCAAATCTCGCCCTCGTCCTGATCAACCGCTACGAGATGGTCGCCGCGAGCCAGGCGGATGGGGAATCGTTCCGGCGGTCCGCTGAGCTCGTCCGTCCGCTCATTTCCGAAGTGCAGCGCGAGTTCGACCTGATCCGGGGCTATGCGTATCCCCAGGTGCAGGAGGTGCTGCGCCGGACGGAACAGGCAACGGACCAAGCCATCGCCGGCACCAACCGGACCCTGGCCTTTGGCCTTTCCATCCAGGGCAAGGCGACCGCCGAACAGAGCGCGCGGCTGGAGGAGCTGACAAGGGCCAGCGACCCTCTGATCGCCGAGGCGCGCAAGCGCGCCCAGGAACTGGTCGCAATGCTCGTCAACCGCAGCCAGACGATGGCGAAGGAGTTGCAGGCCGAGAAGGACAGCCAGGCGCGGTTGATCGTCTCCCTTGTCGTCGTCGCCGTGCTCCTCGGCACCGGCTTGGCGCTGGTCATCGGCCAGTTCGGCATCGCCCGGCCGATCCGCGCCATCAACGAGACCCTGACGGCCCTCGCGACCGGCAATTTCGACGTCAAGATCGTCGGCGCCGAGCGCAAGGACGAGGTCGGCGACATCGCCCGCTCCGCCGAAGTGTTCCGGGCCAGCGGCCTGGAGACCGCGCGCCTGCGTGCCGAGCAGGAAGCATCCAAGGCCCAGCAGGAGCAGCAGC
>CALRLZ020000017.1:0-89760 GCA_943368975.1 Archangium gephyra
CATGAAGATCGGCGTCATGTACGGCTCGCCGGAAGTGACCACCGGCGGCAATGCCCTGAAGTTCTATGCCTCGATGCGCCTCGACATCCGCCGGATCGGCGCGATCAAGGACCGCGAGGAGGTGGTCGGCAACCAGACCCGCGTCAAGGTGGTGAAGAACAAGCTGGCGCCGCCCTTCAAGCAGGTCGAGTTCGACATCATGTATGGCGAGGGCGTCTCCAAGATGGGCGAACTCATCGATCTCGGCGTCAAGGCCGGGGTGGTGGAGAAGTCGGGCGCCTGGTTCTCCTATGACAGCCAGCGCCTCGGCCAGGGCCGCGAGAATGCCAAGACCTTCCTCAAGCAGAACCCCGACATGGCCGGCAAGATCGAGGCGGCGATCCGCCAGAATGCCGGCCTGATCGCCGAGAAGATCCTCGGCGAGGTCGATCCGGACGGCGATGTCGACAGCCCGGACTGAGCCTGGCGCGCCGGTCCCCCATTGCCACGAAGGCCGGGTTCGCCCGGCCTTTGGTGCTTTCCGGGCGCAGAGCCGCGCGCGATTCGGGTCGCGTCCAGCGGGCCGGCGGCGGCTTTTCCGGCGCCGGCGCGGCAGGTCCCTGGGCCATCGGCAGACCCTTGCGGCGTCACGGACAGGGGCGCGCCATCGAAAGCGGTTCCCTCCGGCCAAAAATGGTCTAGAACACGCGCCGATCAGACTTCAGGCCGCGCTCGTCCCGGGCCCGGCCGCAACCCTCAAGTTCGGGCCATGACCGGCGTCAACCAGATCCGCAAGACCTTCCTCGATTTCTTCGCCAAGAACGGCCATGCCGTGGTGGAGAGTTCGCCGCTCGTGCCGCGCAACGACCCGACGTTGATGTTCGCCAATTCCGGCATGGTCCAGTTCAAGAACGTCTTCACCGGCGTCGAGAAGCGGCCCTACACGACGGCCACGACGGCGCAGAAATGCGTCCGTGCCGGCGGCAAGCACAACGACCTCGACAATGTCGGCTATACCGCGCGCCACCACACCTTCTTCGAGATGCTCGGCAATTTCTCCTTCGGCGACTATTTCAAGGAACAGGCGATCGCCCATGCCTGGACGCTGATCACCAAGGAGTACGAACTGCCGGTATCGCGGCTCCTGGTCACCGTCTATTCCGAAGACCAGGAAGCCCATGACCTGTGGAAGAAGATCGCCGGCCTGCCGGATTCGAAGATCATCCGCATCCCGACCTCGGACAATTTCTGGCGCATGGGCGATACCGGGCCCTGCGGTCCCTGTTCGGAGATCTTCTACGACCATGGCGACAAGATCTGGGGCGGCCCGCCGGGCTCGGCCGAGCAGGACGGCGACCGCTTCATCGAGATCTGGAACCTCGTGTTCATGCAATACGAGGAACAGGCCGGTGGCATCCGTACCAATCTGCCGCGGCCCTCCATCGACACGGGCATGGGCCTCGAGCGCATCTCCGCCGTGCTCCAGGGCACCCATGACAATTACGAGATCGACCTGATGCGCGCGCTGATCGGCGCCAGCGCCGTGGAGACGGGCGTCGAGCCGGACGGCGCCCACAAGGTCTCGCACCGTGTCATCGCCGACCATCTGCGCGCCGCCTCCTTCCTGGTCGCCGATGGCGTGCTGCCCTCCAACGAGGGCCGCGGCTATGTCGTCCGCCGCATCATGCGCCGCGCCATGCGCCATGCCTCGCTGCTCGGCGCCAAGGAGCCGCTGATGCACAAGCTGGTGCCGGTCCTTGTGCGCGAGATGGGCCAGGCCTATCCGGAACTGGTGCGCGCCGAGAGCCTGATCGGCGAGACGCTGCGCCTTGAGGAAACCCGCTTCCGCAAGACGCTCGAGCGCGGCCTGTCGATCCTCGACACCGAATCGGCCGGCCTCGGCGACGGCGCCACCTTCTCCGGCGAGACCGCCTTCACCCTCTACGACACCTATGGTTTCCCGCTGGACCTGACGCAGGATGCGTTGCGGCCGCGCGGCATCGCCGTCGACACCGCCGCCTTCGAGGCGGCGATGCAGCTGCAGAAGCAGAAGGCGCGCGCCGCCTGGGCCGGGTCTGGCGAGGCGGCCACCGACACGGTCTGGTTCGCGGTCAAGGAAAAGACCGGTGCCACGGAGTTTCTCGGCTATGACACCGAGACGGCGGAGGGCCAGGTCCTCGCCATCCTCCGGGATGGCGCCGAGGTGGCGGGCCTTGCCCCCGGCGAGAGCGGTCTCGTTGTCCTCAACCAGACACCGTTCTATGGCGAGTCCGGCGGCCAGCAGGGCGATCGCGGCGTGATGAGCGGCGAGGGGGTCAAGGCCTCGGTGACCGATACGCAGAAGAAGCTTGGCGACCTCTTCGTCCATGCCGTCACGGTGACGGAAGGGCGGCTCGCCGTCGGCCAGGCGGTGCAGCTCGATGTCGACCACGCCCGCCGCGCGGCGATCCGCGCCAACCATTCGGCCACCCATCTCCTGCACGAGGCGCTGCGCCAGGTGCTTGGCGATCATGTGGCGCAGAAAGGCTCGCTGGTCGCGCCCGACCGGCTGCGCTTCGACTTCTCGCATCCCAAGCCCATCGCTGACGAGGACCTCGCCCGCGTCGAGGATATCGCCAACCGCGTGCTGCTTGCCAATGGGCCGGTGGTCACGCGGCTGATGGGCCAGGAGGATGCCATCGCCTCCGGCGCCCGCGCCCTGTTTGGCGAGAAATATGGCGACGAGGTGCGCGTCGTTTCCATGGGGCCGGCGCCTGCCGGTTCGACCGCCTCCGGCTGGTCGGTCGAACTCTGCGGCGGCACGCATGTGGCGCGCACCGGCGATATCGGCCTCGTCACCGTGGTGGGCGAGGGGGCTGTCGCCGCCGGCGTGCGCCGGCTCGAGGCCATGACCGGCGATGCCGCGCGGCGCCACCTCGCCGAGCAGGCGCGGCGGCTGGAAGCGGTCGCCGGTCTCGTCAAGACCTCCGTCGCCGATGTCGAAGCCCGGGTCGAGGCCCTCGTCGAGGACCGCCGCCGGCTGGAGCGCGAACTGGCCGAGGCGAAGAAGAAGCTCGCCATGGGCGGCGGTGCCGCCGGCGCCGATCCGGTGAAGACGGTCGGCAGCCTCAGGCTCATGGCCAAAAGCGTCACCGGCATCGAGATGAAGGACCTGAAGGGCCTCGCCGATGCCGGCAAGACGCAGATCGGCTCGGGCGTCGTCGCCATTGTCGGCGTCTCCGCGGACGGCAAGGCCGGCATCGTCGTCGGCGTCACCGCGGACCTCGCCGGCAAGGTCAATGCCGTCGATCTGGTCAAGATCGGCTCCGAGGCGCTGGGCGGCAAGGGCGGCGGCGGCCGCCCCGACATGGCCCAGGCCGGCGGGCCGGACGGTCACCAGGCCGATGCCGCGCTCGCCGCCATCGAGGCCGCACTCGCCGGGGCCTGAGATCCGGTCGCGCCGACGCGGTTTGACGGGCCGGGCCCCGGCGCGGCAGGGTGGCGCGGTGTCGGCCCGACAACGGGGGGATCATGGCGGCGGCAGGGCTGCGACGGCGTGTCTATGAGCTGCTCGACAAGGGCCTTGCCGGCTCGGCCCTGGCGGACGGCGTCCATGTGACGCTGATCGCACTCATTCTCGTCAACGTGCTCGCCGTCATCCTCGAATCGGTGCCTTCGATCGCCGCCGGTTACGGCACGTTCTTCGTCATCGTCGAGATCATCTCCACCGTGATCTTCACGATCGAATATGCCGTGCGGCTGTGGACTGCGCCGGAGCATCCGCTGCTCCAGTCGATGTCGCCGCTACGCGCCCGGCTGAGACACGCCGCCTCGCCGGCCATGGTCGTCGACCTGCTGGTGATCCTGCCCTTCTATTTCAGCCTGATCGGCGGGATCGACCTCAGGTTCCTGCTGCTGCTGCGGCTCGCCCGGTTCTTCAAGCTCGCCCGCTATTCGCCCGGTTTCTCCAGCCTGACCGAAGCCCTGTGGAGCGAGCGGCGGGCACTCGGTGCCTCGCTCATCATCTTCCTCGGCGCCCTCATCATCGCCGCGGCGGCGATGCGGCTGGCCGAGCAGGAGGCCCAGCCCGACAAGTTCGCCACCATTCCCGATGCGCTGTGGTGGGCGGTCATCACCCTGACCACGGTGGGTTACGGCGATGTCTTTCCGGTGACGCCCGCCGGCAAGATCATCGCCGGCGTTACCGCCGTCACGGGCATCGCCATGCTGGCGCTGCCGGTCGGGATCATCGCCACCGCCTTCGCCCGCGAGATCCAGCGCCGCGACTTCGTCGTGACCTGGAGCATGGTTTCCGGCGTGCCGCTCTTCGCCGGTCTGGATGCCGCCTCGGTGGCCGAGGTGATGCGGGCGGTGACCAGCGCCACCTACGAGCCCGGCGCGCTGATCTGCCGGGCCGGACAGCCGGCCCATGCCATGTTCGTCATCGCCGAGGGCGAGGTGGAGGCCGATGCGGGGGGCGAGCGCCGCATACTCGGCGCCGGCCGCTGCTTCGGCGAGGCGGCGGTGCTGCACGGACGGCCGATGGACGTCACGGTGCGGGCCACCAGCCGGGTCAAGGTCCTCGCCCTCGATGCCGAGGAACTGCACCACCTGATGACGACGCGCCCGGCCATCGGCCTCGTCATCGCGACGGTGGCCGAGGCCTGGGCCGCCGAGGAGGACCGCGGCGCCTGAGGCGCGGCCGGGTCAGAAGATCTTGCGATATTGCAGGAAGCCGGATTTGTCGGCGATGCGGTCATAGAGCAGCATGGCGGTGTCGTTGGTCTCGTGGGTGAGCCAGTGGACGCGGCCGGCGCCCTTCGCCTTGGCGATCTCGTAGACCGTCTCGATCAGGGCGCGGCCGGCGCCGCTGCCGCGGACCGTCGGGTCGACGAAGAGGTCCTGCAGGTAGCAATAGTCCTCCACGGTCCAGCAGGAGCGATGCAGGATGGCATGGACGATGCCGACCATACGCTCGCCCTCGAAGGCGCCATAGGCCCACATGGGCTCCCTGGGGTCGTGGAAGCGTGCCCAGGTGACGTCGGTCGTCGCGGCCGGGATGTCGACCTTGTAGAAGGCCTGGTAGCCGCGCCAGAGCGGTTCCCAGGCGGCGCGGTCGGCGGGCGTCAGTTCGCGGGTGGTCAGGGTCATGCGGCTCTCCTCGGCCCCCCCAGTGTGGCGCGGCGCGGGCGCCAGTCCAGAGCGCTTTCGTCATCGCCGCCATCACGGCCGGTGATCGGTCCGGCGGCAGGCGGCAACGCAATGTTAAGGCTCCGCGGGGATGATGGCGGTGAGGAAAGGATTTCCGACATGGTCTCCAGTCTGGGCCCGAGCGCCTGGGACACGATGCAGTCGTACCGCTCCAGCCGCAGCTTCGGCGCGGCGCAGGGGTTGGCGAACTCGTCGGCCATGGCGAGCCAGATCTTCGGCGCCGATCCCTCCACCAATGCCGCCCTCGCCATCTTCGGCGTCGATACCGGCAATGCCGACAACCTCTTTGCCGCGACCAACGAGGGGCTCGAAGCCTCGATGACCATCGCCATGGCGCGGGCGTCCTGGGCGCGGGACACGCCCTCGAAGGCCGACGAGGTGACGACCAAGGCCCTCGGCGGCGGCGACGATCTCGGATCGCTGTTCGACTTCCTGGCCTGAAGGGTGCGGCCGGGATCGGCCTTTCAGCCCCAACGCAATCCGTCATGCCCGGGCTTGTCCCGGACATCCACGAATTGCCATTCCGCCGTGTTCAAGTCGTGGATACCCGGGACAAGCCCGGGCATGACGGGCCGCGGCGCGCGGCGCCTCTCGTTTACTGTTCAGACCTGCATCCGCGAAGTGCGTCCTTCGAGGCTCGCTGCCGGACGATGCTGACGCATCGCCGGGCGCTCGGACCTCAGGATGAGGAGGGTGGTGAGTGGCATCAGCAACAGGCTGCGGTGCGGGCGATAGCCTCATCGCACGGTCCTGCAATCCGCCACCCTCCTCATCCTGAGGTGCGAGCGACAGCGAGCCTCGAAGGACGCACTGCCCCGATTCAGGGCGCCCGGGCATCCGGTTTCAGGCAATCGGCGGTGAACGGCCGCACCGGCCGGCGTCTTCACGAAAAAGCCGCCCGGATCGCTCCGGACGGCCTCCTGTCATGCGGTCTGAGCCGCGTGCGTCAGTTCCACTTGCCCATGGCGGTGGAGAGGTTCTCCGAGACCTTGTCCAGGAAGCCGGTGGTGGAGAGCCACTTCTGGTCGGCGCCGATGAGCAGGGCGAGGTCCTTGGTCATGTAGCCCGCCTCGACGGTGTCGACGCAGACCTTTTCCATCTCGTCGGCGAAGCGCTTCAGCTGGGCGTTGTCGTCGAGCTTGGCGCGATGGGCGAGGCCGCGCGACCAGGCGAAGATGGAGGCGATCGAGTTGGTCGAGGTCTCCTTGCCCTTCTGGTGCTCGCGGTAGTGGCGCGTCACCGTGCCGTGGGCGGCCTCGGCCTCGACGGTCTTGCCGTCGGGCGTCAGCAGCACCGAGGTCATGAGACCCAGCGAGCCGAAGCCCTGGGCGACGATGTCGGACTGCACGTCGCCATCATAGTTCTTGCACGCCCAGACATAGCCGCCGGACCACTTCAGCGCCGAGGCGACCATGTCGTCGATCAGGCGGTGCTCGTAGTGGATCTTCTTCTTGTCGAACTCGGCCTTGAACTCGGCATCGAAGATGGCCTGGAATATCTCCATGAAGCGGCCGTCATACTGCTTCAGGATGGTGTTCTTGGTCGACAGATAGACCGGATAGCCGCGGGCCAGACCATAGTTGAAAGAGGCCCGGGCGAAATCCTTGATCGACTCGTCGAGGTTGTACATCGCCATGGCGACGCCCGAGCCGGGGGCCTTGAAGACCTCGCGCTCGATGACCTTGCCGTCGTCGCCGACGAACTTGATGGTCAGGGTGCCGGCGGTGGGGAACTTGAAGTCGGTGGCGCGGTACTGGTCGCCGAAGGCGTGGCGGCCGACGACGATCGGCTGGGTCCAGCCGGGGACGAGGCGCGGCACGTTCTTGCAGATGATCGGCTCGCGGAAGATGACGCCGCCGAGGATGTTGCGGATGGTGCCGTTCGGGCTCTTCCACATTTCCTTCAGGCCGAATTCCTTCACGCGGCCCTCGTCGGGGGTGATGGTGGCGCATTTGACGCCGACGCCGTGCTTCTTGATGGCGTTGGCCGAATCGATCGTCACCTGGTCGTTGGTGGCGTCGCGGTGCTCCACGCCGAGGTCGTAATATTCGAGATTCACATCCAGATAGGGGTGGATGAGCTTCTTCTTGATGAGGTCCCAGATGATGCGGGTCATCTCGTCGCCGTCGAGTTCGACGACGGTTCCCGCGACCTTGATCTTCGACATGGTCGGCCTGCTTGAGAGCGCTGGAGCAGAGGGGACTCAGCCTCGGTGCATCCGGACATGCGCTCTGTGAGCCCGGGCCCCCGCGACTGGCGCGCGCCTCATAGCAGAGGCGCGGGCGGGGGGTAAGGGAGAAGAAGGTCGGACATGCGCGGGCAAGGACCGCGGGCCTATGCCCCACCCTTACCCTCCCCTCGCGGGGCGAGGGGAGGGGGACCATGATGCCGCGCTCCGTCCGGCTTCGGCGGCGCCAGGCGCAACGGTCGAAGACGGGCGGGACGCAGCAGCCCCCCTCCCTGCGGAGCGGGGAGGGTGCGGGTGGGGTCTTCGCGGCGGACGCTGCCCCCGTCGGCCCCGCCGCGCGGATGACAGCCCCCCGCAAAAGCCGCTGACCGCCCGGCGCGGGATCGGCTATGTGCAGCGCCGCGCTCGGCACCAGCATCCCCCGCCGCCGAGCCTTCCGATGCGGACGCCGATGCAGACCTTCGCAGCCCTTCTCCTCGGCTACATCCTCTCGATCTTCTTCCGCTCGTTCCTCTCGGTGCTGGCGACGAAGATCATGGGCGACATGCAGATCGGCGCCACCGAGCTCGCGGCGATGAGCTCGGCCTGGTTCATCGTCTTCGCGCTGATGCAGTTTCCGGTGGGATGGGCGCTCGACGCACTGGGGCCGCGGCGCACCGTGCTGCCGCTGATGGCGGTGGGCGGCATCGGCGTCGCCCTGTTTCCCTTCGCGCCCAACGCCGCGGTCGGGGCCCTCGCCATGGGGCTGATCGGGGTCGGCTGCTCGCCGGTGTTCATGGGGGCGCTCTATGTCTTCGCCCGCATGCATGCGCCGCACCGCTTCGGGTTCCTCGCCTCGCTCCTGCTCGGCTTCGGCTCCATCGGCAATCTCATCGGCACGACGCCGCTCGCCTATGCGGCCGAGGCCTGGGGCTGGCGCCAGGCGATGATGGGGCTCGGCGGGCTCTATGTGCTGGCCTTCGTCATGGCAGTGCTGTTCCTCAAGGACCCGCCGCAACTCGCCCGGCAGGCGGGCGGCGGCATTTTTGCCGGTATCGGCCAGATCGTCGCCAGCCGCGTCATCTGGGCCTTCGTGCCCATCGTGATCTTCAGCTACGCCATCACCGTGACGCTGCGCGGCCTGTGGGTGGCGCCTTACCTCGAAAAGGTCGTCGGCCTCGATGCTCTGGCGCAGGGTGACGTGGCGCTGTTCATGGCCCTCGCCATGACGGCCAGCGCCTTCCTGTTCGGCTGGATCGAGAGCCGCTGGGGCTTCGCCAAGACGATGGCCCTCCTCGGCAATCTCGCCCTTGTCGGCATTCTCGCCGCGCTCGCCGTCTCGGGCGTGCAGACGGCGTTCTGGGCCGGGATTGCCTTCGTCGCCATCGGCTTCTGCGGCTTCAGCTACACGATCCTGATGGCGCATATGCGCCCCTTCTTCCCCGACCATCTGGTCGGGCGCGGCATGACGCTGATGAACTTCCTCTTCATCGGCGGCGCGGCGCTGGTGCAGACGGGCTCCGGCTGGCTCATCGACCTCGGCCGCACCCAGGGCCTTGGCGAGGCCGCCGCCTTCGCCCGCATGCACGCGGTGCTGGCGGCGGTGCTGCTGGCCGCGACGGCAGTCTATGCGCTGACGCCGGCGAGCGCGCGGCGCTGAGCCCTCACGCCGGCTTCATCCGCCCCGCCACCACGCGCACGCGGCGCGGGGCGGCGAGCCAGATGGCGGCGGCGGAGACCAGACTCACCGCGAAGCCGATCATGAAGGCGAGGCGGTAGCTGCCGGTGAGGTCGTGGATGAGGCCGGTGACATAGGGCCCGGCGGCGCCGCCCGACAGCGCCACGAACATGAGGGTGCCGAAGATGGTGCCGAAATGGCGGCCCTGGAAGATCTCGGCGACCACCGCCCCGAGGATCGAGGTGAGGCCGTAGCCAAGGAATCCCTGGACGGCGACCATGGCGTAGACGAGGAGGAACGAGGGGTTTTTCTCCAGCGCGATGAGGGCGATGAAGCAGAGGGCGAAGCCACCCACCGACATCGACCAGATCCATTCGCGGCCGATACGGTCGGAAAGGGCGCCGAGGGCGATGCCGCCGGGAATGCCGAGCAGGCTGACGAAGCCGAGGGCCCAGGCGGCGGCGGTGGAGCCGAAGCCGATCTCGACCAGATATTTGGTCTGGTGCACCTGCACCGCGTACCAGGCATAGAGCGCGCCGAAATAGCCGAGCGCCAGCCACCAGAACCGCGCCGTGGCCAGGGCGCGGCGCAGCGTCCAGTCGGTGGCCGCCCAGGCGGCGTCGACGACGTTGGAGCGCGGCGGTTCCGCATTGGGCAGTGGCGTCGCGTCGCCGTCGGGCTCGAGGCCCATGTCCTGCGGGCGCTTGCGCAGCAGCAGGTTGAGCGGGGCGAGAACGACGAGGATCAAGAGGCCCATGGCCGTGCTCGCCTGACGCCAGCCGGCGCCGTCGATCATGGTCTGGACCCAGGGCAGGAGCGTCACCGAGCCGATGCCGACGCCGGCGAAGGCGATACCGATGGCAAGGCCCCGGTTGCGGACGAACCAGTTCGGCAGGAACAGCGACTGGCCGGAATAGCCAAGACAGACCGAACCCGAGCCGACGAGGAAGCCGATGGTGAGATAGAGGTGCCAGGGCTGGGAGGTGAGCGGGGCAAGGAGCAGGCCGGCGCCCATCAGCACGACGCCGAGCTCCATCACCGTGCGCGGTCCGGTGCGGTCCATCAGCTTGCCCATCAGCGGGGATAACGCCGCCGAGGCGAGGAAGCCGAAGGAGAAGGCACCGGCGGTGAGGCCGCGGTCCCAGCCGAACTCGTTGATGATGGGGGCATAGAAGAGCGAGAAGGCGGTGCGGGCATTGACCCCGATCCCCATGGTGACGAAGGTCACCGCGACGATGACCCAGCCGTAATAGAGGGGCAGGCGCATGCTCTCATCCTCCCGCGCCGTCTTGCCGCGGCGCGGCGCCATGATGGCCCCTCCCGACGGCGGGGCCAATTCCCTCAAAGGTCATTTGCCGGTATAGGCGCCCCTTCTTAGGCCAGCCGCAGAGTCCATGACCCTTTCCCCGCCCACTGCCGTCCTGACGGGCAGCCCCGTCGTCATCCTGGTCGAGCCGCAGATGGCCGAGAATATCGGCACGACGGCGCGCGCCATGGCGAATTTCGGGCTGTCGCGGCTGCGGCTGGTGGCGCCCCGTGACGGCTGGCCCCAGGCGCGGGCCTATCCGGCGGCGTCGGGGGCGAACCGCGTCCTCGACGAGGCGGAGGTCTATGCGACCCTGGAGGAGGCGATCGCCGACCTGACCTATACCTATGCCGCCACGGCGCGGGGGCACGACCAGGTGAAGCCGGTCGTCGGACCGCGGGAGGCCGTGGCAGGGCTGGTGACGCGGGTTGCGGCGGGGGAGGCGGTGGGCGTCGTCTTCGGCCGCGAGCGGAATGGCCTGCTGGCCGGCGAGGTGGCGCTGGCCAATGCCATCCTGACCTATCCGGTGAACCCGGCCTTCTCCTCGCTGAACCTCGCCCAGGCGGTGCTGGTGCTGGGCTACGAATGGTTCTCCCAGGCCCATGGCGCGGTGCTGCCGCATCAGGGGGAGGAGCGCTCCGAGCCCGCCACCAAGGCGCAGATGCTGGCCTTCTTCGCCTCGCTGGAGAAGGCGCTCGACCGGGTCGAGTTCTTCCGCCCGCCGGAAAAGCGCGAAGGCATGGTCATCAACCTGCGCAACATCTTCCAGCGCATGCAGCCGACCCAGCAGGACGTGGCGACGCTGCACGGCGTCGTCACGGCGCTCGGCGAGGGTGCCAAGGGTCCGGCCCGCGGCGCCACCCTGACGCCGGACGGCGCCGAGGCGCTGCGCAACTTCCTCGCCGATTCGACCAAGGGGCTGAGCGGTGGCACGGCGCCGATCCGCGGCATTTCCCGCCTCATCCGCCGCAACCCGACCGAGGCCGAGAAGGCGCTGTGGGAGGTGATGGTCAAGGACCGCCGCTTCGCCGGGCGCGGCTTCAAGCGGGCGGTGCCGATCGGCCCGCATGTGGCCGATCTCGTCTCCTTCGACCTGCGCGTCGTCATCGACTTCGATCCGCATACGCAAGGGGACGAGGCGGCCGAGCGGCGGACCGAGAAGCGCGCCTGGCTCGCCGCGCGCGGCTACCGCATCATCGTCATGGAGGCGCGCGGCGTGGAGGCCGATCCGGCGGCGGCGCTCGACCGGCTCGAGGTGCTGCTGGCCGAGGGCGCGGCCTGACCGTCAGGCGCGCATGGCGATGGTCATGCCGGCCATGACGATGACCATGCCGACCAGTTCCACCGCCGAGGGCCATTCACCGAGCAGGATGGCGCTCGCCACCGCCGTGATGGCGGGCACCAGCGGCAGGAACAGCGAGGCGCGCGCCGCGCCCAGCGTCTGGTTGGCGCTGGCATAGAGGAACACCGAGGCGACGCCGACCAGCAGGCCCTGGTAGCCGGCCTGCAGGGCAATGGCGGAAAGGCTGGCGCCGGCGAGCTTCAGCGGCACGACCAGAGCGAGCAGCGGCAGGACGGCGAGCGACAGGATGGACAGCGCAATGGTGAGGTCGAAGGCGTCGGCCCCCCAGCGCTTGGCCAGCAGGCCGAAGATGGCCCACATGGTGGAGGCGAGCACGAAGAGCAGGTCGCCGCGCCAGGCACCCTCCTGGCCGCCCTGGAACAGCCCCTGACCGGCAAACAGGCCGATGCCGGTGACGATGAGCACCAGGCCGACGATGCGGCCAAGCGGGCTCTTCTCGCCCATCACCGCATAGGCGAGGAGGGCGGTGACCACGGGAATGAGGCTCGGGGCGATGACCGCCGTGTGCAGGGCGGGGGCGAAGGTCGAGCCGCCGACCAGCACGGTGGAGAAGGGGGCGCCGGCGAAGAAGGTGAGGATGAGGGCCTTCCGCCAGCCGAGACGGCCGACGGGAAAGGGTTTGAGCCGCATCAGGGCAAAAGGCAGGAGAGCCACGGCGGCGGTGACGAAACGCAGCACCGTGACGTCGACCGGGCCGAGGCCGTCGGCGACGGACTGGCGGGAGACGACGGCCTGGATGCCCCAGATCAGCGCCGCCCCGGCGCCGCAGGCAAAGCCGAACAGCCGGCCGCGGCCGGCGGCCGGGGAGGAGGACGGGGACGGGAGCGGCCGCGCCGCCGTCTCATCGAGGGCCATGACACCAACCGGGG
This sequence comes from Archangium gephyra, assembly GCA_943368975.1. Taxonomy (GTDB): domain Bacteria; phylum Pseudomonadota; class Alphaproteobacteria; order Rhizobiales; family Phreatobacteraceae; genus Phreatobacter. Next base: position 12,553 of record CALRLZ020000017.1, read on the forward strand.
CGAAGCGCACGCGGCGCGGGAGGCTGCAATGCCCCGGCGCGCCGCCGCCGGCAAGGGCCTCGCGCACAGGGCTGCGGCGCGCCTGCATGGCCGTGCCCACCGCCGGACGGCCGATGTTGACCCTGGCATCCCGGCGCCTACGCTCGATGGTCCGGAGCGGCCGCGCCGCTTCCCGCCGAGGCGTCCCGCCATGGACATGACAGCCGACGCAGACCCGTCGACCGTACCGCCGGCCCCACCGGAGGAGATCGACGTCCTGGTGGTGGGTGCCGGCATATCCGGCATCGGCGCCGCCTGGCACCTGACGCAGCGGTTGCCGGGCACGCGCTTCGTCGTGGTCGAGGCGCAGGACGGTTTCGGCGGTACCTGGCGCACCCACCGGTTTCCCGGCATCCGCTCCGACAGCGACCTGCACACGTTCGGCTACAGCTTCAAGCCCTGGACCGGGCCACCCATCGCCACGGCGGCGGAGATCAAGGCCTATATGGGCGGGATCATCGCCGAGACCGGTCTCGACGCCCATATCCGCTACGGCCACGAGGTGCTCGCGGCCGACTGGTCGAGCGGCGCGGCGCGGTGGACGGTGACGGTCCGCCGTCGCGCCACCGGCGCGGTGGTGGTGTTCCGCCCGCGCTTCCTGTGGATGTGCCAGGGCTATTACCGCCATGCCGAGGGCTACACGCCGTCATGGCCGGGCATGGCCGATTTCCAGGGCCCCATCGTCCATCCGCAGACCTGGCCGGAGGACCTCGACACATCGGCCAAACGGGTGGTGGTGATCGGCTCGGGCGCCACCGCCGCGACGCTGGTCCCGGCGCTGGCCGACCGCTGCGCCCATGTCACCATGCTGCAGCGCTCGCCGACCTTCTTCCGCACCGGGCGCAACGCCATCGAACTGGCCGAGACGCTGCGCCAGCTCAAGGTCGACGAGACCTGGATCCACGAGATCGTGCGGCGCAAGATCCTGTTCGACCAGGATGCCTTCACCCGTCAGACCTACGACAATCCGGAGAAGGTGAAGGCCGAGCTGATCGGCGCCATCCGCGCCCTGCTGGGGCCGGATTACGACGTCGACACCCATTTCACGCCGCGCTACCGGCCCTGGCGCCAGCGCATCGCCTTCGTGCCTGACGCCGACCTGTTCCATGCCATCCGGCGGGGCGAGGCCTCGGTCGAAACCGGCGAGATCGACCGGTTCACGAAAGGCGGTATCCTTCTGAAGTCGGGGAAGGAGATCGCCGCCGACATCATCGTCACCGCGACCGGCTTCCACCTCAGCGTCATGGGCGACATCCCCTTCAGCCGCGACGGCGCCCCCATCGACTTCGCCGACACGGTGACCTGGCATGGCATGATGTTCACCGGCGTGCCGAACCTCGCCTGGGTCTTCGGCTATTTCCGGGCGAGCTGGACGCTGCGCACCGACCTCGTTGCCGATGTCGTCTGCCGGCTCCTGCCGCACATGGCGGGGAAGGGCGCGCGGATGGTCGAGCCGGTGCTGCCCGAGGCGGCGAAGGGGCTGAACGGCGGGCCCTGGACCGATCCGGAGGACTTCAATCCGGGCTATCTCCTGCGCGACCTTCACCGCCTGCCGAAGACCGGACCGGGTGCGGCCTGGCGCCACAGCCAGGACTACTGGGCCGACAAGGATGTCTTTCCGGCGCTCGATCTCGATGACGAGGCGCTGCGCTACGGGTGAGGGCCAAACGACACAGGCCGCCGGACATCGCCCGGCGGCCTGGGGTCAGACGCGAAGGGTAGGGGCCTCAGCTCGCCTGGATCTGGGCGATGGCGGTGGCCATCAACTCGTCCATGGTCCGGCGGATCTGGTGGTCGGACTGGTCGGAGCCGGCGGCCTCGAGGTCGGCCTTCACCTTGCGGAACACGTCGTCGTCGCCGGCCTCCTCGAAGTCCGACATCACGACGGACTTGGCATAGGCGTCGGCGTCGGCGCCGGTCTTGCCGATCTTCTCGGCGACCCACAGGCCGAGGAGCTTGTTGCGCCGGGCGGTCGCCTTGAAGCGCAGTTCCTCGTCATGGGCGAATTTCTTCTCGAAACCTTCCTGACGTTTGTCGAAGGTGCTCATGGGCTTATCCTCAGGCTCGGGTCCGTCATCTCTAGCGGATCGTCGGACCCGCCGGGAAGGGGCAAGGCCCCGCTCAGGCTTGCATATAGGCGCGCCGTCCCCCCCTTGGCGAGAGCAAAGGCGTCGCACCACGCGTTTTCACGCAGGGCTGTGAGCGCCGATACGGGGCCAGCCCTGGCCACCTTCGACCGATTTCATTGTGCAATCGCGAACGATCGGATAGGAAGGCCCAGCGGGCAAGGGCTCAGCGCGCCCGATTCTGATTGGTGCGCGTCGATCGTCCGTCTGCCCCGTCGCCGGAGACCGGCAAACCGGACACCTGGTGAGAGATGGACTTCCTCAAGACACGGTATATCCCCATGAGCCGCCGTCGCCGCATCTACGAAGGCAAGGCCAAGGTTCTCTACGAAGGCCCCGAGCCGGGAACCCTGATCCAGCACTTCAAGGACGACGCGACCGCCTTCAATGCCAAGAAGCATGAGGTGATCGATGGCAAGGGCGTGCTCAACAACCGCATCTCCGAGTACATCTTCTCCAAGCTGAACGACATCGGCGTGCCGACGCATTTCATCCGCCGGCTGAACATGCGCGAGCAGCTCATCCGCGAGGTCGAGATCATTCCGCTCGAGGTGGTGGTGCGCAACGTTGCCGCCGGATCGTTGTCGACGCGCCTCGGCATCGACGAGGGCACGCAGCTGCCGCGCTCGATCATTGAATTCTACTACAAGAACGACGCGCTGAACGATCCTCTGGTCTCCGAGGAGCACATCACAGCCTTTGGCTGGGCGACCCCGCAGGAGATCGACGACATCATCGCCCTGGCGATCCGCGTCAACGACTTCCTCTCGGGCCTGTTCCTGGGCGCCGGCATCCGCCTGATCGACTTCAAGCTGGAATGCGGCCGCCTGTGGGAGAACGATGTCATGCGCATCGTCGTCGCCGACGAGATCTCTCCCGATTCGTGCCGGCTCTGGGACATCAAGTCGAACGACAAGATGGACAAGGACCGCTTCCGCAAGGATCTCGGCGGCCTGATCGAGGCCTATACGGAAGTGGCGCGCCGGCTCGGCGTGATGGGCGAGAACGAGCGCCCGACCGGTCCCGTCCTGGTGCAGTGACCGCTGCGCCATGCGCCTTCTTGCGCGCAGGCCGACCCCCGATGCACTGGCGGCTGCCGCCGGTGAGACCTTCGCCCTGCTCCGCGCCGGCTTCCTCGCCGTCTTCGCCACCGTCGTCCTCGCCTCCTGCGCCTATGTGCCGGTGGCGGTCGAGGGAGTGACGACGCGCCCGGACATCGCCGCGCGCGATGCCGACAATCCCTGGGTCTTCGTGCCCACCGGCGCCTGGATCACCCGCGATACCGTGACGCCCGTCTCGGTCGGCGCCTGCCCGGCGGCGGCCTGTCCCGAACGCATCGCGGTGGCGGTGATCGAGGCGCGCGGCGCCGAGGCGCGGACGCTCATGCGCAGCCTGCGCCAGCCTTCAGGGCTGGTGACGCGGCTCGCCGAGGGCAATCGCCGCCGCATCGCCCTGGTCGCGGCGGCGCAGCGCCAGGTACCGGCCGCCGTCGCCGCGCGGCGCATGCCGCATCGCGTCGCCAGCCGTACCCGTCCCCTCCGCCACCGCGCCTTCACCGGTTTCCAGCTGGAGATGCGGCGGGAGGACGGGCCGGCCCGCAGCGCCCATGCCGCCGTGCTCGGGCGGCAGATCGGGCCCACGGTCAAGGTCGTCATCGTCATCGGCGACAAGGCCGGTCCGGTCGCGGATGCCGTGAGGATGGTCGCCGACGCCAATCTGTGACGCCGGTTCCGCCGATTCCGTCATTGATTGCGGCGGCGCGGCGGTCTAGACGGACCCTCATTCCCGCCCACGCCTCGAAGGAGCGCCCGATGAAGGCCCGCGTCACCGTCACGCTGAAGACCGGCGTCCTCGACCCGCAGGGCAAGGCGATCGAGGGGGCGCTGAAGAGCCTCGGCATCGACGGCATCGGCGCAGTCCGCCAGGGCAAGGTCTTCGATCTCGAGATCGGCGACATGGACAAGGCGGCGGCCGAGGCGGCGGTCAAGGCGGCCTGCGAGAAGCTGCTGGCCAACACGGTGGTCGAGAACTACCGCATCGAACTGGTCTGACGGGAGCACAGCCGATGAAGGCCGCCGTCCTCGTCTTTCCCGGTTCGAACCGCGAGCGTGACATCGCCTATGCGCTGGAACTGACCTCCGGCGTGAAGCCGGCCCTCGTCTGGCACGCCGACAGCGAATTGCCCGCCGGCACCGATCTCGTTGTGCTGCCGGGCGGCTTCTCCTACGGCGACTACCTGCGCTGCGGCGCCATCGCCGCCCGCGCCACGATCATGGAGGCGGTGCGCCGGCATGCGGCGCGCGGCGGTCTGGTGCTCGGCGTCTGCAACGGCTTCCAGATTCTCTGCGAGGCGGGCCTGCTGCCGGGCGTGCTGATGCGCAATGCGCAGCTGAAGTTCATTGCCCGCAACGTCCACCTGAAGGTCGAGCGTTCCGACACGCCCTTTACCCGCCGCTATAATGCGGGGGCGGTGATCGAGGTGCCGGTGGCCCATGGCGAGGGCAATTTCATCGCCGATGCCGAGACGCTGAAGCGGATCGAGGACGAGGGCCGGGTCCTGTTCCGCTACTGCGACGCCAGCGGCGCGGTGACGCCCGCTGCCAATATCAACGGTGCCACCAACGCCATTGCCGGCATCGTCTCGGAGAACCGCCGGGTGCTCGGCATGATGCCCCATCCCGAGAACCACGTGGACCCGGCGATCGGCCCGACCGACGGACGCGGCCTGTTCGAGAGCCTCGCCGAGGCGCTGCAGACGGCGTGAGGGCAGAGGCTCCGGTCGACCCCCATCAGGCAAGCTATCTCGCCGTCATGCCCGGGCTTGTCCTGGACATGACGATGCGAAGCGACAAGGGTTTCAGACGGCGTCTGGAACCCCTCACGCCGACAGGCGCATGCGCTTGATCATGCTGGTGATGGCCTTGAAGGCATCGCCGATGCCGCCGGAGCTGGTCACGTTGAAATACATCGACGGGTCGGTGGCGCAGGCGCGCAGCAGGTTCTGGTTGCCGTTGATGACCCGCACCGTGAACAGCGTGATCCCGGCGGCCTTGACGGCGTTGCAGGCGAGGGTCGTGCGCGGGTCCATCACCGGGGCAGCCGCGGTGTTGCTGAAGGGCACGTAGCGGCTTTCGGTGTTGTCGCCGTCGGTCAGCAGGATCATGTAGCGCAGCACGTCAGGAGAGGATCCCGTCTCGGTGAAGGGCAGTCCGGAGGACATGACGGCGAGGCCCATCTGCATGCCGATGGTGATGTTGGTGGTGCCGACGGGCTGCATGGCGTTGATGGTGGCGCGCAGGGCGGAAAAATTCGTCGTCAGAGGCTGGACCGTCGCCAGCCCCGTATTGGCGCATTTGACACCGCGATAGCGCGTGTCGCTGGTGGTCGGGGCGGTGTCGGCGATGTCGTGGGGCTGGTTGCGGTCGGTGAGGCAGCCGGTCCAGGCGGCCTGCGTCGTGACGATGGCGGGCGGCAGGCCGGCGCCGTCGAAGCGCATCCAGGCCTCGTTGCGGAACGTCGTCGGGATGCGCACCTGGTTGACGAAGGGCACCACGGCGATCTTGACCTGGTCGGCAGAGACGCGCGCCGCCTCCAGTTCGTTGATCAGGTCGATCGCCGCCGTCTTCAGCGCCGTCATCTTGCCGCTGCCCGCCATCGAGCCGGTATTGTCGAGCACCAGGGCGATCTCGATCTTCGGCTCGTTCCAGGAGGTCTGCGACATGACGGTCAGCGGCATGGACGAGACGCCTATCGTCGCGGCGATTGTGGTCTGCAGCGAGCCGGAAATGGCGAGGCGGATGGTGTTGCCATCGCGGGTGACGCCGAGCGTACCGAGGCTGAGATCGGCCGGCGGCGTGAAATTGCCGGCGAAGGCCCGGTTGGCGGCCTCCTGGAGCCCGGCGGGAGAGAGGCTGCGGGAATCCTTGGCAACCGCCAGCGAGGCGGAATCGAGTGCTGCCTGGATCTGCACCTGGACGCGCGAGACGCGGGTATAGTCGACCGCGGCGCCGACCATGCCGAAGATCGGCAGAGCCGCGATGCTGAAGATCAGCGCCACATTGGCGCGGGTGTCGGACCTGAATCGGGACAGTTTCGCCTGCATCTGTGTCGCTCCCGGACAAGCGCCCCGTCCGGCGCCATCCTCCGGGCATCACGGATCAAATCCCGTGCCTCCCGGGGCGTCCCGTATCGGAAAGTGCGGTTCGCCGTTGCGAAACGGGGGCGCGGCGGTTAAGTGCATCGCTTGCGAGACGGGCCCCCGGGACGGACGACGGCATGATCCCCAATGAACCGAAGATCACTCCCGAACTGGTTGCCAGCCATGGCCTCAAGCCGGACGAGTACCAGCGCATCCTGGAGCTGATCGGCCGCGAGCCGACCTTCACCGAGCTCGGCATCTTCTCGGCCATGTGGAACGAGCACTGCTCCTACAAGTCGAGCCGCCTGCACCTGAAGACGCTGCCGACCAAGGCGCCCTGGGTCATCCAGGGGCCGGGGGAGAATGCCGGCGTCATCGATATCGGCGACGGGCTGGCCGCGGTGTTCAAGATGGAGAGCCACAACCACCCGAGTTACATCGAGCCCTATCAGGGCGCGGCGACCGGGGTCGGCGGCATCCTGCGCGACGTCTTCACCATGGGCGCGCGGCCCATCGCGGCGCTCAACGCCCTGTGCTTCGGCGACCCCTCCCATCCCAAGACCCGCCACCTGGTGGCGGGTGTGGTGGCCGGCGTCGGCGGCTACGGCAATTCCTTCGGCGTGCCCACCGTCGGCGGCCTGGTCGGCTTCCACACGCGCTATGACGGCAATTGCCTGGTCAATGCCATGGCAGTGGGCCTCGCCCGCACCGACGGTATCTTCTACGCCAAGGCAACCGGCATCGGCATGCCCATCGTCTATCTCGGCTCGAAGACCGGCCGCGACGGCATCCACGGCGCCACCATGGCCTCGGCGGAGTTCGGCGAGGGCGCCGAGGAGAAGCGCCCGACCGTGCAGGTCGGCGATCCCTTCGCCGAGAAGCTGCTGCTGGAGGCCTGCCTCGAGATCATGGAGAAGGACTGCGTCATCGCCATCCAGGACATGGGTGCGGCGGGCCTGACCTGCTCGGCGGTGGAGATGGGCGCCAAGGGCGATCTCGGCGTCGAGCTGCACCTCGAGAACGTGCCGACCCGCGAGCCCGGCATGACCGCCTACGAGATGATGCTGTCGGAGAGCCAGGAGCGCATGCTCATGGTGCTGAAGCCGGAGAAGGAAGAGGAGGCCAAGGCCATCTTCCGCAAGTGGGGCCTCGACTTCGCGGTGATCGGCCACACGACGGACACGCTGCGCTTCGTCATCAAGCACCATGGCACGGTCATGGCCGACCTGCCGATCAAGGAACTCGGCGACGAGGCCCCGCTCTACGACCGCCCGCATGTGGCGAGCCCGGCCCTGCCGGTGATCGCCGCCGGGAGCGTTGCCGCGCCGATGTCGACCAGCGCGGCGCTGCTCAAGCTGATGGCGACGCCGGAACTTGGCTCCAAGCGCTGGGTCTACGAGCAATATGACTCGATCATCCTCGGCAATACCGTGCAGCGGCCGGGGGGCGATGCCGCCGTCATCCGCGTCGAGCACGGGCCCAAGGGCCTGGCCATGACCTGCGACGTGACGCCCCGCTATTGCGAGGCCGATCCGGTCGAGGGCGGCAAGCAGGCCGTGGCTGAGGTCTATCGCAACCTGTCGGCGGTCGGCGCGCGGCCGTTGGCCATCACCGACAACCTCAATTTCGGCAATCCCGAGCGGCCGGAGATCATGGGCCAGCTCGTCGGCTGCATCCGCGGCATCGGCGAGGCCTGCCGGGCCCTCGACTTCCCCGTCGTCTCCGGCAATGTCTCGCTCTACAACGAGACCCAGGGCCGGGCGATCCTGCCGACGCCGACCATTGGCGGCGTGGGCGTGCTCGACGACTTCCAGGCCAGCGTCGCCATCGCGCCGAAGCGGGCCGGCGAGCAGGTCTTCCTCGTCGGTGCCACGCAGGGCTGGCTCGGCCAGTCGGTCTATCTGCGCGACATCTGCGGCCGGGAGGAGGGCGCCCCGCCGCCCGTCGATCTCACCGCCGAGCGCCGCCATGGCGAATTCGTCCGCGCCCTGATCGGCGAGGGCCTCGCCAGCGCCTGCCACGACGTTTCCGACGGCGGCCTCGCCGTGGCGCTGGCCGAGATGGCGATCAGTTCAGCCATGGGCCTCACCGTCGAGACCCTGTCGCACGACCTGCCGGCCCATGCCTTCTGGTTTGGCGAGGATCAGGCGCGTTATGTCGTCACGGTCGGGCCCGAGGCCGTCGAGACTCTGGCGACGCGCGCCGCCGGGGCCGGCGTCGAACTGACGCGGCTCGGCGTCACGGGCGGGGCCGCGTTGACCCTGCCGGGCGAGGAACCCATATTGGTGAAGGACTTGAAGGACGCCTTCGAGTCGTGGCTCCCCGCCTATATGGCGCGGGCGGCCTGAACCGGAGGTCCCATCCCATGCCGATGGCTGCTGCCGATATCGAGCGGATGATCAAGGAAGCGCTCCCCGATGCGCGGGTCGAGATCAAGGACCTGGCCGGCGACGGCGACCATTATGCCGCCACCGTCGTATCGGAGGCTTTCCGCGGAAAGTCCCGTGTGCAACAACACCAGCTGGTCTATGCCGCCCTCAAGGGCAAGATGGGCGGCACCCTCCATGCGCTGGCGCTCACCACCAGCGCGCCCACCTGACGTCTTGAGCGGCGCTTGGCGCCGCGAGCGAGAGAACCGATGACCACAGCTCACGACAAGATCGATGCCGAGGTGAAGAACAACGACGTGGTGCTCTTCATGAAGGGCACTGCGCAGTTCCCGATGTGCGGCTTTTCCGGCCAGGTCGTCCAGATCCTGGACTATCTCGGCGTGCCCTTCAAAGGCATCAACGTGCTGGATGCCGACGATGTCCGCCAGGGCATCAAGGATTATTCCAACTGGCCGACCATCCCGCAGCTCTACGTCAAGGGCGAGTTCATCGGCGGCTGCGACATCACCCGCGAGATGTTCCAGTCGGGCGAGCTGGCCGAGCTTCTGAAGTCCAACGGGATCGCTGTCCGCGAGACGACGGCCTGAGCCCTGCGCCCTGCGGGCGGCGAGAATCGCCTCCCGCAGGGTCACCTTGCCCGGAAGTTGCCATGATCGGCTGCGAGAGGGTTGGTCAGCGGAGGCGACGCGGTCGACCTCCCACTCCGCCGCGCGGCCTCCTTGTCGCGCTGTCCAGGCCGAGACCGGCCAGCCCATGACCGCCAGGCGCGGTCGCAAGCCCGGGACCACGTCGCCGCGTATGATTTTCGCTTCCCCAAACCCATCCGGTTTCGGACGTGGCCTGCGTGCAGGTTCCGTCCTCCTCGGCAAACCCGTCGTCCTCGCTGCCTTCGGCCTCCTGGTCGTTGCCGTCCCGGCGGCCCTCGCCCAGCAGGGCATGGGCTTCCAGGCCGGGACGATGCAGGTCGGCGGCTCCGGCGGCCAGCCCCTCAACCTGCTCTCCCCGACCTTCATCGCGCCCGCGCCGCGCAGCGCCGTCCCCCGTGGCGGTCCGATCGCCGGTGCCGTCCCGGCGCCGGTACCGGCCGTCGTGATGACCGCGCCGCTGCCGCTGCCGCGTCCCGACGGAGCCCCGCGCCCCGTCATCACTCAGGCCAGCGCGCCGGCCGCCGTGGCCGCCTCCCTTGCGCCGGCCGTGGCGCAGACCGCCGTCGCGGCCGCCCCGGAAGCTGCGCCCGCGGCGCCGCCGCTGTTGCGCCCGTCGATGGACGACTGGCCGCAGGACGAGGACCGCGGCCGCATCATCATTCCGGGCGCCTACCAGCGCCCCCAGCCGCAGCCTCCCACCGCCATCGAGGCGATCGCGGCCGTGGCGCCCCAGCAGGCGCCGGCGGCCCTCCCGGCCCGCGCCGTCGCCTTCCATGCGCCGGTGCCGATCGTGCGCCCCGGCGCCACCACCATCGTCCCCGTATCGACCGGGCCTGCGGCGGTCACCGCCCCCACCCTCGCGGCCGCCTCGTCCACCCCCGTGACGCTCTCGAGCCAGGGTACCGCGACCACGATGGTCGTGCCGTCGGGCCCGGCCGGCAGCCTTCCCGGGGCGCAGCAGGCGATCATCGTCACGCCGACGCCGGCCCGCGGGCCCGTTCTCGCGGCCTTGCCGCCGGATGGCGGCGCACGCGACTGGCCGCGCTACGTGCCGGGCGCCCGCGGCACCGACCGCAATCTCGGCATTGCCGGCGAGCGCGTCATGCCCGATCCCGGGGTGCCGCTGACCTGCTTGCCCGCACCCATTCGCCGCGCGCTCAACGACGTCGCCCTGCGCTTCGGGCCTGTCCTGGTGCGTTCGACCCATCGCGGCAGCCGGGCCTTCGTCCGCACCGACGCCTGGCGCGGCTCCTATCACCGTGACTGCCGCGCCGCAGATTTTCGCGTCTCGGGCAATCCGGCGGCGGTTCTGGCCTTCCTGCGCGCCCGCCACGAGCTCGGCGGCGTGAAGCGCTACCGCAACGGCTTGTTCCACATCGACAACGGCCCGCGCCGCTCTTGGTAACGGGGCGGCCGTCCGAACCATTCGGGCGCGTGATCGGTTCATCATCAGCCTGAATTTGCGGCCGGTCCGGATTTCGGCCAGCTTCCTTCGCGCTTTTGCAAGGAGGTACGGATGCTGCTCGTCGGAATGCTGGACAGTCCCTATGTGCGTCGCGCCGCCATTGCCGGCACGGTGCTCGGGCTCCCCTTCGAACACCAGTCCGTGTCGGTGTTCCGCCACATGGACCGCTTCCGGGCGATCAATCCGCTGATCAAGGCGCCGTCGCTGGTTGCCGAGGACGGCACGGTGCTGATGGAATCGCAGTTGATCATCCAGCACATGGAGGATGTCGCCGGTCGCAGCCTGAGGCCGGCCGATCCGGCGGCGCGGCTTGCCGACCTGCGGGCCACCGCGCTCGCCATCGTCACCTGCGAGAAGGCCATCGCCATCGAATATGAGCGCAAGCGCCCGGAGGCGATCCGCCATGCGCCCTGGCTCGCGCGCGTCGGCGAACAGCTGCACGAGGCGCTGGCGGCTCTCGACATGGTGGCCGGCGAGCAGTGGAAGACGCTGCCCGGCACCTGGACCCACGGCGCCATCGGCGCTGCGGTCGCCTGGGGCTTCATCCGCTTCACGATTCCCGACGCCGTGGCAGAGGACACCTTCCCGGCGCTGGCCGCCCATGCCGCCCGCTGCGAGGCGACGGAGGTCTTCCGGCACTGGCCGATCGACCGCGAGAGCCCGTGAGGGGCAGCCGTGAAGGTCGTCAGTCCAGTCATCGCGGTTGCCTCGACGCTCGTTCCCCCTCACCCGGCCTGCGGCCGACCTCTCCCCGCCGGGGAGAGGTGACGCGGTTCTGCCGGCTGCGCTAGGTCGATGTCGCTTAGGGATGAGGCTCCCCTTCACCTCTCCCTGGCGGGGAGAGGTCGGCCGCAGGCCGGGTGAGGGGGCCGGCTGGCGAGAGTTTCGCCAACAACAAAAAAGGCCGCCCGGAGGCGGCCTTTCCGTTCCTGCCGAGGCAGAGAAAAATCAGCGCGAATAGAACTCGACGACCAGCGAGGGTTCCATCTGCGTGGCGTAGGGGACCTCGGAGAGGGTCGGCACGCGCGACAGCTTGGCGGTGCCCTTGCCGTGGTCGACGTCGAGATAATCCGGCACGTCGCGCTCGCCCGACTGGACGGCTTCCATGAACAGGATCATCTGGCGCGAGGTGTCCTTCACCTCGACCACGTCACCGACCTTCACCTTGTAGGAGGGGATGTTGACGCGGCGACCATTGACCTTGACGTGGCCGTGGTTGACGAACTGGCGGGCAGCGAAGACGGTCGGCACGAACTTGGCGCGGTAGACCACCGCGTCGAGACGGCGCTCGAGCAGGCCGATCAGGTTCTCGCCGGTGTCGCCCTTGACGCGCACGGCCTCGGTGTAGGTGGCGCGGAACTGCTTCTCGGAAATGTTGCCGTAATAGCCCTTGAGCTTCTGCTTCGCCTTCAGCTGGGTGCCGAAGTCGGAGACCTTGCTCTTGCGGCGCTGGCCGTGCTGGCCGGGGCCATATTCGCGGCGGTTGACCGGGCTCTTCGGGCGACCCCAGATGTTCTCGCCCATGCGGCGATCGATCTTGTATTTGGCAGCGTGACGCTTCGACATCGCGTGTCCCTTATTCGTTTGCGTTCGATAGGAGACGCGCCCTCCTCTTGTCCGGCCGGTCGGAAGAAATGCCAAGGCATTTCCCGACCGGATCCCATCTCGAATTTTCGCGCCTCAAGAGGCGAAAATCCGAGAGCCGTGCCAAAGGCGAAATGCAGTGGCATTTCGATGCCTTTGGCACCCGAAGACACGACAGATCGACCATGAAGGTTGATCGCGGGTGCGCAAACCTGCCGCATCGCCGTGAAGCGATCCGTCAGGAAGCGGGGTGCATACCCGCGACGCTTCGCGATGTCAATGAAGCGGCAGGGGTTCGACCCGGGTTTCGGCGAGGCCGAAGCGCTGGAAGACCGCGGACAGGCTCGCCAGTGCCGCGCCTCCGGTGAGGAGGGCAGTGGCGGCAGCAGGCGCGGCGGCGACCGGGCCCGCCGGCCCGAGGATCTGCGTCAGGCGGCGGGCGATGGCGGGGGCGGGATCGATCCACTCCACAGGCCAGGGCGCCAGCGCCCGGAACGTGTCGACCAGCAGCGGATAGTGCGTGCAGGCGAGCGCGACGGCATCGGTGCGGCGATGGCCCTCGGCGACGAAACAGGGGGCAATCTCGGCGGCGATGGCGGCGTGGTCGGCCGGCTCGCCGCGCATCGTCGCCTCGGCGAGGCCGGCGAGACGCGGCGCGCCGACGAGCGTGACGGCGCAGCCCGCGCCATAGGTGGCGACGAGCGCCTTGGTATAGTCGCGGGCGACGGTGCCGGGGGTGGCGAGGATGCTGACCATGCGGCTGGCCGAGCCCTCGCAGGCGGGCTTGATGGCCGGAACCGTGCCGACGAAGGGCAGCGCGAAGCGGGCCCGCAGATGCGGCAGGACCAGCGTCGAGGCGGTGTTGCAGGCGATGACCACGCAGTCGGGGGCATGGGCGGCGATCAGCCGCTCCATCACCGCCAGGACGCGGGCGACGAGATGATCCTCGCCGAGGGCGCCATAGGGAAAGGCGGCGTCATCGGCGCAATAGACAAAATGCGCATCGGGACGCGCCCGCACCAGTTCGCGATGGACGGTGAGGCCACCGAGGCCGGAATCGAAGACGAGGATGGTCGGCGGGCGGCCGGCCAGATCAACGCGGCGGGTTGGACTGAGTTTCATGCCGGCCAGGGGATCGAAGGCGATACGCATCACGCACCTTCATGCAGCTTTGGCTGTGAGAATGGGCGGAATTCTGGCGGCAAAGCGTTAAGGTTTAGCAAGCGTTCGGGACTATGCCGGCGACAACGCTGATGCGCGCGGCGGCGGCGTTGACGCCTCCGGCCATCACGTTCATTCAGTCGACAACCTTGAGGGGAGGACCAGCATGCACCAGACACCGAAGCCCTACGAGCTCGCCAAGCGCCTGCGCGCCGGCGAAAGCCTGTTCACCGCCTGGATGAGCATTCCCGAGCCGCTGATTGCCGATCACGTGGCGCGCGAGGGCTTCGACGCCGTCACCTTCGACATGCAGCATTCCTCCATCGATCTGCTGTCGGCCATGCGCGGCATCTCGGCTGTCAACCATGCCGGCAAGCCGGCCGGCGTCCGCATCGCCCTGGAGGCCTTCGGCGACGGGGCCCGTCTCCTCGACGTCGGCGCCGAGATCATCATCGCGCCGATGATCAATTCCGTCGCGGACGCGAAGAAATTCGCTTCGGCGGTGAAATACCCGCCGCTCGGCGACCGTTCCTGGGGCGGCAACCGGTTCCAGCAGCTCACCGGCATGAACCCGCAGGACTATCTGCGCCAGGCCAATGAGATGACCGTCACCCTCGCGATGATCGAGACGACGGCGGCGCTGGCGGCGGTGGACGACATCCTCGCCGTCCCGGGCATCGATGGCGTCTTCGCTGGCCCGTCGGACCTCTCCATCACCCTGCTCAAGGGCGAAAAGCTCGATCCTAACCACCAGGTGGTGCGGGACGCCTTCGCCAAGATCATGACGGCGGCGAAGAAGGCCGGCAAGCTCACCGGCTGCTATGCGCCGAGCCCGGAGCGGGCCAAGGAACTTGCCGCCGAGGGCTGGGGCTTCATCACGCTGATCAACGACAGCCTGATGGTGCGCGGCGGGGCGCAGAATGCGCTGAAGGTGGTGCGCGGCTGACCGCCTCGCTATGGCACGATCCTGCCGCCGAAGCTGAGCAGATAGCCATCCGGGTCGCGGATGGCGAATTCGGTGAGGCCGTAGGACATCGCCTGCGGCCCCCATTCGGCCTCGCAGTGCCGTTTGACCTGCGCCCACAAGCCGAGCACGTCGTCGACATAGATGTATTGGGTCGTCGTGGCGTGCGGCGCGCCGAGATGGGCGTTGCGCATGAACATGATCGCCACACTGTCGCGTTCCAGCCGGCACCAGCCGACCCCGTCATCGGCCGTGCAGACGAACCCCAGAACGGTTTCGTACCACGCCCGCGTTGCCCGGAGATCGGACACCTGAAGCATCGGGACGAGGCTGTCGAACCGCAGGCGACCCTGCCGCCTCAGTCCAGCGTCCTGAGAAAGCCGGCGAAACGCATCAGCCCTTCCGGCCAGGGGCCATGGCCGGAGGCGGTGTTGATATGGCCGGCATCGCCAGCATCGGACAGCGCTGCCCCCCATGCGTATCCGAAGTCCTCGGCGCGCTCATAGGCGCAGTGCGGGTCGGTGCGGCTCGCCACCAGGACCGAGGGGAAGGGCAGGGGGTCACGCGGGATCGGCGCGAAATGGCGTTCGACCTCGGGGATGTCAGCATGGTCCTCGACGTCCGGCAGCCCGACCAGGAAAGCGCCCCGTACCACGCCCGACGGAAAGAGCGGCGCCGCATGGGCGATGGTCACCACCCCCAGCGAATGGCCGACGAGGATCACCGGGCGCGAGCAGGAGGCGACGGCGGTCGCCAGATTGTCGGTCCAGCGGGCCTTTTCCGGCTTGTGCCAGTCGCCGAGATGGACACGGCGCGCCGTCGGCAGCTTGGCCTCCCAGCGTGACTGCCAGTGATCGTCGCCGGAGTTCGTGTAGCCAGGGACGATGAGGATGTCGGCGTCGGCGGTGCGCATCAGGTCAGGCTTCTCCAAACACACGCCTGAAGATGGTGTCGACGTGTTTCAGATGGTAGCCGAGGTCGAATTTTTCCTCGATTTCCGCTTCCGACAGCGCGGTCCGCACGTCCGGGTCGGCCTTCAGCAGGGTAAGGAAATCGCCCTCGCCGCGCCAGACCGGCATGGCGTTACGCTGGACCAGCCGGTAGGAATCCTCGCGGCTGACACCCTTCTGGGTGAGGGCCAGCAGCACGCGCTGGGAATGGACGAGGCCGCCGAGGCGGTCGAGGTTCTTCTGCATGTTGGCCGGGTAGACCAGCAGCTTGTCGATAACACCGGTGAGGCGGACCAGCGCGAAGTCGAGGGTCACGGTCGCGTCCGGGCCGATCATGCGCTCGACGGAGGAGTGGGAGATGTCGCGCTCGTGCCAGAGGGCGACGTTCTCCATGGCCGGCAGCGCCATGCCGCGGACGAGACGGGCAAGGCCCGTGAGATTCTCGGTAAGGACCGGATTGCGCTTGTGCGGCATGGCCGAGGAGCCCTTCTGGCCCTCGGAAAAGAACTCCTCCGCCTCCAGCACCTCGGTGCGCTGCAGGTGGCGGATCTCGGTGGCGAGGCGCTCGATGCAGGAGGCGACGACGCCGAAGGTGGCGAAGACCATGGCGTGACGGTCGCGCGGGATGACCTGGGTCGAGACCGGCTCGACCTTGAGGCCCATGGCTTTCGCGACATGCTCCTCCACCCGCGGGTCGATCTGGGCGAAGGTGCCGACGGCGCCGGAAATGGCGCAGGTGCGCACCTCCTCGCGGGCCGCCGCGAGGCGGGCGAGACAGCGGTCGAACTCGGCATAGGCCTGGGCGAGCTTGAGGCCGAAGGTGGTCGGCTCGGCGTGGATGCCGTGCGAGCGGCCGATGGTCGGCGTCATCTTGTGCTCGAAGGCGCGGCGCTTCAGGGCGGCGAGCAGCGCCTTGACGTCGGCGATGAGCAGGTCACAGGCGCGCACCAGCTGCACGTTGAAGCAGGTGTCGAGCACGTCGGAAGAGGTCATGCCCTGGTGGACGAAGCGCGAGTCGGGGCCGATGAACTCGGCGAGGTGGGTGAGGAAGGCGATGACGTCGTGCTTTACCTCGCGCTCGATAGCGTCGATGCGGTCGACATCGAAGGTAACGTCCCTGGCCTTGGCCCAGATGTTGGCGGCCGATTCCTTCGGGATGACACCGAGTTCGGCGAGGGCGTCGCAGGCATGGGCCTCAATCTCGAACCAGATGCGAAACTTGGTCTGCGGGTCCCAGATGGCGGTCATTTCGGCGCGGGAATAGCGCGGGATCATGGGACGGGCCTCGGCGATGTCGTGGACGCGCGCGGCTTAGCAGGGATGAGCCGGAGCGGCAATCACCGTCAGCCCCGGCGGCGGGCCGATCGCCAGAACAGCGCCGTGACGAGCAGCGGAATGCTCGCGCCCCAGGGCCACCAGAGGCGGAAGGCGGTGGTGGCATAGAGGTAGAGCGCCCCTCCGGCACCGAGGAGATGGTGGAGGAGCGGTATCTCGCCGTCGTGGTCCTCGGCGAAGGCCATGGTCCGAGAATGGACGGCGAAGACCAGGCCCGGAACGACCAGCATGACGGCCAGCGTGCCGAGGAAGGCGAGGCCGAGCCAGAAGGCGAGCGGCACTGCCGCGAAGCGGGCGCGCAGCCTCTCGAGGCCCCACCAGAGCAGGGCGATTCCCGGCAGCAGCGGCAGGGCCTGGAGGCAGACCACCTTGAGGCTGCGCCACGACGGGGCATGGCCGGCGAGCAGCGACACCGCGACGGCGGCGGCCAGGGCCAGCGCCGTGGCGGCGAGACCGGCCTTCGCAGCCCGCGGCCAGAGACCCGCCGGGACCGTGGCGGCGGGCCGGCGCGGCGGTTTCGTCGCCGCCGGTCGGCGCGGGCGTGATGCCCGCCCAGTGGTGGCGGTGCCGGGCTTGCGGTCGAGAGGAGCTGCGCGAGTCGCCATGGTCCGGAGTGTAGGGGCACCCGGTTGACGGGGACTGAATCGCCGCCGGCTTATCCCCAGCGGCGAGCGCTCGGTGATCCTTGACCCCGAGAGCCGGCCGCGGTGGCCGGCCAGGATGGCGAGGGTGCCCATGTCCTACACGGTGATCCATCACAGGCTCTGTTCCGGCGGCGAGCCGGTGGCGTTCCGGCAGTCCCCCCATGGCGGGCGGGCGCTGCAGCCCCGCCATCTCGTCCTGCACTACACGGCGGGATTGTCGGTACGCTCCGCCGTCGACTGGTTTCTCGATCCGCGTGCCCGGGCCTCGGCCCATCTCGTGCTCGGCCGGCAGGGCGAGGTCATCCAGATGATGGCCTTCGACCGCACCTGCTGGCATTGCGGGCCGAGCGCCTGGCAGGGGCTGTCGGGGCTCAACGGCCATGCGATCGGCATCGAGATGGTCAATGCGGGAAAGCTCACCAGGGGCGCCGGGGGAGGCTGGCGGAGCTGGTCCGGCGCGGCGATTGCCGACAGCGAGGTCGTCGTCGCCCGCCATCGCCACGAGGCCGGCGAGGCCGGATGGCATGTCTACCCGGCCGGGCAGATCGAGGCGCTGGTCGCCATCGGCAAGGCCTTGCATGCGGCCTATGGCTTCGCGGCGGTGCTCGGCCATGAGGAGATCGCGCCGCGCCGCAAGATCGATCCGGGGCCTGCCTTCCCGCTCGCCGCGGTCGCCGCGCGTATCCTGGAGCGGGGATAGGCGGCGATGACGGGCAAGGTCACAGACCGAGACACCTGCATCGGGGCGCCCGACGTCGTCCCGCGCAGGCCGCGGCGCTCAGGCCAGCATGGCCAATCCCGGACGGCCGGCCTTCCGCGACCTGGCCATTGCCTTTCCGGCCTCGAAATCCGCCAGCACGAGCCCGGGGAGGTCGACTTCGGGCGAGGGGCGGCCGAAAAGGTAGCCCTGCAACTGGCCGCAGCCCAGTTCCGTCAGCAGCCTTGCCTGCTCTTCCGTTTCCACGCCTTCCGCCGTCACCCGCATGGACAGGGCATGGCTCAGCGCCATGATCGTCCGAACGACCTGGAGGGCGGGGCGGCTCTCCTCGCGCAGGGCGGCGACGAAGGACTGGTCGATCTTCAGGCGGTCGAAGGGAAGCTTCCAGAGATAGCTCAGGCTCGAATAGCCGGTGCCGAAATCGTCGAGGACCAGGGTCGCGCCGAGCGCCTTCAGCCCGTGCAACTCGCCGATGACCACCTCGGTGCTCTCGAGCAGCACGCTTTCGGTAACCTCGAGTTCCAGCCGATGCGGCGCCAGGCCGGAACGGGCCAGGGCATCGGCGACGATGTCGACGATCGATGCTTCGCCTCCCTGCCCTGAGGCGAATTGCAGGGGCGACAGGTTGACCGCGATGGTCAGAGGGCCAGCGCGCCGCCACCATACAGGCCTGGTGCAGGGCCCAGGCGCCGATCGTGCCGATCATGCCGATTTCCTCGGCGACCCGGATGAACTGGGCCGGCGGGATGTAGCCGCCCTTGCCGTCGGGCAGGCGCAGCAGGGCCTCGAAACCATGCAGGCGGCGATCGACCGCCGAGACCAGAGGCTGGAAGTGCAGTTCGAACCTGCAGTCGCGGCTGGTATCCCGGATCGTCTTCTCGAGGTGGCGGCGCGCCTCGAGCTCGTCCTGCATGTCCTCGCTGAACAGCACGGCCTGACTGCGGCCAAGGCTCTTGGCGTGATAGAGCGCCACATCGGCCGCGCGCATCAGGTCCTCGACCTCGGCCGCGCCTATGCGCACGCCGACGCTGGCCGAGACGGTGAGGGTGTGGCGCGCCAGCACGAAGGGCATCGCCATGTCCGCGACGATGGCCTCGGCCAGGGCCACGGTGTCGGCCGCATCGACATCGTGGACACGGGCGATGACGAATTCGTCGCCGCCGACCCGCCCGATCATGTCGTCGTCCCGCAGGCGCTCGCGCAGACGGGTCACCACCGCCTTGATCAACTGGTCACCGGCGGCATGACCGAGGCGGTCGTTGACCTCCTTGAACCGGTCGATGTCGACATAGAACAGCGCGACATCGGCGCAGCGGCCGGCCTTTTCTGATTGCGCGATGACGTCCGTCAGCAGGGTTACGAAGCGGCTCCGGTTGAGCGCGCCGGTCATTGCGTCGTGATGGGCGAGGAAGAGGACGTGCCGGTCGACGTCCTGCTTGCTGCGCATCGACCGCGCCACCGCCATCGCGATCGCCGTCATCAGCAGAATGACCAGGAGCGCGGTGCCGGCGACCCCGAGAATGATGCGCCGGGACCGTCCGTCTGCCGCCGCCAGATAGGGCTCGATGACGCGTTTGACCTCCATGACGGCGCGCACATCGCCGATGGCCCAGTCATGGCGCGGCGAGTAGGCATCCGCATTGTGGCAGGCGACGCAGGCCTCGTTGGTCATCCGGTCCGAAATCGCGACCCGCAGGACGCGCTGTCCGTTCTGGACCTCGGTCGCGGAGATGATCCGGTCGGGTTCCTGCCGGAAGATCTCCCAGGCCCGCTGCTGGAACGCGTCCATCGTGCGGTCGGCCCGATGCGGCCAGGGATAGGGGCTGACCAGGGCGAGGCTGGTCGCCTTCTTGGCCAGGAGATTGGAGATATCCTGCACGAAGGTCGCCGGCAGGGGGATGGCACCGGGGTCGCCGGCATGGATCGCGGTCGGGTTCAAGGTGCCAGCGGCGGTTGCCTTGGCCACGACGTGCTGGGTGTAATAGCCGCGAGTGATCTTGATCTGTTCGGCGACGTCGATATTGCTGCGGTAGGCGGCGTCGATCGCGGCGGCCTGCATCGCCTGCGGCAGATAGAGCCAGACCGCGCCGACGCCGATGGCGATGAGCGCGATCATCGGGCCGACCAGGTGCCAGACCGTCGAGGGGCGCCACAGCCATTGGTGTGGGGCGGCTCGCTCCCGGGACAGCCCGTCTTGTGTCGTCATGATCGCCCGGCCACTCAGCGGGTCTGATCCTCTCCCCGCCCGACGACCCTATTGTTCCCGCATTAACAGGATGTTGCAGTGCTTGCAGGCCTGCCCGCCCCCGTGGCGTCTTGCTGTATGATTCGTTTGCTTTTCGACGGGGCTGACCGTCACGGATCAGGCGATCAGACCCCGCGCGCCCTCCGCCGCCTCGCGGATCGCGGTGATGGCCGCGCCATAGCGCGCCGCGCCCTCCCGGAAGACGGCGGAACCGGCCACGAGGACGTCGGCGCCGGCGGCGGCGACGAGGGGGGCGGTGGCGGGCGTCACGCCGCCATCCACCTCGATCAGGATGTCGCGGCCGGCGGTCATCTGGCGGATCTCGGCGATCTTCTCGACCTGACTGGCGATGAAGGCCTGTCCTCCGAAGCCGGGGTTCACCGTCATCACCAGAACGAGGTCGAGAAGGTCAAGCACATGGGCGATGGTGCTGGCCGGTGTCGCCGGATTGAGCGCGACACCGGCCTTCTTGCCGAGGACCCGGATCGCCTGGAGCGAGCGGTGGAGATGGGGACCGGCCTCCGCATGGACGGTGATCAGATCGGCGCCGGCGCGGGCGAAGGCCTCAAGATAGGGATCGGCCGGGGCGATCATGAGGTGTACGTCGAAGACCTTCGCCGTGTGCGGACGCAGCGCCTTCACGACATCGGGGCCGAAGGTGATGTTTGGCACGAAATGGCCGTCCATCACGTCGAGATGGATCCAGTCGGCGCCGGCGGTATCGACGGCGCGCACCTCCTCGCCGAGCTTCGCGAAGTCGGCGGCGAGGATCGAGGGGGCGATGAGGATGGGGCGGGTCATGGTCGCAGGGCCTCGCGGGATGCCGTTGCGCGGCGGGTAGCATGCGGCAAGGTGCGCGGGCAATGAGGGGCTGCCATCGCTTGCGATGCGGCGGGGTCCCCGGCACTGTTGCGCTGCCCCCATTCGCGATGCCCGCAGCGACGGATTCATGACCCATCTTCACGACATCATCGTTCTCGGCGCCGGCATGGTCGGCGTCTCGACCGCCCTGCACGGGCGCATGCGCGGCCTCGACGTGGTGCTGGTCGACCGCCGCCAGCCCGGCGAGGAGACAAGTTATGGCAATTCCGGTGTCATTGACGCCGGCAATCTCTTTCCGGTCGCGATGCCGCGCGACCTCCCGACCCTGTTCCAGCATGCGCTGAACCGGCAGACCGCCTCGCATTACCATCTGTCGGCCCTGCCGCAGGTCGCCCGCTGGATGTTCGACTACTGGCGCTGGTCGGCACCGGACAAGCTGGAAGAGACGGCGCGCGTCATGCGGCCTTTCTTCGCCCAGGCGGTGGAGACCCATCGCGAGCTGATGACGGTGGCCGGGGCCGAGCGCTATTTTCGCCAGACCGGCTGGATCGAACTCTACCGCAGTCCTGAAAGCCTCGCGGCCCAGGACCGCCGCCTCGTCCTGTCGCGCGAATATGGAATCGACAACGTCAAGCTGAACCAGGCCGAGACGCTGGAACTGGAGCCGCATCTGAAGGGCACTTTCGCCGGCTCCATCTGGTGCAAGGGGGCGAATACCGTGTCGAGCCCGGGAGGCGTGACCAAGGCCTATGCGGAGGCCTTCGTGAAGGCCGGCGGGCGTTTCGCCATCGGCGACGCCATGACGCTGGAAAAGGTGACGGGCGGCTATCGCGTGCAGACCGCGGACGGGCCCGTCACGGCGCGGCAGGTGGTGGTGGCGCTCGGCATCTGGTCAAAGGCGCTGGTGGCGAAATTCGGTTATTCCGTGCCGCTGTCGACCAAGCGTGGCTATCACCGCCACTACAAGGCCGCCGGCAATGCCTTCCTCAACCGCCAGGTCTGTGACGAGGATGTCGGCTATGTGCTCTGCCCGATGGAGCAGGGCATCCGCCTCACCACCGGCGTCGAGATCGCGCTGCCCGATGCGCCGGCGACGCCGGTGCAGGTGGAGCGCGCCTTCGCCCATGCCAGGGACCTGTTCGACCTCGGCGAGCCGGTCGAGGCCGAGCCCTGGATGGGGCGGCGGCCGGCGACACCGGACTCGCGCCCCGTCATCGGCCCCGCGCCGCGGCACGAGGGTCTGTGGTTCGCCTTCGGCCACGGCCATTGGGGCTTCACGCTGGGTCCGGCCACCGGCAAGGCGCTGGCGATTGCCATGCAGGGCGCGCCGCAGCCGCTCGATCTCTCGCCGTACCGCATCGACCGCTGGTGACATCCATGAACGTCGTCATGCTGCTTTTTCCGCGCCTGACCCAGTTGGACCTGACCGGTCCCTTCGAGGTCTTCACGCGGTTCAAGGAGTTGAAGGTCCATCTCGTCTGGAAGACGATGGACCCGGTCACCGACGCCTCCGGTCTGAAGATCCTGCCCACGGCGACCTTCGCCGACTGCCCGCAGGCCGACATCCTCTTCGTGCCGGGCGGACCGGGGCAGATGGGCGTCATGGAGGATGCCGAGACGCTCGACTTCCTGCGCCGGCAGGCGGACGGCGCCCGCTGGATCACCTCGGTCTGCACCGGTTCGCTGGTGCTCGCCGCCGCCGGACTGATGACCGGCTACCGGGCAACCTGCCACTGGTCGTCCATCGACCAACTGGCGCTTTTTGGCGTCACGCCGGTGGCGGAGCGCGTCGTGGTTGACCGGGACCGCGTCAGCGGCGCCGGGGTCACCTCCGGGATCGATTTCGCCCTGACACTCGCCGCCCTGCTGTTCGGCGAGGAGCGGGCCCGGCAGGCGCAACTGTTCATGGAATATGATCCGGCGCCGCCCTATTCCGGCGGCAGCCCGGCCTCGTCGCCGGCGGAGATGGTCGCGACCGTCCGCGAGGGGCTGAAGCCCTTCCTCGCCGAGCGGCGTGCCATATCCGAGCGCGCGGCCGCTGCCCTCAAACGGTGATGTCGAAGAGCTGGGCGGACGGCGACAAGGTCGCGACGAGAGGCGATCGGCTGGTTCCGCCGGCGGCGTCCCCGGCGCGGATCAGGTCGGCGAGACGGCCCTCGTAGACCACGGCCGGCTCCGACACGCGGCCGGCCTCGCGGTCGAGCTTCTCCTGTTTCACCGGGTCGCGGGTCGGATTTTCGGGGTCGAGCCCGCGCTTGGCGTTGCTGACATCCGTGCAGTTCGCGCAGGGATAGCCGTTGACCATTTCGATCATGGGGCGACAGGTCCGATGATTGTCCAACCCGTTCTTCGCAGGGCGGGACGGCATCGTTACCGGCCCGCCGGACATGGGTCAGGACATGGTGAAGGCGCCGTTAACAACGACGCCGTTCACATCCGCGCCCTGCGCATCGGTCCGCGGCGAGGGCGTTCAGACAGTGATGTCGAAGAGCCTGGCCGAGGGTGTCACCGCCGCGGCATTGGCGGATCGGGGTGGCTGGCGCTCGGCGGTTTCCGCGGCACGGCGCATCTCGGCGATCCGGCTGTCATAGACGACGGCGGGGTCCTCGGTTCGCCTGGGGGCGGACGAGCCGACACTGCGGGACTCGCCCGCGACCGTTTCTTCGGCCTGGCGGACTTCCTCTGCCCGGCGCGTCTCTTCGGCGCGACGTGCTTCCTCGGCCCGGCGATAGTCATCCGCACGGCGGGATGTATCGATCCCGGCGGTGCTCGGTCCTGTCGTGCTCACCATGGGCGGCACCTCCTGGTGTCCACCCCGTCCGAGATGCACAGAGACACAGGCTTCGGCGAGAAGCGAGGAGCGGCTCTCCGTGTGGTGAAGCGGCGGTAAAGGCGTCAGCGCCTGCCGTGGACGTCTTTCCAGGAGGGCAGGGCGCCGGGGAAAGCCAGGGCCTCGGCTTCGAAGACAGCGCGGGCGCAGGCACGGGCGAGGACCGAGGCGGCGGTGAAGCCGATCGCCGCCATGTCGCGGGCATAGTCGGCGATGGGCCTGGCGCCCGTTGCCGCGGCGAAAACCGTGTCGCCGTCGAGCGGCGTGTGAATCGGGCGGATGGCGCGACCGAGACCGTCCTGCGCCATCACCGCGAGATGGGTGGCCTGGCCCTTGTCGAGCACGGCATCGGTGACGACGAGGGCGATGGTGGTGTTTTCCGGGCGGGCGCCCTTGAGCTTCAGGGCATGAGCGTCGGCGGGCCAGGGGGAGGGCAGGCCGCGCCCGCCGAATTCGCCGCCGACCTCGTCCGTCGCCGCCCAGAAATGGCCTGACGCGCCGATGGTGGCGCTGCCGACCGCATTGACAATGACGATGGCGCCGACGCGGTGGCCGGTCGGCGCGAGCGCCGAGGCCGAGCCGATGCCGCCCTTGAGATCGGCGGTGGTGGCACCGGTGCCGCCGCCGACCGTGCCGAGGGCGACGGGCCCGGCGGTCGCCGCGGCGGCAGCGGCATAGCCGAGGTCGCGATAGGGCGAGAAGCGGCCCCAGGCCTTGTCGCCGCCGGAGAGCAGGTCGAAGACGATGGCGCCGGGAACGATGGGTACCCGCACCGCGCCGATCGCGAAGCCGCGGCCGTTTTCCGCCAGCCAGGCACTGACGCCGCCGCAGGCATCGAGCCCGAAGGCCGAGCCGCCGGACAGGACCACGGCATCGACGGCCTGTACCGTCTTGTCGGGCCTGAGCAGTTCGGTGTCGCGGCTGCCGGGCGCGCCGCCGCGGACATCGACGGCGCAGACCGCCGGCCGGTCGAAGATGACCGCCGTGGTGCCGGTGCCACGGGCGAGATCGGTGGCGTGACCGACCGTCAGGCCGGGGATATCGGTCAGGCTATTGGAGGTCATGCCGCGGCGCCGTCATGCTGATCACGCGGCATCACGCCTCTGCGATTGGGGCAAGTCAACGCTTCCGTCGGGTCCGCAGCACATATAGACAACTCGGAATGAACGACGCGCGGCAGCGGCCGCGAACGGGGCGGAACCGGAATGCCTGACGTCACCCTGACCGCGGCCCTTCTCGCGGGCCTCGTGAGTTTCCTGTCGCCCTGCGTGCTGCCGCTGGTGCCGCCCTATCTCGTCTATCTCACCGGCGCGACCCTGGACGACCTCACAGAAGCGGAGGCGAACCCGGCCCTGGTGCGGCGCGCCGTGCTTCTGGCCCTGGTTTTCGTCGCCGGCTTCTCCACGGTCTTCGTCGCCATGGGCGCCTCGGCGTCGCTGATCGGCCACTATATCCGCGTCCATTCGGTGACGCTGTCGATGGTCGCGGGCGTGGTGATCATCGTCATGGGCCTGCATTTCCTCGGCCTTTTCCGCATCCCGCTGCTCTACCGGCAGGCCAAGATCGACATGGCCCCGCCCAAGGCCGGCCCGGTCGGGGCCTATCTGATGGGACTGGCCTTCGCCTTCGGCTGGACGCCCTGCATCGGCCCGGTGCTTGCCGCGATCCTGGCTGTCGCCGCCACGGAAGTGACCCTCTACAAGGGTGCGGGCCTCCTCGCCATCTATTCGCTCGGGCTCGGCATTCCCTTCGTGCTGGCCGCCTTTGCCATCAAGCCGTTCCTGCGCTTCGCCGCTTCCATGCGCGGCCGTCTCCGGCTGGTCGAAATGGTGATGGGGGGGCTGCTGGTTGCGACCGGCCTCGCCTTCCTGACCGGACAGATGTCGACGGTCGCCTTCTGGTTGCTGGAGACGTTTCCGGTTCTCGGGACGATCGGTTAGCAGGCTTTTGCCGGCGCGGAATAGTCTTTCGGCTTCTGGACGGATCAATGGGCGGTGCCGCCCTCGTCGTGCCTGCCCTGAAACTGTTGGCGTCCGTTCGACCGACCATCGATGGGCCCTGGTGGTGGATTCCGACCAGGCGCTGAGTGGCGCCTTCGACGAGATCGGCCAACCATGTCAGCCGGCTGCGCCTGACCCATTGAAGCTGGCGACGGCCTTCGTCCATGAAAAACCCGCCCGGAGCGATCCGGGCGGGCCTGTTTAAGTGTGACCTGAACGGGCCAGTGTCAGTTGGTGGTCGAGCTCTCGAAATAGGAGACCTTGCCATCCGGCCCGGCGCGCCACGTGTACATGACGTAGTCGGCGCGGGTGATGTCGCCCTTCTTGTCGTAGGAGATGTCGCCGATCACCGTCTTGAACACGTGGCCGGTGCGCATGAACTCGGCGATCTTCTTCGGGTCGACCGAGTTGATGGCCACCGCCGCCTGCTGCATCACCTGCACGGCGGCATAGCTGTAGAGCGTATAGGCCTGGGGCTCGAAGCGACGCGCGGTGCGGAACTTCTCGACGATGGCGCGCGCTTCGGGACGGTTGCGCGGGTCCGGCGGGAAGGTCATGAGCGTGCCGACGGCGCCGGGGCCGGCGATGGCGGCGAACTCGTTGTCGGCGATGCCGTCACCCGACATGAGCGGGGCGGCGAGGCCCTGGTCGCGCATCTGGCGGACGATGAGGCCGCCCTCGGTATGCAGGCCGCCCCAGTAGACGACGTCCACATTGGCCGCCTTCAGCTTGGAGATCAGCGCCGAGAAGTCCTTCTCGCCGGTGTTGACGCCTTCATAGATGACCTCCTTGAGGCCGGCGGCATTCATCGCCTTCTGCGTCTCGTCGGCCAGGCCTTTGCCATAGGTCGTCTTGTCGTGGACGATGGCGACGCGCTTGCCGGCGAAGTTGCGGACGAGGAAGGCGGCGGCCACGGCGCCCTGCTGATCGTCGCGGCCGCAGGTGCGGAAGACGTTCCACAGGCCACGCTCGGTCAGGCGCGGGTTGGTCGATGCCGGGGTGATCGCCACCACGCCGTTCTCGGCATAGACTTCCGAGGCCGGGATGCTGACGCCGGAATTGAAGTGGCCGACGACCCACTTGATGCCGTCGCCGACGAATTTGTTGGCGACGCTGACGCCCTGGCGCGGGTCGGACACGTCATCGCCCACCGACAGGACGAGGCGCTGGCCGAGAATGCCGCCAGCGGCGTTGATGTCTTCGACAGCCTGTTCGACGCCATTGCGCAACTGGGCGCCGAAGGAGGCGTTGGGACCCGTGATCGGGCCCGCGACGCCGATGCGGATCTGCGCCTGCGCCGGAAGCGCCAGGGCGAGACCCAGACCGAGCGTCAGCCCGGCGAGGAGTTTGGTCTTCATCTCTCATCCTTCCCAAGAGGGGTCACGAGGGGATCGAGCCTTCGCGGAGGACGGGCCATGCCGTCCTTGCCGAGGATCGAATACCCTTTTGCGGAACTTGTCAGCCCATCCGACGCCAACCAACGCGTCATCGGTGTTTTTCCGGAGGGGAGGACAGGGGGACCGGCCGTTCCGCCCAGGTGAGCGGGCCGGTGCGTTCGTAGAGCCACCAGTACTGATGGGCCATCTGGCCGGCACGGGTCATGCGCCAGGACAGCAGGCCGATGAGCGAGACGATGACGGTGTCGACGGCGTAGTAGTGCAGTGACAGGAGCGTGCCCTCGAAGAGGGCGAAATGGGCGAAGCGCACGGCGAGGCCGAGGACGAGGAGATAGGCAATGGTCTCCGGGATGCCCCGCCAGGTCTGGGCGCAGGCCCGACCGGTCATGATCGCCAGCCAGCCACCGAGAACGAGGGTGACGAGAAGGAACAGCCAGACCGAGTGTTCCTCGTAGAGCACGCCCTGCATCAGTGCCGCCCCCCCTCGAGATAGGCCGCGCGCACCTCCTCGCGGGCGAGCAGGTCCTTGCCGGTCCCCTGCATGGTGACGCTGCCGTTGACCATGACATAGCCGCGATGGGCGAGCTTCAGCGCATGATAGGCGTTCTGCTCGACGAGGAAGACGGTCAGGCCCTCGGCCTGGTTCAGTTCGCGGATGGCGTTGAAGATCCCGGCGACGATGAGCGGTGCGAGGCCGAGCGAGGGTTCGTCGAGCAGCAGCAGCTTCGGCCGGCTCATCAGGGCGCGGGCGATGGCGAGCATCTGCTGCTCGCCGCCCGACAGCGTGCCCCCACGCTGGTCGCGCCGCTCCTTCAGACGCGGGAATAGGGTGAAGACCTTGTCGAGGTCGTCGGCGAAATGGGCGGGATCGGTGAGGGTCGCGCCCATCTGGAGGTTCTCGAAAACGGACATGCGCGGGAAGATGCGCCGCCCCTCCGGCGACTGGGCGATGCCCATGCGCATGATCTCGTGGGTCGGTCGCTGGGTGATGTCCTGCCCGTCATAGACGATGGAGCCGCGGCGGGCCTGCGGGCTGCCGCAGATCGTCATCATCAGCGTCGACTTTCCGGCGCCGTTGGCCCCGATCAGGGCGACGATCTCGCCCCGGGCGACGTCGATGTCGATGCCCTTCAGCGCCTGGATGGCGCCGTAGAAGGTTTCGACGCCACGGGCGGTCAGGAGCGCCGTCACAGCCCCACCTCCGCCTCGACCTTCTCGACCTCGGAATCGTCGACGCCGAGATAGGCGGCGATGACCTTGGGGTCCTCGCGCACCTGGGAAGGCGTGCCGTCGGAGATCTTGATGCCGTAGTCGAGGACGACGACATGGTCGGAGATTTCCATGACGACGCTCATGTCGTGCTCGATCAGGAGCAGGGAGGTGCCGTGCTCCTTGCGGATGAAACGCAGCAGATCGTTGAGCACGAGGCTCTCGCGCGGGTTGAGGCCTGCGGCCGGCTCGTCGAGGCAGAGGAGCTCGGGTTCGGTGCACATGGCGCGGGCGATCTCCAGGGCCCGCTGGGGGCCGTAGGGGAGGTCCCCGGCGGGATCGTCGGCGCGGTCGGTGAGGCCGCACTTGTCGAGCCAGTAGGCCGCCTTCTCGATGGCGCGGCGTTCGGCGCGGCCGTAGGCGGGCAGGCCGAGAATGCCGCCGATCGACCAGCCGGAGGCGGTCATCAGCGGGTTGTGCTGGGCCACCAGCAGGTTCTCCAGCACGGTCATGCCGGAGAACAGGCGGATGTTCTGGAAGGTGCGCGCGACCTTCGCCTCCTGGGCGATGCGGAAATCGGCGAGGCGCTCGAGCAGGTGGCTGCGCCCGTCCGCATGGCGCATGGTGATGCGGCCCTGGGTCGGCTTGTAGAAGCCGGTGATGCAGTTGAAGACGGTGGTCTTGCCGGCGCCATTCGGGCCGATGACGGCGGTGATGTCACCGCGGCGGGCCTCGAAGGACAGGTCGTTGACAGCCAGCAGACCGCCGAACCGCATGGTCAGATGTTCGACGGTCAGGATCGCCTCGTTCACCCGTGGCCCTCCTTGACGTGGTCGGCGGAGACGGCGCGGCGGCTCTTCAGGAAGGCGGTGGGCATGCGGGTGGAGACGAAACCGCGCGGCTTCCACACCATGATCGCCACCATGGCGAGGCCGAAGATCAGCATCCGGTACTGGGCCGGGTCGAAATCCCTGCCGAAGATGACCTTCAGCCAGTCAAGTTCGCGCAGCAGTTCGGTGCCGCCGATCATGGCGACGGCGGCGATGGCGGTACCGATCAGCGAGCCCATGCCGCCGAGCACGACGATGGCGAGGATCACCGCCGATTCCATGAAGGTGAAGCTCTCCGGCGAGATGAAGCCCTGGCGCGCGGCAAAGAACGAGCCGGCGAAGCCGCCGAACATGGCGCCAATGGCGAAGGCGGTGAGCTTGGTGTTGACGGTGTTGATGCCAAGCGAGCGGCAGGCGATCTCGTCCTCGCGCAGGGCCTCCCAGGCGCGCCCGACGGGCAACTTGCGCAGCCGGTTCGACACCCAGGCGGTGAGCAGGGCGAGGCAGACGATGACGTAGTAGAGGAAGATGGTGCGATAGACGGGTGAGAATTCCAGCCCGAAGGTGGCGGCGAACCCCGTGTCCGAGGCGTTGAACGGCACGCCGAAGAAGGAGGGCCGCGGAATGGTCGAGATGCCTTCATAGCCGTTGGAGAAGGCGGTCCAGTTGATCAGGACGAGGCGGATGATCTCGCCAAAGGCGAGGGTCACGATGGCGAGATAGTCGCCGCGCAATCGCAAGACCGGGAAGCCGAGCAGCACCCCCCAGAAGGCAGCGAGGATGCCGGCGACGGGCAGGCAGATCCAGAAGGCCCAGACACCAAGGCCGGGGAAGGTCGCCGGGATCACCTTGGTGGCGATGAGGGCATAGGCATAGGCGCCGACGGCATAGAAGGCGACATAGCCGAGGTCCAGGAGGCCGGCGAGGCCGACGACGATGTTCAGACCCCAGGCCAGCATCACATAGATGAGAATCTGGATGCCGAAATTGTCGATCCACTTGAGGGCGCCGGAGCCGCCCGTCAGGGACATGATCATCATCGGGTAGACGAAGAGGGCGACGAGGGCCGCCGGCGGCAGGCCGCTGCGGACGATGTCGCGTACGCCCCGCGGCACGAGGCCGGCGAGGCGGGCGCCGAGGGCGGGACGTGCTTCGGGACGCTCCCGCGCGAACCAGAGCGACAAGAGAAAGCGCCCGGCGAAGACCAGCAGGACGACGATTGCGATGAGGCCCCAGCGCGTCTCGATGATGAGACGGTTCTGCATGTCCTGCGTCGTCCTGAAGGCGAGCAGGGGACCGAAGACGCCGAGCGCGATGATCGCTGCGAAGAGGGCTTCGCGGGCGGCGCGGGCGACCGGGGTGGGAGGCGCGGGCCTGGCGAAATTCGGGTCCGTTGCGCTCGTCACGATGATCAGACCTTCTCGACGTCAGGCCGGCCGAGGATGCCCTGCGGCATGAAAATCAGCACGATGGCGAGAATGGAGAAGGCCGCGACATCCTTGTACTCGACCGAGAAATAGGCGGACCAGAAGACCTCGATGAGGCCGATCAACAGGCCGCCGAGCACCGCGCCGGGCAGCGAGCCGATGCCGCCGAGCACCGCCGCGGTGAAGGCCTTCACGCCCGGTGTGAACCCGTCGTGGAAGTTCACCACGCCGTAATAGACGAGGTAGAGCGTGCCGGCGACAGCGGCGAGGGCAGCGCCCATGACGAAGGTGATGGAGATGGTGCGGTCGACGTCGACGCCGAGCAGCGCGGCCATCTTGCGGTCCTGCTCGCAGGCGCGCTGGGCCCGGCCGAGCGGGGTCTTGGCGACCACCCACCAGAAGATGGCGAGAAGCGCCGCGGTGACGACGACGATGAGGATCTGCTTGTAGGACAGCGTGACCTGGTAGCCACCCGCTGCCGACAGCACGAAGACATTGTTGAGGATCGGGTCGATGGCCTTGTTGCGCGGGCCCTGGGACACCTGCACGAAGTTCGACAGCACGATCGACATGCCGATGGCGGAGATCAGCGGGGCAAGGCGGAAGGAGCCGCGCAAGGGACGATAGGCGACACGTTCGATGGTCCAGCTCACCAGCGAGGTGAAGATCATGGCGACGATCAGCACGATCAGCAGGGCGATGAGGATCGACCCGACGCCGAGCCAGGTGGTGACGATCATCAGCGCGATCAGGGCGATGAAGGTGGAGACCATGAAGACATCGCCATGGGAGAAATTCACCATGCCGATAATGCCGAAGACCATCGTGTAGCCGATGGCGATGAGGCCGTAGATCGATCCGAGCGTGACGCCGTTGATCAACTGCTGGAAGAAGACTTCCATGCCGTCACCTTCCCATTGTCCCCCGACGGCGCGGGATAGCGCCGCGATGGTATCGGGCGACGGCCGCCTCTGCGGGCGGTCCGGCGACGGATCCAACGCCTTATCGGTAGCAAGCGCCCCTACAAGTCACAATGGCGTCGTGGTGTTTATTCACACGGCCGGCATGCGGTCGTCTCAACCTTAATCACCGAGAATTCAGCGGCACGCATTGGCTCGGACACGCCCGCGGGCCTATATCAGGAGGCAACAGAGGATTGTGCATGGATGGCGCCGCCTGCCACTCGATGATTCCGGGAGTACCGGCTGCCTCCCCGCAGGCCTATCGGGACGGCATGGCGCATGTCGCGGGGCACGTCCACGTGGTCACCACCGCAGGGCCTGCGGGATCCAGCGGCTTTACCGCCATCGCGGTCGCCTCGGTTTCGGACGAGCCGCCGACGCTGCTCGTCTGCCTCAACCGGAAGTCGGCCAACGGCGCGCTGATCGCCAGCAACGGCGTCTTCGCGGTCAATGCCCTGCCAGCGGGCGCCGAGGGCCTCGCCGAGACCTTTGCCGGCCGCCGCGGCCATCAGGGTGCCGAGCGCTTCCGCGAGGGGGTCTGGGCTCCGCTCGCGACCGGGGCGCCGACGCTTGCAACAGCCCTTGTCACCTTCGACTGCCGGCTCGTCGAGATGCGCGCCGTGGCGACGCATCACATCCTGATCGGCCAGGTCGAGGCGGTCCGGATCGGTCCGGCTGGGCCGGCCCTCGCCTATTTCGACCGGGCCTACCGGCCGATCCCGCGCTAGAGATGCCCCGCACCGCCAGCCGGCGAGTCAGGTCTTGATGCCGAGTTCGGCGAAAACCTCCTTCGCCTCCTTCATCGCCGTGTTGGCGGCGGGAACGCCGGCATAGACGGCGATCTGCAGGATGACCTCCTTGATGTCGTCGGTGGTCACGCCGTTGCCGAAGGAGGCGCGGCAATGCAGCCGGAACTCCTCCCAGCGCCCCAGCGAGGCGGTGATGGCGAGAACCAGGAAGCTGCGGGTCTTGCGCTCGAGGCCCGGCCGCGTCCAGATCTCGCCCCAGGCATAGCGGGTGATGTAGTCCTGGAACTCGCTGGAAAAGCCGTCGCGGCCGGCGAGCGAGCGATCGACATGGGCGTCGCCCAGAACGGCGCGGCGCACCGCGAGGCCCTTCTCGAAACGTTCTGTCTCGTCCATGGCGATGGTCCTTCAGGGTTGGTCTGGCGCCGTGCAGCTTGGGACAGTGATGCAGCCGATCATGGCCGCAGGAAGCCCATCACCGTGTCGGTGAAGGCCCCGGCCTGCTCGATGTTGGACAGATGCGCGGCATCGAGTTCGACATAACGGGCGCCGGGGATCGTGTCGGCGATCTCGCGGCCCTTGGCGGGCGGCGTCGAGCCATCATGGGTGCCGGAGATGACGAGGGTCGGAAGCCGGATCGCGCGGATCGATTCGCGCTGGTCCATGTCGCGGATGGCGGCGGAACAGGACGCATAGCCTTCCGGCGGGGTCGTCTCCAGCATGGAGACGATGCGGGCGACGGCCTTGGGGTCCGCGGCCTGGAAGCGCTTGGTGAACCAGCGGTCGACGATGGTCGGGATGAGCGGTGTGAGACCGTCGCGCTTCACCGTGGCGATGCGCTGGTTCCACATGTCGGCGGTCGGCATGCCGGCGGCGGTATTGCAGAGCACCAGGCGGTTGAAGCGCGGTGCGAAATGGGTGCCGGCCCACATGCCGCTCATGCCGCCCATGGAGAGGCCGCACCAGTCGGCCTTCGCGATCCCGAGATGGTCGAGCAGTTCCACAGCGTCCAGGGTCAGGCGGGCGAAGCTTGTCGGACCGACGCGCAGTTCGCTCTCGCCATGGCCGCGCTTGTCGTAGCGGACCACGCGGAATGCCTCGGCAAAGGTCGCGAGCTGGGGCTGCCACATCTCCAGCCGGGTGCCGAGCGAGTTGGACAGGAGCAGTGCCGGCTTGTCGCCGCCGGTATCTTCGTAGCGCAGCGACAGGCCGTCGGAGGTGATGAAGCGAGCCATGGATCCTCTCCTGCCGCAGGGGTGGCGCGAGAGACTAGGCGAGACCTGCGACAATGCAACGGGGGAGGGGGATGCGCCCGCCGGGGGGCGGGCCTGCACTCGGGTAAGGTTCCAGCTTGACGCTCCGTTCAGAACGGGTCCAAACTGCAATTCCCGCCGAAAACAGGCCGTTTGCGGCGCGGGAGCCGGCGGCGAAGACAAAAACAATCCCGAAGGCGCCTGTTTTGATCGAATGTGAGGAGGAACGCCCATGCCGACGGTGACCCTGACGGTCAACGGACGATCGGTGACGGCCGATGTCGATGCGCGCACCCTGCTGGTGCAGATGCTGCGCGAGAACCTGCACCTGACCGGCACCCATATCGGCTGCGACACGTCGCAGTGCGGGGCCTGCGTCGTCCATGTGGACGGCAAGGCGGTGAAGTCCTGCACGACCTTCGCGGTCCAGTGCCAGGGCGCCGAAGTCGTGACGATCGAGGGCCTCGCCCAGGACGGCAAGCTGCACCCGATGCAGGAGGCCTTCCGCGAGCATCATGGCCTGCAATGCGGTTTCTGCACGCCCGGCATGATCATGGCCGCCGTCGACATCGTGAACCGCAAGGGTGCGGTGGACGAGGCGACGATCCGCGAGGAGCTGGAAGGCAATATCTGCCGCTGCACCGGCTACCATAACATCGTGAAGGCCGTCGAAGCCGGCGCCCAGGCGATGACCGGCAAGGCACCCGCGCGCCAGGCAGCGGAATAAGCGGCGCCAAAAGCCGTATCCGCAGCCTCCATCCCGCCATCCGACGTCCTAAGGGAGGATCGTCATGACAGTCACCGCACTCGGTGCCGCCGTTCGGCGCAAGGAAGACCACCGCTTCATCACCGGCAAGGGCCAGTATACTGACGACATCAACCGCCCCGGCCAGGCGCAGGCCTATTTCCTGCGCTCGCCGCACGCCCATGCCACCATCAAGGGCATCGACATGTCCCGCGCCAAGGGCATGCCGGGCGTGGTCGCGATCTATACCGGCGATGATGTCGCCGCCGACAAGGTCGGCGGGCTGATCTGCGGCTGGATGATCCATTCGAAGGACGGGACGCCGATGCGCGCCGGGCCCCACCCGATTCTCGCCCAGGGCAAGGTGCGCTATGTCGGCGACCACGTCGCCGTGGTGATCGCCGAGACGCTGTCGCAGGCCAAGGATGCTGCGGAGGCCATCGTCGTCGATTACGGCGTGCTGCCGGCCAATGCCGACACGTCCAAGGCACAGGGGGCTCCGGAGGTTCATTCCGAGGCGCCGAACAACACGGTCTATGACTGGCACATCGGCGACAAGGCGGCGACGGAAGCTGCCTTCAAGGCGGCCAAACACGTCACGACCCTCGAGATCGTCAACAACCGCCTGGTGCCCAACGCCATGGAGCCGCGCGCGGCCGTCGGCGAATATGATGCCGGCAACGACGCGCTGACGCTCTACACGACGAGCCAGAACCCGCATGTGGCGCGCCTGGTGCTCTCGGCCTTCATCGGTATCGCGCCGGAGCACAAGCTCCGGGTCATCGCGCCGGATGTCGGCGGCGGCTTCGGCTCGAAGATCTTCATCTATGCCGAGGAGACGGTCTGTGTCTGGGCCGCGCGCAAGTGCGGCCGGCCGGTGAAATGGACGGCAGACCGGACCGAGGAGTTCCTCTGCGTCGCCCATGGCCGCGACCATGTCACGCATGCCGAACTCGCGACCGACGCCGAGGGCAAGATTACCGGCCTCAGGGTCAAGACCATCGCCAATATGGGCGCCTATCTGTCGACCTTCGCCTCCTCGGTGCCGACCTATCTCTATGCGACGCTGCTGTCGGGACAGTATGCCATCCCCAACATCTATGCCGAGGTGGATGCGGTCTATACCAATACTGCCCCGGTGGACGCCTATCGCGGTGCCGGGCGGCCGGAGGCGACCTTCGTCGTCGAGCGCCTGGTGGAAGCCGCGGCGCGCGAGATCGGCATGGATCCGGCGGCCTTCCGGCGGCGCAACTTCGTCACGAAGTTCCCGCACCAGACGCCGGTCATCATGATGTATGACTGCGGCGACTACAAAGCCTCCATGGTCAAGGCCATGGAGATGGCCGACGTGAAGGGCTTCGGCAAGCGTCGCCGCGAGGCCGCCAAGCGCGGCAAGTTGCGTGGTCTCGGCTATTCCACCTATATCGAGGCCTGCGGCATCGCCCCGTCCCAGGCGGTCGGCTCGCTCGGCGCCGGTGTCGGCCTGTGGGAATCGGCCGAGGTCCGCGTCAACCCGGTCGGCACCGTGGAGGTCCTGACCGGGTCACACAGCCATGGCCAGGGCCACGAGACGACCTTCGCGCAGCTCGTCTCCTCGCGCCTCGGCATTTCCATCGACAATGTCTCCATCGTCCATGGCGACACCGACAAGGTGCAGTTCGGCATGGGCACCTACGGCTCGCGCTCGGGTGCCGTCGGCATGTCGGCGATCTCCAAGGCCCTCGACAAGATCGAGGCCAAGGCGAAGAAGGTGGCCTCCCACGTGCTGGAGGCGGCGGAGGCCGATATCGACTTCAAGGACGGCAAGTTCACCGTGAAGGGCACCGACAAGTCGGTGGATTTCGGCACGGTGGCGCTCAACGCCTATATCGCCCACAAGTTCAACCCGCAGGAGCTGGAGCCCGGCCTGAAGGAGGGATCGTTCTACGATCCGACCAACTTCACCTTCCCGGCCGGCTGCCACATCTGCGAGATCGAGGTGGACCAGGAGACCGGCGTCGCGACCATCGCCAAATGGACCGCGGTGGATGATTTCGGCAATGTCATCAACCCGATGATCGTCGAGGGGCAGGTCCATGGCGGCATCGCCCAGGGCGTTGGCCAGGCGCTGCTGGAAGGGGCGATCTACAACAAGGACGGACAGCTCGTGACGGCCTCGTTCATGGACTACGCCATGCCGCGGGCCCATGATCTACCGTCCTTCGACGTCGGCATGACCGTGACGCCATGCCCGTCCAACCCGCTCGGCATCAAGGGCTGCGGCGAGGCCGGCGCCATCGCCGCACCCGCCGCCGTCATCAATGCGCTGACCGATGCGCTGGGAACCGAGGAGGTGCCGATGCCGGCGACGCCCCAGGCCCTGTGGACGGTCATCCAGAAGCAGTCCCGCGCCGCGATCGCGGCCGAGTAAGGTTCGAAAGAGGTCATCATGTATCCTTTCAAGTACCAGAAGGCCGCAACCGTCCGCGGCGCCGTCTCGCTCCTCGGCAAGGCCGAAGATCCCAAGCTGCTGGCCGGCGGCCATACGCTGATCCCGACCATGAAGCAGCGGCTCGCCAGCCCTAAGACGCTGATCGACCTGTCGGGCGCCGGCCTGTCGGGGATCGAGCAGAAGGGCCGGAACATCGTCATCGGCGCCATGACCACCCATGCGGAGGTCGCCGCCTCGGCGGTCGTCCAGCAGGCGATCCCGGCGCTCGCCCGGCTCGCCGCCCATATCGGCGATCCCCATGTCCGCCATCGCGGCACGATCGGCGGTTCGGTCGCCAACAACGACCCGGCGGCCGACTATCCCGCGGCACTGATGGCGCTGGGGGCGACCGTCCACACCAGCAAGCGCAAGATCCCGGCGGAGGAGTTCTTCGCCGGCATGTTCGCCACCGCCCTCGACGAGGACGAGGTGATCACCAAGATCGCCTTCCCGGTGCCGGCCAAGGCCGCCTATGTGAAGTTCCCCAATCCGGCCTCGCGCTACGCCATCGTCGGCGTCTTCGTCGCCAAGAAGGGCAGCCAGGTTAAGGTCGCCGTGACTGGCGCCGGATCAGGCGGCGTCTTCCGCCACACGGCGATGGAGGAGGCGCTGGCCAAGCGCTTCAACCCGAAATCGCTGGAAGGTGTCGCTACGCCCGCCGCCGATCTCAACGGCGACATCCACGCCTCGGCGGACTATCGCGCCCATCTCGTCGGCGTCATCGCCAAGCGCGCCGTCGCTGCCGCCATCGCCTGAGCACGGCGATCATCGCGATCAAGCGGAGGGCCGGGCGCGAAAGCACCGGCCCTTCGGCTTTTCCGGCTCCGATGTCGCCGGTTCAGCCAGCATCCGGCGCGATGCGGCGGACCTGCAGGACTTCGATCATCTCGTCATTCTTGCGATAGGACACGCAGCGCAGCGATCCGAGCGGACCGGGGATATGGGGGTCGTGGGCGTGGTTGTGGTCGAGCAGAAGCAGGCATTGCTCAGGCCGCTCGACCACCCGCAGGGTCCGCCAGCCGCGCGACAGTTCCGGGTTGGCCGTGATGTATTCCAGGCGGACGAGATCGGGGCGCTTCGGATCGATCATCCGGCGAACGCTGCCGGTCATGAGCGACGCCTCGCCCGGGAAGAATACGAACAGCGCGATGACCATGCCGCCGATGGCGACGAGCAGCGTGGTCAGGAACGTGTTGTCGCGCATTTGCGGGCCGATGACTGACACGGGTGGTGAGAGACAATTCTGCTACCATACGGTTGTTAATGAAAATTCGAATCGAAACCGCGGAAAATGGTTGAGTGGGCATAACACTGCCTTTCCCGCTGCCATTTTCCGCGTCTTGCCGCAAAATCGCCCCATCCCGCCGCGATCACTGGTCGCAGGGAAGCCGCCCGTTCCGGCCGCCCCGGAGGCCCCCGCGCATGAGATCCCCCTTTGCCCTCCTTGCCGCCGCGCCCCTCTTCATCGGCGTCTTGCCGGCGGCCGCACAGGTGCCGGGCCAGGTCTCCGCCGAATACGCGGTGAGCTTTCTTGGCCTGCCGATCGGCCGTGGCACGATGGTCTCGACGTCGGACGGGAGGACCTACCGCACCACGCTCGAGGCGCGCGTCACCGGCATGGCGGCCATCTTCGCCGGTGGTGCGGGTACGGCCACCTCCGTCGGCCAGATCCGCGGCAATGGTCCGGTGCCCTCAAGCTTCACCGTGGAGATCCGGTCGGGCGGCAAGGTCGAGACGATGCGCATGGACATGGCCGGCGGCAATGTCACCGGCGTCACCCGTGACCCGGACAAGCCGCCGCATCCGCGCGCGACACCCGTCCTGCCGGAACATCTGCGCGGCGTCCTGGACCCGCTCTCGGCCGGCATCTTCGTCGCCGGCGGGACGGGGCCCGTCGCGGGGGCCGCGGCCTGCGAGCGCCGCACGCCGGTCTATGGCGGACGCGAGCGCTTCGACCTCATCTATTCCTTCGTCGAGACCCGGCAGGTGGAGATCGGCGGTTACAAGGGCGAGGCTGCGGTCTGCCGCGTGCGGTTCGAGCCGATCGCCGGCTACCGGCCCGACCGCAACGACATCCAGAACGCGCGGCAGCGCTCCGCCGAAGTGATCCTCGTTCCGGTGCGCGGCACGCGGAACCTGCTGCCGGCGAGGATCACGCTCTCGACCGGCTATGGCACCGGCATCGCCCAGGCGACGCGGCTCGCCCTCGACCCGGGCCCGCCCACGGCACGGCGCGCCTCCGCGGATTGAGGTTCTCGACGGCATGCCGGCTGCGCTATGGTTCTCCATCCAGCCGGAGTGCCTTCGTGACATCTGCCCCGCCCATCGCGCTTCCCACCTCCATCGACGCGACGCTCGCCCTGCTGAAGAGCGGCGATTATGTCGCCGACCGGTCGCTGGCGACCGTCCTGTTCCTGGCGCTGAAAATGGGGCGCCCGCTGCTGCTGGAGGGGGAGGCGGGTGTCGGCAAGACCGAAATCGCCAAGGTTCTCGCCGCAGCCCTCGGGCGCAACCTGATCCGCCTCCAGTGCTACGAGGGGCTGGACGTCTCGGCTGCGGTCTATGAATGGAACTATGCGGCGCAGATGATCACCATCCGCCTCGCCGAGGCGGAAGGGGCGGTGGACCGCGAGGCGCTCGCCTCCGGCATCTTCTCCGAGCGCTTCCTCGTGAAGCGGCCGCTCCTGCAGGCCCTGGAACCGGACCTGCGCGGCCCCCCCGTCCTGCTCATCGACGAACTCGACCGCACCGACGAGGCCTTCGAGGCCTTCCTGCTGGAGGTGCTGTCGGATTTCCAGGTGACCGTGCCCGAACTCGGCACGATCAAGGCGCCGGCGCCGCCCATCGTCATTGTTACCTCCAACCGGACCCGCGAGATCCACGACGCGCTGAAGCGCCGCTGCCTCTATCACTGGGTCGACTATCCCGACGCCGCCCGCGAACTCGCCATCCTCAAGGCCAAGGCACCGGGCGCGCCGGAGCGGCTGACCAGGGAGATCGTCGCCTTCGTCCAGCGCCTGCGGAAATCCGACCTGTTCAAGGTGCCGGGCGTCGCCGAGACCATCGACTGGGCGACGGCGCTCACCGAGCTCGACGCCGTCGGGCTCGACCCGCAGGGCGTCACCGACACGCTCGGCGTCCTGCTGAAATACCAGGACGACATCCAGAAGATGCAGGGCGGCGAGGCCAAGGCGATCCTCGACGAGGTGAAGGCGGGACGCTGAGGCCATGGCCCCTCTCGCCCTCATCTCCGAGCCTGGCCGCCGGCCCTGGCTGAAGGCCGTGGTCATCGGCGCGGCACTGCTCCTCGTCCCACTGGTCTGGTGGACGCTGCTGGCGCTTGCCGGGACGCGCGTGCCGGTCCCGGTGGCCTCGGGCCTGTCGACGGCGCTGATCCTCGTCGCGGCGCTGGCGATCGCGCCGCTGCTCGAGACGGCGGTTCTCGGGCTGCTGCACTGGCTGACCATGATGCGGATCGGCTTGCCCCGCCTCGTCTTCACGGGGGTTGCGGTGCTGGCGGCGGTGGCTGCGCACCTGCCGGTCACGCTGGTCCGCACGCCAGTCACTGTGGCGATCTTTCTGATCTTCGCCCTGCAATATGCCGGCTGGCATGCGGCGCGCGGCTGGCGCATCGCCTTCCTCGGCACGGCGCTGGCCCACGCCGCCTACAATGCCGGATCGCTTGCACTCGCACCGCTCTGGGCCTTCCTCCTGAGGCCGGCCTGATGGCGAACGCGCTGGCCGAAAACATCGCCCATTTCGCCCGGGCGCTGCGCATCGCCGGGCTTCCCGTCGGTCCGGGCACGGTGCTCGATGCGGTGGCGGCGGTGGAGGCGGCCGGCATCGGTTCGCGCGAGGACTTCTACTGGACGCTGCATGCGGTCTTCGTGACGAAGCACGAGCATTCGCTGCTGTTCCGCACCGCCTTCGAGATCTTCTGGAAAAAGCGTCACCTGATGGAGAAACTGCTCTCCATTCTGATGCCGGTGGCGCCCGCGGCCCCGGGCAAGCCCGATCCGGTGTCGTTGCGTCTGCAGGAGGCCTTCTTCAAGCAGGCCGAGAGCGTGCCGGTGGAGAAGCCGGAGATCGAGGTCGATGCGAGCCTGACGGTTTCCGACGTCGAGGTGCTGCAGAAGAAGGACTTCGCGCAGATGACCGCCGCCGAGATCGCCGAGGCCAACCGCAAGGTGGCGGCCCTGGTGCTTCCGGACGATGCCGTCGTGACGCGCCGCCTGGCGCCCGATCCCCGCGGACGGCGGATCGACCTCAGGCGCACCTTGCGCCAGTCGATCGGGGAGGGGGGCGGCATCATCGACCTCGCCCGCCGCGGCCCGAAGACGAAGCATCCGCCGCTGGTCGTGCTCTGCGACATTTCCGGGTCGATGAACCAGTACACCCGGGTGATCCTGCATTTCGTCCATGCGCTGATGGAGAACCGCCGCAACGTCCATGCCTTCACCTTCGGCACGCGGCTGACCAACATCACCCGCATGCTCAAGGCGAAGGATCCAGACGAGGCGCTGGCCGCTTGCTCGGCGGCGGTCGAGGACTGGTCGGGCGGTACGCGCATCGCGCCCTCGCTGGCGGCCTTCAACAAGGTCTGGTCGCGACGGGTACTGTCTGGCGGGGCGGTCGTGCTGCTGGTCACCGACGGGCTCGAGCGCGACGGCACGGCCGATCTCGCCCGCGCCGCCGACCGGCTGCATCGCTCCTGCCGCCGGCTCGTCTGGCTCAACCCGCTGCTGCGTTTCGACGGGTTCGAGGCGCGCGCCCAGGGCATCCGCGCGCTGCTGCCCCATGTCGATGAGTTCCGCACCATCCACAATGTCGCTGCGGTCGCCGAGCTCGTGGCTGCGCTGGACGCTCGCCGGCCGGACAGGGCGCATGATCCGCGGCGCTGGTTGAAGGGTCTGTGAGGGTTCGGGCGCGCTGTATCACTGAAATGCGTCCTTCGAGGCTCGCTGATGCTCGCACCTCAGGATGAGGAGGGTGGTGGGCTGCATCGGCGTCCGACGACGCCTGCCATGCCGCTCGTCAGAGACCGTGGTGCAAGGCACCATCCTCCTCATCCTGAGGTGCGAGGGCTGAGGCCCGAGCCTCGAAGGACGCACTTCGCCCATGGAGTCGAACCCATATCGAAGGAGGCATGGAGAGCCTGCCCTTGCGCCGCGCCGCCGTTCATCCGATGTCTTGGGGCACAGGGAACCAGCCCGGAGGAGATCCGCCATGCTCTCGACCGACGACGACATCCTCGGGCAGGCCGAAGCCTGGGCGAAGGCCGGCAAGGGCGTGGCGGTGGCGACCGTCGTGGAGACGTGGGGCTCGGCGCCGCGCCCGGTCGGCTCGCATCTCGTCATCGACGAGGACGGCAGCTTCCTCGGCTCGGTCTCGGGCGGCTGCGTCGAGGGTGAGGTTGTCACCGAGGCTCTGGACGTGATCGGAACCGGAAAAGCCAAGCTGCTGGAATTCGGCGTTGCCGACGAGACGGCGTGGCGGGCGGGCCTGTCCTGCGGCGGACGGATCGCCGTCTATGTCGAGAAGGTCGGCTGATGCGCCTCTCACTCCTCTCGGCGCTCAATGCGGCGCGTTCCGACAGGCGCGCCGCCGTCCTCGTCACCGATCTCGACGGCGGCGCGGCCCGTCTCGTCACCGCGGATACCCTCGCCGGCGATCCGCTGGAGGAGGCGATCCGCACGGCCCTTCGCACCAGCCGCAGCGGCGTCGTGGAGGGTACGCGCGCCTTCCTGACTGTCCAGGTGCCGCCGGCGCGGATGGTCGTCATCGGCGCCGTCCATATCAGCCAGGCGCTGGTGCCGATGGCGCGGATGATCGGCTACGATCCCGTCATCGTCGATCCGCGCACGGCTTTCGCCACGCCCGAGCGCTTTCCGGGCGTGACGCTTCTGGCGCAATGGCCGGACGAGGCGCTGCCGGGCCTCAAGGTCGACCGCTACACCGCCTTCATCGCGCTGACCCACGATCCGAAGATCGACGATCCCGCACTGATGCACGCCTTCGAGAAGGACTGCTTCTATATCGGCGCGCTGGGCTCGCGGAAGACCCATGCCCGCCGCGTGGAGAGGCTGGGCGCCAACGGCGCGCCGCCGGAGGCGCTCGCCCGGATCAAGGCGCCGGTCGGCCTCGCCATCGGTGCCATCACCCCGGCGGAGATCGCCGTGTCGATCCTCGCCGAGGTGACGCAGGCCTGGCGGCAGGGCATCGCGTGA
The DNA here is from genome assembly GCA_943368975.1 of Archangium gephyra. Lineage (GTDB taxonomy): Bacteria > Pseudomonadota > Alphaproteobacteria > Rhizobiales > Phreatobacteraceae > Phreatobacter. The sequence goes on from CALRLZ020000017.1 coordinate 55,877, forward strand.
GATCGGCCAGGGCGCACGGCTAGGAGACGGCAGATGCGGTTCGGTCCCGTGCCCTTGGACGAAGCGCTGGGCGGCATCGTCGCCCATGCCGTGCGCCGGGACGGCCTGCTCCTCAAGAAGGGGACCCGCATCGGGTCGGCGGAGGTCGCGGCGCTGGCCGCTGCCGGTCTCGACAGCGTGACCGTGGCGATGGCCGAGCCCGGCGATATCGGCGAGGACGAGGCGGCCGCCCGGATCGCAGCGGCGGTGGCCGGTGCCGGTCTGCGCATCGACCCGGCCTTTACCGGACGGGCCAATCTCTTCGCGGCGGAGGCTGGCGTCCTCGTGGTGGCGCAGGCCGGAATCGACGGGATCAACCGCATCGACGAGGCCATCACTTTCGCGACCCTGCCGGCCTTCGCCGCCGTCGAGGCCGGCGAGATGGTGGCGACCGTCAAGATCATCCCCTATGCGGTGGCGGGGGCCCGTGTCGCCGAGGCGCTCGCCGCCGGCCCTCTCGTGCGCGTCGCTCCCTTCGTCCGGCGGCGCATCGCCGTGGTCTCGACCCTGCTGCCGGGACTCGCCGACAAGGTCGTCGACAAGACCCTCCGGGTCACTGCCGACCGTCTGGCGCCAGCCGGCGCCCAAATCCTCGCCGACAGGCGCATTCCCCATGATGCCGCGGTGCTGGCGGCGGTGATTGCCGAAGTCCGGCCGCTGGCCGATCTCATCCTCGTCTTCGGGGCCTCCGCCATCGCTGACCGCCGCGACGTCATTCCCGCTGCGCTCGAAGCGGCCGGCGGTCATGTCGAACATCTCGGCATGCCGGTCGATCCCGGCAACCTCCTGATGATCGGCGCGCTGGACGGCGTCCCGGTCATTGGCGCGCCGGGATGCGCCCGCTCGCCCAAGGAAAACGGCTTCGACTGGGTGCTGATGCGGCTTCTCGCCGGCCTCGCGGTGACCAAGCAGGACGTGACCGGCATGGGGGTGGGAGGCTTGCTCATGGAGATCGTGTCGCGACCGCAGCCGCGCGCGGGAGACGTCGAGGATTCCCCGGCGCCGCGCATCGCCGCCATTGTTCTGGCGGCCGGGCGCTCGACGCGCATGGGTGGACCGAACAAGCTCCTGGCCGAGATCGGCGGCAAGCCGCTGGTGCGTCATGCGGTGGAGGCGGCGTTCGGGGCCGGGCCGGCCGACATTCTCGTCGTCACCGGGCACCAGGAGGCGGCCGTGCGCGCGGCATTGTCGGGCCTTCCCGTGCGCTTCGTCCACAATCCCGACTTCGCTGCCGGGCTGTCCACCTCGCTCAAGGCGGGGATAGCGGCGCTTGGCGAGGCGATCGACGGGGCCGTGGTGCTGCTCGGCGACATGCCGCGCATCTCGCCTGCGCTGGTTGCAAGGCTTGCCGCGGCCTTCGCCCCCGAGGAGGGCCGCCACATCGTTGTGCCCGTTGCGGACGGGCGCCGCGGCAATCCGGTCCTGTGGGGGCGTCGTTTCTTCACGGAACTCATGCGGGTCACCGGTGACCAGGGCGGCCGGGCGGTGCTGGCCAGTGCGCCCGAGGCCATCGCCGAGGTCTCGGCGGAGCAGGACGACGTCCATCTCGACCTCGATACGCCCGAGGCGCTGGCGGCTGCGGGCGGGCGGCCGGCGCCTTAACCAAGCTGAATGCCACGCGGCGAGTTTGACAAAAAAATCCCCGGGTCGTTGCCGGCCCGGGGCGTCAGATGGTCATCTCCGTGGACGCGGAGTGGTTGAAACCGTCTATCTGCCTATCCGCGGTGCAGCACAATCAAGACCGCATCTTTACCCTACCTGTTGACCTTAACCCGGTGCGCTGGATTTCCCGCCAATTGTCAGCATTGGCGCTCGGCCTCCGGGGCGCGCGATCTCCGGGGTGCGGAAACCGGTCGCGGTCATCGTCGGGTCATGGTGGTTTCACCCGGACGTCATCCCCCCCTCATACCTCCGTCCCCAGATCCCTCGAATCGGGATGAGACGGCATGGCTCTGGTGGCAGGCGAGGCGCGCAAGGCGACCCATCGCAATATCGGACGGGCCGTCGCCCGCCACAGCCCGCTGTCCCCGGCGGGGCTGCAGGAGCAGCTCTTCACGCTGATGTTCTCAGGTCTCGTCTATCCGCAGATCTGGGAGGATCCGGCGATCGACATGGAGGCGCTGGCGCTCGGCTCTGCCGACCATGTGGTCGCGATCGCCTCGGGCGGCTGCAACATCCTCAGCTATCTCGTTGCCGGACCTGCACGCATCACCGCTCTCGACCTCAATGAGAACCACGTGGCGCTGAACCGGCTCAAGCTGGCGGCGGCCCGTCACCTGCCGGATCATGCGAGCTTCTTCCGCTTCTTCGGCGAGGCCGACACTCGAGACAACGTCGCCGCCTACGAGCGCCATCTGCGCGATCGCCTCGATCCCGTGACGCGCGCCTACTGGGACCGCCGCGACTGGGCAGGCCGCCGCCGCATCGGGCAGTTCGCCGGCAACATCTATCGCAAGGGCCTGCTCGGCTGGATGATCGGCACCGGCCACGCCGTCGCCCGCCTGCACGGCCGCGACCCCCGCCGCATGCTGGAGGCCCGGTCGCTCGCCGAGCAGCGCGCCATCTTCGACAGCGAACTGAAGCCGCTGTTCGCGTCGGGGCTGGTGCGCTGGCTGGTGAAGAATCCGGCTTCGCTCTACGGGCTCGGCATTCCGCCGGCGCAATACAAGGCGCTGCTCACCTCGGCCAAGGCCGGCGGCGGCATGGAGGAAGTGCTGGTGGCCCGCCTCGAACGCCTCGCCTGCGGCTTTCCGCTGGAGAGCAACTATTTCGCCTGGCAGGCCTTCGGGCGCCGCTACCAGCCGGGCGCGACGGGGACCGTGCCGCCCTATCTCGCTGCCGCCCATTTCGACGCGGTGAGGTCCCATGCCGATCGTGTCGAGGTCTGCCACGAGAATTTCATCGACCACCTCGAACGGGTGCCCGACGCTTCGCGCGACGCCTATGTCCTGCTCGACGCGCAGGACTGGATGACGGACGCGGTACTGAACCGCCTGTGGCGCGCGATCCTGCGCACGGCGCGGCCAGGCGCCCGGGTCATCTTCCGCACGGCAGCCGAGGACAGCCTTCTGCCGGGCCGCGTGGCGCCGGAGATCCTCGCCCGCTTCACCTATGACGCGGCGCGCTGCCGCGCCTGGACCGACCGCGACCGGTCGTCGATCTATGGCGGCTTCCATCTCTACAGGCTGGCGGCGTCGTGACCGCGCCGACGGATGTCTTTCCCGCCTCGGAGCGGATGGATGCGATCTATCGCTGGCAGGTCGGCATCTACGACGCGACACGCAAGTTCTACCTGATCGGCCGTGATCCGTTGATCGCGGACCTCGCGCCGCCGGTCGGCGGCACGGTGCTGGAAGTGGGCTGTGGCACCGGGCGCAACCTCATCGTCGCCGCCCGGCGCTATCCGCAGGCCCGGTTCTGCGGCTTCGACGTCAGCCCGGTGATGCTGGCCGAGGCACGCCGCGCGGTGGCGCGCGCCGGGCTCGCCGGGCGCATCCACCTCGCGCAGGCCGATGCCGCGCGGTTCGATCCGCTGACCACTTTCGCCTGCGAGGGCTTCGACCGGGTCTTCTGCTCCTACACGCTGTCGATGATCCCGCCGTGGCAGGAGGCGCTCGACCGGGCGCTGGCCGCTGTGCTGCCGGGGGGATCCCTCCATGTCGTCGATTTCGGCGGCCAGGAGCACCTGCCATCGGTCTTCCGCGCGGGGTTGCGGGCCTGGCTGGCACAGTTCCACGTCACGCCGCGTGACGGTTTCGCGCCGGTGCTTGCGGACCTCGCGGCGGCGCGCGGCCTGTCGGCGCAGGTCGACCGTCCCTATCGCGGCTACGCCGTCCGCGCGATCGCTGTCCGGCCGCCCCTTGCTTGACCCCGTCGGCGGGCGGGGTCTATGACCCCCGCCATATGACCCAGGCCCTCCAGACCGCCGGCGCCCCCGAACTGACGGTGGTCGTGCCCAGTTACAACGAACGCGACAACGTGCCGGAACTGGCGCGCCGGCTCGACCATGTGCTGGCCGGCATCGCCTGGGAAATGATCGTCGTCGACGACGACAGCCCGGACGGCACCGCCGCCGTGGTCAAGGAGATCGCCCGGCGCGATCCCCGCGTCCGCTGTATCCGGCGTGTCGGGCGGCGCGGGCTTGCGGGCGCCTGTATCGAGGGCATGCTCGCCTCCTCCGCGCCGGTCGTCGCCGTCATGGACGGCGACCTGCAGCACGACGAGACCATCCTGCCAGCCATGCTCGAGCAGATCCGTGCCGGGCGCGACCTCGTCGTCGCCAGCCGCAACATTGCCGGCGGCTCGAAGACCGAGGGTCTTACGCCCATCCGCCAGGGGATTTCCGACCTCGGCCGCCGCCTGTCGGCGATGATCCTCAAGGCGCCACTGACCGACCCGATGTCCGGCTTCTTCATGATCCGCCGCGACATCGTCGAGGAGGTGGCGCCGCGCCTCTCCACCACCGGTTTCAAGATCCTCGCCGACATTGCGGCCTCTGTGCCGAGGGCGCCGAACTTCGCCGAAGTCCCCTTTGTCTTCCGCGAGCGCGTCCATGGCGAGAGCAAGCTCGACGCCAAAGTGGCGCTGGATTATGTCGGCTTCGTCCTCAACAAGCTGTCCGGCGGGTTCATTCCGCTGCGCTTCATCTTCTTTGCCCTGGTCGGGACCAGCGGCCTCGTCGTCCATCTGGCGGCGCTCTATGCGGGCCTGACGGCCGGCCTGCGCTTCGAGTGGGCGCAGACGCTGGCGACGGTCGTCGCCATGACGTCGAACTTCGTCATCAACAATGAGATCACCTATCGCGACGCCCGGCTGAAGGGCGCCCGCTTCCTGACCGGCCTGCTGCTGTTCTATCTCGTGTGCAGCATCGGTGCCTTCGGCAATGTCGGCGTCGCCAGCTGGCTCTATGCCGGCGATGTCGACTGGTGGCTCTCGGGCCTTGCCGGGGCCGTCATGGGGGCCGTTTTCAACTATGCCGCCTCGGCCACCCTCGTCTGGCGCCGCTGACATGGCACCGGCCTTGCGCCCGGTCTGGGCGGGGAGCGCCGGTGCCGTCCTCGTTCTGGTCTGTGGCCTGACGGCGGTGCGGCTCTGGGCCGCCGGGTCCCTCGGCCTCGCTGCCGACGAAGCCTATTACCACCTGTGGTCGCAGAATCTCGCCCTGGGCTATTTTGACCACCCACCTATGGTGGCGCTGCTGATCCGTGCCTCCACCGCGGTTTTCGGCGACACGGAATTCGGCATCCGCTGGCTCTCTGTGCTGCTGGCGGCGGCGGCCAGCCTCGGCGTCTGGCGTCTCGTCTGGCGCCTGACCGATGATCGGGCCGCGGCGATCGCCGGGGCGGGGATGGTGCAGGCGACGCTGTTCCTCGGCGCCGGCGCCATGCTGGTGACACCGGATACGCCGCTCGTGCTGTTCTGGACGCTGGCGCTGCTCGCCCTGGTCGAGGTCTGGCGCACCGGCCGGGGTGTCTGGTGGCTGGCGGCGGGCCTTGCCGTCGGTCTTGCCTTCATCTCCAAATATACCGCCGTCTTCCTCGGCCTCGCCATCCTGCTCTGGATCGTGCTGGTGCCGGAGCTCCGTCGCTGGCTGCGCTCGCCCTGGCCCTATGCGGGCGGCATCCTCTGCCTCGCCGTCATGGCGCCGGTGCTGTGGTGGAACCTCGCCCATGGCGGCGCGTCCCTCACCAAACAGTTCGGCCGCGCGGTTCCGAAGACCTTCGACCCGCGCTTCGTGCCCGAATTCATTGCCGGACAGGCGGCGCTTCTGACGCCGCTGATCGGAATACTCGTGCTCTGGGGCCTGTGGGTGGCCACGCGCCGCGCTCTGCAGGCGCGGGAACCGGGCGCAGTGCTACTGACCGTTTCGGTCCTGCCGCTGCTCGCCTATCTCGTCTGGTACGGCCTGTTCGACCGCGTTCAGGGCAACTGGACCGCCTGTCTCCTGCCGGCCACCATCGCCGCCGCCGTGATCGGCGCCAAGGCCCTGCCGGCCGCGGCTCCCCGCGCCGTGGCAGTGCTGAGGGTATGCCTGCGCTGGTCGGTGGTGAGCGGGGTGGTGCTCGGGCTCTTCGTCATCGGCCATGCGGGTTTCCGGCTGGCGCCACTGGCCATTGACCCGACGGGCCAGCTGCATGGCTGGCGTGCGGCTGCGGAGGCTGTCGAAGCGGCGGCCATAAGGGCCGGGGCGGGCACGATCGGCACGGCGAGCTACACGACGACGGCGCATCTGCGCTTCTACGGCACCGGCCGGCCGCCGGTGGTCCAGCTCGGCGAAAGGCTGCGCTATGCCATGGAACCGGCGCCCGATGCGGCCGCCATCGCCGCGCGGCCGGTTCTGGTCGTGGTCGAGAGCCGCCGCGTAGCGGAGGTCAGCGCACGGCTCGGGCAACTCTTCCGGGTGGTGGAGCCGGCCGGGGCGGTCGACCGGCTGTGGCGACAGCGGTTCGGGCTGACGGACCGTATGGACCGGCTGGTGCTCTTCGTCGCCCGTGATCCGCTTCAGTCCGGCCTGCCCGATCTCGCCGCGCCTCAGTAGCGCCGCCACAGGGACAGGCCGGCATAGGCGCCGGAACGGCCACCGCGATCCTGTGCGAAGCCCGCCGACAGGCGCAGCCCCAAGGGACCGATGGTGATTCCCGTCGCATGTACGCCGAGCCGCGTGCGCAGCGTGCCGTGATGGGCGCTGAACGTCGCTTCGGGCCCGATATGGACGCCGCCGCCGATGTCATAGCCGGGCGCGACGCGCAGGCTCGCGGCGGCGAAGGGGGTCGCATAGGTGGCGTAGAGATGGACGGCCACACGCTCCAATGGGGTAAGCCAGGCGTCGAGCGTGACGACCGGACCGATGCGGGTCCCGACATGGGGGTCGGGGAGGGCGGGCGACAGGCGCCGCGTCTCCAGGGCGAGGCCAGCGAAGAGGGTTGCCGAGCCCCAATGGCCCTGTTCACGCCAGCCGCCCATGAGCCGCGCGGTGGTCGTGGTCTCCAGGACCCGATCCGGCAGAACGGGATCGATGCGGAACCGCGAGATCCCCGTGCCAGCCGTGATGCGCAGGGCCAGGCCGCGGCCCTCGCCGTGACGACCGGCCAGCGCATCGAAGCCGGAGGAGAGGTGGAAGCCGTCGAAAGCGCCATCGAGCCCGAAGAAACTCGTGAAGCGGCGTTCGGCGGGCGCGTCGGCGAGGGCCGCGCCCGGCAACCATGCGACGGCAATGGTTACCCATGCTCTCCATGCGCGCATGGGTCATTCGCTCATGGAACCTCGCCTCTGGCCATATGGGACATCACCGGATGGGACGGCGGGCGCCGCTGCGTCGGCCGTCCGTTAACTATCCGCTAACCGTGTTGGTCGCTCAATCGCGACGGGTCGCCGTGTCGCCGGTCGGCCAGCAAGACCCAGTGCATCGTCGCAGCTTCGCCGGAGGCCGTCATGCCAGCGCCGTCACATTGCGTTCCGTCCCGCCATATCGACGCCGATTTCGTCCGGCTGATCGAAGGCTATTCCCTCACCACCGCCGAGATCCTCTACCGGATGCCCGACCATCCGCTGCTGCTGCAGACCTATCTCTGGCAGGACTACGATCAGGCGCCCTATTTCCCGGTACTGAAGAGGTTCCTCGCTTTCTGGGAAAAGAGCCTGGACGGACGGCTGCATGCGGTCACCGTCGTATCGTCGCGGCTGGTCCGGCCGCGCGAACTGCGCATGGCCCAGAGCCTGTCCTATCTGCACTGATCCGTGCCGATTGTCGCAATTCGCCCGGCGCGGGTCGCTGGGCAGTGGCGGCGCAGCGCGGAGCGACGTATGCATAGCGCCCTTTCGCCCGCCGGAACCGCTCGTGCCCGCCCCTGAGAAGACATCGCAGATCATTGCCGCGCTGATGTCGTCCAAGGCATCGAGCGATCCCGAGGTTTTCGGGAGCCTGACGGTCGGCGATCTGCTGGCATCGCTGCGCTCGCGCGCCTTCGGCCTGTCGCTGATTCTGTTCGGACTGCCGAATCTCCTGCCCATTCCGGGGCTGCCGATTCTCACCGGCATCGTGCTGGTCATGCTCGCCTTGCAGATCCTCGTGGGACGGGAAGTGCCGTGGCTACCCGACCGCATCGCCGGCACGGCGCTGCCGCGCGCCCGCCTGACCCAGGTCGTCAACCGCACGCTGCCTCTGCTGCGGCGTCTGGAGACCATGACCCGGCCGCGGCTGGCGCTGGCGGCGGGGCCGACCGCGCGCCGCCTCGTCGGATTGGCCGTACTGGTTCTCGCGGTGCTGCTGATCATCGTGCCGATTCCGTGGATCGGCTCGATGCCGCAGGGGCTCGCGCTCTGTGTTCTCGGTCTCGGCCTGACCGAGCGCGACGGCTTGCTGGTCGTCGCCGGCTTCGTCCTCGCAGCGATCGCCACGGCGGTGAGCGCCGGAATCGGCTACACGATCGTGGCGAGCGCATTGTCCGTCCTGTTCTGATTGCGGTTCGTCAACGCAGCGGAGACACGTCCCTTGCAGGTGAATTCTGATCCCCCGGTCCGCCGGACCTCCGAGATCTTCCTCGCGCTGAAGGATGTCGGGGAGGGTGAGCGGATCTCTCTCGACGGGCTGACGCGCGCCCTCGGCGACCGTGCCTTCGGCCTGCTCGTACTGATCTTTGCCCTGCCGAACATCATTCCCATGATCCCGGGCGTCTCCACCGTGTCCGGCATCGTCATCGGGATCGTGGGCCTGCAGATGATGATCGGCCGGCATGCGCCCTGGCTGCCCGCCGCCATCGGCGAGAAATCGATCCCGCGGTCCCAACTCGCGGCCATGGTCGACCGTACCGTCGGCTGGGTGGCAAAGGTCGAGCGGGTGGCGCGGCCGCGCTGGAGTTTCATGACACGCGGGCCGATGCATGTCGTCCTCGGCGCCATGTTCGTGCTGCTCGGGGCGATCCTGGCCCTGCCGCTGTCCTGGGTCGGCAATTTCCCGCCCGGCGTGGCACTGGTGGTGCTGTCGATCGGCCTGCTTGAGGATGACGGCATGCTCGTCGCCGCCGGTCACGCGATCGGCATCGTCGCCACCGCCCTGGTCCTTGCCCTGGTGGTGGCGCTGGTGGCGGCGGCGATCACGAGTTTCGGCTGGCTGACCGCCTGATCCGCTCCGATCCGGCTTCACTTGGGCGGCCACGGACAGTATGGTCCGCCCAGATCTGACGAGGACCTGCCATGGCCGATCACATCGTGCCCCATTTCGCCAATGACGACGGTGTCGCCGTCATCCATATCGGCGTGAAGGAATTCCAGTGCATGGGCGCGCGCGCGCCCTTCGACCATCCGCATGTCTTCCTCGACATGGGCAGCGAGACCGAGATCGTCTGCCCCTATTGCTCGACCCTCTACAAATTTGACGCCGCGCTGCATGCCGACGAGACCCGCCCGGCCGGTGCCTATGTGAAGACCCTGGCCGAGGCCTGATCGGCGCGTGCCCGCGGCGCGCCATGTCACCATTGCCGGTGCCGGTATCGGCGGCCTGACCTTGGCCTTGTGCCTTGCCAGGGCGGGGTTCACATCGACCGTCCTGGAGCGCAGCCCGGCGCTGGAAGAGGTCGGTGCCGGCATCCAGCTCTCCCCCAATGCCAGCCGGATCATGATCGCACTCGGTCTCGCCGAGGCGCTGGCGCCGGTCATCGTCGCGCCCGCGGGCATGGACGTCAGATCGGGATCCTCCGGTGCTCTTCTCGCTGCCGCGACGCTGGGCGGGACGGCGGTGCAGCGCTGGGGCTCACCCTGGTGGGTCGTCCACCGCGCCGACCTTCTCGCCGCTCTCGCCGCGGCCGCCGCACGGGAACCGGCCATCATGATCGAGACCGGCACCGCCGTCGCCACGGTCATGGCGGCCGGGGACGGGTTCGACCTCACCCTGGAAGGGGGAGAACCCCGCCGTGTCGCCGTGCTGGTCGGCGCCGACGGCATCCGTTCGGCGGTACGGCACGGGCTCGGCGATCCGGCCTCGCCGATCTTCCGGCATCGCAGCGCCTTTCGGGCCACATTGCCGATGGCGGCGGTGCCCGCGGCGCTGCGCGGTGACCGGCTCGGGCTCTGGCTCGGTCCCGATGCCCATCTCGTCCATTACCCGCTGCGCGGCGGCAGCCTGTTCAACGTCGTGGCGATCATCGGCGACCCCGCCCCGGTTGCCGGCTGGCGGGCGCCGGGCGACGCCTCGGTCCTCGCGCAACGCCTGTCCGGCTGGGACGCGGCGCCGCGCCAGCTGATTGCGGCGGTCGAGGCCTGGCAGCGCTGGTCGCTCGCCGACCGTCCGGTCTGGTTCGGCCCGGGGCAGGGGGCCGCGACGCTGATCGGGGATGCGGCCCATGCCATGCTGCCCTTTGTGGCCCAGGGCGGTGCCATGGCGATCGAGGATGCCGCGGTGCTGGCTGCCTGCTGCGCGGCCGGGTCTGATGACCTTGCCGGTGCCTTCCGCGCCTATGAGGACGCGCGCCGGGCGCGCGTCGCGCGCGTCCAGTCGCTCGCCCGACGAAACGGTGTCATCTATCACCTCGGGGGTCCCGCGGCCTTCGCCCGCGACGCCGCCATCCGCCTGCTCGGTGGGCGCGGGCTGCTGGCGCAGCAGGACTGGATCTACGCCTACCGCGTCTGAAGGATCAGCGCCGGCGCGGGGTCTCGGCCTGGTCGCCGGTGCCGGCGAGGTCGCGGATGTTCATCCGCTGGCCGCCGGGCAGCAGAATGTCACCGGGCCGCAGGCCGCCACCGCAGCGCGCCGAGACGAAGCGCCCCTGCTGCGTGGTGAGCGTCTGCTGCAACTCGGACTGGCCGATGGTCTGCACCGTGCCCTCGATGCGCAGCGAATAGGTGGCCCTGAGATCGCCGGAGACGACGGAGCGCGCCGTGGTCCGCGTCTGGCCGACCTGGCAGTCGCTTTCGATGATGAAGTCGTCGCCGTCGCGGCGGATGTCGTAGCGCTGGCATTGCTGGCCGAGCTGGCCGAAGCCGAACTGCACCATCTGCCGCTCGGTGGCGGCGTCCGTACAGGTCTGCACGGTGAATTCCTGGCCGCCCGGACCGCCGCCGGTCATCATGCGGATTTCCCAGTAGCCGGGCCGGCGCAGCGGCAGTTCCACCGGTTGCGTCATCGCCGGGGCGACGATTGCCGCTGCAAGGGTCGTCGCGATCAGGGCAAGGCGCATGCGGTCTCCCGTTGGGCAGGCGGCTATCATACGGCAGAGGTGCGTCGCGTACCGTGACGTCAGGGCAACGGTCAGCCCTCGAAGTGGCTGCAACGCAGGTCGGAGGTCCGGGCGTCTCCGGATTGCCTCAGCCGACCGCAGCTTGCCAGGTGACGAGCCGCCGCCGCCAAGCGTCGAGCAGCACGTCCGTCGGGACGACGCACCCTGTGGGAAGCGTTGCCTGCAATTCCCGCTGGAGCTCTTCCGCCCGTCACCACCCGACCTGACGGGCGGCCAGCCCCACAGCCACCGCCAGCGCGGTTGCACCGAGACCCAGCGACAGGATCAGAACCCCTGCATCCCGCGGCAGTGCGTCGACGACGTGTTCGACATAGGCCAGCTCGTCATCGATGACCTGGGGCAGGCTTTGCCCCTCCCCGGACGGAAGCCAGACCTTCGCGCGGTGCTGCAGGAGTTTGGCAAACCGGAAATGATGCCCGCCCGGCGACATGATGCTGATCACGTGGGTGATGAGGCCCGCTTCATACGCATCACGATAGCGGCCGTCGAAGCCATCGGGAGCCCCCATCAGCCTGTACGGCCAGCCGTTCGGGTTCGGCGCATCGGGCAGCAGATCGCGCATCACCGTGCCTCCTTCCTGCGCTTATGCGGAAAATTCCCGAGCCCGTCGCCGTGGCGCCAGACCTGACAGGGGAAGTGCCGTCCCGCCGCGACGAGCGCCCCGTCCAGCCCGAGCCTGTCGTCCCACAGGCGCACGAGCAGCATGTTCGGCGTCGCGACGGGGCGGGCCGTGTGGAGCAGATAGGCCGCCCGCAGCGGCTCGACCTCGCGGGCGAGCAGGCCGAGCGCCAGCCCCGTCGAGCGCGACAGGCCCTGCAGGCAATGCACCAGCAGCCGCGCTTCGGCGGGCAGGGCATCGGCGAAGGCGATGGCCGCATCGATGTGCTCCGGCGACGGCGCTTCCGGGTTCGCCACGTCGGTCGTGTCCTCGAAGTCGAGGACGAGGTGGCGATCGGGCGCGACCTTGGGGGGATGGAAGGGGCGCGCGGCGCGCCTGATGCTGATGACATGGGTCGCCGCCATGGCCTCGAACCCCTGCCGCGCCTCGTATTGGCCGCAGACTGCCAGACGGCAGGGCCAGCCGCCGGGATGACGCAGCGCCACGGGTCCCACGTCGACGAGAATCATCGTGCATGCCTCCGGCGAAGAAGGTCGAGCGGGTCGACGGGGATGGGGAATTAATCGACCCAGATTACCCGAACGCCGGCCGGGTTCAATGTCTGGTGCGGACGGCCGGACTCGAACCGGCACGGGTTGCCCCGCAAGATTTTAAGTCTCGTGCGTCTACCGATTTCGCCACGCCCGCTCCGTCAGGACGCTTAGCGCGATCGGCTGATGCTGTCATCCGGAGCCGTACCGCAGCGTTGGCTGACGTTACGGCAGCATCGCGCCTTAATGATACCCTAACGGCAGGGCAACAGTTCGTTGACCATTTCGAGCAGTCCGGTCAACGGGCTGTTGAATGCTGCCGGCTAGGGTCTGCCGGGGATCGCGGGGAGGACTGGACCACCGTTCGAGGAGAGCCGCCGTGAAGGTCACTCCCGCCAAGATTCTCCTGTTTTTCATGAGTCTGCTGGTGTTCATGAACCCGCCGCTGGTGCTCGGCCTGTTCGGGCCGGACGGTCGGCGCGCCGGCCTGATGATCGACGAGAGCCTGGGCACCGACCAGATGCGCATCGCGCTGTTCGGACGCCGGTGAAACGCGTCAGCCGGCGTCGCGGATCGGCGGCTGGAAGGTGTAGCCCATGTCCCAGGGGAAATAGATCCAGGTGTCCTGCGAGACCTCGGTAACGAAGGTATCGACCATCGGCCGGCCCTGCGGCTTGGCATAGACCGTCGCGATATGCGACTTCGGCAGCATCTCGCGCACCACCTTGGCCGTCTTGCCGGTATCGACGAGGTCGTCGACGACGAGGACGCCTTCGCCGCCATCGGTCAGCAGTTGCGGGGCGACCTCCTTGATCACCTTCAACTGCCCCTGGCTCTGGTAGTCGTGGTAGCTGGCGATGCAGACCGTCTCGATCATGCGGATGCCGAGCTCGCGGGTGACGATGGCGGCCGGAACCAGGCCGCCGCGGGTGATGCAGACGATGGCGCGGAACGGTCCGGCCCCGCTGATCCGCCAGGCCAGCGCCCGGGCGTCGCGGTGGAACTGGTCCCAGGCCACGGGGAAGGCCTTTTCCGGATTCGGCGTCGCCATGGGGTGCTCCACGCTCATGAGATCATCGACAGGGCGGCGACACTAGCGGTGCGCGGCGCCGCCGCAAATCGCCCGCGGCGCTTTTCCCAAGGGAATCGTACCTGAACGACGGAGGGGCAGGGCCATCGCGAAGTCCGCGTCACGCCCCTGTGGAGATGTCAGGCACCACGGGTGACAGTCACGGCCGCGTCGGGGCGCTTGTGTTCCTCGACCATGGAGACCACCGCAGCTTCGGCGGCCGCCAGCAGCGCCTCGTCCTTGGCGCGCAGCACCAGGCGCGTCCAGAACTTGCCGTCCTGCATCATCGGGTAGGAGCCCATGATGACGCCGGGATGGGCCTTGGCGAGTGCGGCATAGGGCGTGCCGATGTCGCCCTCGCGCAGGCCCGGCGCCTCGATGGAGACCTGGATCATCTTCGTGCCGGTCTTCAGGCGCGGCGAGACCACGTCCATCATCGCCTGCATGACCGAGGGCACGCCGGCCATGGTGATGACATTGCCGATCATGAAGCCCGGTGCCTTCGACACCGGGTTCTCGATGAGCTCGGCGCCGGCGGGGATGCGCGCCATGCGCAGCCGGGCCTCGTTCAGGTCCTTCTCGGCGATGCGCTCCAGCAGCATGGCGCGGGCGCGCGGGTCGACATCGATGGAGACGCCGAAGGCCTTGGCGACGCAGTCGGCGGTGATGTCGTCATGGGTCGGGCCGATGCCGCCGGTCGTGAAGACGTAGCCGTACTTGGCCCGCAGCGTGTTGAGGGCGGGGATGATCTCGTCCTCCTCGTCGGGGACGACCCGCACCTCCTTCACATCGATGCCGATGGCCGTGCAGTACTCGGCGATGTAGCCGATGTTCTTGTCCTTGGTGCGCCCGGAGAGGATCTCGTCGCCGATGACGAGGATGGCGGCAGTGACGGTGGTCGGCTCGGTCATGATGCGCTCCGGGACTGGTCCGGAGGTAGAGCGCGGCGCGACCTGCGGCAAGGGCCCTGCAGGCGGTGAGGCGCGGAATGCTCCCCTGCGCGGCGGTTCGACCCTATTGCACCTGCACCTGACGCGACGCCTGGTCGACCATGACCTTCACGGTGAGGAACTCGCCCTCGCCGCCGTGGCGCGAGCCGCGGATGGGCGCGGCGTTGAGGTAGTCGAGGCCGCAGGCGATGCGGATGTGCTGTTCGGTTGGGCAGAGGCCGTTGGCGGGATCGAAGCCGACCCAGCCGAGGCCTTCGACATGGGCTTCCGCCCAGGCGTGGCCGGCCTCCTGGTCGACCGTGCCGTCGGCATGGAGGAAATAGCCGCCGACATAGCGGGCGGGGATGTTCAGGTGGCGCGCCGCGGCGATGAAGATATGGGCGAAGTCCTGGCAGACGCCGCGCTTCAGCGCGAAGGCCTCCGCCGCCGTGGTGGCGGAATGGGTCGGGTCCTTGTCGAAGGTGATGTCGCGGGCGAGGTCGTCGAGCAGGGCGTGCAGCGTCGAGAGCCGGTCGCCCGGCCGCTCGCGGGCCTCGGCATAGGCGCGGATCTCGCCGTCGGCGGTGGTCAGGTCGGTGCCGCGCAGGTAGAGGCCGGGCGGAAACCGCTCGATGGCGCCGCGCACCACGCCGGCGGTGTCGGAGGTCTCGACAAGGCCATCGACGCGAACGGTGAGGGTCTGCACCGGCCCGGTGCAGGAGAAGGTGTGGGTGATGTTGCCGAAGGCGTCCTCGTGGGCGTCGAGCCGGCAGTCCTGGTCGACATCGATGCGCCAGGTGGCGACGTGCTGGCCCTCGTAGTTGCGCGGGGTCAGCCGCAGCGTCTGGATTACCGCATGGGCGGGGACGGCATAGCTGTAGATGGTCTCATGGGCGATGCGGATGCGCATGGCGGCCGCCCGCTCAGGTCAGATATTGCTGGGTGATGGCGGCACCCAGCCGGTTGTTCTCGGTGATGAAGTCCGAGACGAATTCGTGCAGGCCGGACTGGAAGATGTCCTCGATCCGGGCGCTTTCGAGCTTCGTCCGGGTGGCGCGGGCGGCGCGCTGGGCCGGGCCCTGGCGGCCATAGGCGAGCGACAGGCTGTCGAGGTTGCGCACGATGCTCTCGTAACAGGCGGCGAGCGAGCGCGGCATCTGGTCGTTGAGGATCAGGAGGTCGGCGACCAGCCAGGGCTTCAGGCTTTCCTTGTAGACCCAGTGATAGGCGGTCAGCGCCGAGACGGCCCTGAGGATCGCCGACCATTGGAAATAGTCGAGCGAGCCGCCGACCTGCTCGGCGCCGGGCAGCAGCACGTGATATTTCACGTCGAGGATGCGGGCGGTGTTGTCGGCCCGCTCGATCATCACGCCGAGGCGCGAGAACCAGTAGCCGTCGGACCGCAGCATGGTGCGATAGGCCGAGCCGTCGAACCTCAGGCCCGTCTCCTTCACGAAGGACAGGAAATTGGCCAGGTGTTCGTCCTGGTTGAGGCCGCTAGCCCGGTATTTCGAAAGCTCAAGCCAGGCGGCGTTGATGGCGTCCCACATCTCCACCGTCAGCGCCGTACGCACGGCGCGCGCATTGGTGCGGGCGACCTCGAAACAGGAGCGGATGGAGGAGGGGTTGTCGGGCGAGAAGGCGAGGAAGTCGATCACCGTCTCGCGGGTCGCCTTGTCGTGCGCCTGGTAGAAGAGATGGGCGCAGCCGGCGGTGGCGACCGCCGATTCCCATTCGTTGGACGTGCCGGCATAGGCGGACGGCAGATTGGCGAGGCGGGTCGAGGCCTCGATGATGCGGGCGAGATATTCGGCCCGTTCGACATAGCGGGCCAGCCAGAAGAGATTGTCGGCGGTACGGGAGAGCATGGGTTCCGCCTATCTCACGAGTCCAGGACCCAGGTGTCCTTGGTGCCGCCGCCCTGGCTGGAATTGACCACCAGGGAGCCCTCCTTCAGCGCCACGCGGGTGAGGCCGCCAGGGACGATGCGCACTTTGTCGCGGCCGGTCAGGACGAAGGGCCTGAGGTCGACATGGCGGGGGGCGACGCCCTCCTCGACCAGGGTCGGGCAGGTGGAGAGGGCGAGCGTCGGCTGGGCGATGAAATTCGACGGGTCCTTCACCAGCTTGTGGCGGAACAGCTCGATCTCGGCCGCCGCGGCCTTCGGCCCGATCAGCATGCCGTAGCCGCCGGAGCCGTGGACCTCCTTGACGACCAGTTCGGGCAGATGGTCGAGGACATATTTCAGTTCGTCCGGCTCGCGGCAGCGCCAGGTCGGGACATTCTTCAGGATCGGCTCCTCGCCGAGATAGAATTTCACGATCTCCGGCATGTAGCTGTAGACGGCCTTGTCGTCGGCGACGCCGGTGCCGACGGCATTGGCGAGGGTGACATTGCCGGCATGGTAGGCCGACATCAGCCCGGGGACGCCGAGGGCCGAATCCGGCCGGAAGACGAGGGGATCGAGGAAATCGTCATCGAGGCGGCGGTAGATGACGTCGACGCGCTTGGGACCCTCGGTCGTTCGCATGTAGACGACGTCGGCCTTGACGAAGAGGTCGCGACCCTCGACCAGTTCGACGCCGAGCTTGTCGGCGAGGAAGGTGTGCTCGTAATAGGCCGAGTTGAACAGGCCCGGCGTCAGCAGCACGCAGGTCGGGTCGGAGGAGGCCGATCGCGGCGCCACCGACTTCATCGTGGCGAGCAGGTCATCGGTGTAGTTCTCCACCGGCGCGACGCGGTGCTGGGAGAACAGCTCGGGGAAGAGGCGGATCATCACCTCCCGGTTCTCCAGCATGTAAGAGACGCCGGAGGGCGTGCGGGCATTGTCCTCGAGCACGTAGAATGTGTCGGCGTCGACGCGGACGATGTCGATGCCGGCGATCATCACATAGATGCCGTGTGGCACCGGCTGCTGGTTCATTTCCGGCCGGAAGGCGGGATTCTGGTAGACGAGGTCCTCCGGAACGATGCCGGCGCGCAGGATATCGCGCTTCGTGTAGACGTCGCCGAGGAAAGCGTTGATGGCGCGCACGCGCTGCGTCAGGCCTTTCGACAGCCGCACCCATTCGTCGTTGGTGAGGACGCGCGGGATGACGTCGAAGGGGATCAGGCGCTCGGTCGAGGCGGCGTCGCCATAGACCGCGAAGGTGATGCCGATGCGGCGGAACAGCGCCTCCGCCTCGCGCGAGCGCGTGGCGAGCAGATCCGTCGGAATGGTCTTCAACCAGCGAGCCAGGGTTTCGTAGGCGGGGCGGACAGCACCGTCCGCGAGGTTCATTTCATCGAAGATCGGTGCATCGCCTGCCATTGACGGCTCAATTCCCCTCTGGAAGACGAAACGTGGCCTCTCTCTGCCGGAGCGATCCTGACGCTTCGCCCGCAAGCTAGCGGCAAATCAGGTCGTTAGGGAAGGGGGCTTTCGCAGCCGCGAAAGATCCCGTCCGCCAAAACGCGCCTCGGCCGTTGCCGGTTCCCCGCCGTCCGGTTATTGCAGCCCCACGCCTCGGGGAGACCCATGACCGTCACGGTCGCCGCCCTCTACCGCTTCGCCAGCCTGCCGGACTGCGCCACCCTGGTCGCGCCGGTCAGGGAGCTGTGCGCCGCGCTCGGCATCAGGGGGACGCTCCTGCTGGCTCCGGAGGGCATCAACGGCACGGTGGCAGGGGAGGCGGCGGCGATCGGCCACCTGATCGCCCGCCTTACCGGCGGCTGGGTCTTCGGCGACCGGCTCGCCGCTATGGAACTGAAGCTCTCGACGGCTGCCGTCATGCCGTTCGGCCGTCTCAAGGTGAAGGCCAAGCGCGAGATCGTCGCCTTCGATGGCGGCGTGACCGATCCGTCCCGGCGCGTTGGTACCTATGTCGCGCCCGCTGACTGGAATGCGCTGATCACCGATCCCGGGACGGTCGTCATCGACACGCGCAACGGCTTCGAGGTGGCGATCGGGACATTCGAGGGCGCGCGCAATCCCGATACGGCGCGGTTCGGCGACTTCCGCGCCTATGTCGCCCGCGCCCTCGACCCGGCGCGCGACCGGCGCATCGCCATGTTCTGCACCGGCGGCATCCGTTGCGAGAAGGCGAGCGCCTATCTCGTCGACCAGGGATTTCCGGAGGTGCATCACCTCAGGGGCGGCATCCTCGCCTATCTCGAGCAGGTGCCGGAGCGCGAGAGCCTGTGGCACGGCGGCTGTTTCGTCTTCGATGGCCGGGTCGCGCTCGGCCATGGCCTCGCCGAGGTGCCGGAGACGGCGGAGGGGATCGAACTGGCATGAGCGAAATCTCCGACCTCGCCACCCGTCTCGAAGCCCTGGAGATCAGGGCAGCCTATCAGGACCAGACGATCGAGGACCTGAATGCCACGATCACTGCGCAGTGGACCGAGCTGACGCGGTTGCAACGGCTCGTGGCACGTCTCGAGGACCAGTTGCGCGAGGCCCAGAGCGCCGGTCCGCAGGGGCCCGAACCGCCCCCTCCCCATTATTGATCCCGCCGCGCGCCGGCTTCGCCCTGTGGAGGACCCCACCCGCAACGCCTGCCGCGTTGCTCATCACCGTGGCCGCCGCTACACGAATGGGTCCCAGGAGAATCGCTGATGACCTATTGTTGCGGCATCCTCGTGCGCGACGGGCTGGTGATGATTGCCGACACCCGCACAAATGCGGGTCTCGACAACATCTCGACCTTCCGCAAGCTGCACGTGTTCCAGAAGCCCGGCGAGCGGGTTATGGCGCTCGCCTCTGCCGGTAATCTGTCGATCACCCAGTCGGTTCTCGGCTTCCTCCACGAAGGCCTGCCCAACGAGGAGACCGGCGAGCTGGAAACCATCCTGAACGCACCGTCCATGTTCCAGGCCGCACAGCGGGTGGGCCGGGCCATCCGCGAGGTCAGGCGCATCGACGGTCCGGGGCTTGAGGAGGATGGCATCAAGTTCGAGGCCTCGTTCCTCTTCGGCGGGCAGATCAAGGGCCGGTCGCTGCGCCTGTTCATGGTCTATGCCGCCGGCAATTATATCGAGTGCACGGTCGACACGCCCTATCTGCAGATCGGAGAGCACAAATACGGCAAGCCGATCCTCGACCGCGCCATCAAGTTCGATACCAACCTGAACGATGCGCTGAAAATCGGTTTGGTCTCGATGGATTCGACCATGCGCTCCAATCTCGGGGTGGGCATGCCGATCGACATCGCGGTGATGCCGCGGGGCGACGCCATCCTGCAGACCCACTACCGGATCGAGCCCGGCGAGCCCTATTTCCACGACCTGCGCGAGCGCTGGTCGGCGGCGCTGCGCAAGGCGCACATGGACATTCCGCCGCCGCCCTATGCCGGGTCCAACGTGGTGAAGTGAGCGGCTTCAGCGCACCGTGAACCGCGCCGTCAGCGTCGCGTTGGAATCATTGCCGACATAGATCTCGTATGTACCGGGCTCGACGCGGTAGCGCGCCTGGTCGTCGTGGAAGCCCAGGCTGCGCACGGGAATGGCGAAGCGCACGGTAGCCTGGCCGCCGGCGCCGACCTCGACCTTCTCGAAGAAGCGCAACTGGCGGACCGGCCGCGAGCGCGAGCCGACCGTCTGCCGGACATAGACCTGGACGACCTCTTTTCCCGCCGGACCGGCGACGTTGGAGACGCGGACGGACCCGGAGACCGTGCCGTTCCGCGCCACGCGCGGGGCGTCCAGCGTCAGCGCCTCGAAGGTGAAGCGCGAGAAGGACAGGCCGAAGCCGAAGGGGTAGAGCGGTTCGAGCTTCTCGTCGGTGTAGCCGGTCTCATAGCGGGCATTGGTCAGGCGCGGCCGGCCGGTCGGCAGCGCGTCGTAATAGATCGGCACCTGGCCGGTGGCGCGCGGGAACGTCATGGGCAGCTTGCCCGAGGGGTTAATGCGGCCGGTCATGACCTCGGCGAGGGCGGTGCGGCCCTCGGTGCCGAGGTGGAAGGCCTGGAGGATGGCCGCCACGCGATCGGCGAAGCGGGTCAGCACGAAGGGGCGCGTCGTGTGGAGGATGACAACGACCGGCTTGCCGGTGGCGATCAGCGCGTCGAGCAGGGCCTGCTGGACCGGCGGCAGGTCGAGATGGGCGCGCGAGGTGCCCTCGCCGATCTGTTCGCAATCCTCGCCGAGCATGACGACGACGACATCCGCGGCTTCCGCCGTGCGCACCGCGCCTGCCGTGTCGCCGGCGGCGAGGTTGCAATGGGTCGCAAGGCCGGGCGCGAAGCTGATCGCCACGTCGGGGCCGAGCAGGCGGGAGAGTTCATCCGGCAGTTTCGGCGGGCGGACGCGCGGCAGGCCGGCATTGTCGGAATATTGCCAGTCCTCCTGATGGGTCGCAGCACCGCCGACGACGGCGATGGAGCGCACCGACGGGCGCAGCGGCAGGATCGCCTCGTGGTTGCGCAGCATGACGATGGATTCCCGCGCCACGGCGAGGGAATCGGCGCGGGCGGCAGGCGTCGCCAGGTCACGGGCAGCGGTCGTGGGGTCGAAGGGCGGTTCCTCGAACAGCCCCATGTGGAACTTGACGCGCAGAACGCGGCGGACCGCCTCGTCCAAGGCGGCGGCCGGCACCCGGCCGGCGCGGATCTCGTCGGCGAGATGGGCGTCATAGGCGCCCGACATCATGTCCATGTCGACGCCGGCGAGGAACGCCTTGCGCGCCGCCTCTGCCCGGTCGGCGGCCATGCCGTGGTTGATCAGTTCGCGCACGGAATCGAAGTCGGAGACGACGAAACCGCGGAAACCGAGACGGCCTTTCAGTATGTCTGTGACGAGGGTGCGGTCGCCGGTCGCGGCGATGCCGTTCATGGCGCTCAGCGAGGTCATGACGGTGAATGTGCCGGCAGCAATCGCCGCCCGAAACGCCGGCAACTGGTAGTCCCAGAGCTCAGAAACCGGGATCCAGACGCTGTTGTAGTCACGTCCACCCTCGGCTGCGCCATAGCCGACAAAGTGCTTGGCGGAGGTGGCGAGGCCGCCGCGATGGTAGCCGGCGACGCGGGCGGCGGCGACGACGGAGGCCAGGTGGACGTCCTCACCGGCGCCCTCCATGTTGCGGCCCCAGCGGGCATCGCGCGTCATGTCGATCATCGGCGCGAAGGTCCAGTTGATGCCGGTGGCGCGGGCCTCGCGGGCGGACCAATAGGAGGCGAGCTCGACCAGGCGCGGGTTGAAAGTGGCGGCCTGGCCGATCGGCTGGGGAAAATAGGTGGCAAAGCCATTGATTGCGTCGAGGCCGAGAATCAGCGGGATCTGCAGCCGCGACCTGGCCACCTGTGCCCGGACGGCGGCGATCTCGGCGGGCTCGGTGAAATTCATCACGGCGCCGGTGCGGCCCTGGGCGATCCATTCTGGCCGGAAATCCTCGCCGCGGCCGCGCAGGTTGAGCTGGCCGATCTTCTCGGCCGTGGTCATCCGGGCGAGCAGTGCATCGATACGTCGCTCGATCGCCCGCGCTTCGGCACCGGTCTTCCAGGCGAGGGCCGGAGGTCCGGGGGGCTGCTGGGCGAGGGCCGGCAGGGGGACGATGGCGATGAGAAGCGGGAGCAGGCGGCGGGTCAGGGCATTCATCGGGGGGCGCGCGGCTCCTCAGGGCATGCGGCCGGGCATGGTTGCGACCGGCAACGAAGGCATCAGCTTCCTAGCCGTGTTCTCACGCGTTCCGCAACGGCCCCCCAGCCGCGGCCGGGCGTCACGCCTGTTCCGCCGGCTGGCGGGTTCCGCAGGCCGCAACCTCCGGCTATAGCTCCGCCATGATCGCGTCCTCCTCCCGCCTGCCCAAGCACCGCTTTTCCTCCGAAGGCGTCGAGATCGCCTATTTCGACACGGGGGAGGGCGATCCGGTCCTCTGCGTCCACGGCTTCGCCTCCAACGCCCATATCAACTGGACCTATCCGGGCTGGGTGGACACGCTGACCAGGGCCGGCCGGCGCGTCATTGCGCTCGACAATCGCGGCCATGGCGATTCGGACAAGCTCTACGATCCCGCCGCCTACCACACCACGCTGATGGCCGAGGATGCGCGGGCGCTGCTTGACCATCTCGGCATCGAAAGGACGGTGGTGCTCGGCTATTCCATGGGATCGCGCATCACGGCTTTCCTTGCCCAGCGCCATCCCGGCCGGGTCAAGGCGGCGATCATGGGCGGCCTCGGCATCAAGCTCGTCGACGGGGTCGGCCTGCCGGAGACCATCGCCGAGGCGCTGGAGGCGGAGACGCTGGAGGAGGTCACCGACCCGCAGGGCCGGATGTTCCGCGCCTTCGCCATGCAGACCCAGTCGGACCGGCGGGCGCTGGCCGCCTGCATCCGCGGCTCGCGCAACCTGATGAGCCGCGAGGAGGCCGCCTCGATCGCCTGCCCGGTGCTCATCGCGGTGGGGACTAAGGACGAGATTGCCGGCGCCCCGGAGCCGCTGGCTGCGATCATCCCCAAGGGGGAGGTGCTTTCGATCCCTGATCGCGATCATATGCCGGCCGTTGGCGACAAGGTCTTCAAGGCCGGTGCGCTCGATTTCCTCGCCCGGATCGCCGCGTGACGATCGGCCTCTTGTCGGACCGCGCCGCCATGTCCCAGCATCCCCGCCACGCTCGTTTCACCGGCCGGGACGGCAACCGGCTCGAGGCCGATGTCTACGGCCAAGGCGAGAAGGTCGCGCTGCTCCTGCACGGCGGCGGGCAGACGCGGCATGCCTGGCGTGCCACCGCCCGTCGGCTGGCCGAACGCGGGTTTACCGCGATCGCTGTCGACCAGCGAGGCCATGGCGACAGCGAATGGGTGGCCAGCGGCGCCTATGCCTTTTCCGACTACTCCCGGGACGCGATCGCCCTCGGCCACGCCATTACCGAGCGGTTCGGGTCGGTGCCGACGGTGATCGGCGCTTCGCTCGGCGGCATCGCGGCGCTCCATGCGCTCGGCGTTGAGGCCTGTTTCTCCTCCCTGGTGCTGGTCGACATCGTCCCCCGGATGGAAGAGACCGGCGTGACGAACGTGCAAAGCTTCATGCTGGCGCGGGCCAAGGAGGGGTTTGCCTCTGTCGAGGAGGCGGCCGAATCGGTGGCCGCCTATCTGCCCAACCGGCGGCGGCCTCGCTCAACGGACGGCCTGAAGAAGAACCTGCGGCTGCGTGAGGACGGGCGCTGGTACTGGCACTGGGATCCAGCGTTCCTCGAAGGCGGGCGCTCCGTCAACACCGACCGGGCGACGGTTGTCGCCACGCTGGAGGATGCGGCGCGACGGCTGACGGTGCCGACGCTGCTGGTGCGCGGCAACGCCTCCGACATCGTCTCTCAGGCGAGCGCCGACGCCTTCCTCGCCCTCGTCCCGCATGCCCGATTGGTCGATGTCAGTGGTGCCGGGCACATGATGGCGGGCGACAAGAACGACATCTTCGCCGATGCGATCCTCTCCTTCCTGAGCTGACGTCGCTCCCGTCACATGACGGTTTTCCGAGTCGGTTCAGTCGTTTCGTCCGCGTGGCTGATGTTCCGATTCCGATTCAGCCTGCGGTTCATCCTGCGATTCCGATTCAGGTTCTCCGTCCAAGCTGCGCTGTTTGCGCCCTGCAACACGGGTGAAGCAATGGAAACGGGAGGGCCGGGCAGGCGCCACGGCGGGGCAGCGCTGGCCCCCTAGAAGAAGGGCCACTCACCCGAGGGGACCCCGCCATGAACCGCCAGACCATCCGCCTGCCGCTTGCCGCTTTCGCCTTCGCCGTCCTGCTGCCCGGCGGGATGGCCACGGCGCAATCGGTTCCAGGCCTGCCACCCTCCATCGGCCAGGAGATCGACCGGGCCCTGTCCCAGGTGCCTGACGCCGACCGGCGCGCCGCCGCGGGCCGCCCGACGGTGGGCCAGGACATCGATCAGTTGCTCAACCGGCCCACCGGCCAGGCCACCGCTGCGCGCGGCCGGCAGGTATCGCTCGCCTTCGAGAATAAGACGGAGGTCAAGGCGCTGGTGATCCAGTTCGCGCCATCCGGTGCAACTGCCTGGGGACCGAACCGACTGGCGCGCGAGACGCTGAACCCGCGGGCCTGGATGCGCTGGCGCGTCAATGGCACCGACTGCCGCTACGATGTCCGTGTCACTTTCGCGCTGGGGCAGGAATTCGTCCGTCTCGACCACGACTTCTGCGCCCAGGAGAAGATCGAGATCACGGCGACGGAGGCTGCCGCCGAGCGGGCCGCGCTGCCGGCGCGGGGCGGTGTTGCGCTGTTCCGCGTGGTCAACCGCACAGACCAGCGCGTCGCGGTTCTGCGCGTCTCGCCGGCCGGGGCGCCGCGGCCGCAGGGCGATCTTCTGGGCATCTGGATGATGGAACCGGGCGACGTCTATACCGGCCGTGTTCCCCGCGGGGGCGCCTGCCTCTTCGATCTGAGGGCCGGCTTCGACCCCGAGGAGACCGATACCGTGACGCTCGCCCGCCAGAACCTCTGCGAGACGCCGGAGATCGTCATTCCGGCCCGGCGGTCGGCGGGAGGCTGATGCGACGCCCGCCCGGTCCACAGGTCGCCATTGAGCGCTTTGACTTGACCACCCCGGCCATGGCACACGGCGCAACCAGCGCAACAACGGAGGTCGCCCGTGGACCGCACCGAGATCACCAAGATTCAGGACTACCTGCGCCGCAAGTTCGGCAACCAGACGATCAAGCTGCAGCCCAACATGCGCCGCAAGGAGATGGTCGAGGTGATGATCGGCGACGAGCAGATCGGCACGCTCTACAAGGACGTGGACGAGGGTGAGACCTCCTACACGGTCACCATCTCCATCCTCGACATCGATCTCGAGGAGGCCTGAGACGGTCCGGCCGGTTAACCTTTCCTTAAGGAAATCGGCCTGGCCTCTTAACAGAACCCTAACGACGCGGTACCGATCGGGACGAGGGCGGATCGCCCTCGTGTCCCATCGGGTTGCGCGTCATGTCACAGGTCAGCCTCCAGCTTCTCCATTCCCTCGCGCTGGGCTTTGCTATTTCCGGACTTCTGGTGGCGCTCTACCGGGCTTTGGCCGCCAAGCCCGCGAGTTTCCGCCTGCTTCAGAGCGGTGGCGCCGCCGCGGTTCTGGCGATCCCCTTTCTCGCCTTCGCCGCCCCCGCCATCATCGTGCGCAACACGATCCGAGGCCGCCGCATCGAGAACCGCCGGTTCGAGTTCGTCTTCCTGGCAACGCTGGTGGCGCTGATCTGGAGCCTGATGTCCGGCCGCGTGCTGACCATGGTCCTGCATGCCTTCGGCCTGTGACCACCCGGCACGCCCCTGACATGTCCTGACACGGCCCCGGCGCATTCTCCTCCCGTCACCAGCACGGGAGAGCGCCATGACGGACAGCCATAGCGATTGCGCTGCAGGGGAGGCCGGCGACGGCCGCCATGATTTCGATTTCCTGATGGGCACCTGGACCGTGCATCACCGGCGCCTGCGCACGCGGCTATCGGCCGATACCCAGTGGGAAGAATTCGGCGGCACCTGCGCCGCGCTGCCCGTGCTCGGTGGTGCCGGCAATGTCGACGACAACGTCCTGCACCTTCCCGGCGGCAGCTACCGCGCCCTCAGCATCCGCGCCTTCGACCCGGCACGCCGGCAATGGTCGATCTGGTGGCTCGACGCGCGTGATGGCGCCATGGGGAAGCCTGTCCACGGTCGTTTCGCTGACGGCGTCGGCACTTTTCTCGGCGACGACACCTGGCAGGACCGCCCGATCAGGGTACGTTTTGTCTGGTCCGGCATGACCGCCCATTCGGCGCGTTGGGAACAGGCCTTCTCGGCCGATGGCGGGGCGAGTTTCGAGACAAACTGGGTGATGGATTTCCGCCGGGCGCCGTGAGGCCGCCTGGCCCGTTCTGCCGACTTCTCAAGCCGGCTGGCGCCGTGCGATAGGTCGCTGGCGACACGCGCGGAGGACGCCATGCCCATCTATGCCATCGACGGTATCCAGCCGGTCCTGCCTGAGGGCGACAGCGTCTTTGTGGCGCCGGACGCCCATGTCATCGGCAAGGTCGAGATCGGCGCCGATGTCGGCATCTGGTTCGGCGCTGTAATCCGCGGCGACAACGAACTGATCGCCATTGGCGAGGGCACCAATATCCAGGAAATGTGCATGCTGCACACCGATCCCGGCGCGCCGATGACGATCGGAACCGGCTGCACCATCGGCCACAAGGTGATCCTGCATGGCTGCACGATCGGCGACAACACGCTGATCGGCATGGGTTCGACCATCCTGAACAATGCAAAGATCGGCAACAATTGTCTGGTCGGGGCCAATTCCCTGGTCACCGAGGGCAAGGAATTCCCCGACAATTCGCTCATCGTCGGATCGCCGGCACGGGCCGTGCGCACGCTCGACGAGGCCGCCATCGCCCGGCTGAAACTGTCGGCGGCCAGCTACGTGAAGAACGCCCGGCGCTTCAAGGCGGGCCTGAAGCCGGTGGGGTGAACGCCATGCCTGTCGTCGACTTCTTCTACGAATTCGCCTCGACCTATTCCTATCCTGCGACGATGCGGGTGGAGGAGGTCGCCGGCAAGTCCGGCGTCACCGTACGCTGGCGACCGTTCCTCCTCGGGCCGATCTTCGCCGAAGCCGGCTGGACCACCTCGCCGTTCAACCTGATCCCGGCCAAGGGGCGGTACATGTGGCGGGATCTGGAGCGGATCAGCGAGACCATGGGCCTGCCGTTCCAGAAGCCCGATCCCTTTCCACAGAACAGCCTGACCGCGGCGCGGATCGCGACGTCCCTGCCGGACGACGGCACGCGTGCCGCCTTTTCGCGCGCCCTCTATAGGGCCGAATTCGGCGAGGGCCTCTCGATTGCCGATCCTGAGGTTCTGGGCCGCGCGCTGACCGCGGCCGGGGTCGAACCCGCGACCGCAATGATCGCGGCCGGATCTGACCCCGTGAAGCAGGCGCTGCGGACGACCACCGAGGAGGCGAAGGCCAAGGGCCTGTTCGGCGCGCCGAGCCTCGTCACCGCCGACGGCGAACTGTTCTGGGGCAACGACCGGATCGAGGAGGCCGTGGCTTGGGCGCGAAAGAGTGGCCCGGCCTGAGGCTGCCCTGTCAAAAAAGGTGACGGCCGGCCCTCGTTCTGAGGTACCGGCCGTCTGTTCGCGAACCCGGTCTGGGGACGGGGAGGGGTGGGACGTGACCGAGGACGCGAAACGGGACTAGCGGGTGGCGACGGCGGCGGGCGCAGAGCCCGGGCCGACGGTCACCCAATGATTGGGATCGTGGGAGGCCTGCCGCTTGATGAAGCGGTAGCCGGTCTGGTTCCACAGGCGGATGTCGCTGGTCTCGTTGTCGAGCACATAGTCACCGCGGTCGGTGCGGACCGTGAGGATAGCGTGGCCGTCGCCCTGGCGGTCACGGACGACGGTGATGAGCAGGGCGCTGGCCGGGAAGCCGGCTTCGATGAGGAGCTTCTTCTTCAGAAGCACGTAATCCTCGCAGTCGCCGCGCCCGGATGTCGGGTAGGTCCAGCGCTCCTCGATGCCGTACTGGTCGATGTCGGTCACCGGCTCGATGGCGGTGTTCACATGAGCGTTGATGCGGATGAGCGTCGCCCAGGTGTGGCGGTCGGCGCGCACCAGGTCGATGCCGCGCGGCCGGTCCCGGCATTCGGCGGGAAAGTCCCGGCAGAACTGCCGCCAGCCGATCGGCGACGTCGTCGCGCCCTGTTCGTTCAGGAAGGCGAGGCGATCGCCCGACCCGGCCTGGGCTGCGGGCATCGCGGCAACGAGGCCGAACGCCAGGGCGCCCAGCATGGCACCTCGCACCTTCATCCCCCACCAGGTGATCTGGCCGTTCATGACGTGTCCCTCCGTCGTTGGCTGGACACTGACAGGCTGGCTTTGCGGCGCACTGAAACGAAACGGTGAAAGACGACGGGTTTGCGTCACCACTCGTTCAGTTTAACGGGGCGTGGATTTACCCTTTGAATGCACGCCCGAGATCCGGCCTCGGGCTCAAGCCCCTGATAAAGCAGACTCATCTGGCGCGGGATGGACGCGTTGCGGCGGTGTTTGCGTCGCGAAACACGGGTGGATGCGGCCAAGTGTGAACGCGCGCTGGCAGTTGACAGGCTGGCCGTTAACGGCCGTTTCAGCACGTCGGCATCCAATGCCCCGCGGGCAGCCGGAACGGGATTTGCTGACGACTGGGCAAAGGGCCCGAACGGCGTGGCCGTTCAGCGGGCGAACGTCACCGGCTCATCCTGCGCCTGGAGATCGGCACCGAGTTCCTGGGCGAGGGCGAGGATGGTCTCGATCGGTTGCTGGCCCGAGAACTCGATGGCCACGCCACGCTCCAGGATGCGCACGACGCGCGCCATGGTACGGGAGATCTGCACGATGTCGCCGGGCTTGAGGTCTTCGGCGCCACCGATCGCCGCGCCCGACAGGGAGATGTCGAGAACGCGCACCGGCACCTTGTCGCCGAGCGGCGTGGTGATGGTGGTAAAGGGGTTGCGCGGAATGACGCGCTCGTGGCGGCGATCTTCCGGCAGTCCGAGGATCTGGCGGTTGGCCAGCCAGGTCAACTGGTCGGCCAGCTTGTCGCGCTTGCGCAGCGAGGCTTCGATGGTCATCGAGAACCCGGTCTCGGTGACGCGGACGATCATGCCCTCGATTCGGCCGATATGGTCGAGGTAGGCGATGACGCGCTCGCCCAGCCGACCGACCACGGGGGCGACGATGGCGGCGCCGCCCGGTGACATGTCCACGACCTGGCACGGGAATTCACGCCGATCCGACAGCATGAACCGTCCGAGCACGTCAACGCGGACGCGCTGAAAGCGACGGTTCTCTTCCGAAGATGGTCCGGACAGGACTTTCGCGAGCGCTGGCATGATCGACGGGGCTTGAGGGCGACCGTCCAAAGATTAACGGCTGAGCGTTAACGCAGTGTTTCAAGAGCCATGGTCAGGCCACATTGCCGCCCTGAATGAGACGCAGCGCCGGGCGGGCGGAAAAGGGCGTCGCCGCTGGCTGGACCGTGGCCGCCGTGGCCAGCGCGGCCGGGCCCTGCCAGGCCGGCCATAGCAGGCGAACGGCCTCGATCTCGATGCTGGAGAGATCGTCGCGCCCGATCCAGTAGGGCAGCTCGGCGGCACTCATGGCGCCGATCATCCGGGCGCCGAGACGCCCGCGATGGACGAGCGGCAGAAGGACCGCCTCAAGCGCCAGGCGACGCCCGGCCGTGCTGGTCGCCGAGAGATGCATCAGCATGCCCGCGGGGGCTGCCAGCGCATCACCCAGCGTGCCGGTCACCGCCTTGCGCGCATCCGGGGTGAAGACATCGAGGAAGCCTGTGCCCTTCAGCTCCCGCGCGAACAAGGTGCAAGTCCTCGATCCGGCCAGACGGTAGAGGAGGTTGCCGCTGCGATCGGTTTCGAGGACCAGCGTGTCGCCGAGAATCGGCGCGATGGCACGGGGATCGACCTCGGCGCGGTCGGGAGCAGGCCGGCCGCCACGCAACTGGTCCCAGTAGGCGAAGAGGGTGCTGCTGGCGGCGTTGTTCATCATGGGCCTCGTCTGTGCCGATCCGGGACGAAAAAGGCCCGGATGCGAAGGGTCGACGAGGGAACAGCACCGCCTGTGCCATGGCCCGGCGGGCAGGGCAGGGTTAACCGCCGGTTTCCGCGTTAGGGTTAAGGAAGGGTTTCGATTGCCGGCGGAGGCCGGCGCGTGGTTCGTTCGCGTCGTTCCACGTATTCGGGACGCCGGTCTTGACTCCCGGCGGACCGCACGACTTCAGGCAGATCTCCGGGGACATGAGGAGATGGAGACGTGACCGATCGGGAATGGTTCGCCATTCCCCACGTTCCCGCCGGGGGAGATCGCAAGATCTCCCCCTTTTTTTTGTCATCGGGGTCCGCGCCGCAGCCCGACGATGTCTCGCGCGCCCGGGCGGCTCTCGACACGGGGGCCGCCTTGGCTCTAGTGAGACCTTCCCGCAGGCGACCCCCCGGCAGCTCTCCTTGTCCGAACGCGAACCGATCCTCAACATTCCCGGTGTGGTGACCGCGCTTTGCCTGTCGATGATCGCCATCCACGGGGGCCGCCTTTTCCTTCTCAGCGACGATGCGGACCGCGAGTTGCTGCTTACCTTCGCCTTCATTCCGGCACGGTTCGAGCCGTCGCTGGCCGGTACCTGGTTCCCCGGCGGCGCGGCGGGGGACGTATGGACCTTCGTGACCTACGGCTTCCTCCATGCCGACTGGACGCATCTGGCCGTCAACGTCCTCTGGCTCGCGGTCTTCGGGTCGGCCGTGGCGCGTCGCTTCGGCACCCTGCGCAGCCTGGTCTTCTTCGCGGTCACGGCGGCAGCGGGCGCACTCGGCCATCTCCTGGCGGTCGGGACCGCCTTCGTGCCGGTGATCGGCGCTTCAGCCGCCGTATCCGGCTTCACCGCCGCGGCCCTGCGCTTCGTCTTCCAGGCGGGTGGCCCGCTCGGCCCCATGCGGGCGAGCGGAGAGGATGCCTACCGAGTGCCGGCGCTGGGCCTCGCCGCCATGGTCCGCAACGGTCCGGTCATGGGGATGATCGTGGTGTGGATCGCGGTCAATGTCGCCTTCGGCGCGATCAACCTGCCGATGCCGGGCTTCGAGGGCCAGATCGCCTGGCAGGCGCATCTGGCGGGCTTCGCGGCAGGACTTTTTCTCTTCCGCTTTTTCGACCCGGTCCGCGCCGGCTGACGGTGTTGCGCTGCACACCTGC
This sequence comes from Archangium gephyra, assembly GCA_943368975.1. Classification (GTDB taxonomy): domain Bacteria; phylum Pseudomonadota; class Alphaproteobacteria; order Rhizobiales; family Phreatobacteraceae; genus Phreatobacter. The sequence goes on from CALRLZ020000017.1 coordinate 87,009, forward strand.
CGTCTTGTCTTCATGCGGGCCAAAGCGAATACTTCGGGCCCGGGCAACCGGAGCATGACAAGGCGGGGCTGCCCGCGACGGGCGTCCCTCCGCGACCGGAGGCAGATCATGAACGTGAAGAGCATTCTGGACGCCAAGGGCAGGGCGGTCGCCACGATTGACCCTGACGCGACACTGGCGGCTGCAGCCCACCTCCTCGCCGAGATGCGGATCGGTGCCGTCGTGGTGACGGGGGCGGGCCACTCGGTGGCCGGCATCCTGTCCGAGCGCGACATCGTCCGCTCGCTTTCGGATCATGGCGCGAAGGCCCTCGAGCGCTCGGTGGCGGACACCATGACCCGCAAGGTGGTCACCTGCGCCGAAAAGGACTCCCTCGGACAGCTCATGGAGAGCATGACCGACGGCAAGTTCCGCCATCTGCCTGTGGTCGAGGGGGGCCGCCTCGTCGGCATCATCTCCATCGGCGACGTCGTGAAGCGGCGGCTCGCGGAGATCGAGAGAGAGCACAACGCCCTCAAGGAATATGTGACCAACGCCTGAGCCGCGTGGTCAGCTCACCGCCTTCAGTGCCTCGGCGAGATCGGGGAGCAGCCGCTCGGCTGCCTCCTCTCCCAGGGCGATGGCCTCGGCGGCGCGATGGAACTCGAACAGGCCGATCCTCGACAGCCGGGGCCCAATCAGGATGTTCGGCGGATCCCCGGCCAGTCGCTGGCGGGCGATGCGCTCCTGAGTGGCGTTGAAGGCCTTGGCCATCACTGTGGGAATGCCGGGGGCCCGGGCCATGGCGATGCGGGTGTCGATGGGGCCGGGCTCGGTGTCGAGCGACATGGCGGCGCGCAGCGGTCGCGCCAGCGCCCGACCGATACCGCGGCCGAGACCGCGCCCGATGCCCTTGCCCAGATTGACCACCGCCCTGACGCGCGGCCGGCTCTCGACCAGCGGCTGGGCCTCGTCCTCGGGGCTGGTGCCGTGGTCCTGGATGACGGTCGAGCGGCCGAGGGCGTCGGCATTGAGGCTGACGGCGATCACCAGCCTGGCACCGAGAGCGCGGGTGACCGACACCGGAACGGGGTTCGACAGGGCGCCGTCCATCAGCCAGCGGCCACCGACCCGGACGGGTGGTAAGATTCCCGGCAGGGCATAGGAGGCGCGCAGGGCCGTCATCAGCCGGCCGCGCGTCAGCCAGATCTCGTGGCCGGTGCCGATCTCGGTCGCCACCGCGGCGAAGCTGATCGGCAGCGCCTCAATCCGCGTCTCGCCGATCTCCCGCTGCAGCAGCTGCGCCAGCCGTGAGCCGCCCATCAGGCCGCCGCCGGAAATGGCGATGTCGACCAGCGCGATGACATCGCGCCGCTTCAGCGACAGGGCCCAGTCGGTTAAGGCGTCGAGCTTGCCGGCCGCATAGAGGCCGCCGACGGCGGCGCCGATCGAGGTGCCGGCGATGACGTCCGGCTCATAGCCGGCGCGGACCAGGGCGCGGATGATGCCGATATGGGCGAGGCCGCGCGCGGCGCCCCCGCCCAGCGCCAGACCGATCACGGGCCGCGGCGGCGGTGTGAAGGCCCCTTGCGCGAAATCGGAGGGCTCGGCTTCCTGCCGGCGACGACGGCGCAGCGTCAGCATGGCTCAGCCAAAGGCCGGCCGCAGCCGATCGGCGTCGCGGGGGACGAGCCGGACATCCTCCAGCGCGCCGCCGGTGGGAATGGCGCGGTAGAAGCAGGTTCTGCGGCCCGTATGGCATGAACCGCCGTCGCCGCCGACCTGCACCTTGAGCCAGACGGCGTCCTGGTCGCAGTCGACACGCATTTCCACCACCGTCTGGATCTGGCCGGACGTGTCGCCCTTGTGCCAGATCACGCCGCGCGACCGCGACCAGTAATGGGCCTCGCCGGTCTCGATGGTCAGGCGCAGGGCCTCGGCATTCATGTGTGCCACCATGAGCAGATCCCCGGTCTGCGCATCGCTGGTCACCGCGGTGACCAGACCATCGGCGCCGAAGCGGGGGATGAGACGGTCGCCTTCTTCGATCTCTGTCTTGGACGGTGACGCAGGGGCCGTCGGGGGGCATTCGGCGCACATGGCATGGGTTCCGCGGTCGGAAGTGGCTTCAGTCCTGTCAAGTCTTCTATCCCGCCCTTGTGGACAAGCCCAAGCGCCAAGATCGGTGGAAGTGCCCGGCCACCACCGCGTCAAGGTTAATGAATGGTTCGGCTCGTCCCGGGAGAGGCCGACAGGTATTTTGCCGAAGTCCTATCTCTCCCGGAGACCCCCATGAGCGAGCAGCGAGACCTTTTTGCGAAGTCCGGCATCGTCGACCAGACCGAGCTCAAGGCCAATGCCGCCCTCTATACGGCCCGGGAGAAGGCGGCAGCGCCCGACGGGGACATGGCGCCGATCATCACCGCCTCGCCGCGGGTCATCCGCCAGGGCGGCGCTGCGGCGGCGCGGGCCCTGCGTGAGAAACTGGTCGCCGAACAGCAGGCGGTCATTGTCGAAGCGGCCGCCCGCTTCGCCCGGCGCGATGCGGAGGGCATTCCGGCGCGCTCGATCCTGCGGTTCCGCCTCAGCGACCTGCCACGGCTGATCCGCCCCGATCGCGATCCGCAGAAGCCGTCGCGCTGAGGGGCGAGCCCGGTTAGCGCTCCTCGAGGCGGCGCGGGCCGCGCGCCTGCCGGTCGGCCTTGGCCGGGAGCTCCGCGACATGGCCGACGGCCATGGCGGACCATTGCGCCAGGGCCGGCGCATCGAGCCC
>CALRLZ020000018.1:0-85335 GCA_943368975.1 Archangium gephyra
GCCATCCGCCGCGGGCCCGCAGCACCGGCCGAGGCGCCCACCCGGCACGGCGCCATCGGCGCGCCGATGATGCTGCCCGGGGCCCTTCCGCCGGAACGTCCCTCGACGGCACCGGCGCGCACGGGCGCGGGCGCGCCTTCGCCCGTCACCCGTCCGGTGGCACGGCAGGGCCGCACCGCCGCTGCCGGCACCGCGCGCCAGAGCCCGCGCCAGCAGCGTCCGCGCGAGCGCAGGTGACCCTCTCCCCTGTTGCCATCGGCATCGCCGCTGCCCTCGCCTCGGCGACCGCCTACGGCATCAACATCGTCTATGCGCGAATGGCCACCCAGCAGGGCGTCTCGGCGGCCGATCTCGTCTTCCTGCGCGTCTTCCTGATGCTCGGCGCCGTCGCCATCGTCGTCGCCCTGCGCGGCCGCAGCCTCGCCATCCCGCCCGCCGGCCGAAAGGCCGTTGTGGCGCTCGGTATCGCCTCGGCCGGTGTCGGCCTGGCCTATTTCTTCGCGGTTTCCTTCGTGCCGATCGGCATCGCCGCCATCATCTTCTACACCTTTCCGCTGCTCATCCTGCTGGCCAGCCCCTTCGTCGAGGGGGGCCGGCTGACGCTGCACCGGCTCGTCGTCTTCGCCCTCGCCTTTACCGGTCTGGCCATCGCCATCGGCCCCGGCCTCGGCGCCATCGACATCCGCGGCATCGCGCTGGCCGCCCTCGCCAGCACCCTCGCGGCCTGGCAGTTCTTCATGGCGGCGCGGGCCGGTCGGCATGTGCCGCCGGCGGTCCTGATGTTCTGGGCGCATGTGGTCATCATGCCGATCGCCGGTGCTGCTGCCTTGCTGCTCGGGGGCATCAGCTGGGGGACGATCGGGTCGGCCTGGTTCGCCAGCGCCATGACCGTCGCCGGCTATCTCGTCGGGTTCGCCCTGCAGATGGTCGCCGCCAGACGCGCTCCCGCGGCGCTGATCGGCCTTGTCTTCTGCCTGGAGCCGGTGGTCGCCATCCTCTTTGCCGGGCTGATCCTTGGCGAAACGCTGGGCAGTGCCCAGATGATGGGAAGCCTTCTCGTCCTCGCCGCGCTCGTTGCTTCCTCTCTCGCCGAGCTGAAGCGCGAGAGCCCGCCCGTCCCGCCACGCGCCGACGCTCCCGATGCCCGCTGAACCCGCTCCCCGCCGGCCACGACCGCCCGTCCCCGTCACCGTGCTGACGGGGTTTCTCGGCGCCGGCAAGACGACGCTCCTCAACCGCCTGCTCGCCGACGAGGGGATGAAGGACACGGCGGTCCTGATCAACGAGTTCGGCGAGATCGGCCTCGACCACCTGCTGGTGCGCACCGTCGAGGAGGGCATCGTCATGCTGTCCTCCGGCTGCGTCTGCTGCTCGGTGCGCGGCGACCTGGTGGCGGCGCTCGAGGACCTGCTGCGCGCGGTCGACAATGGCCGCGTCGAGCCGTTCTCCCGGGTGATCATCGAGACCACGGGGCTCGCCGACCCGATTCCGGTCATCCACACGCTGATGGCCCATCCCTATCTCGCCATGCGCTACCGGCTCGATGCGGTCATCACCGTTGTCGACGCGATCAACGGGCTGGCCACTCTCGACGCTCATCCCGAAGCGGTGCGGCAGGCGGCGGTGGCCGACCGGATCGTGCTGACCAAGACCGATCTGCTGACGGATGCGCCAGCCCGCGCAACCTTCGACCGGCTGATCGCCCGGCTCGCGGGCCTCGCCCCGGCCGCCCGCCGGCTCGATGCCCCGAAGGGCGAGGCGACTCCCGCGCAGGTGCTCGCCGCGGGCCTGACCGACCCCGTCACCAAGATCCCCGATGTGGCGCGCTGGCTCAACGAGGAGGCGCTTGCCGGCGCCGACGGCTCCCACACCCACGACGACGGTATCCGCGCCTTCGCGCTGACCAGCGATCAGGCCATGGGCTCCGCTGCTTTCGACATGTTTCTCGAATTGCTGCGCGGCGCCCACGGTCCGCATCTCCTGCGCGTCAAGGGCGTGGTGAAAATTGCCGAGTTTCCCGACCGGCCGGTGGTCGTCCACGGCGCCCAGCACGTTTTCCATCCGACGACGGTGCTCGATTCCTGGCCCGACGGCGATGCCCGCACCCGCATCGTCTTCATCCTGAAGGACATGGACCCCGCGGTGATACAGGCCCTCCACGACGCCTTTCTCGGCATCGCCAGACCCGACCAGCCGGACAGGGCGGCGCTGACCGACAATCCCCTCGCCATCCCGGGCATGCGTTTCTGACAGGTCGTCGCCCTTGCCCGCCGGGCCATGCGGTGATCGACTGGCGGTGGAGGCCGTCATGGACTGGTCGGCGAAGCAATATCTGACGTTCGAGGACGAGCGGACGCGACCCGCCCGCGACCTGCTGGCGGCGGTCCCGACGAAGGATCCGCGCCGCGTCGTTGATCTCGGCTGCGGCCCGGGCAACACGACGGAACTGCTGCTGCGGACCTATCCCAAGGCCGAGATCATCGGGATCGATTCCTCCCCGGACATGATCACCCATGCCCGCACCCGCCTCGGCGGCATCGGCTTCGCGGTGGCCGACCTGACGACTTGGCGGCCCGATCCCGCCGCCCCGGTCGACATCATCTATTCCAACGCCGTCTTCCAGTGGATTGCCGGCCACGAGACGATCCTGCCGCGGCTCGTCCACCTGCTGCCCGCGGGCGGCAGCCTTGCCATCCAGATGCCCGACAATCTCGACGAGCCGAGCCATGTCGCCATGCGCATGGCGGCGCAGGCGGGACCATGGTCGCACAAGTTGGCCAGCGCCGAAGGCTCTCATACGCCTATCGCCTCGGCCGCCGCCTATTACCGGATGCTGAAACCCCATGCAGCGCGGGTGGATGTCTGGCGGACGGTCTATCACCATCCGCTGGATGGCATCGAGGGCATCGTCGCGTGGTTCAAGGGCTCGCGGCTGCGCAGCTATCTCGGCCTGCTCGATCCCGCCGAGCGCGAGGCCTATCTTGCCGCCTATCGCGCCGCGCTGGCGCCCCACTATCCTGTCGATGCGGAGGGCAGGGTCCTGCTCGCCTTCCCCCGTCTCTTCATCGTCGCCACGCGCTGATACCCCCCCCAACCCAGACCACAAAAACGCCGAGGAAACAGCCATGAACCGCATCGATCTCGCCGGCCGGACCGCCATCATCACGGGGGGTGCCCGCGGCATCGGCTATGCCGCCGCCGAGCGGATGCTCGAGTCGGGCGCCGAGGTCGCCCTTTGGGACGTCGATGCGGCGAAGCTTGCGGAGGCTGCGGCGACGCTCGCGGCAAAGGGCCGCGTCTCCACCCATGTCGTCGAACTCACCGACGAGACATCGGTGCAGGCGGCCACGGATGCCACGGTCGCGGCCCATGGCGGCATCGCCATCCTGGTCAACAATGCCGGCATTACCGGTGGCAACGGCAAGACATGGGAGCTCTCCCCGGAGGTCTGGCGGCGCGTCGTCGAGGTCAACCTCGTCGGGCCCTATCTCACCTGCCGCGCCGTGGTTCCCGTCATGCTGAAGGCCGGCTACGGGCGCATCGTCAACATCGCCTCCATCGCCGGCAAGGAAGGCAACCCCAATGCCTCGCATTATTCGGCGTCGAAGGCGGGGCTGATCGGCCTGACCAAGTCGCTGGCCAAGGAGCTCGCCACCGCCGGCATCCTGGTCAACTGCATCACGCCCGCCGCAGCCAAGACCGAGATTTTCGACCAGATGAAGCAGGAACATATCGACTTCATGCTGTCGAAGATCCCGATGAACCGTTTCCTGCAGGTGAATGAGGCGGCCGCGATGATCGCCTGGCTGTCCTCCGAGGACTGCGCCTTCTCGACCGGCGCCGTCTTCGACATTTCCGGCGGCCGGGCGGTCTATTGACGCCCCTTGCCGCCCCTCCTTGTGCGGTGCACCATAGGGTGCACCCGCTGATGGAGCCGCGCCCTGAGTGATCTCAGTCTGACCATCGCCATTGTCGACGAGAGCCGCTCCCGCGCCGCCATCATCGAGGAGGGGCTGCGCGATGCCGGCTACTCGAAGATCGTCCATATCGGGGAGATGACCAATCTCCTCGCCCGGCTCTATGCCACCGACCCCGACGTCGTGGTCATCGACCTGGAGAACCCGTCGCGCGACGTGCTGGAACAGCTCTTCCAGGTCTCCCGCCTGGTGAAGCGGCCCGTCGCCATGTTCGTCGACCAGTCCGATACCGGCATGATCAACAAGGCGATCGAGGCCGGGGTCTCGGCCTATGTGGTCGACGGGCTGAAGAAGGAACGGGTCAAGTCCATCCTCGACATGTGCATGGCGCGTTTCCACGCTTATGCCCGGTTGCAGGACGAACTCGACCAGGCCCGCTCGGCGCTGGAGGAGCGCAAGATCGTCGAACGCGCCAAGGGCCTGCTGATGCGCCACAAGGGCGTCACGGAGGACGAGGCCTATACGCTGCTGCGCCGCCGCGCCATGAACGAGAAGAAGAAGCTGGGCGACATCGCCCAGGCGGTGGTTACCGGTCTGGAGATGCTCGGATGAGACGGATCACCATCGGTTTCATCCCTCTGACCGACGCCGCCCCTCTCATTGCCGCGCACGAGCGGGGCTTCGCCGCGGAGGAGGGCCTTGCCTTCGACCTCGTGCGCGAGGTCTCCTGGGCCAATATCCGCGACAAGCTCTCCATCGGCCTGTTCGATGCGGCCCATATGCTGACGCCACTGGCCCTGGCGAGCGCGCTCGGGATCGGCCACGTCAAGGTGCCGATGATCGCGCCGATCACGCTGGCGCTGAACGGCAACGCGATCACGCTGTCTGCCGCCTTCGTGCGCGAACTGGGGGGCCTGCCGGAGGATCCGGTGGCCGCCTTGCCGCTGATTGCCGCGGCCATCCGGCGGCGGGAGAGTGCCGGGTTGAACCCGCCGGTCTTCGCCAGCACCTTCCCCTTCTCGACCCACAACTACATCCTGCGCGCCTATCTCGCCGCCGGCGGCATCGATCCGGACCGCGACGTCCAACTCGTCGTCATCCCGCCGCCGCTGATGGCGGGATCACTCGAAAAGGGCCTGATCGACGGCTTCTGCGTCGGCTCGCCCTGGAATTCGGTGGCCGTCGACCGCGGCGCCGGCCATATCCTCGCCCCGAGTTCGGCGCTCTTCTCGCGCATCCCCGAGAAGACGCTGGTGATCGGCGATACGCTCGCGGCCGGCGACGCCGAGACGCTGCGCGCCATCATCGCCGCGACCGCCAAGGGGGCGGCCTGGTGCGCCGATCCCGGCAATGCGCTCGAACTCGCGGCCATCCTCTCTGCTCCGCATTATCTCAGCGTCGCCGCCCCCCTCGTGCTGCGCACCATCGAGGGCCGGCTGATCTTCACGCCGGGCGGGCCGTCCCGCGCCGTCCCCGATTTCATCCGCTACGACGTGCCCGGCGCGACCCGCCCCGATGCCGGTCGCTACGCCTGGCTCTATGCCCAGATCGTCCGCTGGGGGCAGACGCGGTTCGATGCGGAAGCCCCGGCCAAGATCGCCGCGCTGATCCGCACCGACCTCTTCGACGCAGCCGTGGGCGGAGCGATGCCCGCCGCCGTCGCCGACCCGATCGGCAGCCTCCTGGAGCCGGCCTTCGATCCCGCTGCCCTCGCCGACTATCTCGCCCGTTTTGACGCGCGCGGCCTGCCCAGCCGGCTCGCCTGAGCGGCTGCTGCACTGCACAGCGAATCGGCACCGTCTCGCCGATCTGCCGTCGTTTCGAACGTTTCCATCCTCCCCCGGTCGGCCTCCCCCTCACTGACCGTTGAAGACAGGTGGTTTCCGGCCCCGGAGACACTTGGCACGACCCTTGAATATCCATGGTCTCAAGGGTCGGCCCGCGGGTCGCATCCCGGCCCAGTGCAGGGCCCTTCAGCAACGCCGCTGACAAATGTCCGACGTGCCGTTCTCCGATGGAGAACCGGCGACGACGAGGCCTTTGTCGGCGGTTTTTTTGTGCCCGGAACCAGCCGGGCGGCATGAGGACCCATCCCGTCGCGGCCCGCCGCGGCCGCCATTCACCTGTTCCTTGACCGTAACCGGGACCTGACGATGACAAAGACCTTCCAGGCACAGTCCCTCGCATCGGCGCGCACCAGCCGCCGCGCCTTCCTCAAGCAGACCGCCGCCACTGCCGCCCTCTTCGCCGCCGCCAAGACGGCCCTGCCCGCCGGCGCCTTCGCTCAGGGAGCCGGTCCGGAGGTGAAGGGCACCAAGCTCGGCTATATCGCGCTCACCGACGCCGCGCCGCTCGTCATCGCACGGGAGAAGGGCTTCTTTGCCAAGCATGGCCTGCCCGACATGGACATCGCCCGCCAGGCCTCCTGGGGCGCAACGCGCGACAACATGGCTCTCGGCACCAAGGCCAATGGCATCGACGGCGGCCATATCCTAAGGCCGAAGACCCATCTCTACAGCACCGGCAAGGTGATGCAGAACGGCCAGCCCCTGCCGATGTACACGCTCCTCAACCTCAACGAGGACGGCCAGGCCATTTCGGTGTCCAACGAGTACAAGGACCTGAACATCCAGAAGGACGCCTCGCCGCTGAAGGCGGCCTTCGAGCGCAAGAAGGCCCAGGGCAAGGACCTGACCGCCGCCATGACCTTTCCGGGCGGGACCCACGACCTGTGGATCCGCTACTGGCTCGCCGCCGGCGGCATCGATCCCGATACCGACATCAAGGTGATCGTCGTGCCGCCGCCGCAGATGGTGGCGAACATGAAGGTCGGCACCATGGACTGCTTCTGCGTCGGCGAGCCGTGGAACGAGCAGCTGGTCAACCAGGCCATCGGCTATACGGCCCTCACGACCGGCGAGCTCTGGTTCAAGCATCCCGAGAAGGTCCTCGGGATGCGGGCCGACTGGGTCGACGCCAATCCCCGCGCCACCCAGGCCATCCTGATGGCGGTGATGGAAGCGCAGCAATGGTGCGAGAAGATGGAGAACAAGGACGAGCTGGCGCAGATCGTCGGCCGCCGCCAGTGGTTCAACGTTCCCGTCAATGACATCAACGGCCGCCTCAAGGGCAACATCAACTACGGCCATGGCCGGACGGTCGCCAATTCGCCGCTGCGGATGAAGTTTTGGGGCGAGGGCGGCGCCGTATCCTATCCGTGGAAGAGCCTCGACACATGGTTCGTCACCGAGAATATCCGCTGGGGCAAGTTCGAGCCCAATACCGACATCAAGGCGCTGGTCGACCGCACCAACCGCGCGGATCTCTGGCTGCAGGCAGCGAAGACCCTCGGTGTCGCCGGCGTCCCGGCCTCCGACTCGCGCGGGGTCGAGACCTTCTTCGATGGCGTCAAGTTCGATCCCGCCGATCCGCAGGCCTATCTGCGTGCCCTCAAGATCAAGCGCGCCTAGGTCTGAGCTGCGAGGCCCGACCGACACATTGCCGCCCGGCCCGGTCGGGCGGCTCCTCACCTCCGGCAAGAGAGCGCTCATGTCCCGACCCGCATTGAGAGCCGTCGCAACCATGCCCGACCCGTCCACGACCGCGCCCGCGGCCCCGGCCGCGGTGGTGACGTTGACGCCGCAACGATCCGTGAACCGGCGCGCCTTGCTGCGGTCGAAGCTCGTGTCCACGGCCAGCGTCGTGGTGCCGCCCGTCCTCACCCTGGCCCTCATCCTGCTCGTCTGGGAAATCCTGTGCTCCGGGCCGGGCGCGACCCTGCCCGCGCCAACCCAGGTCTGGCGCGACGCGAGTGACCTGATCCTCGACCCCTTCTTTGTCGCGGGCAGCCAGGACATCGGGCTCGGCTGGAGGGTCCTGACGTCGCTGCAGCGTGTCGCCATCGGCTTCGGCCTCGCCGCGTTCGTCGGCATCGCCGTCGGAACCCTTGTGGGGCAGTCGACCTGGGCCATGCGCGGCCTGGATCCGATCTTCCAGGTGCTGCGCACCGTGCCGCCGCTCGCCTGGCTGCCGATCTCGCTCGCCGCCTTCCGCGACGCCAATCCCAGCGCCATCTTCGTCATCTTCATCACAGCGATCTGGCCGATCCTCATCAACACCTCGGTCGGCATCCGCAACATCCCGCAGGACTATCGCAACGTCGCCGCCGTGCTGCGGCTGAACCAGATCGAGTTCTTCTGGAAGATCATGCTGCCCTCGGCCGCGCCCTATATCTTCACCGGCCTGCGGATCGGCGTCGGCCTCGCCTGGCTTGCCATCGTCGCGGCGGAAATGCTTACCGGCGGCGTCGGCATCGGCTTCTTCATCTGGGACGCGTGGAACTCCTCCAAGCTCTCCGACATCATCGTCGCGCTCGTCTATATCGGCTTCATCGGCTTCGTCCTCGACCGGCTGATCGCAGGGCTCGCGACCATCGTCACCCGCGGCACGGCCGCGAATTGAGGAGCGCTGCGATGAAACAGGCCCCCTATCTCCAGATCGACGGTGTCGAGAAGACCTTCACGCGCGGCGACTCGTCCAACCACGTCCTCGCCGACATCCATGTCGGTATCGAAAAAGGCGAGTTCGTCTCCATCATCGGCCATTCCGGCTGCGGCAAGTCCACCCTTCTCAACATCATCGCCGGCCTCACGCCGGCGACCTCCGGCGGCGTGCTCCTCGACAACAAGGAGGTGAACGAACCCGGTCCCGACCGCGCCGTCGTCTTCCAGAACCATTCGCTTCTGCCCTGGCTGACCGTCTACGAGAATGTCCGCATGGCCGTCGACAAGGTCTTCCGGGCGACGAAGTCGCGGGCCGAGCGCCATGACTGGACCATGCACAAGCTCGATCTGGTGCACATGGCCCATGCCAAGGACCGTCGCCCCGCCGAGATTTCCGGCGGCATGAAACAGCGCGTCGGCATCGCCCGGGCACTGGCCATGGAGCCGAAGATCCTTTTGCTCGACGAGCCCTTCGGCGCTCTCGATGCGCTGACGCGTGCCCATCTGCAGGACTCCGTCATGCAGATCCACGCCACGCTGAAGAACACGATGATCATGATCACCCATGACGTCGACGAAGCGGTGCTTTTGTCCGACCGCATCATCATGATGACCAACGGGCCCGCGGCGACCATCGGCGAGATCCTCGAGGTCGCGCTGCCGCGCCCGCGCAAGCGGCTCGAGCTCGTCACCAACACCACCTACATCAAGGCGCGCGAGGCGGTGCTGAAGTTCCTCTACGAGCGCCATGCCTTCGTCGAAGCGGCCTGACGGGCGACGCCCATGTCCGAACCGCTCGTCGTCATCGGCAACGGCATGGCCGCGGCGCGCCTCGTCGAGGAGCTCGGGCGGGTCGCGCTCGGCCGCTACAGCGTTCTGGTCGTCGGGGCCGAGCCGCGCCTCGCCTATAACCGGGTGCTGCTGTCGTCCGTTCTCGCCGGCGAGTTGCCTGTCGCCGACACCGAGCTGAAGCCGCTGGCATGGTGGGAGGCGCAGGGCGTCACCCTGGCCTATGGACGGCGGGCCAGCGCCATCGATCGCTCCCGCCGGAGCGTCTGGCTGGAGGACGGGACGCAACTGCCCTATGCGCGGCTCGTGCTCGCCACCGGCTCCGACCCCATCCGCCTGCCGAAGCCCGGCATGGACCTGCCCGGTGTCCTCACCTTCCGCGACCATGACGATGTCGGCGCCATGCTGGCGGCTGCGGGTCCTGCGACGCGGGCCGTGGTCATCGGCGGCGGACTGCTCGGCATCGAGGCGGCCTGTGGCCTCGCCGCGACCGGGACCCGGGTCACGCTGATCCATCTGATGGACCGCCTGATGGAGCGCCAGCTCGACGCCGAGGCGGCGGGCCTGCTCAGGGCGGCCCTGGAAGCGCGAGGGATCACCGTCCTGCTCGGCGCCGATACCGCTGCGGTGGAGGGCGAGGGCTGCGTCGAGGCGGTCCGCCTGGCCGATGGCCGGGACCTGCCGTGTGACATGGTCGTCGCTGCCGTCGGCATCCGTCCCAATGCGACGCTCGCCCGTGCGGCCGGCCTGGCAACGGCCCGCGGCATCGTCGTCGACGACCACCTGACGACGTCCGATCCGGTCATCCACGCCATCGGCGAATGCGCCGAGCACCGCGGCGCCTGCTACGGCCTCGTCGAGCCGGCCTACCAGCAGGCCGCCGTCCTCGCGCGTCATCTCGCGGGAAAGCCCGCCGCCTATGAGGGCACGGTTCCGGCGACGAATCTCAAGGTCTCCGGCGTGCCGGTCTTTTCGGCCGGGGACTTTCTCGGCGCTGCGGGAACCGAAAGCATCGTCTGGCGTGACCCGGGCCTTGCCACCTACCGCAAGCTGGTCCTGCAGGACGGCGCGCTCGCCGGTGCGATCCTCTGCGGGGAGACCGCCGACGCGCCCTGGTACCTCGATCTCATCCGCTCGGGCCGGCCGCTCGGCCCCCTGCGCGACGGCCTGATCTTCGGCCAGGCGCTGGCGAAGGCGGCCTGACCATGACCGTGCAAGCGCTTCTGCCGAATCCCGTCGCGACCGCCTGTCCCTATTGCGGGGTGGGCTGCGGCGTGATCGCCAGCGTCGGTGCCTCAGGGCAGGTGACGGTCGCGGGCGACCCGGCCCATCCCGCCAATCGCGGACGGCTTTGCCTCAAGGGGTCGACCCTCGGCGAGACCGTCGACCTCGGGGGCCGCCTGCTCCACCCGATGATGCGGACCCGGTCCGGCAGCCTGGAGCGTGTCTCCTGGGACACGGCGCTGGATGCGGTGGCCGACGGATTCCAGCGCGCCATCCGGGCGGCGGGCCCGGACGCGACAGCCCTCTATCTGTCCGGGCAATTGCTCACCGAGGACTATTACGTCGCCAACAAGCTGATGAAGGGCTTCGTCGGCACCGCCAATGTCGACACCAATTCGCGCCTTTGCATGGCCTCATCGGTGGCGGGTCACCGCCGGGCCTTCGGCTCCGATACCGTGCCGGGCAGCTACGAGGACCTGGATGAGGCTGATCTTCTGGTGCTGGTCGGCTCCAACGCCGCCTGGTGCCATCCGATCCTCTGGCAGCGGATGGTGGCGAACCAGAAGGCGCGCGGCGCCCGCATCGTCGTCGTCGATCCGCGCCGGACGGCGAGTGCGGCGGAAGCGGACCTCGTGCTGCAGATCCGTCCCGGCACCGACGGCGTGCTGTTCGCGGGGCTCCTTGTCTATCTCGCCGAGACCGGCACGATGGACGACGCCTATATCGCCACCCATACGGAGGGCCTCGATGCCGCCTTGATCCGTGCCCGCGAGATCGCGCCCTCCATCGCGGCCACGGCCATGGCCACCGGGCTGCCCGCCGCTGACGTGGCGCGCCTCTTCGCCTGGTTCGCGGCAACTCTGCGCGCCGTGACCCTCTACAGCCAGGGGGTCAACCAGTCGGCCCAGGGCACCGACAAGGTCTCGGCGATCCTCAACGCCCACCTGGCCACCGGCCGCATCGGTCGCCCGGGCATGGGGCCCTTCTCCCTCACCGGCCAGCCCAATGCCATGGGCGGGCGCGAGGTCGGCGGGCTCGCCAACATGCTCGCCGCCCATATGGGCTTCACCGCGGGCGACATCGATCGCGTGCGCCGGTTCTGGGCCGCGCCGCGGATGGCGGAACGCGAAGGCCTCAAGGCCGTGCAGATGTTCGAGGCGGTCGCGGCGGGCACGATCCGGGCGCTCTGGGTGATGGGCACCAACCCCGCCGCCAGCATGCCGCGGGCCGACCACGTGCGCCGCGCCCTCGCCGGGCTCGATCTCCTCGTCGTCTCGGAGAACGTTGCCTCCAACGACACGGTCAATGCCGGCGCGCATATCCTCCTGCCCGCCGCCGCCTGGGGCGAGAAGGACGGCACGGTGACCAACTCCGAGCGCCGCATCAGCCGCCAGCGGTCGTTCCTGCCGCTGCCGGGCGAGGCCCGGCCGGACTGGTGGATCCTTGCCGAGGTCGGCCGCCGGCTTGGCTTCGGCGAGGCCTTCGATTGGCGCGACCCGGCCGCCATCTTCCGCGAACATGCGGCGCTCTCGGGCTTCGAGAACCGCGGCACCCGCGACTTCGACATTTCCGGCCTCGCTGCCCTGTCCGATGCCGATTACGCGGCCCTCCAGCCGGTGCAATGGCCGGTCCGGACGCGCTCCGACCATGGCGACAAGCGCTTCTTCGCGTCCGGCGGCTTCTTTACCGCCGATGGCCGCGCCCGTTTCGTCGCCATCGCCCCGCCCGCCCTGGCCGAGCCGGCCGATGCGGCCCGGCCCTTCCTGCTCAATACCGGCCGGCTGCGCGACCAGTGGCACACCATGACCCGGACGGGAAAGGCGCCGACGCTCGGCCGCCACAGTCCCGAGCCCTGCCTGGCCATCCATCCCGCGGATGCGGCCGCCGCCGGGCTCGCCGACGGCGATATAGCCCGGCTCGACACGGCCCACGGCACGGCCCGTCTGCGCGTCGCGATCGATGCTGGGCAGGCGCGTGGCGAGGTCTTCGCTCCCATCCACTGGACCGGCGAGACGACGGCAGCGGCCCGCATCGGCGCGCTGGTTCAGGCGGCGAGTGATCCTTTCTCCGGTCAGCCGGAGATGAAGGCGACAAGGGTCGCCCTCGCGCGCGTGTCCGTGGCGGCGGATGGTTTCCTGCTCTGCCGCGGCGCATCGCCGCGTATCGACGGTCTGCTGTGGACGAAGGTCGCCGTCGACGGCGGCGCGGGGCTCCTTTTCGCCGCTCCCGAGCCTCTGGACGGCCCCGCCCTCATCCGCCTCGCCGGCGGGCCGGGGGTCGTGGTGGCGGAGGTCAGCGACGCCGCCCGCGGTGTGTATCGCGCTGCGGCCTTCTGCGGCGACAGGCTGGAGGCTGTCCTGTTCGCAGGTCCCGGCGCCCGCGCCGCCTGGAACGGGGTACAGGGGCTTTTCGGCCGCCGGGTTCTCGATGCGGCGAGCCGGCGGGCCCTGCTCTCCGGCCGCTCCGCCGAAGGCCTTCCCGATCCCGGCCCGACCATCTGTGCCTGTTTCTCCGTCGGCCTCACCGCCGTTCGCGCGGCGATCGGCGCCGGAGCGGCCGATGTCGACGCCGTCGGTCGCGCCACCAGGGCCGGTACCAATTGCGGCTCCTGCCGCTCGGAGATCAGGAAGCTCCTGGCGCGCACCGGAACTCCTGTCCCCGCATGAGCGGTCCGCGCCGACGGGGCGAGACAAGATCGTGCCCGCGGATTATCACGTCCCCATGGATCTCGGGCTCAGGGGAAAGTCGGCCATCGTCTGCGGCGCCAGCCGCGGCATGGGCCGTGCGACGGCGGAGATGCTGGCGGCCGAGGGTGTCGCGCTCACCCTCTTCGCCCGCAATCCCGAACGGCTGGAGACAGCCGGCGCCGAGATCGGCCGTCGCTTCGGCGTGCCGGTCGCGGTCGTCGCCGGTGACGTTACCATCGCCGCTGACCGGGCGCGGCTCGTCGCCGCCTGCCCGGCGCCCGACATCCTGATCACCAATGCCGACGGCATGCCACCCGGCGATTTCCGTGCCTGGTCGCGCGCCGACTGGATCACCGCGCTCGACGCCATGATGCTCGCCCCCATCGATCTGATGAAGGCGACGGTGGACGGCATGATGGCGCGCGGCTTCGGCCGCATCGTCAACATCGTGTCGCGCTCGGTGAAGAGCCCACAGGCCGAGATGGGCCTGTCGAATGGTGCCCGCTCAGGCCTTGTCGGCTTCGTCGCAGGCCTGTCGCGGCAGACCATTGCCCGCGGCGTCACCATCAACAACGTGCTGCCGGGGATCGTCGCCACCGACGCGCAGAAGCATCATGTCGACAAGCTCAGCGCCATGACGGGCCGGTCCTTCGACGCGATCTGGGCCGAACGTGCGGCACAGAACCCGGCGGGGCGCTATGGGGAGGCGGCCGAGATCGGCGCCACCATCGCCTTCCTCTGCTCGGCCCATGCCGGCTTCATCACCGGCCAGAGCCTGCTGGTCGACGGTGGCCAATATCCCGGGACCTATTGATCCCGCAGCGCGGCTGTGGCTGTCAGCCGAGGCTCAGGCGCGGTCCCGCGCCATAAGCACGGCGCCGAGCGCCAGGGCGGCCGGCATGGCCTGGACGAAGAGGATCGACATCTTCGCGGTCGCCGCGCCGAACAGGCCGGCGACGACGACGCAGCCGAGGAAGAAGATCTTCAGCGGCAAGGCGAGGTGCTTCGGTGCCAGGAGGCTCCAGATCAGCCCCGCCGCGAGAAAGCCGTTGTAGAGGCCCTGGTTGGCGGCAAGGACCACCGACTGCGCCGCGAATTCCGGTGTCAGGTTGAAGGACCTGTGGCCGAAGGGTGTATTCCAGAAGACCATCTCGATGACGAGAATGCCGACGTGGATCAGCGCCACGAGGGCGACGAGGGCCTTGGCGACGAGGGCCTTGGCGACGAGCGTCATGTGTTGCTCCTGGCGTTCCGCCGGCGGGAAGGGTCAGCGCTTGCCGCGCAGCTTGAACACGGCCTGTTCGCCGAAGAAATTCCAGAACCACCACGGCGCGTTCACCCGGACCTCGCGGCCCCATCCGTCGAGGGCGGTGGAATGGTCGATCACGGCCTCGACCTCGCGGACCAGGTCGACAAAGTCGCGGATGGTGCAGAAGTGGATGTTGGGCGTGTCGTACCAGTGGTAGGGCAGGTTCTCCGAGGTCGGCATCCGCCCGCGGGTCACCAATTGCAGCCTGAGGCGCCAGTGGCCGAAATTCGGGAAGGACACCACGGCCTGCTTGCCGATGCGCAGCATGTGCTCGAGCACGACGCGCGGCGCCCTTGTCGCCTGGATCGTCTGCGACAGGATCACCACGTCGAAGGCGTCGTCGGGATAGAAGGCGAGGTCGGTATCGGCGTCGCCCTGGATGACGGCGAGGCCCTCGGCGACGCAGCGGTTGACGCCCTCGCGCGACAGTTCGATGCCGCGTCCGTCGACCCCCTTCTCGTCACGCAGGAGCTTGAGGAGGCCGCCGTCGCCGCAGCCCACGTCGAGCACCTTCGAGCCGGGCGCGATCAGTTGCGACACGACGAGGTAATCGGCGCGGATCGGCCCGGGGACGGCCCGCATGGTGAGGTCGGTGCTCATGCCCGCGGTGTTCATGCGATCCCCCGCGCGCGCGCCGCCGATTCCAGGAAGCCGCGGGTGATGGCGAAGAGTTCGGGCTCGTCCAGCAGGAAGGCGTCATGGCCCTTGTCCGAGGTGATCTCGGCGAAGGACACCGAGGCGCCGGCGGCATTGAGCGCATGGACGACCTGGCGGGAATCGGCGGTCGGAAACAGCCAGTCGGAGGTGAAGGAGACGACGCAGAACCGCGTCCTGGTGCCGGCGAAGGCCTTGGCGAGCGAACTGCCATGGTCCGCGGCGATGTCGAAATAGTCCATGGCCCGCGTCACATAGAGATAGGAATTGGCGTCGAAGCGCTCGACGAAAGCCTCGCCCTGATAACGCAGGTAGCTCTCCACCTGGAAATCGGCGTCGAAGGAGAAGGTGGGCGCATCGCGGTCCTGGAACCGGCGTCCGAACTTGCGGTGCAGCGCCGCATCCGAGAGATAGGTGATATGTGCCGCCATGCGGGCGACGGCGAGCCCGGCGAGCGGACGCGTGCCTTCGGCGAGATAGCGCCCGCCGCGCCATTCGGGATCGGCCATGATCGCCTGGCGGCCGACCTCGTGAAAGGCGATGTTCTGCGCCGAATGGCGCGCCGCCGTCGCGATCGGCATGGCAGAGAAGACGCGGTCGCGATACTGGGCCGCCCATTGCAGCACCTGCATGCCGCCCATCGAGCCGCCGACGACGCTGAACAGCGTGTCGATGCCGAGGCGTTTCACCAGCATGGCCTGCGCCCGGACCATGTCGGGAATGGTGATGAGGGGCAGGGACAGGCCGTAGGGCTGCCCCGTCGCCGGATCGGTGGAAGCCGGTCCCGTCGTGCCCATGCAGCCGCCGAGCACGTTGGAGGAGATGACGAAGTAGCGGTCCGTATCGATCGGCTTTCCCGGTCCGATCATGATCTCCCACCAGCCCGGCTTGCCCGTCACCGGATTGTTGCTGGCCACGTGCTGGTCGCCCGTCAGAGCGTGGCATACGAGGATCGCGTTGGACTTCTCGGCGTTCAGGGTGCCGTAGGTCCGGTAGGCGATCTGGAATGGCGCGAGCGAGATGCCGGCATCGAGCAACAGCGGTTCATCCGTCCCGAAACGGGCGACCTCGCCGGCCGGCTGGTCGGCCTGCTGGCGGGCGAGTTCATCGGAAATGCGCCGGGGGCGGGCCATGGACAGGGCTTCTGGCGTTTTACAAGTCAATCAGATCGTTCGTTATTCCGAACACCGGTGTCCTGGCAAGTGGATTCGCACGGCCGGTCAATCCTCACCGCGCCTGAGGCGATCGAGATCGCGGCGATCGGCCTTGGTCGGCCGTCCGCTGCCGGCCTCGCGCGCAGCCACCGGTGAAGGGGGATCGAAACGTGGCGGCTCCGGCGAGAGATCCTCGTAGATGTGCTGCGCTTCGGCGTAGGGCCCGCGCCGTTCGGCGAGGGACACGATCTTCAGAACCTTGATGCGCTCGCCGACCGCCACCGTCACGACGTCGCCGACCCGGACCGCCTTATGGGCCTGATCGACGCGCGTGCCGTTCAAACGTACCGACCCGTCCTCGCAGAGGGCCGTCGCGGCGCTCCGCGTCTTCACGACCCGGGCGAACCACAGCCATTTGTCGATGCGCAGTTTGCCGGTGTCGTTCAAGCGTCCTCGTCGCCTGGATCAGGGGTGCAGGGTTAGGGCTTCTTGGTCAACGCATCCTTCAGCGCCGCCAGTTTGGCGAAGGGCGAGTTCGGATCCGGTTCCTTGTCCTTGCGGGGGGCGCGGTCCTGCGGACGGGGGCCGCGCTGGTCGGGCCGGTCCTCACGTTGCGGACGGTCACGGCGCTCGCCGTCACCACGCGGGTTCTTGCCGCGGGCGTCCGGGCCACGGGCGTCCTTGCCACCGAAGTCCTTGAATTTCGAGAAGTCGCGGCGCGGCGGACGTCCGCCGTCGCGGCGCTCCCCCTCCGGCGCGCCTTCGCGCGGAGCCGGCCGTTCACCCGCCGGCTGGCCCTCGCGGGGTCCCTGGGGCGGACGCTGCCCGCCCCGCTGGTTCTGGCCGGGTCGGGGCCTGCCCTGATGGGGGCGCGGTTCGCCTTCGCCGCGCTCGCCACCGCGGCGGAAATCGCGCCGGGCCGGGCGCTCGCCGTCCATCCGGCCGCCGGGACGCCAGACCTCAACGAGAGCCGGTTCGGCTGCCACGGTTCCGGCGGGCGTCGCCTCGACATCAGCCGCCGGGTCGCTCTCGCCGGCCGCTGCGGCCGTCTCGGGCGCGCCATCGGCTTCGCCTGCCGGTGTTTCCTCGGCCGTGCCGGGGCTTTCGGTTTCTACCTGGCCATCCGTCGGCCCGGGCTCGCTCGGGGCGGGCGCCTCGACGTCGGACGCGACCATGTCCGGGATCGCCGTGGCGATCGCCGCGGCGGCTTCATCGGCCTCCTGGGCCGCTGCAGCGCCGTCCCCGGTCGGGGATCCGCCATCGGCATCCATAGCTTCGGTCAGGGGCTCGGCGCCCGCGTCGGACGGGGCAGCGGCCTCGACTGGTGCCGCCGCGCTTTCGGCCACCGGCCGGGGAGGCGGTGCGGGGCGTTTCTCCATCCGGTAGCCGAGACCCTTCAGGATCGAGGCGAAGTCCTCGCCGGAGCAGCCGACCAGTGAGGTCATGCCCACCGTCGCAGTGAAACCGCCGCCGGGAAAATGGCCAGCCGGTTCCGGCGACGGCGTGCCGGGACGCCAGGCGAGTGCCGGGCGGATGATATCGGCGAGGCGCTCGAGAATGTCGACGCGCACGGCACGGGCGCCGAGCGCCCGGAAGCCGACGAGGCGGTAGAGATCCTTCTCGATCTCCGGATCCACCGCGATCGAGGTTCGGCCCGAGGCGGCGAGCGCCGGCAGTTCGGCGAGACCCTTCTTCTCCAGCATGTCATGCTTGAGCATGTAGAGTTGCAGGGCCATGGCGCGCGGCGCCGGCTTCAGCGTCGCCGGCAGATAGATATGATAGGCGCCGAAGCGCACGCCGAGCTTCCGCAGCACGGCACGCGCCTCCTGGTCGAGCTGCTTGACGTCCTCCGCGACCTTCGGGCGCTCGACGACGCCGAGGGCCTCCGCCAGCTGGAAGGCGACGCCACGCGCGAGGCCGGTGAGCTCCTCGGAGGTCTCCAGCGCCAGGACCGGGCCGAGCAGCTTGCCGATCTGGGCATGGACCCACAGGTCGAGGCGCGCCTGGACCTGGTCGCGCGGCCCGCCGGTCAGGTGCTCGTCCGACAGGATGCGGACGCGGGGCGAGAGAACCTTGTCGCCGCCGACGAGCTTGGCGACGGCCTCGCCGCGCCAGCGGATCGTCCCGTCATTCGACAGGATGAAGGCCTCGTCGCCCGAGCCTGCGAGCTTCTCGGCCCGCTGGTCGATTTCGCCCGCCAGCGCCTTGGACGCGGCGGCGCGCAGCGCCTTGCCGGCTTCGCCGTCGCCGGCGAGCGGATCGGGCGCGAAGCGGAACCCCTCGAGGCGGCCGACGTGCTGGCCCTCGACGGTGACGTCGCCGGTCTTGGTGATCTCGGCCTCGAGCATGGTGTTTTCCCTTAGGCGCCGCATCAGCACGCTCGTCCTGCGATCGACAAAGCGCTGCGTCAAGCGTTCATGGAGCGCGTCCGACAAAATGTCTTCGACGCGGCGGGTCTCGGCCTGCCAGTGGAGAGGGTCGTCGACCCAGTCCGGGCGGTTGGCCGCGAAGGTCCAGGTGCGGATATGGGCGATCCTGGTGGAGAGGGTGTCGATGTCGCCGTCGGTGCGGTCGGCAAAGGCGACCTGGGAGGCGATCCAGTCGGACGGCAACCGCCCCGAACGCCCGGTCAGATAGCCGAAAATGGTCATGACGAGGTCGGCATGGCTCGCCGGCGAGATCTTGCGGTAGTCCGGCATCATGCAGGCTTCCCACAGGCGGGTCACCGCATTGCGGCCGACCGCACGCTCGCGAACGAGCGAGTCACGCAGGACCAGTTCCAGCACCCGCTGGTCCTCGGCGATCGGCGAACGCGTCAGGCCGGGCTCGCTGGGGACCTGGTCGAGGCTGTCGCGCAACGTCTCGACCGAGGCGAAATCGAGATGGGTGTTGCGCCATTGCAGCACTTTCACCCCGTCGAAGGCATGGCTCTCCAGGGCATGGACGAGATCGTCCTCGAGCGGCGGGCAGCGTCCTGTGGTGCCGAAGGTGCCGTCGCGGTTGGACCGGCCGGCGCGCCCGGCGATCTGGGCAAATTCCACCGGGTTCAACCGGCGGAACTGGTAGCCGTCATATTTGCGGTCGGCAGCGAAGGCGACATGTTCGACGTCGAGGTTGAGGCCCATCCCGATGGCGTCGGTGGCGATGAGGTAATCGACGTCGCCGGCCTGATAGATCTCGACCTGGGCATTGCGGGTGCGCGGCGACAGCGCGCCGAGGACGACGGCCGCACCGCCGCGCTGGCGGCGGATCAGTTCGGCGATGGCATAGACCTCGTCGGCCGAGAAGGCGACGATGGCCGAGCGGCGGGGCAGCCGCGTCAGCTTCTTCTCGCCGGCGAAGGACAGGTTCGAGAAGCGCGGACGGGTGACGATATTGGCGCCCGGGATGAGCTTCTCGATGAGTCCGCGCATGGTGGCCGCGCCGAGCAGCATGGTCTCGTCGCGGCCGCGACGGTTGAGGATCCGGTCGGTGAAGATATGGCCGCGCTCGAGATCGCCGGCGATCTGGACCTCGTCGATGGCGAGGAAGGAGACGTCGAGATCGAGCGGCATGGCCTCGACGGTCGCCACCCAGTAGCGCGCGCCGGGTGGCTTGATCTTCTCCTCGCCGGTGACCAGGGCGACTGCGCCTTCGCCGGCGCGGGCGACCAGCTTGGCATAGACCTCGCGCGCCAGGAGGCGCAGGGGCAGGCCGATCATGCCGGAGGGATGGGCGAGCATCCGCTCGATAGCAAGCGTGGTCTTGCCCGTATTGGTCGGGCCAAGCACTGCGGTGACCCCTCGCCCGCGGAGGGCGGGGGGCAATGGCGGAAGAGACAAGGTCATTCCCCCATTCCTGTATCATGCCGGCACGGCGAATGCGTCACAATTCAATGCAGGCCTCCGGCGCGTTCATTGACGGAACGGGGTGGGAACGAATCGGGTCCGAATCGCTGACTCGCTGCGAATCACGTTTCGTTCACGACCAGATGTGGTGGGTCAACGTTGAACGGCCCACTAGCGGAGTCGCCAGCGGCGCGCGCAGAGTCTTGGCGTCCGTGCCGCGAGTCATTTGGGTTGACGAATTCTTAACGTCGACTCGGCAATGGCTGATGGCGGCCGCGACCGTCCTTCGCAAGACTCACCATCGCTGCGCGAGGATTCGCCGGCTGGGTTGCGCGACTCCGCGGCCTTTCGGGATTCTCAGGCAAAGGCGGCGAGGATCCGCCTGACGTCGTTCAGGGTAAAGGGCTTTTCCATCACCGGGATGGTGCCGTCGCCGGCATGGCGCTCGATCGCGCCGGGCCCCTCGACGGCATCGCCGGTCATGATCACGACCCGGTCGGCGAGGCGGGGATTGAGGGCAATGGCCTTGTCGCGGAACTTCAGTCCGTCGATGCCCGGCATGCGCAGGTCGACGAAGACGAGGTCGGCTTCCGCGATCGCGCCCTCGTCCAGGGCCTCCCGCGCGGTCTGGGCCGGCAGGACGCGATGGCCGAACAGCTCCAGCATTTCCGCCAGGCTCGCCCCGACATCCGCCTCGTCGTCCACCACGAGAATGGTGAGGCCGTCCCGGTCGGCGGGGCCCTCCGCCTCGGCGTCCGCATCCGCCGGCACCGCGGCGGGCAACAGGACGGTGAAGCGGGCACCGCCATCCTCGCTCCGGTCGAGGGCGATGGAGCCACCGTGGGATTCGACGATCGACTTGCAGATGGACAGGCCGATGCCGGTGCCGACACCGGCAGGCTTGGTGGTGAAATAGGGGTCGAAGATGCGCCCCGCGATGGCCTCGGGAACGCCGGGCCCATTGTCGCTGACGACAAGGCGGACATGGCCGTTCTTGCGCCGAGTCGCGATGGTGACGCGCCGGGGCGGCTCCATCTCGATCAGGGCGTGCTGGGCGTTGATGACGAGGTTGGCGACGACCTGCCCGATGAAGTCCTGATCGGCCAGAATGGTCGGCAGATGCGGGTCGAGATCGAGTTCGAGCGTCACGTCGTGGCTGCGCAGGCCATAGGCGAGCATCTCCGCCGTGGCCCGCACCAGATCGTTGAGCTGGGCCGTCTCGCGCTTCTCGGGTCGCTGGCGTGCCATGGCGAGGAAGCTCTTGACGATACGTCCGGCCCGGTCGGCGGCCGCGTGGATGCGCTCGGCGCGGCGCTTCTGCGCGGCATCCACCGCCGTTTCCATCAGCAGCGTCGACTGGGCGACGAGAATGGCCAGCGGGTTGTTGAGCTCGTGGGCGACGCCGGCAAGAAGGGAGCCCATGGCCGAGAGCTTCTCGGCCTGGTGCAGCCGATCGCGCTGCTGCTCCATCTGCCGCTCGGCCTCGCGGACCTGGGACAGGTCGCGCAAATGGGCGGTGAAGACCCGGCGCTGGGGCAGGCTGATCTCTGAAATGGTGAGCTCGATCGGGATCAGCGAACCATCGGCCCTCTGCGCCTCCATGGACATGCGCTGGTCGAGGACGCGGCTGATGCCGGTCCGCGTATAGCGCGCCATGCCGTCGGCATGGGCCCGGCGCATGGCCGGCGGAATGATGAGGTCGGAAATCGGCCGCCCCACCGCATGGCTTCGGGCAAAACCGAAGGTGGCCATGGCGGCGGGATTGAGGTCGATCAGAATGCCTTCCTCGTCGACCACCATGATCGGGTCGATCGAGGTCTTGATGATTGCCGTGTTGATGGTCTCCGCGACGTTGAGCGCGGCGAGACGTGCCTCCAGGGCTTCTTCCCGCTCCTTCAGGGCGGTGATGTCGCGGGTCAGGGCGATGAAGCCGACCAGGGCGTCCTGGCTGTCGAAACAGGGGGCATAGGCCTGTTCGAGATAGCGCCGCGCACCGTTGGCATCAGTCACCCAGTCGCTCCACTGGGGCGTCTCGCCTTTCCGCAGCGCGACCAGCATCGCGGCGGTGCGGGCGGCCAGCGCCTCGCCGAGGATGTCGCGCACTGTATGCCCGACGACCGCCTCGAGCGTCAGGCCGAACATGGCGAGGGCGGCGCGGTTCGCATAGACGAAGCGGCCCTCGGCGTCGGCCGCGGTGACGCGCATCGGGATGGCGTCGAAAAGCCGGCCGAGGATGCCGGTGTCGAAACGGCCGCCCGGCGCCACGACCTCGTCGCGCATCATGGCGGCTACGCCGTCCTGCAGATCTGAAATGGTTTCTCCGCCCGCAGCCGACATGCGCTTCAGGCTCCGTTGGGAACGAAGACATAGCCCTCGCCACGCACGGTCTTGATGAAGCGTGGATGCTCCGGATCAGGCTCGATCTTCTTGCGCAGACGCGTCACGCGGATGTCGATGGAACGGTCGCTCTCGTCGGTGGAGCGGCCATGGGCGAATTCCTGCAACTGGCCACGGGAGAGCACCCGGTTTGGACGGGTCGCCAACGCCTGGAGGAGGTCGAATTCCATCGCCGTCAGCTCGATCGGGCCGCTGGCGGCGTCGATCAGCCGGCGGGCGTCGAGATCGAGCGTCAGCGCGCCGAAGCGCAGGCTCCGGCCCTCGCGTGCGGCGGCCGATTGCGGTTCGGCGGCAGGGGGGGCGGCATTGACCCGCCGCAGCACGCTCTTGATGCGGGCCAGCAGTTCCCGCAGTTCGTAAGGCTTCACCAGATAGTCGTCCGCGCCGATCTCGAGGCCGACGATCCGGTCGATGGGACGCCCGGCGGCCGTGGCCATGATGATGCCGGTCTGGCCGGCCTTGCGGATGAAGCGGGCCAGCGACAGCCCGTCCTCGCCCGGCATGGCAATGTCGAGGATGGCGACATCGATGGCCTTTCCCGGGCTTTCCTCGCGGAAGGCCTGGGCGTTGCGAAAGGTCAAAACCTCGAAACCCTGCATCTCGAGGTATTCTCCCACCGCCTCACGCAGATGTTCCTCGTCGTCGACGATGGCCACTGTGGCTCTCATTGCAGATGCCCTTGTGTTGCAAGTGCTGGTGACAGCCCGGCGGGCTGCGCATTAGGATCTTTTGTCGCACGCAGATGCAGGTGCCGCGACATGATTTGAGGGGGATGACCATGGCGCGGCGCGGGCGGATAGCGGTGCTCGACGACGAACCCGACTGGGTCGACGCGGTCCGCGAATATCTCACCGATCTCGGCTATGACGTCGACTGCCTCAAGGCGGCCTGGGAGCTGGAGCCTTATCTTGCCCGCGAGAGGCCCGATCTCATCATCCTCGACATCGGCCTGCCCGGTGAGAGCGGCATCGACATCCTCATCCGGACGGATCTGGCCAGCGACATCGCGGTTCTGGTCCTGACCGGCAATCCCGACCCGATCGACCGGGTTCTCGGCCTGGAACTCGGCGCCGACGATTATGTGCAGAAGCCGGTGGAACTGCGCGAGTTGGCGGCGCGCGTGGCGGGCATCCTGCAGCGCCGGCTCGGACGCCGTCGCAGCCTCGTCGTCTTCGAGCAGGCCTCCGTCGATCTCGTTGCGGCGCGGATCCTGAAGGTTGACGGGTCGACGGACCGGCTGTCGGCGGGTGAGGTCGCCCTGATCCGCATCTTCGCGGAGAATCCGGGCAAGGTCCTGACCCGCGAGGAGATCATGGAACTGGCGCCCGCCGAGGACGAAGAGGCCTTCGACCGGGCCATCGACTCGCGGATCGCGCGCCTGCGGCGCAAGCTGGAGACTGAGGCGATCCGAACGGTCCGCGGCCACGGCTATGTCTTTGACGTGCCGCGCCATGCCGGCGAGGGGCCCGCCCCCGGCGGGGATGCGGCCTGAGCCGTGCGGTCGAGGCGCGCGGAAGATCGTGTGCGGCGGCATCGGTTCGGTTTCGCCCCGGAAGGGTCTGAGGTGGTGACGGGCTCAGGTTAGGCGCGGCATCCGTGCCGCCCCATGTCGTGCGGCATCGCCGAATGTTTCAGCCAAGCGATGACCGGTGGCGGACCGCTGCCGAAACAGGGGAAACAGCAGGCCCGCGCCCAAGGCACGACGGTGAAGGACGGCGGGACGATGGTCGGGGCCATGATCCTCCAACCGGAACCCGTTCGACCATGACACCTCGCCAGATCGCCCTCGTTCGTCAGCAGTTCGGCCTTGTCGCCCGCCACGCCGACACTTTCGCTGCCGGTTTCTACGACACGCTCTTCACCCTCGACGGCACGCTGCGGCCGATGTTTCCCGCCGACTTCAGCGCCCAGCGCGGCAAGCTCGTCAAGGTGCTCGCCCATGTCATCCTGTCGCTGCACGACCTTGGCGCCGTCATCGACGATGTCCGGGCGCTCGCTGCCCGGCATGCCGGATATGGCGTGACCAGCACCGACTACGACACGGTCGGCATCGCCCTTCTGACGACCCTGGGCGATCATCTCGGCGACCGGTTCGACGACGAGTCCCGGGTGGCCTGGGCGCTCTGCTACGGCACGCTCGCCGACGTCATGATCGACGCTGGCCGGTCGGCGCCTGCGGTCGCGGCCTGACGGGGTCAGCGGCGAGAGGGGCCGGCTGCGGTCTCGCCGGGCACCGCCACCCGGGCGAGAACCGTCCGGACGTCGTCGAAAGTGAAGGGCTTCTCCAGTACCACCGCCTCGGATCCCTCGGCCCGGGCGAGCCGGTCGGGACCGGCGACCGTATCGCCTGTGACGATGACGGTCCGCTCGGCCAGTGCGGGATCCCGGCGGTGGATGCGGTCGCGGAAATCGACGCCGTCGAGGCCAGGCATGCGCAGATCGGCGAAGATCACGTCGAAGCGGCCGTTCGCCACCTCCTCCAGCGCCGCTGCCGGCCGGTCGACGGTCACCGGCCTGTGGCCGAGGCCCTCGACGATCTCGGCAAGGCTGCGGGCGACGTCAACCTCGTCATCGACGATGAGGATCGACAGGCCGGCCCGCGCCGCGGGGTCCGTCACGATCTCGGGCACACCGGCCATGGCTTCGGCGATGGGCAGGGTGATGTCGAACTGCGCCCCGCCTTCGGCCCTGTTGCTCAGGACGACCCTGCCGCCATGCGCTTCGACGACATTGCGGCAGATCGACAGGCCGATGCCGGTGCCCACCCCTGCGGGCTTGGTGGTGAAATAGGGCTCGAAAACGCGCCGCATGATGTCCGGCGGGATGCCCGGTCCGTTGTCGGCGACACGGATGGCGATGTCCGCGCCCGCGCGCGCGATCCGCAGGGTGATCTGCCGCGGCGCCGGACGGTCCATCAGCGCCTGCTGGGCATTGATCATCAGATTGGCGATGACCTGGGTGAGGAGGTCCCGGTCACCGCTGATGACCGGAAGGTCCGGCGTGATGTCGAGGTCGATGGCGATGCCGGAGCTGCGGATCCCGTAACTCACCATGTCGAGGGCGCCCGTCACCACCTGCGCCACATCTACCGGCTCACGCTGGGGCGGCTTCTGCCGCGCCATGGCGAGGAAGCTCTTGACGATGCGCCCGCAACGCTCGGCCGCGGCATGGATGCGCTCGCCGCGCCGCTTGACGTCGTCGCTCGCCGCCTTTTCGACGAGCAGCGAGGACTGGGCGATGACAATGGCCAGCGGGTTGTTGAGCTCGTGCGCCACGCCGGCGAGCAGGGAGCCCATGGCCGAAAGCTTCTCGACCTGGTGCAGGCGCTCGCGGCTCGCCTGCGATTCTGCCTCCATGCGCTTGGCTTCCGTGAGATCGCGGACATGGGCCATGAACAGGCGATGGTCGCCGCTGCGGATCGTGTTGACCGAGTATTCGACAGGAAAGACCGAGCCGTCGCGCCGCCGCGCGACCGTGTCGAACCGGCGGGCGAGGCTACCGACATCCACTTTCGCCTTGTAGCGGGACATGGTGTCGATCTGCATGTCGCGCACGTCGTCGGGGACGACGACGTCGAAGGCGTGTTTGCCGATCGCCTCGGCCCGGGCATGGCCGAACATGGCTTCCGCCGCCGGATTGAACTCGACGATGCGCCAGTCCTCGTCGGAGACGATGATGGCGTCGAGGGCCGAGACCACAACGGCCTTGTTCATCGCCTCGCTGCGCGCCAGCGCCTCCATGTTGCGGGCGAGTTCCTGCTCGCCGCGCTTCAGCTCGGTGAGGTCGCGGGTGAAGGTGAGGAAGCCGACCCGGGTATCGCCGACGGCGACATAGGGCATGAGCGAGACCTGGAGATAGCGCTCACCGCGGGTGACGAAGGGGATCCAGCCCTCCCAGCGCATGGTTTCGCCGGCGCGCACCCGTTCGCCCATGATCAGGTACTGCTCGACCACTTCGGGCCCGAGGATCTCCTCCACGGAGTGGCCGATCACCTCGTCGCGGCTCTTGCCGACGAATTCGAGGAACTCGCGATTGGCGTCGCGGTAGATGAGATCGGGATCGACATAGACGGTGCGGAGCGGAATGCCGTCGATCATCGCCCTGAGCTGGTGGATCTTCGCCCGCTGCTCGGTGATCGAGATCTCCAGCTGATGGCGCAGGCCTTCCCAGGGGGCCGGGACGTCCGGCAGGGCCGTTGCCGCCCCCCGTCCGTTCAGCGCCCCAGCGCGGGCGAGGGCGACGGCGGGGGAGACGAACTGCCGCCAGACGACGGTCGCAAGGACAGAGAAGGTGGCGACGATGCCGGCGACGAGGAGAAGATGCTCGACGATGTGGTCGCGCGCCTGGGCGGTCACCTCGGCCCGCCCGTAGGTGGACCAGCCGAGGGCTGCGACAAGCAGCAGAAGCGGCAATCCACACAGGATCAGGACCCCGGCGAAGCGGCGTGACAGGTCCGTGCCGCCATTGCCGGGCGGAACATTGCGCGTGCCGGTCTCGGCCATCGCCTTCTCCGCGGCAAGGGTCTCGGCCGGGGACCGGACTCCGGTCGGGACATTGGTGCGGCGCCGCTGCGGCGTCAAGCGCGTGCGCCGCGTCAGCCGCGCTCGAAAAGCCGGCCGACGCGCAGGAGATCGGCTGTGGTGGCGCGCATCTTTTCGCGGAATTCCTCGTGGACCCGCTGGGCCGCATCCGGGAACTCGGTCAGCACCCGGCGGAACAGCGCCCGCGGAATGCGCAGGACGGTGACGGGGTCCCGCGCCACCGCGGTGGCCGGCCGCAGCGTCTCGATGATCAGCGCGATCTCGCCGATCAGGCTGCCGGGGCCGGCGAGATGTTCGGTCAGGCCACCGTCATTGGTCAGTGCGATGCGCCCCTCGCCGACCACATAGCCGCAATCGGCCGCCTGCCCCTCCTTGAACAGCACGTCGCCGGCGCGCAGGAAGCGCGTCTCGGTGGAGAAGGCCAGCAGGCGCACGGGCTCTCCGCCGAGACTTGCGAAAAGCGGAACCCGCGCCAGAAGGGCGATGTCGTCGTCGAGGGCCATGGGCTCCGCTTAGCACGACTGCAGGAGAATCGAACGGCTGCGCTGCGATCCCCCGGGAAGGCGGACCGCGGATGACGACAATGCACCGAAATATCTTTGGAATTCGGTAACGCTCTCAGGGGACGAGCTTGTAGCCGCCGCCTTCGGTGACGAGAAGCGATGCGTTGCCCGGATCCTTCTCGATTTTCTGGCGCAGCCGGTAGATGTGAGTCTCCAGCGTATGGGTGGTCACCCCGGAATTATAGCCCCAGACCTCGGAGAGCAGGATCTCGCGCGACACCGGCTTGATGCCCTGGCGGTAGAGATAGCGCAGGATCGCGGTTTCCTTCTCGGTCAGCCGGATCTTGCCGTTCTTGTCGGTGATCAGGATCTTGGAGGAAGGGCGGAACGAATAGGAGCCGATCTGGAACACGGCATCCTCGCTGGCCTCGTGCTGGCGCAACTGGGCCCGGACGCGTGCGAGCAGCACGGCGAAGCGGAACGGCTTGACGACATAGTCGTTGGCGCCCGCCTCAAGGCCGAGGATCGTGTCGGAATCGGTGTCGTGGCCGGTCAGCATGATGATCGGGCTCTTGAAGCCGCCCTTGCGCATGATCTTCACCGCCTCGCGGCCGTCCATGTCCGGCAGCCCGACATCCATGACGAGGAGGTCGAAGTGGTCGGCCTTGACCGTCTGGATGGCCTTGCTGGCGGAATCGACGCTGACGGTCTCGAACTCCTCGTGCAGCGCCAGCTGCTCGGACAGTGCCTCGCGCATGTCGGCATCGTCGTCGCAGAGCAGGATCTTGCGGATTTGGCTCATCAAATCACCTGGAGAAGATGGGGCTGCCGCACGGACGCGCCCGGAGGTCGAGGGGGGAAAAGCTACTACGCGCGTATCGCCGATGGCGTTACACATCGACTGCCTGCTGCTTCGTAGAGATATGGATGACATTTTCATGGCGAAAGACCGGATCACACGGATTTTTGTCCACGCCCTGCCCGGTCGCCGCTCGCGCGGCATGCTCCATGTCGGCCTGGCGACCTTTCCCTGCGCGCTCGGCCGCACCGGAATCCGCACCGACAAGCGCGAGGGCGACGGCGCGACGCCGCGCGCGCGGCTGCCGCTGCGCCGCGTCTTCCATCGCGCCGACCGGCTGGTGCGGCCGCGGGTGCTGCGGCCGGTTCGGGCCATCGGTCCGGAAGACGCCTGGTGCGACGATGCCGGCGACCGCCGCTACAACCGGCTGATTCGCCGGCCGCCGGGCCCGGTCGAGGAGCGCCTCGCCCGCGCCGATCATCTCTACGACACGATCGTTGAACTCGGCTGGAACGATGCGCCGGTGCGCCGCCATCGCGGCAGCGCCATCTTCTGGCACGGCGCCCGCGACGGCTTTACGCCGACGGCGGGCTGCGTCGCTATCCGCATCGCCGATTTCGCCAAGATCCTGCCGCGGCTGTCGCGTCGTGCACTGCTGATCGTCCGGTAGGGCTCAGACGGAGGCCGTCAGGCCGCCATCGACGAAGAGCACATGACCGGTGACATAATCCGAAGCCGGTGCGGCGAGGAACACGCAGGCGCCCTGCAGTTCCTCCACATTGCCCCAGCGGCCGAGCGGCGTGCGGCCCTCGAGCCAGGTCGAGAAGGCCTGGTCCTTCACCAGCGCATCGGTCAGCTCGGTCTTGAAATAGCCGGGCGCGATGCCGTTGGAGCGGATGCCCCGACGGCCCCATTCCACCGCCATCTGCCGCGTCATCATCTTCACCGCGCCCTTGGAGGCGGTATAGGGCGCGATGGAGGGGCGGCCGAGTTCGCTCATCACCGAACAGGTGTTGATGATCTTGCCGTAGCCACGCGGCAGCATGTGACGGGCCACCGCCTTGGAGACGTAGAAGACGCTGTCGATATTCGTCGCCATGACGCGGCGCCAGGCATCCTCCGGGAAATCCTCCAGCGGATGGCGGATGGTCATGCCGGCATTGTTCACCAGGATGCCGATCGGGCCGATATCCTTCTCGATCGCGTCGACCCCCGCCTTCACGGCGGCGGCATCGGTGACGTCGAAGGCGCAAGCGCTGACCTTGTAGCCTTTCGCCTTCAGGGCCGCCTCGGCACTGGCAAGCTTGGCCTTGTCGCGGCCGTTGAGGACGATCTCACAGCCGGCATCGGCGAGGCCTGCCGCATAGGCCAGGCCGATGCCGCTGCCGGATCCGGTGATGAGGGCGCGGCGGCCGGTCAGGTCGAAGGTCTTCAGGGTCATGGGGGTGGCCTCTTGGCGTTTCCTCGGTCGGGCGAGGAGCAAAGGCCAAGGGCAACGCCGATGCAAGGGCTGCGCGCGACTTGTATGGTAGTTTTTACTCGGTGATGATCTTGACGAGTTCGCCGCCGCGCGGCTGCTCACCGTCGCCGAGGCCGTTGAGCACACGGAAACGCTCGTCGGCCCGGTCGGCCACCTGCATGCGGCGGGCGAAGGTCAGCACGGTGTCGCCCTCGCCAGCGCGCAGGGTCTTGACGCGGGCGGGCTTCACCGCGGCTTCGGCGCTGGTCAGGCGGCGGAAGCTTTCCATCGAGGCGCGGAAACTGCCGTCCACCTCGCTGTTCAGGTCTCGCGCTGCGTAGATGATGCGGTAGACCTCGCTGCCGAACCGAACGACGAAGATCCTGAACGACCAGTCGCTGCCGCGAGCGACGGCCGTGGCCGCCTGGAAACCGTTGATCGTCACCGCCTCCACCGTCTCCGGGGCGAGGCCGTCGATCCAGCCGGAGGCGAGATAGGAGGTCAGCGCCTGGTTGGCCTGCACCCTGACGACGTCGAGGCGGATGGCCATCTCGTTGGGGCCGAGGCCGGTAACGGCCTGGCGCGAATTCTCCAGCGTGAAGCCCTCCGGCGCCGTGACGGTGAAGCCGAGGCGCGGATGGATGAAGCTGCGGCCGCGTACGACGCCCTGGCGCGGGTCCTCGCCGAAGGTGATGCCGTCGATGGCGCGCAGATAGCGCTCGCGGTCGCGCGGGCGGCCGTCGGGCGCCATGTGCTGGCGGGCCGCGAGCACGGCCTGGCGGATTCGCTCGGGCGTCGAGGGATGGGAGGCGAGGAAGTCCGGCCCGCCGCTGGAGGCCTGGGACGGCGAGCGCAGCGCCGCATAGCGGTCCATGGTCTCGAGAAAGCGCGAGGCGCCGTAGGGGTCGAAGCCGGCCTGGGCGATCAGGGCGACACCGATCGTGTCGGCCTCCAGTTCCTGTGTCCGCGAGAAGTTGGCGAGCGACACCCGTGCCGCCTCGCGCCGGGCTTCCGCACCCGCCATGTCGTTGAGAAGCCGGGCCCGCATCACAGCGACGAGTTCGTTGGTGCGGACCTGGTCCTCGCGCTGGTTGGCGTGTCGGGCCGACACATGCGCCATCTCGTGGCCGAGAACGGCGGCGAATTCGCTCATGTCGTTGATCAGCGCCAGCATGCCGCGGGTGATGTAGAGATGGCCGGAGGGCAGTGCGAAGGCGTTGATCGTCGGCGAATTGAGGATGGTCAGGCGGTAGCGCTGGTCGGGCCGGTCGGAGGCGGCGCCGAGACGGTCGAGCACCTCGGTCGCCAGCCGCTCGATGCCCGGCGCGCTATATTCGCCGCCGAAGGCCGCTAGGATGCGGCCGTGGTCGCGGGTCGTCAGCGGCGGCAGGCGCGTTTCGGTCGGAATCGGCTCGGGCAGCGGCGACGTGGCGTCGGGGGCGGTGGCGCAGCCCGCCAGAAACAGGGCGAGCGCCAGCATCGCCGTCTGCGGCGACTGCCAATGCACTTTCGCTGCTCCGTCGAACCGAAACACGGTCCTGGGCTACCTTGCACCCCGGGCGGGCGCCTCTGCGATGGTGACCGCCTCCGGCATCGCCGCCGCGATGAAGGGACCGCGCCGGATCGTGACGACCCCGCGCACCCGCAGCATGTGCCCACGGATTGCGGCAGGTTCAAGCCCGAATTCCCGAAAGGCGGGCATGTCGCGCTCATGGATCGTCACTGTCAGCGCCCCCGCGCGCGGGGCTCCGAAATTGATGTAGGTGATGCGATTGACGGTGCGGACGCTGCGGACTCGGCCCGTCGCGACGACGAAGCGACCGTCGGCGGCCTTCAGCGCCTCGGCATCGTTTGTATCAAGAAGTGACTGGGGCGTGGCCCAGATGCCACGCCGGGCGGACACCGCCTCCGTCTCCGCGGCCTCGAGCAGCCGCCAGCAGTCGCGGGGAACGAAGCGTGTCGGGGTCAGGCGCGCCGCGCCGTCGCGCAGGATCTCGGCCTCGATCGGTCCGGACGCGCCGAGCGCCAGGACGGGCAGGCGCTCGTGCCGATCGGCCGGTCCGAGGATGGCGATCCGGGACACCGCCGCCGCTGGTACCGAAGCCTCGCCGGCGAGCGCCACGAGGCGGATCCGGCGGCCGTCGGGGGCGGCGAGGGTGAGGGGTCGGTCGGTGCGCAGGCCGGCGACGGGCTCGACCCGTTCGGGTGCGCAGGCGAGGGCGGTCGAGGCGGCACAGGAGAGGGCCGCCGCCAGCCAGGCGGGCGCCCTCCCCATCATCAGGTCCGTCCCGCCCTGTCGGGCATCATCAGGTGCCCTTGCGGTTCTGCCGGTTGTTGATCAGGTCGTCGACCACGGCCGGATCGGCCAGGGTCGAGGTGTCGCCGAGCGCGCCGAACTCGTTCTCGGCGATCTTGCGCAGGATGCGGCGCATGATCTTGCCCGAGCGGGTCTTCGGCAGGCCTGGCGAGAACTGGATCAGGTCTGGCGAAGCGATCGGGCCGATCTCCTTGCGCACCCAGGCGACCAGTTCCTTGCGCAGCTCTTCCGTCGGGTCCTCGCCACTCATCAGCGTGACATAGGCGTAGATGCCCTGGCCCTTGATGTCGTGGGGATAGCCGACGACGGCCGCTTCCGAGACCTTGGGATGGGCGACGAGGGCCGATTCGACCTCGGCTGTCCCCATGCGGTGGCCCGAGACGTTGATGACGTCGTCGACGCGGCCGGTGATCCAGTAATAGCCGTCGGCATCGCGCCGGCAGCCGTCACCGGTGAAATACTTGCCGGCATAGGTGGAGAAATAGGTCTGCACGAAGCGCTCGTGGTCGCCGAACACCGTGCGCATCTGGCCCGGCCAGGAATCGGCAATGACCAGATTGCCCTCGCAGGCCCCCTCCAGCACCTTGCCCTCGGCGTCGACGATCTCCGGCTGGACGCCGAAGAAGGGCCGCGTCGCCGATCCCGGCTTGAGCGCGGTGGCGCCCGGTAGCGGCGTGATGAGGATGCCGCCGGTCTCGGTCTGCCACCAGGTGTCGACGATCGGGCAGCGGCCGTCGCCGACGACGCGGTGGTACCATTCCCAGGCTTCCGGATTGATCGGCTCGCCGACCGAGCCGAGCAGGCGCAGCGAGGCGCGCGAGGTCTTCTTCACCGGATCCTCGCCGGCGCCCATCAGCGAGCGGATGGCGGTCGGGGCGGTGTAGAAGGTGTTGACCTTGTGCTTGTCGACCACGTCCCAGAAGCGAGAGATGGACGGATAGGTCGGGATGCCCTCGAACATCAGCGTCGTCGCGCCGTTGGCGAGCGGTCCGTAGACGATGTAGCTGTGGCCGGTGACCCAGCCGACATCCGCGGTGCACCAGTAGATGTCGCCGTCCTTGTAGTCGAAGACATATTGATGGGTCATCGAGGCATAGACGAGATAGCCGCCGGTCGTGTGCAACACGCCCTTCGGCTTGCCCGTCGAGCCGGAGGTGTAGAGGATGAACAGCGGATCCTCGGCGTTCATCTCCTCGGGCGGGCACTCGTCGGGCACTGTGGCGGCGAGGTCGGCATAGTAATGGTCGCGGCCCGCGGTCATGGCGACGGGCGAGCCGGTGCGCTTCACCACGATGACGCTCTTCACCACGCCCGGAGCCTTTTCCACGGCGGCATCGACATTGATCTTCAGCGGTACCTTGCGGCCACCGCGCAGGCCTTCGTCGGCGGTGATGACGACGGAGGTGCCGGCATCCTCGATGCGGCCGGCGAGGCTGTCGGGCGAGAAACCGCCGAAGACGATGGAATGGACGGCGCCGACGCGGGTGCAGGCGAGCATGGCATAGGCCGCCTCGGGGATCATCGGCAGGTAGATCGTGACCCGGTCGCCCTTCTTGACGCCCTGCGACTTCAGGACGTTCGCCCATTTCATCACCGCGGCGTAGAGCTGCCGGTAGGTAATCTTCGCGTCGTCCTTGGGGTCGTCGCCCTCCCAGATGATCGCGACCTGATCGCCGCGCGTGGCGAGGTGCCGGTCGACGCAATTGTAGGAGACGTTGGTGGTGCCGTCCTCGAACCAGCGGATCGAGACGTTGTGCGGGTCGTAAGAGGTGTTCTTCACCCGTGTGAACGGCTTCATCCAGGCGATGCGCTTGCCGTGCTCGCCCCAGAAGGCGTCGGGCGAGGCCACCGAAGCCTGGTACATCGCCCGGTACTTGGCGTCGTCGACATAGGCGCGCGCGGCCCAGTCGCCGCTGACGGGATAGAGCTTGTCGGACATGCGGGTCCCCTCTCGATGGCGGCCGCCCGCAATGCGGGCCGGGCGGCGACGTTTCCTGGCGCGGGCAGCCTGTTGTGGCCGGCTGCCTCGCAAATTTCGCCGAGACCATACGTCGGCAGCCCGCGACGGCTCAAGCCGGACCTGTCTCACACTTTGGTCGCCCGCAGGGCTCGGTGCCAGGGCTGGCGCTTCGGCCGAATTGACCCGGTGGCCGGCCCCGCCGAATGTGAGGCCGATCCCGCCGCCTGATTGGAATGCGCATGACCGCTGCTCTCGACACGATTCTCAGCCAGGCGACCGCGGCGGGCGAGGTCCCCGGCGTCGTCGCCATGGTGGCGAACCGCGACGGCGTGATCTACCAGGGCGGCTTCGGCACACGCCGCCTCGGTGGCGACGCGCCGATGACGCCGGACACCGTCACCTGGATCGCCTCGATGACCAAGGCGGTGACCACGGCGGCTCTCCTGCAACTGGTCGAGGCTGGCCAGGTCGCGCTCGACGCCCCTGCCGCAACCTATGCGCCGGACATCGGTGCCGTGCAGCTCCTCCATGATTTCGACGCCGAAGGCCGGCCGCTGACGCGCAAGGCCGCCCGGCCCGTGACCGTCCGTGATCTCCTGACGCACACGGCCGGCTACACCTACGACTTCGCCTCCTCGGCGCTGCGCAAATATATGAAGGCCACGGGCCTGCCGGCGACCAATACGGGCAAGCTTGCCGCCCTCGGTGCACCGCTGGTCGGCGAGCCCGGCGAGGCCTTCATCTACGGAATCTCCACCGACTGGGTCGGCCGCATCGTCGAGATGGTGACCGGGAAACCGCTGGAAACGGTGTTCCGCGAACGGATCTTCGCCCCCCTGGGCATGGCGGATTCGATGTTTCGCCTCGGCCCCGACCAGATGGCGCGCCGCGCCACGGTCCACGGTGTCACCGCGGACGGCAGCTATGTGCCGACCGACATGGTCGTTGTGCAGGACCCCGAATTCGCCTCCGGCGGCGGCGGGCTCTATGCCACGGCCGGCGATTATCTCACCTTCCTGCGCATGATCCTGGCCGGCGGAACGCTGGAGGGCGCCCGCATCCTGTCACCGGACAGCGTTGCCGGGTTGATGACGGACCAGATCCCGTCTCTCAGCGTCCCGGCCCTCGGCCTGATGTCGCCGATGGGTCCGCGCAGCGCCGACTTCTTCGGCGGCAAGCCCACCGGGTGGACCCTCGGCTTCCAGCAGAACCGCCTGCCGACGGCCGAGGGCCGGTCGGCCGGATCGCTGTCCTGGGCGGGATTTGCCAATACATTCTACTGGGTCGATCCGCACCAGGGCCTCGCCGGGGTATTTCTCACCCAGATCGTGCCCTTCTTCGACCCGCGGGCGATCACGCTGTTCCGCGCCTTCGAAACGGAGGTTTACCGGACGCTGGCCTCGCCGTGAGCCCTAAACACTGCCTTTAAATCAGCAAGGCGCCGCCGCGATTCCGCCCGGCCCGGCCGCCATGTAGCATTGGCCCTTCTCCCGCCGCCTGCTGATTCGGGACCGATGCTGTCCAGGCACCTCCTCCTTGCCGCCGCCCTCACCCTTGCTCCGGCCGCGCCAGCTCTCGCCGAGCCCGCGACGCCGGCCGAGCGGGCGGATGCCGAGCGCCGCGAGCGCCAGCGTGAACTCGATGCGATCCAGGCGGACATCGCCCGCAACCAGGCCGAGCGGGCGCGCGTCGAGGCCGAGGTCACCGCCCTGCGCAACGACCGGGCGGCGCTGGTACGCTCCAGCATCGACACCGCGGCCCGGGTCCGCGCCGGTGAGGTGCGCATGGCCGCCATCGAGGACAATCTCGTCGTCCTCGACGCACGCCAGCTCACGGTGCGCCAGTCGCTCTACGACCGGCGACAGCTGATCGCCGAGGTTCTCGCTTCCCTGCAGCGCATGGGGCGCCGTCCGCCGCCCGCCATGCTGGTGGGCCCGGACGATGTGCTGAAGAGCGTGCGCACCGCCATGCTGCTCGGCACGCTTGTGCCGGACATGCGTGAGGCCGTGACGGTTCTGGCGCGCGACCTCGAGGAACTGTCGAGCCTGCGCAGCCGCATCTCCACCGAGCGCGATCACCTGCGCCGCGAAGCCGTGACGCTGCGCGAGGAACGCGTGCGCCTCGACGCCCTCGCCGACGCCCGCCGCGGCCAGGTCGCCGCCGGCGAGCAGTCGTTGCAGGCGGAACGGGCGCGGGCGGCGACCCTCGCCCGCCAGGCCGCCGATCTCGAACATTTGATAGGCCGGATGGAGACGGAGATCGCCGCCGCGCACCGCGCCGCGGACGCCGTCCGCACCACCACCGTCGCCCGCGGCCCGGCTGTTCTCGACCGGCGCCAGCAGATGGCGGCGCTACAGAATGCGGCGCGGATGAACCCCGCCATTCCCTTCGAACAGGCCAAGGGTGCCCTGTCGCTGCCGGTTCTGGGTGTCAGACTCCGTGAATTCGGTGATCCCGACGGTCTCGGCGGCGCCGAACGCGGCCTGTCGATGGCGACGCGGCCAGGGGCCTCTGTCACCGCTCCGGCCGACGGATGGGTCGTCTATTCCGGTCCGTTCAGGACCTATGGGCAACTCTTGATCCTGAACGCCGGCGGCGGGTATCATCTGGTCCTTGCCGGTATGGACAGGATCACGGTCGATCTTGGACAGTTCGTTCTGGCGGGGGAGCCGGTCGGTGTGATGGGCCACGCCCCGCCGCCAGCCTCCGCGGTGACGACGGGCTCCTCCCAGCCCGTTCTCTACGTCGAGTTCCGGAAAGACGGGTCGAGTGTCGACCCAGCGCCCTGGTGGACCACAAGGACACCGGGCGTGCAGGCCACTGAAAGGGTTCGCGGATGATGCGCAGAGCTTCGATCCTCCTCGCTGGCGCCGCCATGGGCGCGCTGGCCACCGTTGCGGTCACGCAGCCCCGGGCGATCCTCGGGATGACCGCCAATGCCGCGGCCTCCGACACCTATCGGCACATCAACCTGTTCGGCGACATCTTCGAGCGCGTGCGCACCGACTATGTCGAGAAGCCGGATGACGCCAAGCTGATCGAAACGGCGATCAACGGCATGTTGACCGGGCTCGATCCGCATTCGAGCTTCATGGATGCCCGCAACTTCCGCGACATGCAGGTCCAGACGCGTGGCGAGTTCGGCGGCCTCGGCATCGAGGTTACGCAGGAAGAGGGCCTCATCAAGGTTGTCTCGCCGATCGACGACACGCCGGCCTCCAAGGCCGGAATCCTGGCCAACGACATCATCACCCATATCGACAACGAGCCGATCCAGGGCCTGACCCTGCAGCAGGCGGTGGAGAAGATGCGCGGCCCGGTGGGCTCGAAGATCACCATCCGCGTCACCCGCACCGGCGCCCAGCCGCGCGATATCGAGATCACCCGCGACCGCATCGTCATCCGCGCCGTGCGCCACCAGGTGATTGGCGACGATGTCGGTTATGTCCGCATCACCCAGTTCACCGAACAGACGACGGAAAACCTGCGGCGGGCGATCGAGGACATCAAGGCCAAGGTGCCCGCCGAGAAGCTGCGCGGCTATATCCTCGACATGCGCAACAATCCCGGCGGTCTGCTCGACCAGTCGGTCTCCGTCTCCGACGCATTCATGGAGCGCGGCGAGATCGTCTCGACCCGTGGCCGCAATGCCGAGGAGACCCAGCGCTGGAATGCCCGCGCCGGTGATCTGACCGCCGGCAAGCCGATCAT
The DNA here is from genome assembly GCA_943368975.1 of Archangium gephyra. Classification (GTDB taxonomy): domain Bacteria; phylum Pseudomonadota; class Alphaproteobacteria; order Rhizobiales; family Phreatobacteraceae; genus Phreatobacter. The sequence goes on from CALRLZ020000018.1 coordinate 37,751, forward strand.
CGTGCTGATCAACGGCGGCTCCGCCTCCGCCTCCGAGATCGTGGCCGGCGCGCTGCAGGACCACAAGCGGGCCGCTGTGCTCGGGACTCGCTCCTTCGGCAAGGGATCGGTGCAGACCATCATCCCGCTCGGCAGCCAGGGCGCCCTCAGGCTGACGACGGCCCGTTACTACACGCCCTCCGGGCGCTCGATCCAGGCGCGCGGCATCGACCCCGACATCGTGCTCGAGCAGCCGGTGCCGGAGGCGATGCGCGCCCGCCTGCAGGAAAACCGCGGCGAAGCGGGCCTGCGGGGCCATCTGCGCAACAATGCCGACGGCGCCGAGGAGCGGTCGGCCTCCTCGGTCTATGTGCCGCCGGACCAGAAGGACGACGCCCAGATCGGCCGTGCGCTGGAACTGCTGCGTGGCACCGCGACGGACCCGGCCTTCCCGCCGAGCCAGCGTGCGGCTGCGGCCCCGACTCCGGGTGCGCCCGCCGCTCCCGCTCCGGCGACGCCAAGCCGCTGAGGCCCGCCGGCCCCCCCCCCCCGCCCAGTCAGAACCCCGGCCTGCGTGCCGGGGTTTTTCTTGCCTCAAGCCCCGCGCAGGATCGCGTCATGTCGTTGTGCTCCTCCCAGACCCGGATGTTCGCGGACGAGGTGCTCGCCGCCTATCGCGCAGGCCGGCAGATCACTCCCCTGACGCGCCTCGAGCCGACCTTTGTGGTTGCCGACGGCGAGCGGGTCGGCCACGAGGTGGCGCGCCGCAGGGTTGCCGCCGGCGAGACCGTCATCGGGCGGAAGATCGGCTTCACCAACCGGACGATCTGGGAGGAATACGGCGTCTACTCGCCGATCTGGGGGCCGGTCTACGACACGACCTTCCACGACGTGGCCGGACCGGCACGCGCCGCCATCGGTCATCTCGTCGAGCCGCGGATCGAGCCGGAGATCGTGCTCGGGTTCCGTGCGCCGGTGACGGCGCAGATGGATGAACGGGCGATCCTCGCCTGTGTCGGATGGGTGGCCCACGGCTTCGAGATCGTCCAGTCACTGTTTCCGGGCTGGGTGTTCCAGGGCGCCGATTGCCAGGCGGCCTTCGGCCTCCACGGCGCGCTCCACTGCGGTCCGCGCACTCCTGTCGACGGCGATTCCGATGCCTGGATGGCGGCGCTGACCGGGTTTGCCGTAACCCTTTACCGGGATGGCGAGATGGTGGACCGCGGCATTGCCGCCAATGTCCTCGACGGGCCGCTTTCGGCAGTCCGGCATCTGGCTGGCGTGCTCGCCGCCGATCGCGAGGCCAGCCCCATCGCGGCGGGAGAGATCATCACCACGGGCACGGTGACGCGGGCCTTCCCGATCGCAGTGGGCGAGACCTGGTCGACGCAGGTCGAGGGGATCGCCGTTCAGCCGATGCGGCTGAGCTTCGTGTGATCGGTGACGCCCGCACAGCCTGAGGGGGGTGCGGGCGCGGGGACTATGCGGTCGTGATGGGCTTTGCCGCGGGCATGTCCTCGGCGCCCGACATGAACTGCGCCTTGGCGAGGGCGGCGAAGATGCCGCCCTGGGCCACCAGTTCCTCGAAGGAGCCGCTCTCGACGACCCGGCCCTGGTCGAAGACGAGGATGCGCGAGGCGTGCCGGATGGTGGCGAGGCGGTGGGCGATGACGAAGGTGGTGCGCCCCTTCATTACCTCTTCCAGCGCCAGCTGCAGCTTCTGCTCGGTGGTGGCGTCGAGGGCGGAGGTCGCCTCGTCGAGGATGAGGACGGGCGGGTCCTTCAACAGGGCCCGCGCGATGGACAGGCGCTGCCTCTCGCCGCCGGAGAGCGAGCGGCCACGCTCGGCCACCTCGGTGTCGAGGCCATCCGGCTGACGCCTGAGAAAGTCCATCGCCTGGGCCCGCTCGCAGGCCTGCCAGATCTCCTCGTCGGTCGCCTCGGGGCGACCGACCTGCAGGTTTTCCTTGATCGTGCGTGCGAACAGCATGGGCTCCTGGAAGACGACGCCGATGTTCCGCCGCAGCGACACGAGGCTGACGTCGCGGATGTCGTGTCCGTCGATGAGGACGCGCCCCGACTGGGGGTCGAAGACCCGGTGCAGCAGCGACAGCGTCGTCGACTTGCCTGACCCGGTCGAGCCGACCAGCGCGATCGTGTCGCCGGGATGGGCGACGAAGGACAGGTCGGCCACCGCGGCGCGCTTGCCGTCATAGGAGAAGGACACGTTCTCGAAGGCGACGGTCCCCTTGACCTGACCGATGTCGAGCGCATTCGCCCGATCGTGCACCTGCGGCAGGGTGTCGACGACGCGGAAGAAGTCCTGGATCTTCGGGCCTTCGAGGAAGACCGAATTGATGAAACCGACGAGCGCCTCGAGGCGGCCGATCAGCATGGTGGCGAAGCCCATGAAAGTGACGATCTCGCCGATCGAGGCGAGGCCGTTGATGTGCAGCCAGGTACCGACCAGGAAGATCGAGAGCACGGTCAGCGTCGCCGAGGCACGGGATGCGACCGCCGCGATGGCCCACCAGGACAGGACGGGGATCTGGGCGGCGAGCAGGGCGTCGATGGTCGAGCGCATGGCGCGGACCTCGGCCTCGATGCGGGTGAAGGACTGGATCACCGGGACGTTGCCGAGCGCATCGGTCGCCCGTTCGGCCAGGGCGTTGTGATATTCCTGGACCTTGCCCTGCAAGGTCTCCGTCTTGCGCAGCACCCAACTGGTCAGGAAGAAGAAGAAGAAGACCATCACCACCAGCAGGCTGCCGAGCCGCCAGTTCACCCAGAGCGAGACCGGCACCAGGATGACCAGGGCGATGAGCGAGGCGCAATGCTCGCGCAGGAAGGACAGCAGCAGCCAGGCCATGGCGTTGGAGCCTTCCAGCATCTGCTTGAGCAGGCGGCCGGAATGGGCTCCCGAATGGTAGCTGAGCGGCAGGTTCAGCACATGCTCGAAGAAGTGCTGCATGAAGGCGAGGCGTCGGCGGTGGGACATGCGGTCCGCATGGAGCGCGACGAGGACGCCGGCGGCGATGGTGAAGAGGCCGAAGATGACCCAGGCCAGCACCAGCGGCAGGATCTCGCTCCAGGTCACCGTGCGGCCGCGCGCCTGGGCCGCCGACAGGGTGTCGATGATGCGGCCGAACAGGATGGGCTCGGCGAACATGATGCAGGCGAGCACGACGTTGCAGGCGAGCAGCGTCAGGCCCAGCCGCGTCTCCGGGCCGAGCTGCCTGAGGACGCGCCAATAGACATGGAGGAGCGACATGCGACGGCCTTTGCGGGGAGGCGGAATGCCCCGGAGAGTCGGGTGCTGTGATACACGCCCCTCAACGCGCGACAAGAGGGCTTGTTGCGTGGGGGCTCACAAGGCCCGGCCGGCGCCCGTCCAGGCGAGGCCGAGATGGGCCGCCGCCGTCGCTGCGATATCGGCGAAACTGTCGCGCCGGCCGACGGGGCCGGTCGGCAGGCCCGGCCCAAAGGCGAGGACGGGCACATGCTCGCGGGTGTGGTCGGTGCCGGGATAAGTCGGGTCGCAGCCGTGGTCGGCGGTGAGGATGCAGAGGTCGCCGCGCCGGAGCGCAGCGCTCAGGGTGGGCAGCCAGGCGTCGAAGGCCATCAGTGCGCGGCCGTAGCCCTCGGGGTCGCGGCGATGGCCGAAGAGCGAATCGAAGTCGATGAAATTGGCCATCAGCAGGCCGCCATGGGCGAGACGCGTGAGCCCTTCGAGGGTGCGCTCGGCCAGCGCCGCATTGCCGGCGGCCTTCAACACCTCGCCGGTGCCGATATGGGCGAAGATGTCGCCGATCTTGCCGACCGTGATCACCTGTCGCCCGGCCTGCGCGGCAACCTGGAGAAGGGTCGGGGCGGGCGGCGGCACGGCATAGTCGCGGCGGTTGCCGGTGCGCAGGAAGCTTGCCGGGTCGGTGCCGGTGAAGGGCCGGGCGATGACGCGGCCGATGCCGAGCGGGTCGCAGAGCCGGCGGGCGATGACGCAGAGCCCATGGAGCCGGTCGAGCCCGAAGGCCTCCTCGTGGGCGGCGATCTGCAGAACCGAATCGGCGGAGGTATAAAGGATCGGCTTGCCGCTGGCCATGTGCTCGGTGCCGAGCCGGGCGATGATCTCGGTGCCCGAGGCGTGGCAGTCGCCGAGAATGCCGGGAAGGCCTGCCTCGCGGATCAGCGCGTCCGTCAGGCCGGCGGGAAAACAGGGAACGGTCTGCGGGAAATAGCCCCAGTCGAAGGTCACCGGCAGGCCGGCGATCTCCCAATGCCCGGAGGGCGTGTCCTTGCCCTTTGATGTCTCCACGGCAAAACCCCAGCGGCCGGCGAAGGGCCCGTCTGCAGAAAGACCGGGCGGCAGGCGGCCGGAGGCGGCGCGCGACGCCGCGCCGATACCGAGACGGTTGAGGTTGGGCAGCGCGAAGGACAGGCCTTCGGCCGCGAACCACTCCGCCACATGCCCCAGCGTATCTGCACCCGCATCGCCATAGTCGGCGGCATCAGCGCTGGCGCCGATGCCGACGGAATCGAGGACGAGGATCAAGGCGCGGGCCATGGGTCAGCCCGTGATCCGCGCCTGGACGAGTGCGCCGACGGCAGCGCCGCCCTCTCCAAGGGTGACAGCATCGGAGACCATGGCGGCGGCTGCGGTCATGGCCGCCTCGTCGCGGCCGTGGATCAGCGCCAGCGGCTGGCCGGCTGCGAGGCTGTCGCCGAGGGCGACGAGGCCCGTCAGGCCGACCGCGTGGTCGACCGGATCGGCGGAACGGGTGCGGCCGCCGCCGAGGGTGACAACGGCCAGGCCGATCCGGCGGGTGTCGATCGAAAGCACCGTACCGGCCATGGGCGCGAGAACCGGACGCACCAGGGGCGCGCGCGGCAGGTGCTTGTCCGGGTGTTCGATCAGATCGTGGGGACCGCCAAGGCTGGCGACCATGCGCTGGAAGATCTCGGCGGCCCGACCATTGGCGAGGACACGTTCGAGCTTGCCAAGGGCAGTGTCGAGATCGGGTGCGAGCTTGCCGAGGACCAGGAGTTCGGCGCCCAGCGCCAGTGTGACGCCGTGGAGGCGCGACACGCGGTGGCCGCCGGCGAGATGTTCGATGGCGACCCTGACCTCGAGTGCATTGCCAGCGGCGGGCCCCAGTGGCTGGTCCATGGGCGTGACCAGGGCGACCGTTGGCAGGCCGGCGCCTCCGGCCACGGCAGCAATGGATTCGGCGAGATCGCGGGAGCCGGCGAAATCCGGCATAAAGGCGCCCGATCCCGTCTTCACGTCCATGACAAGGCCATCGAGGCCGGCGGCGAGCTTCTTCGACAGGATGGAGGCGGTGATGAGCGGCACCGATTCCACCGTCGCGGTGACGTCGCGCACGCCGTAGATGATCTTGTCGGCGGGAGCGAGATCGGCGGTCTGGCCGATGATGGCGCAGCCGACCTCCCGCACCGTGCGGCGGAAGCGATCATGGGCCGGCGTCGCGTCATAGCCGGGGATGGATTCGAGCTTGTCCAGCGTGCCGCCGGTATGGCCGAGGCCGCGGCCGGAGATCATGGGCACGAAGCCGCCGGTCGCCGCCACCATCGGGGCGAGCATGAGGGAGACAGTATCGCCGACCCCGCCGGTGGAGTGCTTGTCGAGGACCGGGCCGGGGAGGTCGAGGTCGCGCCACGACAGGCTGCGTCCCGAGGCGGTCATGGCCCGGGTGAGCGCCACGCGCTCGTCCATGGTCATGCCGCGGAAGAAGGTGGCCATGCAGAAGGCGGCGACCTGCGCCTCGGTGACGGTCCCCGCGCCGATGCCGCCGACGAAGGCGGCGATGTCGCCGTCGCCGAGCGTCGCGCCGTCGCGCTTGGCACGGATGATTTCCTGCGGGATGAAGGCGGTGTGGCGTTTGCTCATGGGGCGGCCTTCCCTGCGGCGAGGAGCTGGTCGAGGAGGCCGGAGGCCCCGAAGCGGAAGGTCTCCGGACTCGCCCAGCCGATCCCCATGACCTCGTCGGCAAGGGCGAGATAGGTTCCGGCATCCGCGACCGTCCGGATGCCGCCGGAGGGCTTGATGCCGACCGTGCGGCCGCAGGCGCGGATTTCCTCCAGCATCAGGCGCACCGCCTCGGGCGTCGCGGAAACGGCGGTCTTGCCGGTGGAGGTCTTGATGAAATCGGCGCCAGTGCCGATGGCGATGCGCGCGGCGGCGCGGATGAGTTCCGGCGTCTTCAGCTCGCCCGTCTCCAGGATGGTCTTGAGGGTGCGGCCCTGTGGTACCACCGCCCTGACAGCACCGAGCAGGGCGCCCACCACCTCGTGGCGGCCGGCCATCAGCGCCCGCCAGGGCAGGACCACGTCGATCTCGTCGGCGCCGTCGAGCAGGGCCCAGCGGGCCTCGTCGGCGACGCGCATCACGTCGTCCTCGCCGGCCGGAAAGTTGACCACCGTGGCGATGCGGACCGGCGTGCCCTTGAGCAGACGGCGCGCCTGCGGCACGAAACCGGCCCATAGGCATACGGCTGCGACCGGCCCGAGCGGTGTCACAGCGCGGGCGCAAAGCCGCTCGACACTCGCCTCGTCGAGGCCGTTGGACAGGTCGGTGAGGTCGAGAAGCGCGATGGCGCGGCAGGCGAGGGTCGCGTCAGTCATGGCGGGTCTCGGTCCGGCCGATCTCGACGAGGAAGCCGCGGATGACCGCCTCCATGGCAGCAGCGCCGGCAGCCGCGACGGCCTTGGTCTCGGCATGGGAGGGGGCATCCGGCGCGAGGCCGGCGGCGAGGTTGGTGATGAGCGACAGGCCGGCCACGGCGATCCCGGCATGGCGGGCGAGGATGACCTCGGGAACGGTCGACATGCCGACGGCATCGGCACCGAGTGTCCGCAGGGCGCGGATCTCGGCCGGTGTCTCGAAGCTCGGGCCGGTAACCCAGGCATAGATGCCTTCGAAGAGCGCGACGTGCCGGCGCGCCGCGCCGCCGGCAATGGCCCGACGCAGGACGGGGTCATAGGCCCCGTTCATCGGCACGAAGCGGTCGTCGCCCTGCTGGCCGATGAGCGGGTTGGGCCCGAACAGGGCGATATGGTCCTCGATCGCCATGATCGACCCGGGGAGCATGTCGGGCTTGAGTGATCCCGCGGCATTGGTGACGAGCAGGCGGGGGATGGAGAGCGCCGCGAGCGTGTCGATCACCGGCTTCATGACGCGGGGGTCGCCGCTCTCATAGGTATGGGCGCGGCCCTGGAGCACCGCGACACGGCAGCCTTCCAGCGTTCCGACGACGAGCCTTCCGGCGTGGCCGGAGACGCCGACATGGGGGAAGCCCGGCAGGTCGCCATAGGGGATGACGCGGGCATCCTCCACAGCTTCGGCCAGCGGGCCGAGACCGGTGCCGAGGATGATGGCGCAGGCGATCGGCGCCTCGCCGGCGGCCGCACGGATGATGCGGGTGGCGGTCATGACAGGTTGTCCGGGCCGAAGGCGTGGGGGAGGAGTTCGGCGAGGGTGAAACGGGCGCGCGGACCCTTGGGGCCGGCGACGTGGACAACCATAGAGCCAGCGCCGAATTCACGCAGCCGCTGGCGGCAGGCGCCGCAGGGCGTGCAGAGCTCCGGACCATCGCCAAAGACGAGGATCTCGGCGATGGTGCGGTCGCCAGCGAGGAGCATGGCGGCGACGGCCCCCGCCTCGGCGCAGGTGCCGACGGGATAGGCGGCGTTCTCGACGTTGCAGCCGGCGTGGATGCGGCCCGATCCGGCGCGCAGGGCAGCACCGACCCGAAAGCGCGAATAGGGCGCATAGGCGGACGCCTGCGCCTTCCGCGCCGCGTCGAACAGCTCGTCCAGTGCCTGTGTCATGGCTGCTCCTTCAAGCCGCGGTGCTTCGCCATGGCAGGATATAGGGCAAGGCGTGCGGTGCCTGAACCGAAAAGGGCCCGCCGATGCTCAGGGGTGGATGACCAGCCCGTCCTCGGCACAGGCGACGGTGGCCCTGTCGCGGTTGGCGAGCATCTGCGGTCCCATATGGGTCAGGACGATGCGCTTCGCCGTGAGGTCGGGCAGCCGGCGCGACAGCGTCATCCAGTCGAGGTGGTTCTTCAGCGGGATATCCCAAGTGTAGCACTCGACGAGAAGCACGTCGGCGCCTGCCGCCAGGGGCACCAGATCCTCGGTCCAGGTGGTGTCGCCGGAATAGGCGAAGATCTTGCCGTCGCGGGCGATTCGGTAGCCCTGGCACGGGCCGGCCCGCTGGTCGTGCACCATCGGGAAGGCCGTCACGGCATTGCCGGCGACGGTGGCCGGCTGGTCCGGCGTGATCTCGACATAGGTGATCTCGAAGGAATAGGCGTTGGTCGATGAGCCCGGAAAGGCCGCCTCCATCACCGCCTTCACCCAGTCCTGGACCCGCTTCGGGCCGGCGATTGTCAGCGGCGCGGTGCGGCGCGAGTTGAACAGCGCATCGAGCATGAAGAAGGGCAGGCCGCCGATGTGATCGGCGTGGAAATGCGTGAACAGGATGGCCGAAATGCTGTTGCGGTCGATCCCGGCACGCTGCATCGCGAGGAGGGAGGTCGCGCCGCAATCGACCAGCATCACCGTGCCGTCGTCGCCGGCGAGGTGCAGGCAGGTGGAAAAGCGGCCGCCCGAGCCGAACGCATCGCCGGAGCCAAGAACGGTGATCTTCATGGGCCATCCATGGTTGAGGTCGAGGCGACCGGTATGCGAGCCGCGGCCTGGCGCCGGTGCCGGGTCACCTTGATCATATGAGCATGCGGGACGATGTCTTTGAAGCGGCGCGCCGCCGGCGACTCCGCAGCATCCTTTCCAAAAAATTGCCCCGTTCCGCCCTGCGATAGACCCGCATCGTTGCAGGCCTCGTTCTCGTCCGCAACGGATGACACCGGCCCGCCCGGCGTGCACAGTCCCGCTCCCTCGCAGCGACATGTATGGCCATGACCCCATCAGAAACGCTCACGCTCCCCGGCCTGTCGGCGCCCGGGTCGATCGGCATCGACCGCAACGGCATTCCCCATATCCGGGCTGAGAACGAAGCCGATCTGTTCTTCCTGCAGGGCTTCCACGCTGCGCGCGAACGTCTGTTCCAGATCGATCTTTTCCGCAAACGGGGCCTCGGCCTCCTCTCGGCCGATTTTGGCCCGGGCTATATCGAACAGGATCGCGCCTCGCGGCTCTTCCTCTATCGCGGCGACCAGGACGCTGAATTCGCCGCCTACGGCCCCGAGGCCGAGGCGACCTTCACGGCCTTCGCGAAGGGCATCAACGCCTTCATCGCCATGACCGAGGCCGACCCTTCGCTGCTTCCCGTCGAGTTCGGCCTGCTCGGGACGAAGCCGGCGGTCTGGGCCCCGGGGGACGTCTGCCGCATCCGCACCCATTCGCTGTCGCGCAATGCGCTGTCCGAGATCCTGCGTTGCCAGGTCCACGCCAGGGCCGACCATCGCACCGACCTGCTGCGCCGCTATCTCGAGCCGAAGATCACGCCGGCTGTCCCCGAGGGGCTCGACCCCGCGACGATCCCGCTGGCCGCGCTGGACGTGGTCAAGCTCGCCACCGCCAACGCCACCTTCTCCCCGGAACGCCTCGCTGCAACCCTCGAAGAGGCGCCGAAATGGCGCGCGACCACCGACCTGCTGGAGGTCGTCCTCGACGCCCAGTATACCGGCTCGAACAACTGGGCGGTGCACGGGTCGAAGACCGATACGGGGCTGCCGATCCTCGCCTCCGATCCGCACCGGATCCACGGCATGCCCTCGCTGCGGACCATCGTCCATCTCTCCTGCCCCGGCTTCGACGTGGTGGGCGCGGGCGAGCCCTCCGTTCCCGGTGTGATGATCGGCCACAACGGCACCATCGCCTGGGGCCTGACGATCTTCTACATCGATCAGGAAGACCTCTATTTCTACGAGACCCATCCCGAGGACCGAGACCTCTATCGCTACTGCGAGGGCTGGGAGCGGGTGCGCACGGTCGAGGAGCGCATCAAGGTCAAGGGCTGTGACGACCAGATCCTGATCCTGAAATTCACCCGCCACGGCCCCGTGGTCCACGAGGATCCCGCCGCAGGCCGGCTCTATGCCGTGCGGGCCGCCTATTTCGAGCCGGGAACGGCCCCCTATCTGGTCGCGCACAAGCTGATGCGGGCGAAGACCCTCGCGGAGTTCCGCGCCGCGGCCGTGACCTGGGGCACGCCCTCCTGCAACCTCGTCTATGCCGACACCGCCGGTGATGTTGCCTGGATGCCGGCGGGCATCAATCCGATCCGCCCCAACTGGGACGGGCTGCTGCCGGTGCCGGGTGACGGTCGCTACGAATGGGCTGGCTGGCGCGACCGGGCGCAGGCGCCCCTCGTCCACAATCCCGCTCGCGGCTTCGTCTTCTCGGCCAACGAGATGAACGTGCCGGCGGGCTGGGACCACAAGGCCTATCCCTTCGGCTATGAATGGGTGGACTATTCGCGCGCCACCCGGATCGAGGAGGTGCTCGGTTCGGTCGCGCCGCACACGCTGTCCACCTCGCGCGCGCTGCAGACCGACGTCGTCTCCATTCCGGCCCGCCGCCTTGGCAAGCTGCTGGCCGGGCTGACGCCCTCCGATCCGGACACCGCTGCGGCCATCGCCCTGCTGGCCGGATGGGACCATGCCCTGACCAGCATATCGCCAGCCGGAGCGCTGTTCGAGGTCTGGTGGTCGCGCCACCTCAAGAAGGCGCTGTGGAACGCCATCGTCGCCCCCGAGTTGCACGCACTGATGGTGCCCGGCGACGTCGACGGCACCCTCGCCATCCTCGAACAGCCCGACGACCGCTTCGGAAGCGACCCCGCTTCGGCGCGCGATGCCATCCTCGCGGCCTCGCTGGGGGCCGCCTTCGGCGAAATGCAACGGCTGCTCGGGCCTGACCCCGCGGCCTGGGCCTGGGGCAAGCTCCATCATGGCTTTTTCGAGCATCCCCTGTCGTTCCTTCTGCCGGAAGCGACGGCCAAGGCCTGGGCGATCGGGCCGGTTCCCCATGCCGGCTCCTCGGTCACGCCGATGCATACCGGGTATCGCGGCACGGATTTCCGCACCATGATGGGCTCGTCCTTCAGGCTGGTCGTCGATCTGGCTGATTTCGATCGCTCGGTGACGATCAACACGCCCGGCCAGTCCGGCGATCCGCGCTCACCGCATTACCGCGACCTTTTCACCCGCTGGGCGGCGGGGGACTATGCGCCGCTGCCCTATACAGCGGCGGCGGTTGACGCGGCGCTGGAGAGCCGACTGGACCTGAAGCCAGGCTGAAGCGTTTCAGGGACTCTATTTCGCCCGGTAACATTCATGTCCCATCGTGTCGCCGTGCTGAAACCCGCCCTCCATACCCTCTGACCACAATGCTCAGACGGGATGAACCGGCCCATGCCGCACCGTGACGCCCTCGCCAGCCTCAACCAGTCCCTGGCCGCGATCGATGTCATGATCCGGGGCGGCAAGGGTCAGGGTGGCCGTCTCGTCGGCGTGGCGCAGGAAGCCCGGCAAGCCGCCGAGACCCTGGTCCGCGTCATGCGGGTTCAGGCCGCGACGGTCGCCAATGACGCCGTCCTGACCGAAAAGGTCTAGAACCCGGCCGCCTTGTCCGCCGGATCGGCTCAGACCGGCAGGCTCGACGACGCCTTCACTTCCTCCATCACCGCATAGGTCCGCGTCTCGCGCACCCCCGGCAGGGAAAGGAGCACCTCGCCGAGGAAGATGCGATAGGCGGCCATATCGGCGACGCGCGTCTTGATGAGATAGTCGAAGCCGCCGGCGACCAGATGGCATTCCAGGACATCGGGTGCCCGCGCGACCGCATGGGCGAAGCGGTCGAAGACGTCCGGCGTCGTCTTGTCGAGCGTTACCTCGACGAAGGCGAGAAAGCCGCGTGACAGTTTCTGCGGGTCGAGGCGGGCGCCATAGCCGGCGATGATGCCCTCGCGCGTCAGCCGCTTCACCCTTTCGCTGGTGGCTGTGGGCGAGAGGCCCACCCTCTCCGCCAGATCAACATTGGCGAGGCGGCCGTCGTCCTGCAGCAGGCGCAGGATCTTGCGATCGACGGAATCGAGGATGGCACTCACCGTGGAAGCACCGCCGAAAAGGCCAGTTGTTGGTGAAGATCACCATGATACATCGAAAATAACCTCTCGAACGGCGGTAATTCCCCGGATAGTCTCTCATGATCCCCTAGCGACGCAAGAGGCTGGCCTTGTCCCCCGCACCGTCATTTCAGGCACCCTATGCCGAGGCCGACGAGATCGTCGCGCGCCGCCTCCTGGCAACCGCTGCGCTCCCGCCCGCGGCGGAGGCGCGCATCGACGCGCGCGCGCGCGAGCTCATCGGTGCCATCCGCGCCAAGGCCGGGGGGCTCGGGGGCATCGAGGACTTCCTGCGCGAATATTCGCTGACCACCAAGGAGGGCCTTGCCCTCATGGTGCTGGCCGAGGCGCTGCTGCGGGTGCCGGATTCGCGCACGGCCGACGCGCTGATCGAGGACAAGCTATCGGGGACCGACTGGGCGCACCGGGCCACCAGGTCGGAGGCCTGGCTGGTCTCGGCCTCGGCCTGGGCGCTTGGCGTCACCGCCCGCGTCATCCATCCCGGCGAGAGCCCGGAGGGCATTCTCGAGACGCTCGGCAAGCGGCTTGGCCTGCCGACGGTACGCGCCGCGACGCGTCAGGCCATGCGGCTCCTCGGGTCGCATTTCGTGCTCGGCCAGACCATTTCCGAGGCGCTGGGACGGGCCGGTTCGGCCCGCCGCTTCCGCTATTCCTACGACATGCTTGGCGAAGGCGCCCGCACGGCTGAGGATGCCGAGCGCTATCTCGCCTCCTATCGCGATGCCATCGCGGCGATCGGCCAGGCCGCCGGCAACGAGTCCCTGCCCAACCGTCCCGGCATTTCGGTGAAGCTGTCGGCGCTGCATCCGCGTTACGAGGCGGTGAGCCGCGACCGCGTCATGGCCGAACTTGTGCCGAAGCTGCTGAAGCTCGCCCAGGCGGCCAGGGCCCATGACCTCAATTTCACCGTCGACGCCGAGGAGGCCGACCGGCTTGAGCTGTCGCTCGACGTCATTGCCGCGGTCCTCGCCGATCCCTCGCTCGCCGGCTGGGACGGGTTCGGCCTCGCCGTCCAGGCCTACCAGAAGCGGGCGCTGGCGGTGATCGACTGGCTCGATGCCCTGGCAACGCGCCTGGACCGCAAGCTGATGGTGCGGCTGGTTAAGGGCGCCTATTGGGACACCGAGGTGAAGCGGGCCCAGGAGCGCGGCCTGCCCGACTTCCCGGTCTTCACCCGCAAGCCGATGACCGATCTCCACTACATGGCCTGCGCGCGGCGGCTGCTCGCCGCCCGGCCGCGCATCTATCCGCAATTCGCCACCCACAATGCGCTGACGATCGCGACGATCCTCGAAGAGGCCGGGGGGGCCGAGGGCTACGAGTTCCAGCGCCTGCATGGCATGGGCGAGGCGCTTTACGAGTCCCTGCTGGCGAAGCTTCCCGAAGCGGCCTGCCGGACCTATGCGCCGGTCGGCGGCCATCGCGACCTCCTCGCCTATCTCGTCCGTCGGCTGCTGGAGAACGGCGCCAATTCATCCTTCGTCTCGGCCTCGGCCGATCCCGCGGTACCGGTGGAGACCCTGCTCGCCCGGCCGCAGAGCTGGATCGGCAATGCAGGCGACGCCCGCCCGCACCGGCTGCCGCTGCCGAAGGACCTCTATGCGCCCGGCCGGATCAACTCGGCCGGCGTCGAGTTCGGCGACGCCGCGGCGCTCGCCGGCTTTCTCGACGCCGTCGCGAGGGGGCGCGGACGGGTTCCGGCGACGGCCCAGCCGCTGATCGGCGGCAAGGCCCTGCGCGGTGCCATCCGCTCGGTGATCAGCCCGGTGGACGGCACCCCGGTCGGTGCGGTCGAGGAGGCGGATGCGGCGATGGTTAAGGCCGCCTTCGACCGCGCCGCCGCCGGCTTCGCCGGCTGGAGCCGCTCACCCGTCAGCACCCGCGCCGAGGCGCTCGACAGACTTGCCGATCTCCTGGAGGCGGAGCGTGGCCTGTTCTGCGCGCTGCTCGCCCGTGAGGCCGGCAAGACCCTCGACGACGGCGTGGCGGAGGTGCGCGAGGCCGTTGATTTCTGCCGCTACTATGCGCAGGAGGCGCGCCGGCATTTCGGTGCAGGTGTCCTGATGCCGGGCCCGACCGGCGAGGAGAACCGGCTGACCCTGCGCGGGCGCGGCACCATCGTCTGCATCAGCCCGTGGAACTTCCCGCTCGCCATCTTCATCGGCCAGGTGGCGGCAGCGCTCGCCGCCGGCAATGCGGTCATCGCCAAGCCTGCTGAACAGACGCCGCTGGTGGCCGCCGCGGCGGTGGCGCTCGCCCACAAGGCCAGCATTCCCGGCGACGTGCTGGCCGTGGTGCCGGGCGACGGCCGCGTCGGCGCGCTGCTGGTGGCCGAACCGCGTGTCGCCGGCGTCGCCTTCACCGGCTCGACCGAGGTGGCGGCCAAGATCAACCAGCAACTGGCGGCAAAGCGCGGCCCCATCGTGCCGCTGATCGCCGAGACCGGTGGGATCAACGCCATGATCGTCGATGCCACGGCGCTGCCCGAACAGGTCAGCGACGACGTCGTCATGTCGGCCTTCCGCTCAGCCGGCCAGCGCTGCTCGGCCCTGCGCCTCCTCTGCCTGCAGGAGGACGTGGCGGAACGCATGCTGGAAATGATCCGGGGGGCTGCCGCCGAACTCCGGATCGGCGACCCGCTCGATCCCGCGACCCATGTCGGCCCGGTCATCGACGACGAGGCCAAGGCGCGGCTCAAGGCGGTCATCGACAGGGCGCGCGCCGAGGGGCGGCTCGTCTGGCAGGCGAGCCTTCCTGCCGATGCGCCGCCCGGACTGTTCATCGCCCCGGCGATCATCCGCGTGGCCAGGGCCGAGGATCTGACGGAAGAGGTTTTCGGCCCCATCCTGCACGTCACCACCTGGAAGGCGGGCCGTCTCGGACAGCTCACCGATGCCATCGCCGGAAATGGCACCGGCCTGACGCTCGGCATCCATTCGCGCATCGACCAGGTCGTCGAGGAGGTCGTGTCCCGGCTCTCCCACGGCAATGTCTACGTCAACCGCAACATGATCGGCGCGGTGGTCGGCACCCAGCCCTTCGGCGGCTCGGGCCTGTCGGGCACGGGACCGAAGGCCGGCGGGCCGCACTACCTGCCGCGCTTCGCGCTGGAACAGGTGGTGACCGTCAACACCGCCGCGGCCGGCGGCAATGCCAGCCTGCTGGCCGGCGGGGAAGGCTGAGCCCAGCCCGGCGCCGGCCAGCAGGCAGACCGTTTCCCGCTCATCCCCGGATCCGGCGCCAGGCCCGGCCGTCGATGGCGACGAGCCCGAGGCCGATCAGGCCCATGCCGGCGAAATGCGTCCAGGCCAGCCGCTCGCCGAGGAAGAGGCCCGTCAGCAGGATGGTCGAGACGGGAATGAGGAAGGTCACGAGCAGCAGATTGCTCGGCCCCGCCGTTGCCAGCAGGCGGAAGAAGATGATGTAGGCGAGCGCCGTCGAGAGGATGGCGAGCGCCAGCACGGCGGCGATCGCAGCCACCCCGGGCATGGGGAGCATCCAGGGCCGGTCGACCAGCCCCACGAGCGGCGCCATGACGAGGCTGGTGATGGTGAGCTGTAGCCAGGCGGTGACGGTCGGCGTCAGGGCCAGCGGCTTGATGCGCCGGCCCCAGAGGCCGGAGAAGGCGTAGGAGAGGGTGGCCGCGAGGCATGCGGCGAGCGCCCAGAGCGGCGTGTCCAGCCGCCCGAAAGCTGCCGGCCCGACAAGGACGACGACACCGAGGAAACCGAGCGCCACGCCGACGGCCTTGCCGGGCGTCGCCCGCTCGTCGGTGGTGAAGAGATGCATGACGACGACGCTGAAGAGGGGTGTCGTGGCGTTGAGGATGGCGGCGAGCCCGGCGGGGATGGCGGTCTGGCCCCAGAAGATCAGCGAGAAGGGGATGACGTTGTTGAGCAGCGCCATGACCGCCAGGGTCGTCCAGACGTCGCGGCGGCGCGGCAGGCGCTCGCCGGTGGCGCGCAGGACGGCGTAGAGGACGGCGGAGCCGATGACGACGCGGGTGAGCACCAGCGTCAGCGGCGGCAGGTCGTCGAGGGCGATGCGGGCAAAGAAGAACGAGCCACCCCAGAGGACGGACAGCGTCGTCAGCAAGGTCCAGTCGCGCAGGGTCACGTCGGCAAGGCTCCGGTTCGGCTTCCGGGCGGTGTAGTCGTCGCGGCCCGCCACGACCACCCGTTCCCTCGCATCGCGGTTTGTCGGCGCTGCGACACCGGAGGTTGGCGCACTGTCATTGACAGGCCGCATTTGTCTGCGACCGTTGAATCGTCCGCAGGACTAGACCATTGATTCGACCGGAGCCGGGGACGCGAGCCACCGACATGTCCGAAGCCATCGACCGCCTGCATGCGGCTATCCTGCAGCTCCGCCAGTCCCATGTGCCGTCCTCGCGCACCGCCAAGCTGCTGGCCGGCGGCCGCGCCAAGATGGCCAAGAAGCTGGTGGAGGAGGCGACGGAGGTGACGCTCGACGCTGTCGGCAACGACCGCGACGCGGTGATCCGCGAGAGCGCCGACCTGCTCTACAATCTCACGGTGCTGTGGACCGACATGGACATCGCACCCGCCGACGTCTGGCGGGAGATGGAGCGGCGCGAGCGGCTCTACGGTCTCGCTGAAAAGCTGCACAAGGGCCCGGTGGCGGTCGCCGGCGGCCGCTGAGCGGCGCTATTCCCGCAGGAACAGCGGCAGGTCGACGGGCGGCAGGCGCACTTCGCGATTGACCGCGTTCACCATGCCCACGGCGCGCCGCACCAGCCAGCCGTCGCGGTTGGGGCAGGCGTCACGGGCCAGCGACTGGGCCGCCCGCAACGTCCGGACGAGGCGGGCCCGGTCGGGGGTCTGCAGACCCGCCCGCTCGACGGCGGCGCGCGAGCGCTGGAACTGCGAGGGATCGGAGCAGATGTCGCCGCGCGCCATGAACTGGGCGCTCGCCGGAGCGGCGGCGAAGGCGACCAGAAGGACGAGGACGGCGGCGGCGAGCCTGGCGAGGGTCGCCGACAGCCGGACGAGATCGCCGGCCACGGACAGGGTCTTCAACCGCGCGGTCTTGCCCTGGACGACCGCCACATGGGAGCGGGCGATGCCGAGCTCCCCGGCGAGAAGCCCCTCAAGCGCCGCATTGGCCTTGCCGTCCTCGGGGACGGCCCGCACCCTCGCCCTGAGGACGGAGCGGCCGTCCGTCAGACGCTCGGCACCCTCGAAGGCGTCGCGCCCGCCCCGGGGCGTCAGCCTCACGTCGACCAGCAGGCGCTCGCGGTCGACGCGATAGGGCAGGGCGTCCATCGCGGCCTCAGAAGACGTTGGGGTAGATGTAACGGATGATCACCTGCTGGATCAGGATGATGCCCAGCAGCAGGACGATCGGCGAGAGGTCGACGGCCCCGAGATTGGGCATGCGTCGCCGGATCGGCGCGAGGACGGGTTCGGTCATGGCGCGCAGGGTGGTGTCGATCTGCGCGACGATCTGGTTGCGGTAGTTCACCACGTTGAAGGCGATCAGCCAGGACAGCACGGCCGAGATGATTATCACCCACCAATAGAGGTTGAGGGCGATCAGGACGACGTCGAGAATGGCTTTCATGGGTCCGCCGTGAAGGGGTGTGAGGCTCGCACCTGTTTTATGGGGTGTCGAACCGGGCGGGGCAAGCGCGCGATTGCGCGCCGGCCGGTCACGTGGCGGCGAAAGACGAGCGCTGGGCCCAACCGGTCATGCGATTCTCCAGCCAGACGGTGGCCATGTACATGGCGACGCCGAGGATCGCGAGGGCGATGAGCGCGGCGAAGAGCAACGGCACGTTGAAGTCGGCCGAGGCGCGGGCCATGAGATTACCGATGCCGTAGCGCGAGGCGTTGTACTCGGCGATGACCGAGCCGACATAGGCCAGGGTGATGGCGACCTTGAGCGAGCCGAAGAAATAGGGCAGCGACCGGGGGATGCCGACCTTGGTCATGATCTGCAGCTTGGAGGCGCCGAGCGCCTTCAGCACGTCCTCGGTCTCCGGTTCGATCGTGGCGAGGCCGGTGGCGACGTTCACGACGATGGGAAAGAACGAGATCATGAAGGCGGTGAGAACGGCCGGCAGCCAGCCGACGCCGAACCAGATGACCAGGATCGGAACGACCGCAACCTTGGGGATCGAGTTGAAGCCGACCAGCAGCGGGTAAAAGCCGGCATAGAAGAACCGGCTGGCGCCGAGCAGCAGGCCGAGGGCGATGCCGAAGGCGACGGCGAGGCCGAAGCCCGCCAGGGTCATCCAGGCCGTGTGGAAGGAATGGAAGCCGATCTGGCGGCGGAACTGCCAGATGGCGATGGCGATGTCGCTGGGCGCCGGCAGCACGAAGGTGGAGACCGCGAAGGCCTTGCAGAGCAGTTCCCAGACGAGGAACGTGCCGATGGTGCAGAACAGCGGTGCGAGTTGGAGCGACAGCTTGGTGCGGTCCAGCGCCGAGGCGCCGATCACCTTGTAGAGCAGATAGGCGATATAGGCGACGACGCCGATGACCAGCGCCATCGGCCAGGATGTGAGCAGGAAATCCGCCAGGGCGCCCATGGTCGATCCTTCAGGCCGTCGACCGGGCGTGGGCGATGCGCCCGCGCAGGTCGTGGACGATGTCGGAGAATTCCGGCTTGTAGGTGATCTCGATGTCGCGCGGCCGCGGGAAGGCCACCTCGCGCTCGGCGATGATCTTGCCGGGGCGGGAGGACATGCAGAAGATGCGGTCGGCGAGGAAGACCGCCTCGCGCAGGTCATGGGTCACGAGGATGACGGTGAGCGTGCCGGCCATGCGCGCATGGAGGTCGCGGATGACGCACCACAGTTCCTCGCGCGTGAAGGCGTCGAGGGCGCCGAAGGGCTCGTCGAGCATGAGGAGCTTCGGCTCGTGGATGAGGGCGCGGCAGAGCGAGGCGCGCTGCTGCATGCCGCCGGAGAGCTGCCAGGGATATTTGGAGCCGGCGCCTTCGAGGCCTACCGAGGCCAGCAGGGCCTCGGCCTTGGCGACATATTCGGCCTTGTGGCGGCGCAGGCGCGAGCGGTGCGGCTCGACGATCTCGAGCGGCAGCATCAGGTTTTCGAGCGTCGTGCGCCAGGGCAGGAGGGTCGGCGCCTGGAAGGCCATGCCGGCGATCTTGACGGGGTCGCGCACTTCCTTGCCGTCGACGACGACGGCGCCGGCCTGCGGAAACTGCAGGCCGGTGGCCAGCTTCATCAGTGTGGACTTGCCGCAGCCGGACGGACCGACCACGGCGGCGAATTCACCTTCGTTGACCCTGATGTCCAGTCCGTCGACGGCAAGCGTGCCGCCGGTGGCGTAGGTATGGCTGACGCCGGTCAGTTCGACGAATGGACGCAAGGGGACGGCGCTTTCGGAGCGGTGCATTCACGCGGGATATGGGGCGGGGGCATTCGCGCCGCCCGCGACTCGGTCGGAAAGCAAGCCTCAGGCCACCTTGCGGTCAGCGGCGGCCGGCAGCAGGTCGGAGATGAAGATGTCTTCCGGCTTCGGCTTGTTCTTGAAGGCGAAGGTCAGGCCGATCTGGTCGATGGCGGTGGCCATGCGCGCCGGATCGATGCCACCGATGCCGTTGGCGCGGGCATAGGGGGAGAGGACGTAGTTGTCGATCGTCATCTTCAGGCGCTCGGCCTCGGTCTCGAAGCGCGCGACATCGTTGCGGGCGATCACCAGCCGCGTCGCTGCCGCCTGATCGGCGATGGCGTCACGGATGCCCTTGACGAGGCCGCGGTTGAAGGCCGCCACCGCCGCACGGTTGGCCGCCAGGAAGCCCGGGCTGGCCATGATGGCGTTGCCGTAGAGCTCGACGCCGTAGTCGAACATGTGGAGCACGACGATGTCGTTCTCCGGCACGCCGCGCGATTTCAGGTTGATGAAGGAGGAATTGGCGAAACCGAAGATGGCGTCGACCTCGCCGGAGGCCAGCATCGGCTCGCGGACGGGGAAGCCGACATTCTCGAAGCGCATCTTGGAATCATCGAGCTTGTTGACCGTCTTGAAGATCGGCCACTGGGCAAAGGCGGCGTCCGGGGCCGGAGCGCCGAACTTCTTGCCCTCGAGGCTCTTCACGTCGGTGGTGATGCCGCGCGACTTGCGGCCGACGATGGCGAAGGGCGGACGGTCGTAGACGATCATGTTCGCCTTGAGGTCGACCGTCGGGTTCTCGTCGCGGAAGCGGATCATCGAATTGATGTCGCCGAAGCCGATGTCATAGGTGCCGGAGGCAACGCGGGTGACGCCCTCGCGCGAGCCCGAGGCGGCGTCGATCGAGACGTTGAGACCCTCGGCGCGGAAATGGCCCTTCTCGAGGGCGGTCAGGAACAGGGCCGAGGGGCCCTCGAAGCGCCAGTCGAGGGTGAAGCGGACATTGGTCGTCGCCTGGGCATGGACGGCCGGTGCGAAGAGCGGGGCGAGCGAGGCGGCGCCGGCGAGCTTCAGGGCCGCGCGGCGGGTGGGCAGGAAGCGGTACTCGGTCATCTGCGGGCCTTCTGTCGATCGGTGAACTGCAGGCCTGGCCTGAGGGCCATGGCCGGGCGGTGACCGCCGCGGCAAGGCGCGGGCACCGTGAAATTACCGATGGCAGCAAAGACCATGCCGTTGCGGACGGCAACCGATTTTTCGACGTCCGTCGGCGTCTGTGCTCAGAAAGTGAGCAATTTGCCCAATGTGAGGGCGGAAAACCTCAGCGGCTGGCCGAGGCCGTCGTGGTGGGCCCGCCGAGCTCCAGGCGCGTCGGCTGGATCTCGGCCATGCCGACCGGCGTGCGGATGGCGATGCGGGCGGGGACGAGCGCCCGTGTGCCGGCGACCGGCGCCAGCCAGATCTGCATGTCGCGGTTCGCCTCCATCGGCGCGGTGACGGCGGGCCGGTGACCGGCGATCGGCCGGTAGCGGGCGTTACAGACGACGGCGGGGCCGTCATAGCCGGCGACCTTCAGGTTTTCGGTGCGGGCGTAGGAGAAGGACAGGTCGTAGCGCTGACGGCCGTCGAAGACCGGGAAGGTCTTGGCGCAAGCCTCGGCCACCACCGTCGGCCCGGTTCCGGGCACGAAGAAGAGGCCGGCCGAGAGCGGATCGAGGACACCCTGGCGATGGCTTGCGGTGACCGGCACCTCGTCGGCGGCGGCGGGGCGTTCCGGCTCGGCGGAATGGGACCGAACGGAGCCGCCGGCCATGGCCATGCGGATGGCGTCGTTCTGCTGGGTGGTGTTGAGGGTCAGGGTGTAGTTGGCCGGCACGGCGCGGCCGCCGAGGATCCGCCCGGAGGCCATGGCCGAGCCGCGACCGGAGGCGATGACGCGCGACACCCCCGACAGGCGCAGCGAGACCGAGGCCTGGTAGCTGTCCTGGGAGACGCGGCCCTCGAACCCGGCAATGCCGACCTGCAGTCCCCCGATCAGGATCTCGTAGCGGGCGGACACCCGCTCCTGCGCCAGCGCCGGCACGGAGAGACAGGACAACAGCGCTGCGGCTGCGGCGGGCAGGGTCGATCGAGACACGGGACACACTCCAGGACCAACGGTGCCGGACAGCGCCACCCGGCATGATCCGCATCAAAGCGCGAAATGGTTAATGGCTTGGAAATCGGACTGTGGCTTGATCAACGTAAACGCGTCGACCGGCTGTGAATGCCGGGCCGGCGGACGGACGGGGGACCCGTCGCATGGGGAGGCGCGCGGCATTGTCGGCGGGATTGACGAGGTGGATCGGGGAGCGGCGGGTGGCCCTGTCGCTCGTCGTGGCGGCCGGCCTGCGCGCCGCCGCGGCGCTGTCGGCGCTGCCGGGTCGCCTGCGCGTCGCCCTCGGCGCGACGCCCGCCCCCGCGCTCGTCCTCGTCCCGCAGGACCTGCGCACTGCCGATCCGGTGCGGGCCGACGAATTGATCGCCGGAGTCTATGTCTTCGCCGGCCGCATCGTCACCGGTCCCGACCCCTTCGCGGCCACCCCGCCCAATGTCGAATGGGCCGAGGCGCTGGCCGGATTCTCGTGGCTGAGGCACCTGCGCGCCGCCGGTACGCCGGAAGCCGCCGACGCGGCCCGGCGGCTGGTGCAGGCCTGGATCGACGCCCAGGCGCGCGGCCGGCCAACGCCGCGTTCCGTAGCGCTCTCGGCCGAACGGATCCGTGCCTGGATCGGCGCTTCCGGCCTGCTTCTCGCCGGAGCGGACCAGGTCTTCTACCGGCGTTTCTCGCGCGCCCTCTGGCGGCAGGTGCGCCAGCTCGAGTTCCAGCTCGCCCGCCTGTCACCCGGGGTCGAGCGGCTGGCGGTGCTCATTGCCCTGGTCACGGCCGGGCTGTGCATGGACGGCGAGGACAGGCTGGTGGCGCGCGCCGCCCGCCTGCTCGGCGACGAGCTGGACCGCCAGATCCTCCCCGACGGCTGCCATGTGAGCCGGGATCCCAGCGTGCTGGTGGGTCTCGTCCTCGATCTACTGCCGCTGCGTCAGCTCTTTCCCGCCCGCAACGCCACGCCCCCCGCCGCCATCCTGACGGCGGTGGACCGGATGATGCCGATGATCCGCTTCTTCCAGCACGGGGACGGCACGCTCGCCCGGTTCAACGGCATGGGCCAGACCGCCATCGACCAGGTCGCGACGGCGCTCGCCTATGACGAGACGCGCGGTCTGACGCCGGCTTCGGCGCCGCGCGGCGGCTATGAGCGGCTCGAGGCCGGCGGCACCGTCGTTCTCGTCGATACCGGGCCGGCGCCGCCTGCCGCCTTCAGCGCCAGGGCCCATGCCGGCTGCCTGTCGCTCGAATTTTCCTCCGGCCTCGACACGATCGTCATCAATTGCGGCAGGCCGTCCCTCCAGCGCGCCACCTGGCGCATCCAGGCCCGCAAGACTGCCGCCCATTCCACGGTGACCGTCGCCGACAGGTCGTCGATGACGGTCGGCCGGGGGCTCTCCACAGCGGGGCTGCTCCTGTCCGGTCCCAACGAGGTCTCATGCCAGAGGCAGGACCTGACACTTGATGCCCGCCACGACGGCTATCGCGGCCGGTGCGGTGTCCTGCACGGCCGGCGGCTCCGCCTGTCCGGCGACGGCGCCCTGCTTGAGGGCGTCGACCGGATCGAGGGCGAGGACCGGGCCTATGTCCTGCGATTCCACATTCATCCGGCCGTCACGCTGATCCACACCGAGCATCCGCGCGCCGCGCTGCTGCGCCTGGCAAGCGGCGAGGGCTGGCGCTTCCTCGCCGACCAGCCGGTGGCCATCGAGGAGAGCGTGGCGCTGACCCTCGCCGAGGGGCCGCGCCGCACGCTGCAACTGACCGTGTCGGTCGCATCCTCGGCCGCCATACCCGCGGTGTCCTGGTCATTCCAGAAGCTCGAGCGTCCGCGGCCGACCGCCGTCGCCGAGCCCGAGCCCGAACTGCCGCTCTGAGCTTGGCGCCGGTCCTGCGACCCGCAAAAGCGGTTTCGGGCCGCCATGGCCCGTGCTAGAGCGCGCGGCATTCCCCCGCGCCCGCCGGAGTTGTCCGCCTTGCCGAATGCCAAGCCCATTGCCCGTGCCCTGCTCTCCGTCTCCGACAAGACGGGAATCGTCGATTTCGCCCGGGACCTCGCCGCGCTGGGCGTGGCGCTGGTGTCCACCGGCGGCACCTTCAAGACGCTGAAGGATGCGGGGCTGGCGGTCACCGAAGTGGCCGATCTGACGGGCTTTCCGGAGATGATGGATGGGCGGGTCAAGACGCTGCATCCGAAGGTCCATGGCGGGCTTCTCGCCATCCGCGGCAACGACGAGCACGAGGCCGCCGCCAAGGCCCACGGCATCCTGCCGATCGACCTCCTGGTGGTGAACCTCTATCCCTTCGAGGCGACGATCGCCCGCGGCGCCTCGTGGGACGACACGATCGAGAACATCGATATCGGCGGTCCTGCCATGATCCGCGCCGCGGCGAAGAACCATGAGGCGGTGACTGTGGTGGTCGATGCCGCCGATTACAGCGCGGTGATCGACACCATGAAGGCCGCGGGCGGCGCCACGACCCTCGACCTGCGCAAGCGCCTCGCCGCCAAGGCCTATGCGCGCACCGCCGCCTATGACGCTGCCATTTCCAACTGGCTCTTCGACGCGCTCGCCGAGACCGCGACGCCCTCCCGCGCCTTCGGCGGCGCGTTGGCGCAGGGCCTGCGCTATGGCGAGAATCCGCACCAATGGGCGGCCTTCTACAAGACCCCGCAGGGGCCGAATGCCCGGCCCGGCGTGGCGACGATCCGCCAGCTGCAGGGCAAGGAACTGTCCTACAACAACATCAACGACACCGACGCGGCCTATGAGCTGGTCGGCGAGTTCGATCCGGCCCGCTCCGCGGCGGTGGCCATCATCAAGCACGCCAATCCCTGCGGCGTCGCCGAGGGGCCGGACCTCCTCTCGGCCTATGAGAAGGCGCTGGCCTGCGATCCCGTTTCGGCCTTCGGCGGGATCGTTGCGCTGAACCGCACCCTCGACGCGGAAGCGGCGCGGAAGATTGTCGAGATCTTCACCGAGGTCATCATTGCCCCCGACGCGACGGAGGAGGCGAAGGCCATCCTCGCGGCGAAGAAGAACCTCCGTCTGCTGCTGGCCGGGGGTCTGCCCGATCCGAAGGCACCCGGCATCACGGTCAAGACGGTGGCGGGCGGCCTGCTGGTTCAGTCGCGCGACAATGCGGTTGTCGATGCCATGGACCTCAAGGTTGTCACCAAGCGGATGCCGACAGCCCAGGAACTGACCGATCTCCGCTTCGCCTTCCGCGTGGCCAAGCACGTGAAGTCGAACACGATCGTCTATGCCAGGGACGGCGCGACGGTCGGCATCGGAGCCGGCCAGATGAGCCGGGTGGATTCGGCCCGGATCGCCGCCCGCAAGGCGGAAGATGCGGCGGCTGCCGGCGGCTGGACGATCCCGCTCACCAAGGGTTCGGTGGTCGCCTCCGATGCTTTCTTCCCCTTCGCCGACGGCCTGCTGGCAGCGGTCGAGGCCGGTGCGACGGCGGTGATCCAGCCGGGGGGCTCGATGCGCGACCAGGAGGTCATCGACGCTGCCGATGCGGCCGGGCTCGCCATGGTCTTCACCGGAGTCCGCCACTTCCGCCACTGAGCATGCATCCCCACATGCCAGCGGGCGACCCTGAGGAGATCATCCCATGCTGCTTTCCACGACGCCGGCGCTCGAGGGCGGACGGATCATCCGCTACAACGGCATCGTCACCGGCGAGGTCATTCTCGGCGCCAACATCTTCCGCGACCTCTTCGCCTCGATCCGCGACATCGTCGGCGGCCGGTCCGGCGCCTACGAGACGGTCCTGCGCGACGGGCGGACCACCGCTTTCCAGGAAATGATGGCGGAGGCCCAGCGCCTCGGCGCCAATGCCATCGTCGGCATCGACATCGACTACGAGACGCTCGGCAAGTCCATGCTGATGGTCTCGGTCTCCGGCACGGCCGTCACCGTCGAGATGCTGATGGGTCAGCAGGCGCCGATCCAGCCCACGGGGTTCGGCGGCTCGGTGCCGCCCTGGGGCGGCCAGCGCTGACCTGCCCAGCCGTTGATCGATTCGCTGCATGGCCGGCCAACGGCCGGGCATGACGTGACGCCGCGCCGGGGTCTTCCGATCCGGCCTCAGGCCGCCCGCTCGGTCCGGACATAGGTGAGGACCGTCGCGCCGATCAGGAACATGATCGCCAGCATGCCGAGCCCGGCCCGCTGGTCGTTGAGGGCGAGGGTCACGACGCCTGCGAGGAACGGCCCGACAAAGGCCGTGACCTTCCCCGACAAGGCGAAGAGGCCGAAGAATTGGCCGATCT
Source organism: Archangium gephyra (assembly GCA_943368975.1). GTDB lineage: Bacteria > Pseudomonadota > Alphaproteobacteria > Rhizobiales > Phreatobacteraceae > Phreatobacter. Next base: position 63,667 of record CALRLZ020000018.1, read on the forward strand.
GCGCCCGCGGGGCGAGTTGCACCAGCAGGGAGCGGGACGCCGCCTGGAGCGGGCCCGCCGCCGCGCCGATCAGGCCGCCGAGGGCGAGATAGACCTGTTCGGGGGCGGTGGCGAAGAGGCCGTCGCCCGGCGCCGGCAAGGCGGTCTGGACGACGAAGAAGACATGGCCGGGGCCTATCAGCAGGATGGTGATGACGGAGAAGGTGAGGACGAAGATCGAACCGAGGATGACCCGTTTCGAGCCGATCGTGTCGTCGAGCCGGCCGCCGAGGAGCGCACCGGCCGTGCCGGTGATGGTCAGGAAGATGCCAAAGAGGCCGATCTCGATGGTGGTCCAGCCGAAGACGCCGGCCGCATAGATGCCACCGAGGGCGAAGAGCGCCACCAGCCCGTCCATGTAGATCATGTTGGCGACCAGGAAGACCAGCACGTTGCGGTGCCGGCGGACCTCCTTCAGCGTCGCCGCCAGGCTCGCCATCCCCGAGCGCACCGCCGCGCCCATGCCCATCCGGGCGGGTACGTCGGGCGTGAAGAGAAAGAGCGGGATGATGAAGAGAATGAACCACAGGGCGGTCAGGGGGCCGGCGGCGCGGTCACCCTCCCGCTGCGCCGGATCGAGGCCGAAGAGCGGTTCGAGCCCGACCAGGGTGCGCCCGGTCTCGGGGCTGGCAACCAGGAAGCCGAGCATGAAGATCAGCGAGGTCATCCCGCCGAGATAGCCGACCGCCCAGCCAAGGCCGGAGAGCCGACCGATGCGCTGCGGCGGCACGAGGGTCGGCATCATCGAATTGTTGAAGACCGTGGCGAATTCGGCGCCGATGGTGGCGAGGACGAAGGCGACCAGCACGAGTGCGACGGTCTCCGGGGCGCCGGGGCGGCCGAACCACAGGAGGCTCGCCCCCATCACCAGCAGGAGCCCGAAGGCGGCGATCCACGGCTTGCGCCGGCCGGAGGCGTCGGCGATGGCGCCGAGCACCGGCGAAAGGATGGCGATGGCGACGCCGGCGGCGCTGGTGGCAAAGCCCCACATGGCCTGGCCGTCGACCGGGTTGGCGGCGATCGCGCTGGCGAAGAAGGGGGCGTAGACGAAGGTGTTGATCAGGGTGAAATAGGGCTGCGCCGCCCAGTCGAAGAGTACCCAGCCGGCGATGGCCTTGCGGGGCGCCGGCTGGGCGGCTGTGTCGCCGGAGACGGTGACCGGAGGCAACATGGGGGACCTTGGAACAGTTCCGCGGCGGATCGACGAATCAGGCGTCGCCCTGGTGTGCTGGGATGGAACGCGATGCGGAAATCACAATCAGGCGAGGCGTTTTATTCGGGCCAGCGGGGGAGGCCTTCCGGACCGTCGGCAGGCGTGCGCGCCACGTTGAGGACCATGGCCAGCAGCGAATAGATGCCGACGAGGGTCGGAATCTCCACGGCACCCTGCTCGCCGTGTCGGGCGACGATGCGGGCGTAGGTGGTGTCCGACCAGCGCTTCGTCGTCAGGAGTTCGGCGACCGCATCATAGATGAGGGCTTGGTCGGCGCTCATGGCGTCGGGACGGCGGCCGTCGGCGATGGCGGCAAGGATGTCCCTGGACACACCGGCCTTCTCCGCTTCCATGGCATGAACCGACCACTCGAACTGCTGCGACCAGGAGCGCGCCACCTGGCAGATGGCCAGTTCCTTCAGGTCCTCGGACAGGCAGGAGCCGTAGCGCAGGCGACGGCCCAGCGCCTCGACGTCGATCATCACCTTGGGCGAGCGCATCAGCGGCGCATAGGGGCCGAAGGGCTCGACGCCGCGGCGCTTGCGGAAATCCGCCGCTGCGGCTTCCTGCTCGGGCGTATAGGCGGCTGGGGGGATGGGCGGCAGGCGATCGGGGGCGGCCATGGACGTGTCTCGCGCCGGTTGTTCTTATGGGGTCGCGCGGAGTGACCGACTCACCTCCGCTATCGCGCCCATCATGGCTCTCGCGGGCGGCTTGCCAAGAGCCACCGCTGCGGGGCGGCAGTGCAGCGGGAGAGGACGGATGCGTCATCGGAAAAGTCTGGCCGCCTGGGCCCTTGCCGCCGCCTGGCTGATGGCGCCGGCCGCCCTCGCCCAGCCGGCGCCGGCACCGGCCGCCGTGTCCTGGCCGATCATCGCCGAGGCGGCGCGCGTCCATCCGGCGCTGGCGCCGAATGGCATGGTGGCGAGCCAGGAGGCGCGGGCGACGCGGGTCGGGGTCGAGATCCTGACGCGCGGCGGCAATGCGGTGGACGCGGCGGTGGCTGTCGGCTTTGCCCTGGCGGTGACGTTGCCGCGGGCGGGCAATCTCGGCGGCGGCGGGTTCATGCTGGTGCACTTGGCGGAGCGGAACGAGACCATCGCCATCGACTATCGCGAGACGGCGCCGGCGGCGGCGACGCCGACCATGTTCCTCGGAGCGAACGGCGAGCCGGACCCGCGTCTGTCGCGCGATACCGGGCTGGCGGCCGGCGTGCCCGGCACGGTGGCCGGCCTCGCCGAGGCGCATCGCCGCTACGGCTCGGGGCGGTTGAGCCTCGCCGAGTTGATCGCGCCGGCCATCCGGCTCGCCCGCGACGGGATTCCCGTGGACGAGGACCTTGCCGATTCGCTCCCCCGGGCGGCGGCGCGGCTCGGCCGCTTTCCCGCCTCGCGGCGCATCTTCCTCAAGCCCGACGGCAGCGCCCTCGGGCATGGCGACCGCCTGGTGCAGGAGGATCTCGCCCGCGCGCTCGAGGCCATTGCCCAGCAGGGGCCGGCCGGGTTCTACGAGGGCGCGACGGCGGCGCGCATCGTCGCGGCGCTGGCGGAGCACGGTGGCCTGATGACGGAGGCGGATCTGCGCGCCTACCGGCCGGTGATCCGCGCGGCGCTGCGCGGCAGCTACAAGGGCTACAGCATTGCCTCCATGCCGCCGCCCTCCTCCGGCGGGGTTCATCTCGTGCAGATGCTGAACCTGCTGGAGCCGATGGATCTCGGGCGGCGCGGCCACAACAGCGCCGAGACGATCCATCTCATGGTCGAGGCGATGAAGCTCGCCTATGCCGACAGGGCGCAGCACCTGGGCGATCCCGACGCCGTCGCCGTGCCGGTGCGCGGGCTCACCGCCAAGGCCTATGCCGATGCGCTGAGGCCGCGCATCGACCTTCTCCGCGCCCGTCCCTCGGCCGAGATCCGCGCCGGTGACCCGGCGCCGCACGAGGGCGAGCAGACGACGCATTTCTCGGTCGTCGATCGGCATGGCAACGCCGTCTCGAACACCACCACCCTCAATTTCTCCTACGGCCTCGGCCTCGTCGCCGCGGGCACCGGCATCCTTCTCAACAACGAGATGGACGATTTCGCCGCCAAGGCCGGGGCGGTGAACGCCTTCGGCCTCGTCCAGGGCGCCGCCAACCTGCCTGGGCCGGGCAAGCGCCCGCTCTCCTCGATGACGCCGACGATCCTATTCCGCGACGGCAAGGTGGCGATGGTCACGGGATCGCCGGGCGGCAGCCGCATCATCACCATCACCCTCCAGACCATTCTCAATGTCATCGACCACGGCATGAACATCGCCGAGGCGGTCGCCGCTCCGCGCGTCCACCACCAGTGGCTCCCTGATGCGATCGACATCGAGGGCGGGCTGTCGCTCGATACGCTCCGGCTGCTGGAGGCGCGGGGCCACCGGATCGCGCCGCGCGGGGCCTTCGGCAACGTCAATGCCATCCTCGCCGTGCCAGGCGGCTGGGCCGGGGCGGCGGATACGCGCCAGCGCGGCACCCTGGCCGCGGGGCATTGAGCGGGGGACGCAAGCCAATCCTCTTGCCACAACGCTGTCAGCAATAGGCCGGCGAAGGGAGCCGGTCCCATTGACCGCAACGCTGGTTTGTTCTCATAATGTTCCAATGAACAAAGGCCGAACGATCCACGCTTTCGACGCCGGTACGCCCCCTGCCCTGAGGGTCTCCGGCCTTGCCGCGCGCTTCCATGCCTGGCGCGGCATTTCCGGGCGGCGCTACCTCGCCACCGTCCATACCGCCGCGACTGCTCCCGCCTATCAGGGGGCCGTCATCGTCCTCGCCCGTGCCGAAGCCGACGGCACGCGCGTCGCGCTCTGGGCCGGCCGCTCGCCGGCTTCTCCCGCGGCGCTGGCACGCCTCGCCCAGATGAAGCGGGCCGAGGAGGTGCATATCCACCTCATCGCCGAGAGCGAGGCCGACCGTGCCGCCGCCGAGGCCGATCTCAGCACCGTCGCCCCGGAGGACGCAGCGGCGCAGCGGTCCCTGGTCCCGGCCTGACGGCGCGGCGGCGCGTCGGTCACGGGGGCTGCGGCCGGGATCACGGCCTCAGGATGACCTTGCCCTGGGCCCTGCGGCTGGTCAGTTCGCCGAGAGCCTCGGCGATCTTCTCCAGCGGCCAGCTGCCGTGGACATGGAGGGAGAGCTTGCCCTCGGCGGTCCAGCGGGCGACCTGCATGAGGTTGTCGCGGTTCTTCTCCGGCTCGCGCTGGGCAAAGGAGCCCCAGAAGACACCGCGAATGTCGCAGCCCTTGAGCAGGGTGAGGTTGAGCGGGATTTTCGGGATCTCGCCGCCGGCGAAGCCGATGACCAGGAAGCGCCCCTCCCACGCGATGGCGCGCAGCGCCGGCTCGGCCAGCTTGTCGCCGACGGGGTCGTAGATGACGTCCGGTCCCTTGCCGCCGGTCAGTGCCCTCAGGCCCTCCTTGAGGTCGTGGGTGGCATAGTTGAGCGTCTCGTCGGCGCCATGGGCGCGGCAGAAGGCAAGCTTCTCGTCGGAGGAGGCGCAGGCGATGACCCGGGCCCCCATGGCCTTGCCGAGTTCGACGGCGGCGAGGCCGACGCCGCCGGCGGCGCCGAGAACGGCCAGCGTCTCGCCCGGTTTCAGCTGGGCCCGGTCCTTCAGCGCATGGATCGTGGTGCCGTAGGTGATGATCATGCCGGCGGCCTGGTCGTCCGACAATCCGTCCGGGATCGGTGCCAGCGCTGCGGCCTTGACGACGACATGGGTGCGCGCGGCGCCATGGGCGATGTTGCCGAGGACCCGGTCGCCGACCTTGAGGCGGCTCACCCCCACGCCGAGGCTCTCGACCCGGCCGGCGAATTCGGAGCCGGGCGAGAAGGGAAGCTCCGGCTTCACCTGGTACTTGTTCTGGATGATCAGGTTGTCGAAGAAATTGAGGCCTACCGCCGCGACCCTGACGACCGCCTCGCCGGGTCCGGCGACCGGATCGGGAAGATCCTCGACCACGAGGCTCTCGGGCGGCCCATAGGCCTTGCACAGGACGGCTTTCATGATGGCGCACTCCAGGGGGATGGATCGGACAGGCTTCGGCACCGGCCGGCGCCGAGTCAATCCCGGCCGAAGGAAGGGAGGCGAAGGGCGGGTTCGGGCCGCGCCGCCCGGGGGAAACCATGGCAGCCGGCCATGAACGGGACTTCTGATTGCCTTATTCGGTGCTATTCTGAATCCCATGACGCTCCTGCGCAGCGACAGCGCGCCCGGTCTGGCGCAAGGATCGAAGGCCTCCCGCCGGCCTTCGATGCTCCGCGCGGTGCTGCGGCCGTCCTTTCTGATCCCGGCGCTCGTGGCCGCTGCCGCCCTCGGCCTCGGCGGCGGCTTCATCGCCTTCGCCGAGAGCGCGACGCGCCCCTATGATCCCGACAGCCCGCGCACCGAGGCGATCGTGGCGATGACGGGCGGCTCCTACCGGGTCAGCGATGCGGTGACCCTGCTGGGGGCAGGGCATGGTCGCCGGCTCCTCATCAGCGGCGTCAACCCGATGGTGCGCGAGCGCGAACTCGCCCGGGCGGTTCCCGCCGCCTCGCCGCTCATGGCCTGCTGCATCGACCTCGACCACCGGGCGCTCAACACCCGCGGCAATGCCATCGAAACCGCGAAATGGACCCGGCTGCATGCCTTCCGCTCGCTGCTCGTGGTGACCTCGAGCTACCACATGCCGCGGACCATGCTGGAGTTGCAGCGGATCATGCCGGACGTGCGGCTGGTTGCCTTTCCGGTCCAGACCGGCGCGATCCATCCGCAGCGATGGTGGAAAGACGCAGCGAGCGTGAAGATTCTCGGCGTGGAATATGCCAAGTACCTGATGGCGGCGGTGGGGCTGCGGCTGGACCGGGCAACCGCCGATCCACCCGCCCCGCCGCTGCGCACCGCCCGCAGCTGATCCGCCGGACCGGGCGGCAAGGACCCGCCCGATGCTCCATCTGCGCTCTCTCGTCTTCAACGTCTTCTTCTACCTGTGGACGGGGTTTCTGCTCCTCGTCATGATCCCCCTCCTGCTGCTGCCCGGCGACCGCCTCATCCTGGGCATCGGGCTCGTCTGGGGGCGGGGCAATCTCTGGGCGCTGCGCGTCATCTGCGACCTGAAGGTCGAGTGGCGCGGGATGGAGAAAATCCCGGAGGGCGCCATCCTCGTTGCCGCCAAGCACCAGTCGGCCTGGGAGACCTTCGCCTTCTTCCTGCCGTTCCGCCGGCCGGCCTATGTGTACAAGCGGCAACTCGCCTATGTGCCGCTGTTCGGCTGGGCGGTGTGGAAGGCGCGGCAGATCCCGGTCGACCGCGGCAAGAAGGGCGAGGCGCTGGCCTCGATCACGGCAGGGGCCAAGATCGCGGCATCGATCGGCCGGCAGGTGATGATCTTTCCCGAAGGCACGCGGCGGCCGGTGGCCGCGCCGCCGGACTACAAATATGGCGTGGCCCATCTCTACCGGACGCTCGATCTGCCGTGCCAGCCAGTGGCGCTGAATTCCGGCATGTTCTGGGGCCGCAAGTCCTTCATCCGCCGGCCGGGTACCGTGCTGGTCGAGTTCCTCGATCCGATCCCGCCCGGCCTGTCGCCGACCGAATTCGCCGAGCGGCTGGAGGCCGATATCGAGGGCGCCACCAACCGGCTGATTGCCGAATCGCGGGCGCGGGGCGAGGGCGACTAGCCCCCTTCACCGCTGCGGGTGGAAGAAATTGTAGACCGCCTGGGCCGTGGCGGCATTGATGCCGGGGGCGCGCTGGAGGTCGTCGAGGCTGGCGCGCTCGATCGCCTTCAGCGTGCCGAAATGGTTGAGCAGGGCGCGCTTGCGCGCCGGGCCGATGCCGCCGATCTCGGCGAGGCCGGCCGAGCGGATGTCCTTCTTGCGGCGGCCGCGATGGGTGCCGATGGCGAAGCGGTGGGCCTCGTCGCGCAGGCGCTGGACGAAATAGAGCACGGGATCGCGCGGTTCGAGCCGGAACGGCTCGCGTCCCGCCATGTGGAAGGTCTCGCGCCCCGCCTCGCGGTCGCGGCCCTTGGCGATGCCGACCAGCGGCACGTCGGTGATCCCGAGGCCGGCGAGGATCGCCTGGGCGGCGGCGAGCTGGCCCGGCCCGCCGTCGATGATGACGAGATCGGGCCAGGAACCGTCGGCCTCGACTTCGATTTCCGCCTGGTCCGCGGCGTCGGCTGTGGCATCCGTATCAGCGATGGCCTTGGGGGCGTCCTTCAGCAGCCGCCTGAAGCGGCGCTCCAGCACCTCACGCATCATGCCGAAATCGTCTCCGGGGGCGATGTCGGACTTGATGTTGAAGCTGCGGTAGTCGCGGCGACGGAAGCCCTCGGGACCCGCGACGATCATGCCGCCGACGGCATTGGAGCCCATGATGTGGGAATTGTCGTAGACCTCGATGCGGCGCGGCGGCGCCGCAAGGCCGAAGGCTTCGGCGAGGCCCTGCAGCAGTTTGAGCTGCGAGGTGCTCTCGGCGAGCTGGCGTCCGAGCGCCTCGCGGGCATTCTGCGTGGCATGGTCGACGAGGTCCTTCTTCTCGCCGCGCTGCGGCACCTGCACCTCGACCCGCCGGCCGGCGACGGCGGAGAGCGCATCAGCGAGGACCGGCTGGTCCTCGACCGGGTGGGACAGGAGCACGAGGGCCGGGGGCGGCTTGTCGTCGTAGAACTGGGCGATGAAGGAGGCGAGAACCTCTCCCGCCTCCAGCGACCGGTCGGCCTTGGGGTAATAGGCGCGGTTGCCCCAGTTCTGGCCGGTGCGGAAGAAGAAGACCTGGATGCAGGTCTGTCCGCCCTCCTGCACCGCCGCGAAGACGTCGGCCTCCTCGACGCCGCGGGGATTGATGCCCTGGGTCGCCTGGATGGCGGAGAGGGCGGCGAGGCGGTCGCGATAGACGGCGGCGCGCTCGAATTCCATCGCCCCGGCGGCCTCCTCCATCTGACGGGCGAGGACCTGCTTCACCGCCTGGCTGCGACCGGAGAGGAAGAGCTTGGCCTCCTTGACCAGGGCGGCATAGTCGTCCGGCGCGACCTCTTCGGTGCAGGGTCCGGCGCAGCGCTTGATCTGGAAGAGCAGGCAGGGGCGGGTGCGGCTGTCGAAGACGGCGTCGGAGCAGGAGCGCACCAGAAAGGCACGCTCCAGGGCGTTGATGGTGCGGCCGACGGCCCAGGCCGAGGCGAAGGGACCGAAATAATCGCCCTTGGCGGTGCGGGCGCCGCGATGCTTGGTGATGCGCGGGGCGGCATGGTCGCCGGTGATGAGGATATAGGGAAAGGACTTGTCATCCCGCATCAGGACGTTGAAGCGCGGGCGCAGCTGCTTGATGAGATTGGCCTCGAGCAGCAGCGCCTCGGTCTCGGTCTTGGTCGAGACGAATTCCATGGCGGTGGTGGCGGCCACCATCCGCACGATGCGGCTGACGAGGCCGGTCGGGCGGGTATAGGAAATGACCCGGCGGGCGATCGACTTCGCCTTGCCGACATAGAGCACCTCGCCCCGGGCGCCGATCATCCGGTAGACGCCGGGACCCCTGGGGGCATGTTTCACCGCGGCCTTGATGACCTCCATGCCGGCGGCGACCGTGCCCTCGGCCGGCGTCTCGTCCTCCTCGGCGGCGAGGTCGAGGACGAGGGTTTCGGTCTCGTCCGCGGCGGCGGCCTCGGGGTCCGAGAGGTCGGGGTCGATATTGGTGCGGCCGGCGCGAGTCATGATGGGCGATATATAGGCGATCACCGCGTCCGGCATCTGGCATCAGCGACGACGGGGACCGCTATTCTCGTACGCCGTCGACATCCGGGGTCTGCCAGATCAGGTGCTGGCCGCCGTCGACGGGGATGGTGACGCCGGTCACGGCGGTGGCGCCCGCGAGATAGAGGACGGCGCGGGCGATCTCGGCGGGCGGGCTGCCGGTCCGCGTCAGGGTGGCGGCGGTCTGGCGGGCGAAATCCTCCGGACCCTGGCGATGGCCCTGGAGACTGGGACCCGGCGCGACCGCATTGACGCGAATATGCGGGGCGAGGGCCTGGGCCATGGCCACGGTGGCGGCGGCGAGCGCCGCCTTGGTCAGCGCATAGGAATAGAATTGCGGCGTCGGCTTCAGCACCCGCTGGTCGGTGATGTTGATGATGGCGGACCCCGACGGGGCCTGCGCGGCGAAATCCTGGGCGAGGAAGGAGGGGGTCTGGATATTGACGCGGAACTGGCGGTTCCAGACCTCGCGCGTCAGCGTGCCGAGCTGGTCGTCGGCGAATTCGCTGGCATTGTTGACCAGCAGCGTGAGCGGGCCGAGGGCGGCGACGGCGGCGGCGATGAGGCCGTCGACATCGGCCGGTTCGGCGAGATCGGCGGTAACGACGGCGGCACGGCCGCCCGCCGCCACGATGTGCCGCGCCAGGGCATCGGCCTCGCCCTGCGAGCGGTTGGCATGGATGGCGACGGCATAGCCCGCCGCTGCCAGAGCCTCGACGATGGCGCGGCCGACCCGCTTCGCGCCGCCCGTCACCAGGGCTGTGCCGATCTCGCTCATCTGCGTTTCCATCCCCTGGTACCGCCCGCGGCGACGACATGGTCCCGGTGGTGCCAATCTGCCACAGGCGGCGTTGCCGGGCCGGTCCCGCATGGCGGCAGTATCGGCAGGGCCATCGACTTGCGCCCGAGTGTCCTGATCGACTGCGTCATGCTCTACGCCGGCTCCGGGACCCCGGTTCACTGGCGCAGCCCGCGGAAGGCCCGCCGGGCGCCATGATTGTGACACATGTCGAGCGGTGAATTCCAGTAATTATTCAAAAAAGTACAATATTGATTTTTCATTACGCCAGAAGTAACCGAATTTTTCCCAATTTGACTTGGCATAATGTGCCTCATTTCAGCCAATAACCGATGGAAATGAGAAGGCGTGTCGTCGCTCGACGGCTACGCAGTCTTCCGTCGGTAACGCTCCATTAAGGACACGGCGAAGGAACACGCGAAAATTCGAATGAATGCGGTTATGGATTGTTCACCGCATCACAACAGGGGCGCTGCCGGTTGCCGGCACCGTTCGTGGGACAGGAGTTGACCATGAAGAAGTTCGTCTGGGCCGCGGCTGCGGCCGCCACCCTCGCCACCCCGGCCTTCGCAGCGGATATTCCGCGCCGCCAGCCCGTCGCCGACGCCATCTATGCCCCGGCCGCTCCGGCCGGCGTGTGGACCGGCTTCTCGATCGGCGCCCATCTCGGCGGTGCCTTCGCCTCGAACTTCCGCAACAATGCCGGCTATGGGCTCGGCAGCGCTTCGGGCGTCTTCGGCGGCCTGCAGGCCGGCTATGACTGGCAGATCAACCGCGTCGTCCTCGGTGTCGCCGGCGACATTTCCTACGGCAGCATCTCGCGCCGCTTCGTCACCGCCGGCCCGGCCGTCGACGTCCGCGCCAGCGAGAACTGGCACGGCTCGCTGCGCGCCCGTCTCGGCTATGCCGTGCAGGACAACCTGCTGCTCTACGCCACGGGTGGTCTCGCCCTCGGCCAGATCCAGGCCCGCGAACTCGCTCCGGCGGTCGCCCGCCAGACCCGGTCGCTCACCGGCTGGACGCTCGGCGTCGGCGGCGAGTACATGTTCACCCGCAACGTCTCGGCCCTCGTCGAGTACCGCTACACCGACCTCGGCCGCTCGGCCTTCAACGCGCTCAGCGGCGCCCCGCGCATCGGCATGAACAGCCACACGATCCGCACGGGCGTGAACTACCGCTTCTGATCCGCCTCACGCAGGCGTGTCCACCGACGGCCCGGGTTCGCCCGGGCCGTCGTCGTTTTCGCCGGCCCCGGTTGATCGGCCGCATTGCCAGCCCGGCCCCCGCGCTCTAGAAAATGGGCATGGCGCTGACCGACCTGGCCAATCCGACCCGATTTCTCGCGCTGGTCGCGCGCGTTCTGCCGTGGCTCGCCGCCGCGAGCGCCATCGTCATGGCCATCGCCTTCTATCTCGCCTTCTTCGGCTCGCCCGCCGACTATCAGCAGGGCAGCACCGTCCGGATCATGTATGTCCATGTGCCTTCTGCCTGGCTGTCGCTGTTCTGCTATGCGCTGATGGCGGCGGCCTCGATCGGCACGCTGGTCTGGCGCCACCCGCTCGCCGACGTCTCGGCCAAGGCGGCGGCACCCATCGGGGCGGCCTTCACCTTCATCTGCCTGGCCACCGGTTCGCTCTGGGGCCGGCCGATGTGGGGGACCTGGTGGATCTGGGATGCGCGGCTGACCTCGCAGCTCATCCTCCTGCTCATGTATCTCGGCCTGATGGCGCTCTGGCGCTCGATCGACGATCCCGGGCGGGCCGGCCGCGCCGCCGCCGTCCTGACGCTGGTCGGAACGATCAACCTGCCGATCATCAAGTTCTCCGTCGACTGGTGGAACACCCTGCACCAGCCGGCCTCCGTCTTCCGCCTCGACGGCCCGACGATCCATCCGTCCATCCTGACCCCGCTGCTGGTCGCCGCGATCGCCTTTACCCTGCTCTTCGTCACCCTGCATCTGGCGGCGATGCGCAACGAAATCCTGCGTCGCCGGGTGCGCGCCATGCAGATGGTGGCGGCGCAGCGCGAGATGCCGGCGGGCGCCGAGCCCGTACCGGGAGAGTGAACGCCATCATGTTCGGTTCCGATCCCCATACAGGCTTCATCCTCGGCTCCTATGCGGTCACGGTGGTGACGCTGGGCGTGGTCATGGGCTGGATCGTCGTCGACCACCGTACCCAGAAGGCGCGGCTGGCGGACCTCGAGGCCCGCGGCGTCACCCGCCGCTCGGCCCGCGGCGGAGACCTTTCGTCGTGACCGATACCGCAGCCCCGGCACCGAAGCGCCGCTCGTGGTTCGCCTATCTGCCGCTGGCGCTCTTTGCCGCGCTGGTCGCGGTCTTCATCGTCGGCCTGCGCGGTGATCCGCAGCGGCTGCCCTCCGCCCTGATCGGCCGGCCGGCGCCACAGTTCGACCTCGCGCCGCTCGCCGGCATCGACCGGCCGGGCTTCCGCACCGCCGACCTCGCTGGCCACGTCACCGTGGTCAATGTCTTCGCCTCCTGGTGTATCCCCTGCCACGAGGAGCACCCGTTCCTGATGGAGCTGGCGAGGGACGGCCGCTTCCGCATCGCCGGGATCAACCAGAAGGACCAGCCGGACAATGCGCGCCGCTTCCTTGGCCGCAACGGCAATCCCTATGCGCTGGTCGGCGTCGACCCGGCCGGGCGGGCGGTGATCGACTGGGGCGTCTACGGCGTGCCGGAAACCTTCATCGTCGGCCGCGACGGCACGATCCTGTTCAAGCATGTCGGGCCGATCACGGCACAGGTTCTGGCGGGGATCATCCGGCCGGAGGTCGAGAAGGCGCTGGCGCGGTAGGGCCGGGCTCCATCTCCCCCGAAACGCCGGGATGCGCCGGGTGCCGCGCCGCCGCACACTCGTCCGGGCAGCGGAGGGACCGCCATGACCGAACTCCTCATCGAGCGCCACGGGCCGGTGGCAGTGCTGATCCTCAACCGTCCGCAGGCGATGAACGCCCTGTCGCAGTCGCTCATCCGCTCGCTGACGGCCGCGGTCGCCGCCCTCGGCCGCGACGAAACGGCGCGGGTCCTGGTGCTGACCGGGGCCGGCGAGCGCGCCTTCTGCGCCGGTCTTGACCTCAAGGAACTGGGCTCCGCGCCGGGCCTCCTCGGCACGGCGGAGGGCGGCGAGAGGCCGAATCCGGTCCACGCCATCGAACAGTGCCCGAAGCCGGTCATCGCCGCGATCAACGGCGTCGCCATCACCGGCGGATTCGAACTGGCGCTCGCCTGCGACATTCTCATCGCCGCCGAGACCGCGCGTTTCGCCGATACCCACCAGCGCGTCGGCGTCATTCCCGGCTGGGGCCTGAGCCAGAAGCTGTCCCGCATCATCGGCCCTTCGAGGGCGAAGGAAATGGCCTTTTCCGGCCGGTTCGTGACGGCGGGCGAGGCCAGCGCCTGGGGCCTTGTCAGCCGCACCGTGCCGCCGGGCGAGCTGATGGCCGAGGTGCTGGCGCTGGCAGGCGAGATCGCCGAGGTCGATGCGGGCTTTCTCGCCGGCTACAAGCGGCTGATGGATGCCGGTTACAGCCTGCCCTTCGGCGAGGCGATGGCGCTCGAAGGGGACTTGGCGCGGCGGCACAACAGCGCCCTTGCCCCGGCTGAACTGGCGGCCCGCCGGGAGCGCGTCCAGTCCAAGGGCCGTTCGCGCTGAGCGGGGGGCAAACCCCTCGTCATCATCGCGTCATGCGAAGAGGGTGTTGACGGACGGGGCGCGTCATGTCCAAGAACGCGCCGCTATCTCATCCGGGTCCCGGCTTCGCCGCCGCGGGCCCGTTTTCAGTTTCCATGCAAGAGCGGAGACCTCGCATGAGCTCATGGCCCGTCTATCATGAAATCACCGGCCCGATCGTCATGATCGGCTTCGGCTCCATCGGCCGCGGCACGCTGCCGTTGATCGAGAGGCATTTCAAATATGATCAGGCGCGCCTGACGGTCATCGATCCGGTCGACACCGACCGCAAGCTGCTGGACGAGCGCGGCATCCGCTTCGTGCAGGACCACGTGACCCAGGAGAACTACCGGGACCTGCTGACGCCGCTGCTCACCGCCGGCGGCGGCCGGGGCTTCTGCGTCAACCTGTCCGTCGACACCTCCTCCGTCGACATCATGGAGCTCTGCCGCGAGCTCGGCTGCTTCTACATCGACACGGTGGCCGAGCCCTGGGCCGGCTTCTATTTCGACACGTCGAAGGGCCCGGCCGCACGTTCCAACTACATGCTGCGCGAGCGGGTGCTGGAGGCGCGGGAGCGCAGCCCCGGCGGCATCACCGCCGTGTCCTGCTGCGGCGCCAATCCGGGCATGGTGTCATGGTTCGTCAAGCAGGCGCTGCTCAACGTCGCCACCGACCACAAGGTCGAGTTCACCGAGCCGAAGACCAAGGCGGAATGGGCAGCGCTGGCCGCCAGGGTCGGGGTCAAGGGCATCCACATCGCCGAGCGCGACACCCAGCGTTCGAAGAAGCCGAAGCCGCCCAACGTCTTCGTCAACACCTGGTCGGTCGAGGGCTTCGTCTCGGAAGGCATGCAGCCGGCCGAGCTCGGCTGGGGCACGCACGAGACCTGGATGCCGGCCAATGCCGGCACGCATGAGACCGGCTGCGGCGCTGCCATCTACCTGCTGCAGCCCGGCGCCAACACCCGCGTCCGGTCCTGGTGCCCGACGCCCGGCGCGCAATACGGTTTCCTCGTCACCCACAACGAGGCCATTTCCATCGCCGACTACCTGACGGTGCGCGATGCGAGCGGCAAGGTGACCTACCGGCCGACCTGTCACTATGCCTATCATCCGGCGAACGACGCGGTGCTGTCGCTGCACGAGATGTTCGGCGCCGCCGGCAAGCGCCAGGATAGCTGGCACATCCTCGATGAGAACGAGATCGAGGACGGCATCGACGAACTCGGCGTGCTGCTCTACGGCCATGCCGGCAATGCCTACTGGTACGGCTCGCAGCTCTCCATCGAGGAGACGCGGCGCATCGCGCCCTACCAGAACGCCACCGGCCTGCAGGTGACCTCGGCCGTGCTCGCCGGCATGGTTTGGGCGCTGGAGAACCCGGAGGCCGGCATCGTCGAGGCCGACGACATGGATTTCCGCCGCTGCCTCGAGGTGCAGAGGCCCTATCTCGGGCCGGTGATCGGCACCTATACCGACTGGACGCCGCTCGCCGGGCGCCCGGGCTTCTTCCCCGAGGACATCGACACCTCCGATCCCTGGCAGTTCAGGAACATCCTCGTCCGGGACTGAGCCAGGCGGAACGGATCGCATGACAAGGGCGGGCCTCAGGTCCGCCCTTCGTTTTTTTGTTCATTGAAGGAATGCCCCACCCGCACCCTCCCCTCTGGCGAGGGGAGGGGGACTTCGACGTCGCGTATATCCGGACAGCGGTTCAGCCAGGCACGACCGGCGAAGAAGAGGCGGTCGGTTGTAGTCCCCCTCTCCTCGCGCCAGCGAGGGGAGGGTGCGGGTGTGGCCTTCTGGCTCGTGACAGTCGCCCTCAGGCTCGGCTCTCCAGTACATCCTCGAACAGGCCGAGCGCGGCGGCGGCGAAGGCACGCATATTGGCGGCGCGGTCGTCGGAACCGGTCCGCAGTGTCACGGCCTTCAAGACGGGGCCGTCGAGGCCGAGGCAGGCGTGCCCTGCGGGGTCGCCGTAGCGGTTGCCTGTGGGCCCGGTGGCCCCGGTCTCGGAAAGGCCCCAGGTGGCGCCGTGGCTCTCGCGGATGGTCTTCGCCATCAGCGCCGCCCAGGGCTCGGAGGCCGAGCGGATGCCGGCTTCCACCATCTGCCGGGTCGAGATGCCGAGCAGGGCGTCGCGGGCCTTCGGCGTGTAGACCACGGCGCCGCCGAGATAATAGGCCGAGGCGCCGGGGACCGAGAGCAGAGCCGCCGAGATGAGCCCGCCGGCGGAGGATTCCGACACGGCGACGGTTTCCCCCCGGTCGACCAGCAGGCGGCCGATGCGGGCGGCGATGGCGTCGAGATCCATGGACGTCTCCGATCTGAAGAGTTCTGCTGACCCTGCCCGAGCCGGCGAGGCGGTGCAACGCGGCCGTCGGGCGGAGCCGGCGCGGTGTCGCCGGCGGTCCTGTGGGCGGTCCTATGGACGCTGGCCGAGCGGCCGCTTGGCATCCGTCTTGCCACAAGGGGGCGGGGTTCAGCGCCGCTGCGCCACCCAGCCAGGATTTGCCATGACCCGCGCCCTCGCCGCTGTCGCCGCCATCCCTGATGACGACGCGGCTGCCCAGAAATCAGGCATGTCGCCACGGGTCTCCCATGCCAGGCCCTTCATCGCCTTCGAGAAGGTCTCGGTGCGTTTCGGCAAGGGCGACAAGCAGGTCCAGGCCCTCGCGAAGACGAGCCTCGCCATCCACGAGGGCGATTTCGTCGCGCTGGTCGGCCCCTCGGGCTGCGGCAAGTCCACGCTCCTGAAGCTGGTCGGCGACCTGCTGAAGCCCTCGACCGGCCATGTCTTCGTCGCCGGCCGCGAGATCGGGGCGACGCCGATACGCATCGGCATGGCCTACCAGAATCCGACCCTGCTGCCCTGGCTCACCATCCGCGACAACGTCATGATGCCGCTGAAGATCGTGGCGCCGTTCCGGTCGCAGTTCAGGGCCAAGCGGCGGGGCGAGTTCCGCGACCGGGCCGAGGCACTGCTGGCGCAGGTCGGCCTGGCCGGGTTCGGCGACAAATATCCCTGGCAGCTCTCGGGCGGCATGATGCAGCGGGCGAACCTCTGCCGCGCCCTCGTCCACGAACCCGATCTGCTGCTGCTCGACGAGCCATTCGGCGCCCTCGACCAGTTCACCCGCGAGGAGCTCTGGCAGATCATGCAGGAGCTGTGGATGGCCAAGAAGACCACCGTGCTGCTCGTCACCCACGACCTGCGCGAGGCCGCCTTCCTCGCCAACCGCATCTGCGTGATGAGCGCCCGGCCGGGACGGATCCTCGACGATTCGCCCGTCGGCTTCGCCCGCCCGCGCAGCATCGACATGACCTACGAGCCGGATTTCGTGGCGCTGAACCAGCAGTTGCGCAGCCTCATCGTCGCGGCGCGCGGCGGCACCGGCATCGTCCAGGCGGGAGGGAACTGACATGGACGGGATCCTGGACATGGTGCGGCGCAAGTCCGCCTCCATCGCGCTGATCATCGGCGTCTTCGTCTTCTGGGAGCTCGCCTGCCTCGTCGGCGGCATTTCCGATATCGTGCTGCCGCGCCCGAGCCAGATCATCGCCTCGCTGATCGAATACTGGCCGGCGATCCAGCCCCATGCGGCGCAGACCCTGTTCACGACGCTGGTGGGATTTGCCATCGGCGTTGTCATCGGCATCCTGTTCGGCGTCGGGATCGGCTCCTCGCGCCTCGCCTATGACACCGCCTATCCCCTCCTCGTCGGCATCTCCTCGATCCCCAAGGTGGCGGTGGTGCCGATCTTCGTCCTGTGGTTCGGTGCCGGCACCGTGCCGGCCATTCTCACCGCGGCGATCATCTCGATCTTCCCGATCGTCGTGAATGTCGCGACCGGCATCGCCACGGTGGAGCCTGAGCTCGAGGACGTCATGAAGACGCTGAAGGCGTCGAAGTGGGACATTCTCTGGAACGTCTCGCTGCCGCGCTCCATGCCCTATTTCTTCGCCTCGCTGAAGGTGGCGGTGACGCTCGCCTTCGTCGGCTCTGTGGTGGCCGAGACGGTGGCCTCCAACCGCGGCATCGGCAATATGATGATGGTGGCCTCCTCCACCTTCAACGTGCCGCTGGTCTTTGCCGGCCTCTTCATCCTCGCCGGCCTCGGTGTCGGGCTCTATGCGCTGTTCTCCATCGCCGAGAGCCGCGTCACCGGCTGGGCCCACCGCAAGGATCTGGCGGTGACCTGACGCTTCACAGCGTCATGCCCGGGCTCGTCCCGGGCATCCACGACTTGAACACCCGGGTGCAGGAATGCGTGGATACCCGGGACAAGCCCGCACATGACGTTCGGGATGGCGGGCCGGAGACGATTCATGCGCATTCTCACCTGCTCCGCCCTCATCGACCGCGACGGCACCCGTGGACCCTCGCGGCTGACGCTCGACGGCGACAGGATCGCCGCGGTCGAGGCGCTGCCGGCGGGGGCGGTGCATGACGACCTCGTGGTCATGCCGGCGCTGGCCAATGCCCATGACCACGGCCGCACCATCCGCACCTCCTCCATCGGCGGCTTCGGCCGGCCGCTGGAGGTCTGGCTGCACCGGCTCCGGCTCTTCGCGCCGCTCGATCCCTATCTGGCAGCGGCCGCGCCCTTCGCCCGCGCCGTCGCCGGCGGACAGGGGGCGACCATGGTCCACTATACCGGCGTGCAGGGCCTGACCCCCTATGTCGACGAGGTCCGGGAGGTGGCGCGGGCGGCGTCGGACGCCGGGCTGCGAATCGCCTTCGCCATCGCCATGCGCAACCAGAACCCGCTGGTCTATGGCGACAGCGCGCCTGTCCTCGACCAGCTCTCAGGCGACGCGCGGGCCGAGGTGGAAAGGCGCTTCCTGTCGGTGACGCCGCTGTCGGTGGCGGCACAACTCGAACGGGTCGATGCGGTGGCCGAAGCCATCGGCGGGCCGATGGTCGACGTGCAATATGGCCCGCAGGGCGTGCAGTGGGCGACGCCGGCGCTTCTCGCGGCCATTGCCGAGGCCTCGGCGACGACGGGGCGGCGGGTCCACATGCATCTGCTGGAGACGCGCTACCAGCGCGACTATGCCGACCGCACCTTTCCGCAGGGCATCGTCACCTATCTGAAGGAGATCGGCCTGCTGTCGCCGCGCCTGACCCTGGCGCATTGCGTCTGGGCGCGACCGGACGAGCTGGAACTCCTGGCGGAAGCGGGTGTCACCGTCTCGGTCAACACCTCGTCGAACCTCGCACTGCGCTCGGGCCTTGCGCCGGTGGCGGCCATGCTGAAGGCGGGGGTGAAGCTCGCCATCGGCATCGACGGCCAGGCCTTCGACGAGGACGACGACCTCCTGCGCGAGATGCGGCTGATCTGGTCGCTCCATGCCGGCTGGGGATTCGACCGCGCCCTGAGCCCGGCCGACGTGCTTGAGGCCGTGCTCGCTACCGGCCACCGGACGCTGAATTCGCCGGTGACCGGACGCCTCGCGCCGGGGGCGCCGGCCGATCTCGTGCTCGTCGACCGGGCGGTGCTCGACGCCGACGCGCTGATGCCGGTGGAGCCGGTGGAGCTGCTGTTCGCGCGGGCCACGGCCCGCCACGTCAAGGAGACCATCGTCGCCGGCCGCACCATCGTGCGGGACGGCACGGTGACGGGGATCGACGCCGAGGCCGTTCATGGTGAAGTCCGCAACCGGCTCAGGGCGGGGATGGCTGGCTCCGACCGGTTCCGGGCCGTCCTGCCGGAGCTGGAGACGACAATCTGCCGCCATTTCACCGAGCGGCTGGGCTGTTGCTAAACGGGCCGCTTGGCCTAGATTGCCGCTTCCGTTTCCCGCTGTTCAAGGATGGCATCATGGTCCTGCGCTTCCTCGCGAAACTCGCCGTCGCCGGCGTCGCGACACTCGGCCTCGCGGCCACCGCCGCCGCGCAGGCCCCCAGGGAGCTCCGGATCTTCAACTGGTCGAACTATATTGACGAGCAGGTGCTGCGCGACTTCGAGCGCGAGTTCAACGCCAAGGTCGTCTACGACACCTATGATTCCAACGAGGTGCTGGAGACCCGGCTGCTCGCGGGGCGTACCGGCTACGACATCGTCGTGCCCTCGGCGCCCTTCCTGTCGCGCCAGATCGCGGCCGGCGTCCACCAGCGGCTGGACATGGCGAAGATCCCCAACCGCACCAACTTCTGGCCGGACATCCTGCGACGCACCGCCGCCTATGATCCCGGCAATGCCTATTCGGTCACCTATCTGTGGGGTACCACCGGCATCGGCTACAACGTCGCCAAGATCCGCGAGCGGATGCCCGACGCGCCGCTTGATTCCTGGAAGCTGGCCTTCGATTTCGACACGCTGGCCAAGTTCCGCGATTGCGGCATCCATTTCATCGACACGGCCGAGGACTTCCTGCCCTCGGTGATGCGCTATCTCGGCCGCGACCCCAATTCCAAGCGCGCCGAGGACTGGGAGGCCGCGGCCTCCCATGTCCAGCAACTGCGCACCCTCGTCACCAAGTTCCACTCCTCCGAGTATATCTCGGCGCTGGCGAACGGCGACATCTGCCTGGCCGTCGGCTATTCCGGCGACATCTTCCAGGCGCAGAAGCGGGCGAAGGAAGCCAGTAACGGCGTCGACATCCAGTACGTCATCCCCAAGGAGGGCGCGCAGATGTGGTTCGACCAGATGGCGATCCCCGCCGATGCGCCGAACGCCGACCTCGCCCATGCATTCATCAACTATGTGAACCGGCCCGAGGTCATGGCGAAGATCGCCAGCTTCGTCTCCTATGCCAGCGGCAACCTGGCGGCGCGGCCGCTGGTGGCCCCGGCGGTGCGGGATAACCCCTCCATCTATCCGCCGGATGCGGTGATGGCACGGCTCTTCACGGTGACGAGTCCCGACGCGCGTCTGCAGCGTGTCATCACCCGCGCCTGGACGCGGGCGAAGACCGGCCGCTAGCGCCGTGGAGCCTCCCGAACGTCCTTCCCGTGGTGCCTTCGCGCCCTGGGATGAGCCGGCCGCCCAGCCGCTCGTGGTCTTTGAGGGCGTGACGAAGCGCTTCGGCGCCGAGACCGCCGTTTCCGACCTGACCCTCGCCGTCTACGAGCGCGAGTTCTTCGCGCTGCTGGGGCCATCGGGCTGCGGCAAGTCCACCCTGATGCGGATGCTCGCCGGGTTCGAGACGCCGAGTGCCGGCCGCGTGCTGCTGGCCGGACAGGACCTCGCCGGCATGCCGCCGCATGTCAGGCCCGTCAACATGATGTTCCAGTCCTACGCGCTCTTCCCGCATATGAGCGTGGAGAAGAACATCGCCTTCGGGCTGGAGATGGACGGCCGGCCGCGCGACGAGGTCGGCGCCCGCGTCGCCGAGGCGCTGCGGATGGTGAAGCTCGAGGGCCTCGCCGGGCGCCGGCCGCACCAGCTCTCCGGCGGCCAGCGGCAGCGGGTGGCGCTTGCCCGCGCCCTGGTGAAGCGGCCGAAGCTGCTGCTCCTCGACGAGCCGCTCGGCGCCCTCGACCGCAAGCTGCGCGAGGAGACGCAGTTCGAGCTGATGGCGCTGCAGGAACGGCTCGGCCTCACCTTCATCATCGTCACCCACGACCAGGACGAGGCCATGACCATGGCGACGCGCATTGCCGTCATGGACAAGGGGCGGATCGCCCAGGTGGGAACCCCGCCCGTCATCTACGAGGCGCCGGCGACGCGCCATGTCGCCGGCTTCATCGGCGAGATCAACCTGGTGGAGGGGACGGTTTCGGGCTGCGATGGGCACCGCGTCACGGTGGCGACGCCGGTTGGCGATCTGACCGTCGCCGATGCCGCGGACAGCGTGGCGGTCGGCCAGGCGGTGGCGGTGGCCTGGCGGCCGGAGAAGACGCGCATCGTGCGGGGAGGCGAAGCGATCTCCAACGGCCGCGCGGTGATTTCCGGAACGGTGCACGACATCGGCTATCTCGGGGGACGCACGACCTATCACGTGGACGCCTTCGGCCTCCGGCTGAAGGCGGCGGTGGCGAATGCCGCGCGCAGCGTCGAGCGACCGCTCGGAACGGGTGAGGTGGTGAAGCTGGCGGTGGCGCCGGACGCGCTTTTGTTGCTGGTGCGGTGATGGCGCGCCGCGCGTCCACCTCCGATCAGATCGGCCTTGCGGGTGACGCCGCCACACCTCTCCCCGGCGGGGAGAGGTCG
>CALRLZ020000019.1:0-83645 GCA_943368975.1 Archangium gephyra
CGCGCCAGGTCGGCGGTCTTCGCCCCCGCCTCGTGCTCGCGCAGAACCGCGATGATCTGCTCCTCGGTGAACCTTGCTCGCTTCATCTGTCCGTCCTCGTCAGGGCCGGACTCTAACTCCGTGTGGAGGAAAAACTCAGTGGCAGGTCAATCTGGGCCTTCCGGAACCACGTCTCGAAAACGAGCAATTGAAGCGTCGGTTTTTCGAGTACATGGCCGAGGCCTTGGGCCGTGACGCCGCCACGGTAGATCATGCAGCACAAGCGCTTGCCCGCTTTGAATGGCATACGGGCAGCGCTCCATTCACGGCTTTCGAGAAGGGGCAAGCCATAAGCTTCAAGGCCGCATTGCTCGCCGAGACAAACCAGCGGACCGGTGCGCCCCTCGCAAGATCCACGGTCCTCGCGATCCTTCACCCCATTCGGGAGTTCTTCACCTGGCTGCCTGACGTTCCGGGCTTTCGATCGAAGGTCGACAAAGCGGCTGCAACCTATTTCACACCGTCAAAGAAGGATCTGATGCGATCGCGATCAAGGCGCGAGAGAACCGTGCCATCGGTTGAGCAGATGGCATCGGTGCTTGAAGCGATGCCGGCCGCCACGCCTATCCAGCGCCGTGGCCGCGCCGTTGTCGCTCTGGCAATCGCCACGGCGGCGCGTGCGGATGCGATCGCGACGCTCCGGCTGAAGCATGTCGACCTCGCCAGGAACTGTATCATCCAGAATGGCGATGAGGTGCGGACCAAATTTGGCAAGACCATCGTCAGCTACCTGATCGAGATCGTGCCATCCGCCAGAGTGATTGTTCACGATTGGTGCCGTGAGTTGGTCAGAGACCATGGGTGGGGACAGGAAGACCCATTGTTTCCCGCGCTTACCAATCGCTATGGCGATGATGGCCTGTTCCTGCATGACGGCTTCGAACGGCGCTGCTGGGCGACAAGTCAGCCGATCAGGACAATCTTTGCCCGCGCGTGCAAAGCAGCCGGCCAGCCCTATTTCAATCCGCATACGATGAGAGCCATGCAGGTACGGTGGCTGCACAGCCTCGACCCAACGGAGGAAGAGCTCAAAGCTCTGTCGCAGAACCTTGGGCACGAAGACGTCGCGGTGACCAGAATCCACTATGGGCGCCTCGATAGCGAGCGGCAGGCGCGACTCGTCGCGGAGTTGGGCGCAGAGCGAGCTGATCGCGACGATTTGGAGGATAATCTCTCACAGCTGTTCGAGCGTGCCATTGCCTCATACAGGCGGAAGAGGAGGCGTTGAACCGGCTCCCCCGCGAACGCCCGGAGGATGTGCAAGGAATACGCGCAACCCTCGCGAGCGGAACCCCCATTGAACTGCCTTGCCCTTGGGTTAGTCTGGCGCTGCCGTCACCGGGTCCTGTCCCATGCCCAAGCCTTTCCGCGTCTTCATCTCGGCCGTCTCGAGTGAATGCGCCGCCGCGCGCGCCAAGGTGGCCAGCGACCTGCGGGCCCGCGGCTTTGAGGTCAAGGTCCAGGACGATTTCCGCCAGGAAGCAGACACCCGCACGACTCTCGAAAAACTGCACCGCTACATCTCGGAGTGCGACGCAGTCGTCTCGATCCTGGGCAAGCGGTCTGGCGCCTTCCCGCCGGACATGGCGGCGCAGCCATTCGCGCAACTGCTGCCGGAGGGCTTCTCCCGGCTGTCATACACGCAGTGGGAGGTTGCCTTCGCCAGGATGAGTTCTCGTAGGCTTTCCTTTTATGTCCTTGCCGATGATTTCATCGCCGAGGGAGAGCCCAACAGCGAGGATGAGCCCGCAGGGCAGGCCCGCTTCGCTGACTGGCTGTTCCGGACGTGTGGACTCGACAGGGTTGAAGCCACGAACAAGGACGAACTCCGGGCCGAGATCCTCCGCGAGGACTGGCCGCAGCTGTCGCAGCCGAAATTTGTCCACCCGCGCTTCCAGACCATCGGCTCGCTTTTCAAGGGTCGCGAGGCCGACATGGCCCGCCTGCGCGACCTTCTTTCGAAAGGCGCAACGGCCATCGGGTCGAGGACGCCCGCGATCCATGGCCTCGGCGGCATCGGCAAGACGCGGCTGGCGCTGGAATATGGACTTGCGCATCAAAAGGACTACGACGCCCTGATCTTCCTGTCAGGCGAGACGCCGGACCAGCTTCAGCGCGACATCATCGGTCTCGTCGGGGCGCTGCGCATTCCAGGATTGGAGGGCCAGAACGAGCAGGCGCAGGTGGCCGCCGCCCTCGACTGGCTGAAAGCTCACCCGCGCTGGTTTCTGGTCATCGACAATCTGGACACGCCAGAGGCGCTGAAGGCGGCTGATGCCCTGCTCAGCCAACTTGCGAGCCACCAGGATCGTCGCGGCGACATCGTCATCACCACCCGTCTCACCCGGTTCGATGCCCGCTTCCAGAAGCTCGACCTCGATGTCCTGACCATCGAAGCCGCATCGACGTTTCTGCTGGCGCGCACGGCCGCGGACCGCGAGACGGCAGCGGATGACACTGCTACCGCGCAGGCGATCGCAACGGACCTCGGCCAGCTGTCGCTGGCGCTCGAACAGGCCGGCGCGCAGATCGCCACCATGGGCTGGAGCCTCAGACGATACCGCAAGGAATGGGAGAGCAACCGCGAAAAGGCGCTCGCGTTCTGGGACGACAGTGTGACCGCTTATCCCCATGCCGTGGCGCAGACTTGGGCGACCAGCGTCATCCAACTTTCCGAGGCGGCGCAGGCCGTGATGCGGCTCATCGCCGTGCTGGCACCGGAACCCGTTCCGAAAAAGATCCTTGAAACCCCCGTGGCTGACAGCGGTATCGATGCCGAACTGGCGGTCGCGGAGCTGCGCCGGTTCTCGCTCGTCAGCTTCTCAGGGGATGCCGCCACCTTCCAGATGCATCGCCTCGTTCAGGAGGTGACCAGGGCCGGCATGAGTGAGGCCGAGCGACGATCCGCTGTCGACGATGTCGTCTCGTGGCTAAGCCTTGCAATCGGCGACGAGCGCCCGATCCTCGTCCCACCTTATGCCCTGTCAACGATCCTCGCGGAATATGCGAACCCGTCGCAGCAGTTTCTTGACGGCGCGCTTCGCGAGGCAAAGCCGCAAAGCGGGCGCGAGAGCCTCCTTCTTCCTGCACCATTCGGGCGCACCGAGTTCATTTACAGTCAGCATTCGGAGCCGCTCACAGTGCCTTTTGCCGACGGCATAGCGGAGAAGGGCATACGAGAGTTCACTTGGAGGCTTCATCTGCCCGAGCGCGAGCACGAGGCCTGGGTGGGACTTGTGAAGGCCGGGTTCGGTGATTTCGACGAACCTCTCGAGCTCAATGGTGTGAGCATCAAGCCAGTCGATTTCCTCGACGCCCTGATCCGACGCAACGTCGCGCGCAATGCTGCCAAGATCCCCCGCCAGGAGGGACATGAGCTGCATCTGGCTATCGGCGAAGGCGAGAAGGACGGCCGCAAAGTTACAATCAATCAGGCGGTATTTGGCGGACCAGCCGTGGCACGGCCGGGCTATATCGATCCGGCTACCTCCATCGGCATGTCGATCGGCATCCAGTTATTCCTCAAGACGGAACGCCGTCCGGGCGTTTGGGGCCCTGAAGAGTATTTTGAACCCAAGAGCTTTCTGGCGGAGCTCGAACGACGCGGATTTGTCGTCGTCGACGATATGCCGGTCGAGCGGGCGTGAACCCGACCGGCAAGGCATTGGTCCATCAGATGAAGATGTCTAGGGGGAGGACGGCAGTGACGAGATAGTTCGGATTGTTGGCGGCCTGGCTTATCTTTAGATCGACTGCCACGCTGCAGATGATCGCAGCCTGCTCCGTGCTGAACCCGTACTCGTGCCGCATGTGGTCGATCATATTCATGAGTGCATGCTCGGCGGCGCGATTAAGATCGTCAAAGTTCAGGGATCCATCACGGGCAAAGGACTGGCCTGTGGTGCAGAAGATCGGCGACGATCTGTTCTCGGCCCCTGGTACCGCGCGATAGACCTGTGCGTCCTGAATGCCACGGTCTCGTGCCGCATTCTTTATGACGCCAAAGCGGCACCTGAGCGTAGCGCCAATTTCTATGCCTGTGCAGCACTCGTTGTCGCCTTGTGCGAAGTGAGCATCGCCTGTCGAGAAGAGGGCGCCTGGTACGTAGACCGGCAAGCGTAGTACGCTGCCGGCTGTCAGCTGCTTGATATCAAGATTACCACCGTGGTCCCTCGGCGGGATGGTTCGCAGCCCATTTCCCGCAGTCGGCGGAATCGCCCCGATGGGTTCCTGCGGCACCGGACCGACGCCCGCTTGGTTAAGGCGTAGGTCGTAGGCGCGATATTGCTCCATGAGCTCGTGAGAAGGGGCAACGCCCATAAAGCCCATGAATGGGGCGGCTGGAATGCGAACACCCGGTATGTCGTCAGAGGTAGCGAACCCATCGCGGATCGACCAGCGGGCAACCAGTACGCTCGTCAAGTGTTTCTTGATGATACCATAGCGAGGGCTGCAGGTCGTGAAGCCGAAGTCCTGTGGCTCGACTGCGAGAACCTCGATTTCAAGGAGGTCACCGGGTTCCGCGCCCTCGACAAACACCGGCCCGGTGAGCGGGTGTGTTCTCTTGCCGTCGAGGGATGCGATTTCGTTGGGCTTTGGCGTTCGTCCGATCTGCCCGTCGCAGGCATCGCGCGTCTCGATCTCGATGATTTCGCCCTGCGCAACTTTAAGAATCGGCGCCACGTCGGGGTGCCAGCGGTTGTGGCCAGTGTGGGGTTCGGCGGACAGCGGCAGGCTGCGGTCGATCCTGACGGCCTGCGATACAACTACAGCTTTCATGTTGAGCGCCTCTTCGGTCTAAGATGCAAAATTATTGCACACGACATGAACTTTACACGAGACTTAAGATATAGCATCGTTCGGCCTGTCCAAAAAAGAGGGGGACACAATGGCCGAAGCAAACCGTCGATCGGTCCTGCAATTTCTCGGAAGCGCTTCCGCAGCCGTTCTGGCTGCAGAGCATGGCCTGATCAGCCCGGCCGCGGCGCAAGCCCAGCGATTCACGTGGAGTTCCACAGCCGGGAGTTGGGGCGATAAGCTTAAGGAAATATTCATCGACCGGCCGGGTTTTGCCCGCCAGTCTGGTCTCGAGCCTATTCTCGCGGTGGAGATGGACTCTGTGGCCGCCTCCAAGACGGTGGCGGCTTGCGGCAATCCACCATTCGACGTCAGCAGCGCCGGGGAGCCGGAGATCGCCATCACTAATGGGGCCGGGTGCCTCGCCGAGTACGACACCTCGATCGTCACCAACTTCAACGACATCTTCGAGGGCGCGCGCATCGGCAAGCTGTATGCGCCCTTTGCAATTCTCGCATTCGGCATCGTGTGGAACAAAAACAAAGTCCCCGAGCCGACTGACTGGTCGATCCTGGCTGATCGCAAATATCGCGGCCGCATCGCCATTCCCGCATTTGGCTGGTACGGCATGCCGTGGCTTCACGCCGTCAACAAGCAGTTTGGCGGAACCGAAGATAACATTGCTCCGGGGCTGGAATTCGTCGCTAAGCTCGTCAAAGACAACGAGGCCATCATCATCGAGAACGCGGATCACGGAAGCCAGGTGTTCCAACGCGACGAGGTCGACGTCATGCCGTTCTGGAACGGCCGAGCGGTTCGTCTCGCGGCGGCGGGACTGCCGACCCAATTCAAGATGATCAAAAACGGTATCACCGTTGGCGTCGGCTTCACCGTCATGAAAGGTTCTCGCAACAGCCGCGCTGCGAACATATTCGTCAACAACACACTCGATCCGGCGTTGCAGACGGAATTTTCCAATTGGGGCAAGTATCCACCCACTAACCGCAAGGCCGTTGTCGCACCGGATCTTGAGGCATATCGTCTGTCTGACGAGGTCTTCGCTATGACTGCGAAGCTCGACTATGCCAAGATCAACGCTAATCGATCGGCTCATCTTGATCGCTGGAACCGTGAGGTTCTCCGTTGAGCTTCGGCGTCGTCAAGGCGGCGGGCAATAGCAGCCCGTCCGAAAAGTGCCTAGAGGTAGATGGCTTTGTCCGCTCCTATAGCGCGGAGGCCAAGGTCGGCCCGATCAGCTTTTCGGTCAAGGAGGGAGAGTTCTTCTCCCTCCTCGGCCCGAGCGGCTGCGGCAAATCCACGACACTGCGAGCCATTGCAGGGTTCGAATCGGTTGACGAAGGCGAAATCCGCCTTAATGGGCGCGCTATCCACAACGTCCCGCCGAATAAGCGGGGGATCGGCCTTGTCTTCCAGAGGCACGCGCTCTTTCCGCATCTGACGGTTCGGGACAATATCGCCTTCGGTCTCCGACAGCACCGGGTCGCCCGCGACCTCACCGAGCAGCGCTGCCGGGCCGGCATCGAGCTGGTCGGCCTCAAAGGGTTTGAGGACCGCTTCCCTGCGCAGTTGTCAGGCGGTCAGCAACAGCGCGTTGCGCTGGCGCGATCCCTTGTGCTGGAGCCGCCGCTGCTGCTTCTGGACGAACCGATGTCCAGTCTTGATCTCAAGCTGCGGGTACAAATGCGCGAGGAACTCCGTGCCCTGCAGAAGCGCTTGCGCAAGACCACCATCTTCGTAACGCACGACCAAACCGAGGCTCTGGCGATGTCCGATCGCATTGCGGTGCTGTCGAACGGGCACATCGAGCAGATTGGGACCCCGTGGGAGATCTACAACCGTCCGGCAACACGCTTCGTTGCGAGCTTTATCGGCCGGTCGAACCAGATTGAGGTCGCAAGCTGTGACCTTAGGGCGGGCCGCCCGATCATGATCGCCCAGAACGGCTTCGCCTTAGCTCTCGGCGATAAGGTGGCGGTGCCGGCTGGTGGCTCTCTCGCGATTATCCGACCGGAATCGGTGCGCCTCGCGCCCGAGCCGGACCAGTCCGGGCCAAATTCGTTCGAGGTCAAAGTTCTCGACCAAGAATATCTTGGCGAGGACATCCAGTTCCGCGTCATCACAATCTCGGGCACGGAGCTTTTTTCCACACGGAAGGCGACCGCATCTGATCGAACCGATCGCGTTGGAACGACCTGCTATGCGTCCATTGATCCGGACAATATCTATGTCATCTGCTGATCAGATCAGAATGCGCGGCGGTTCGACGGCTGTCCACCCGATCCGGGCGTTCCTCACCCACCCGGCATTCCTGCTGCTGCTGCCAATTGTACTGTTCCTGATCCTGTTTCTCGCGACGCCGCTGTCGAACCTCGCCGTGCTGAGCTTCCGCACGCATTCTGCCACCCAACTCTGGACGCCCGAGCTGACACTTGCGAACTTCCGGCAAACGCTCGACAGCTACTATTTCTCGGTCTTCGTGCGTTCCGTACGGATTGCTGGAACTGCGACGCTCGTGTGCGTACTCATCGGTTTCCCGCTTGCCTACTACCTCGCTCGCTGCTCTCCACGGGCGCTGTCGATCGGCCTTTTCCTGCTCGTCATGCCGCTCATGGTCAGCACGGTAATCCGGGCGTTTGGGTGGATGATCCTCTTGGGGCGCAACGGCATTGTCAGCCAGGGCATGGTCCAGATCGGTCTTGGTCCGCTCAACCTCATGTACACCGAGGCGGCGGTCATCATCGCGGTGGCTCAGCTCGTTTTGCCATTGATGGTCCTTCCGATCATGGCTTCAATCGAGAACATTCCTCGCGAGCTGGAAGAGGCGGCCACCAATCTTGGATGCGGCGTCTGGGGCGTGATCCGCAATGTTCTGTGGCCACTAAGTTTGCCGGGCGTCATATCCGGCGCGATCCTCAGCTTCGGCGTTGCGGTCAGTGTTGTGGTCACCCCCGCACTTCTCGGCGGACGCCGCGGGCGCATGGTGGGTAATGAGATATACGACCAGGTGCTCACCGGTTTGAACTGGCCCTTCGCATCCGCCATGTCGATCCTGCTGATCGCGGGCATCCTCGTCATCGTCTGGGCAAGCGCAATTCTTGTCCGCCGCGGGAGAGCCGGAGGCGCAAATGCTGCAAGGTAAGGCGCTTACCGGGGCTGTCGTCGCGATCTACGTCTTCTTGCTGGCGCCGTTGTTCGCGGTCCTTGCCGTCTCCGTCAGTCCGAAGGAGCAGTTCGCGATCCAGTGGGCTTGGCCGTCGCTGCGCTGGTACGTGTCGTTCTTCGAGAAGGGCACGTTCTTCAACTCGCTCTTCGTCATTAGCCTACCCGTCGCGCTTGCGACCGCTACGTTCGCGACTATCGTAGGTGGACTGGCAGCGGTGGCGCTCCGGCGCTTCCCGTTTGTAGGACGCAGCGCCGTCGAAGCCTTCGTAATGCTGCCGCTATTCATTCCTAGCATTCTGTTCGGGGCGGCGCTTTACTTGTTCTTCGCTCGGTTCAATGCCAATGGCTCGGTCGTCACGCTACTGGTGGGGCATGCGCTGATCGGCATTCCCTATGTCGTAAGAGTGGTGACAGCCGGGCTTCACGGGATCGACCCTGCCATCGAGGATGCAGCGGTCAGCCTCGGCTGCAGTCGTCCGGTTGCGTTCGTGAAGACAGTGCTGCCGCTTATTCGCGGCAGCCTGCTATCGGGTTGGGTATTCGCGCTGATCATGTCGTTCAGCGACGTGAACGTTGCGCTGTTCCTGTCAGGACCGAGCACCCAGACGCTGCCGTTGCAGATCTTCTCCGAAATCCGCTGGGGCGGAGACCCGACCATCGCCGCGGCTTCCACCGTGCAGATTCTGCTAGTTGGTGGGCTTCTATTCGCCCTCCAACGCATCTTCCGGGTCCGCCTCACCTTCAAGTGAGGCGGCTTATCCTTGCGGCTTGATGTACCAGCCCCAGCGATCGGCAGACGTGTAAGAGGTGATCTGCTTCACCTCGAGATAGTTCTCGAGGCCCCAGATACCGAGCTCACGACCTATGCCACTCTGCTTCATGCCGCCCCAGGGGGCTTGCGTGAATGTCGGTTGCGAGCAGTTTATCCAGACGATGCCGGCTTCCAGTTCCGCGGCGATTCGCTCACAGCGCTCGAGGTCCGTGGACATGACGGCCGCAGCAAGACCGTAACGACTGTCGTTGGCCAAGGCGATGGCGTCACCTTCCCGGTCGAAAGTGCGCACGCTCAAGACCGGCCCGAAGATTTCCTCGCGCCAGGCTGGGCTTTCCACAGGCACATCGACCAGAACGGTCGGCTGGAAGAAATAGCCTTGGCCGAGTTCGCGCGGCCTGCCGCCACCAGTTAGGACCTTGGCGCCATCGCCTTCGGCACGCGACACCGCTTGGGCCACCTTCGAGTGTTGGTTTTCGCTGACCAGTGGTCCGAGCAACGTTCCGGGCTCCAAACCGTTTCCGATCTTGATCTGGGAGGCTTCGTGGGCAAGCCGTTCTAGCAATCGAGGCGCGATGGCGTCCTCGACCAGGAGACGGGACGTCGCACTGCAGACCTGACCCTGGTTCCAGAAGATGCCGAACATGATCCATTCGACAGCAGACTCGATATCGCTATCCGCAAAGACGATCAGCGGGGACTTTCCGCCAAGCTCGAGGCTGACAGTCTTGATGTCCTGAGCAGCGGACGACATTACCTGAATGCCAGTCGGTACGCTGCCCGTGAATGCGACCTTGCGGACAAGGGGATGCCGGCTGAGCGGACCGCCTACATCGGGTCCGTAGCCGGTCACGACGTTGAGAACGCCGGCGGGAAGACCGATCTCTTCGGCAATGGATGCCAGTTCCAGAGCCGTGAGCGGGGTGAGTTCCGACGGCTTGAGAACCATCGTCGCACCGGCTGCCAAAGCCGGAGCGACTTTCCATGATGCCATTAGCAGCGGGTAGTTCCACGGAACGATGAGTGCCGCGACGCCCACCGGCTCATAGCGGACTTTCGAGCGGAAGCGGGCGTCCGGGACTTCAAGAGCTTGCCCCTGACGATCATCGAGGCCCTCAGCAAGCTCTGCATAGTAGTCGAAGCAGCCGGCGGCATCGTCGATGTCCCATAGCGCTTCCGGCAGTGGCTTACCGTTGTCGAGAACCTCGAGACGGGCGAGTTCCTCGCGCCTTTCCGTGATGCGCCTTGCTATGGCGCGCAGATAAGATGCGCGCTCCCGGCCGCTCGTGCGCCGCCACGTCCGAAAAGCTTCGGCGGCCGACTCGACTGCGGAAGATGCATCGCGATCCGAACCGGCCTGCACGTCGTGAAATGCAACGCCATCAGCTGGATTGATGACCGGAAGCCGCTGTCCCGAGGAGCCATCGATCCAACGACCGCCGATATAGTGCTGGTTGCGCATGTTCTTCATCCGGCCCTTAGAGATGATCATCGACCAAGGGCAACGGCTGTGCGCCGGTGGTCGGCGGCGCCATGCTTCACACCCGTCTCCAGGTCGTGCAGGACAGCGCAGACCGAGGATTTCGGCCATTGCCCGGCTGGCCACCAATCTACCGTGTGCCCGAGACCCGCGAGAGATGCGGCAGTCTCGTCGTTGATCGGTTTTTCCAGTCGCAGAAGTCCCGGCGTATAGCCATGCGGAGCAAACGAGTCCGGGAAACTGTGGGAGTAGAAGCGCGGCGCTTCCACCGCCTCCTGAACATCCTTCCCAAACACGAGTACGTTCAGCAGGAACTGAAGCATGGCTTGCGTCTGATGGTCCCCACCGGGCGTGCCGAATGGCATCACGAACCGGCCGTCGGTGACCGCCATGGCGGGATTGGGCGTGAGCCGAGGCCGCTTACCCGGCGCCACGCAAGAGGGATGGGCCGGATCAAGCCGCGATTGCACACCGCGCGACGAGGGGCCGAAGCCAAGGCCAGGAACGATCGGCGATGCGCGCGTCAGGCCGTCGCTGGGGACGGCGGAGAACGTGTTACCCCACCGGTCCACAACACAGAGGTAGGACGTGTCCCGGTTGTTATGACCGGGATCGCCGCTGGTATCGGCCGGACCGGGTGTGGCAGGCGGACCCTGCCCCGCTACCACTCCAGGCGACGGCATGTCCGGAAACGCCTTCGACGGATCGACCGCCTGTCGTCTGACGGCGGCATAAGCGTCCGACAGCAACTCGCGCATCGGCACGTCGACAAATTTTGGGTCGCCGTAATAAGCCTCGCGGTCTGCTGCAGTAAGCTTGATCACTTCCGTGAGTAGGTGAATGAACTCCACCGAGTTGTGTCCGAGGCTCGCCAGATCGTCGTCTTTCAGAAGCTTCAACTGCTGGAGAAGCAGAGGCCCCTGGCACCACGGACCGCAGCTGTAGACGCGAGTGTTTCTGAACTCAATTGTGAGCGGAGGCTCGATCGTCACGCGATAGGAGGCCATGTCCTCCAAAGTCAGAAGTCCTCCATTCTCCCGTTGATGCTGGGCAATGGCGAAAGCTATATCGCCCTCGTAAAAGGCACGGCGGGCGGCTTCTATCCCACTCAGCCTGTCGCCGCGGACGGCAGCTTCCTCATCGACAAGGTGCTGGAGGCTACTCGCCAGATCCTGCTGAACAAACAGCGTCCCTGGACGTCGTGCGGCGCCGTTCGGGCGGAAAATGCGCTCAGCTTCCGACCCCGCTGGGAAGTCGTCCGACAACCTGTCGATCGTTGCCGACATTTCCGGATGGATGGGAAAGCCCTCGCGTGCCAGCCTGATAGCCTCGGCCGCAACCTCTCCGAAGCGCATTGTCCCGAACCGGGCAAGGGCGGTGAGCCACGCATCGGGTGCACCCGGAACGACCGTCTGCAGAATACCCTCGGGGATGACCTTGTCGCCCCGTCGCTGGAAGAAGTCGAGCGTCGCAGCCTTCGGCCAGGTGCCCAGTCCATCGATCGTGAGGACTTTGCCATCGGCTGTCCGGATCATCATGGGTGCGACACCCGAGAAACTGCACTGCTGACCCTCGAGAACGCAGATGCAGAGGCCAGCAGCCACGCCGGCATCGACCGCATTTCCGCCGGCC
Source organism: Archangium gephyra (assembly GCA_943368975.1). GTDB lineage: Bacteria > Pseudomonadota > Alphaproteobacteria > Rhizobiales > Phreatobacteraceae > Phreatobacter. The sequence continues at coordinate 11,904 of CALRLZ020000019.1, forward strand.
TCGAGTATGAGATAGCCGGCCTGAGCCGCCAGGTAGTGTCCGGCCGCGATCACATGCGAATTGCCCATGATGGTCGGGCGGTGAGCACGGTTCACGAAATCCCAGGCTGCGGTCATGGATGTGCCCTGACTAAGAGGTTGCCATCGCAGATTTATATATTTGACTGTAAAAATCTACAGCGCGGTAACATGAGTCGCTTGCGGGCCGTCTATGCGCGAAACTTGCAGGCGCGTGTAATATCCGATAGCGAACGGTTGAAGCTAACGGGGAGTTCAAATGGCCGTCGACGCGAAGCCGGAAGAGGGCTTGCGATCTCGCAAAAAAGCGCTTCAACGCCAAGAGCTTCTGACCGCGGCAATGGAACTGCTAAGCGACCGCGGCTATGAGGAAACTCGCATCGAGGACATCGCCAAGGCGGCGAATGTCTCGCTCAAGACGGTCTACAACTATTTCCCCTCGAAGCAGTCGATCCTCATCGAGATCCTGCGCGAGGATCGCGTGCGGATGCTCGACGAGTACGAAGCGATCGCGAGCAACCCGCCGAAGGATGTGAACAAGGCGTTGCTGGCGATGATCCAGGCGGACATTGGCGATGTCGTCACACCGCATCGCAAGAAGTTATGGCGCGAGCTTCTGGCGGCCGAGACTCGTTCCCACGATCAGCAGGACGATGATTTCGAAAAGAACAGGGAGGTCTTCATGGACTTCCTACGCCGTATCCTCCTGCACTTCCGCAAAAGCGGCGTCCTGTCGGAGCGTGTGAACGCGTCGATAGCGGCTCCCATGATCTACGCGATCATGGCTTATAATTTTAGGCAGTATTGCGCCATTGAAGAAATGTCGCCGGAGGATCTGCTCGACCTCACCAGCAAACAATTCCAGCTCTTGCTGGCGAGCTGGATGGCAGCCTAAAGCGGGTCTGGCAGTGGTTTTCCCTCGCCCTCAGCATAGCGGCTGAATCGCAAGGCTCTGAGATCGAGGGAAGAGCGGCCATCCACCACCAGTTCGGCCAGCAGCTTCCCGATAGCTGGCGAAAGCGTGAAGCCGTGCCCGTTGAAGCCAGCAGCGACGTAGTAATTCTTCGGTCCAACCTCCCCGACGATCGGGATCAGGTCAGGAGTGGCATCGATGCGGCCGGCCCAGCATCGGGCAAGCCCGAGCCCCGCGAGGTGAGGAAAGGTTTCATAGAAGTGTTGCTCGGTCCGGCGGATGAGCCGCTCATTGACCTTTGGCTCCGACCACGGTCGTGCACGCTTCTCGGCGTCGAAACGCCTCCGAATATCTTCCAGAAAGGTAGCGCCGACGCCGATGCGAACTATGTCGCAGTTGAGCTTGAAGGTCGGCCAAAACAGCCCGAGATGCCGAAACGAGTCGAGAGTAACGTCGACCTCTGCGTCGATCTCCCGATACCCATTGCCGATGTAGAAGCTGCCGTCTCGCTTTGGCCGGAACGCTACGTGGGGCGCCCAGACGGCCGTGCGAGACGTCACCGTCGTCGGGTTAGTCTGCGCCACCGGCGCACGGACCGGTTCAATCGGCAACGAGAGGCCTACCGACCGTGACAGGTCGGCCGTGCCGATGCCTGCGGCCGCGATGACGGCGTCCGCGTGGAACACCCGGTCAGGGGTGGTTACGCCTGTGGCGGATCCGTTAGTGACTTCCACTCCGAGCACCGGCATGTGCTCATTGAACTGCACGCCCAGCTCCTTCGCCTTGCGCGCGAAGGCGGCCGTTGCCTTGGCCGGCTCGGCATTGCCATCGGTTTCGGTGAGGATTGCCATGGCGCATGGCTTCGAGTAGCCGGGCACGAAGGTTTCCAGCTCCCCGCTTTGCAATCTGCGTGACGGTACACCGCGTTCTTGCGCAGCACGCAGCGCGCCTTCGAGGCGAGCGACTTCCATGTCGGTTTCCGCCGTCAAGACGATTCCTGAGCGGACGTATTCAACGTCTGCCTGCAATTCTGCCTCAACCTGCGACCAGAGCTGAGATGCGAGCGCCGCAATCTCTGCCTCAGCCGGGTGGCGGCCTTGTTGACGAACGAACCCCCATGCACGGCTTGATTGCTCGCCCCCGATTGGGCCGCGCTCGATTACGCGCACCGAAAGGCCCTTCCGAGCGAGATTATAGGCAGTCGCACATCCCACTATGCCGCCACCTACAATGACAACGTCAGTTCGATCGTATGATGTCATTTCGCTCATTCACGGCCCCGGATCGGCAGGGATTCAATATATTACACTTAAATGTAATAATATATGATTCTGCATGAAAATAGTAGGATGTCAGCAATAGGCTGCGTCCCGCGGCGATGCATCTGTAGACGGACTTTCCTTGCGGCCCTGGGCAAAAGTTTGGGGCAGTGCCGGACTGTGGGCGTTCAGCTTCGCGCATTGCGGACGTTGGGCGGTGCGCTGACGACAGACATAGGATCGTCAGTCGCGGCTGGCCGGTCTCGACCAGCAAGGCATATCATGACGCCGAGCGAAGTTTTGCTGCGCAAGATGCCCTAAGTCATGCCGAGCGCGGTTTGTTCAAGCTGGACGTCAACCGCAAAAATTGTCCTGCCAGCGGATTTTCTACCCTGGGTTTCGTGTCGGCGGAAGACCTGATCGGCCGGGCCGGTGCCTTCCTCTCATCGGGGTGTCACCTGCGATCACGAGCGCGGGCTGCGCTGCACAACGCATCCTCGAGCGGGTCGAGTGACCGCGGTGCGGCTCCGGTTATTAGTCGTCCGGGTTGGTCCCTTCGAAGCCGAAACCGTCCGCCTATTTCGTGAATATGGAGATCGTCTGGCCGCAGAACAGGGAGAAGCCTTTGGTGGCGCGCCGTCCGCAGGCAGGTCCGGTTCCGCCGCGTGAACATAGGTCGGTAGATCCGGTTCTCGAAATAGGCTGGGTCGCGCCATGCATCGTCACAATCCATCGGCATGCGGGTGAGCACGGCCACCGCGCTTACATCGATGGGCCGCAAGGCCTGCCGGAAGACGGCCACGAACTCGCGGTACTCAGCCTGTAGGGCCTGCGGCGCAGGCGGATCGCGCTGGGCGAGGGCGCCCCATCGCACGTCACCGAAGAACGCTCGGCAGCCAGGTGGCGATGCTGGGGAAGATCATGACGAGGACGAGGCCTAGCATGAGGACGAGCACGAAGGGAAGCGCGCCGAGCGCGATGTCCTTCGTCGTAATCTCCTTCGGTACCACGCCCTGCAGCACGAAGAGGTTGAGCCCGACGGGCGGCGTGATCATGCCTATCTCGACCGCGATCGTAACGATGACGCCGATCCAGATCGGATCGAAACCCAGTTGCTTCAGCACTGGAAAGGCGAGCGGCAGCGTGATGACCATCATCGAGGCGGGATCGATCAGGCAGCCGAGCACAAGAAGAATGACGACGTAGCAGATCAGAACCGTCCAAGGCGATATCTCGGAGGCAACGAGCAGGGTGACCGTCTCGTGAGCGATCCCGAGCATCGAGATGACGAAGCCGAAGAAGGTGCCGCAGATTATAAGGAACATGATCATCGAGGTCGTCTGCGCCGCGCGCACCAGGACTTGCCCGAGACCGGTCAGGCCAACACCCTTCCGCGGCAGCGTCAGAAGGACCGCCGCCGTCGCGCCGATAGCTGCCGCCTCGGTCGGCGTCGCAATGCCGCTGTAGATGACCCCGATCACGGTGACGAAGAGTAGCGCGATCGGCCATACGCCGTTAAGCGATGACATCCGGTCCGCCCACGTCACGACCATACTCTCGCGCCGCTTGATCGGATAACGCTTACTGTGCAGCATCACATATAGCATGAGCAGGACGCTCATCATTAGGCCCGGAATAATGCCCGCCATAAACAGCGCGCCGATCGAGGTCTCTGTGATGATCCCGAATATGATCATAACAACGCTCGGCGGAATGAGGATGCCGAGCGTTCCGCCCGCTGCTACAACGCCGACGCTCAGCCGCTTGTCGTAGCCGTGCCGCAGCATCTCCGGAACGGCGGTATAGCCAATCGCCGCCGCTGTCGCCGGGCTCGATCCCGAGATCGAGGAGAACATGGTCGAGGCGGCGACCGTGCTGACCGCGAGCGGCGCAGGCAGCCAGTTCAGCCACTTCGTCGCAGCATGGAAAGCCTTCTCAGCCACGTCCGACTGCGAGACCAGCCCCGCCATCAGAACGAACAGAGGCGCCACGATGAAAAGATGCGTGCTCGCTACTTCGAAGGAAATCCTCGCCAGTTGGAACAGCATGTTCGGGCTGAGGAAGAGATAGACCATGATCGACCCGGTCAGACCGAGTGCGAAGGCGACGGGAACGCCGATCAGGAGGAATGCGACCAGGATCGCAAACATCATAAGGCCGAGCCAGTACCATTCCATGATCTTATCGCTTTCGCCATTCACCCAGGTGCGCGACGCCACCAGACGCCGCGCGCGACGGGCGAGCTCGCTCAGGTGAAGGGGACTTCAGGAACAAAGGGGTGCCAGCGCTCTGGATCCGGCCGCCGATATCCCGGCGTTGTTGGACGCTGGACGAGCTCAAGGATCATCTTGAGCGGCCCGTCGGTCTCGATATAGGCAAAGTCCGTGCCCTTGTAGTGGCCTTCCATCGCCACCGGGCAGCCACGCCGCTCGAACTCGGCGATGGCCTCAGGGAGAGACGCGCACGTGTGCTGCACGAGCACGTGATGCATTCCCTCTCCGTGCTTGTCGAGGAACTCCCGGTATATCGACGGGCCGTGGAGAGGCTGGATCACTTCCCACATGAAGGTTCCCGTCCAGGCGAGGGCGAGGCGCATGCCGTAGGAGGTCGCCACGCCCCGGACCCGCATATTCATCAGGTCTGGGGGCGTGTAGTTGTAGACCGCCCAAGGGCCTATCCCGGCCTTCTCGACAAATTCGTCGATGGTCTTGTCGAGATCGTTCACGACAACGCAGACCTGCTCGATGCTCTTCACGAGCCCTTTTGGCGGTGGCAGCATGGCAAACTTCCTCGCCGGACGTCCGGCTCTCAGTCGACGCAGGGGTTGTTGGGCCCGATCGTCGGCTTTGCGGTGACGCGCGGACGATAGGCATCGACGATGCGGATGATTGCCGCGCCGTCTGGTGAGACTTGGCCGCGGATGGTGTTGATCACGGAGTTCGTCGCGCTGACGAGTCGCGCAAATTCGGCTTCGCTTGGGGTGCAGAACCGGGCGCCAGCGGCCTCCATTTCGGCGATGACTTGCGCAAGCCTGCGGTTCGTCTCTTCCGATGCCCAGGATACGATCTCGTCGCCGACCTCCTCCATGATCTTGCGATCGGCTGCGGGAATGCGGTCCCAGGTCGATTGCGCGATATTTATCGTGCCAAAGGCAATCGAGTGATCGATGCGCGTGATGCGCGGAGCGACCTCGTAGAGTTTCATCGAATTCACGCCGTTATAGACCATGAGCGTGCAGTTGGCGGTGCCGCGGTCAAGCGCGCTATAGAGCTCGCCCGGAGCGATGACCACGGGGCTTCCTCCCCACGCCGTTATGCTGGCGGCCTGCCAACGGCCGGCAGCCCGCACCACCGCTCCATTCCACCTGTCCGGGCCCGTCAGGAAGCGGTCCTTGCAGGTCAGCGGGTTGGGTAGAATGATCGGCGTCGCCGCGACGACACGGCTGCCATGCCGGGCGTAGATGTTGGTTACATAAGGTTTTACTTCGCGGTGGAAGGCAGCGAGACCCTGCGCGTCGAGCGGGAAGCTGAAGGGTATGTCGAGGACGCCGAGATCGATGATGTCGCCCGAAACGTAGGGCGTGAACTGCACGGCGATGTCGACGACACCGTCGCGTAGGCCGTCGAGCGTCTTGTTGCCCACGAGGCTGCCGGCCCAGTGGTGGCGAACATTGTAGCGCCCTCCGGTGCGCGCGTTGACCCTCGTCACCCATTGCAGGAGCACTTGCGAGGAGAAGTCAGACTCGGGGAAGACGGACGTCGCTCGTAGCGTCGTCTGTGCGGCGGCCGTCTGGGGGTTGAAGCTCATAAACGTCGCCACGGCAAACGTGGCGCCGGCCAGCGCCCCCCGAATGCCATGCCAACGGATGCCCGTTTTCTCCCTCATCGCTTCCTCCCAAATGACGCTTGAGCGTCTTATGAATTTCTCTATTCTGAATGAGAATATTCTATATCGAAAAATTCCTGTCAATCGACCTTCTCGACGACAAGGCCCGGAACAGGGCCGGCGGGAACCAACGAGACAGGGCAGGGAAGGAAACGCGCTGCATGAACACCACGTCCCAGACCGGGTTGCGTAATCGCGCGCTCGCCCCGGAGGAGGTATCCGACATCTATCGGACGGCTCTTCGGATCCGCTTTTTCGAGGAGCGCACCGCATCGTTGTTCGCCGAAGGGCTCGTGAAGGGCACCGCGCATTCCTATGTCGGAGAGGAGGCGATCGCCTCGGCCGTATGCGCCAATTTGCGGCGGGACGACTATATTGGCAGCTACCATCGCGGCCACGGCCATTGCATCGCCAAAGGCGCAAGGCTTGACCGGATGATGGCCGAGCTACTGGGACGCTCGACGGGTTATTGCTCGGGACTCGGCGGCTCGATGCACATCGCCGACCTTAGCCTCGGCATCCTCGGCGCGAACGGCATCGTCGGCGCGGCGATGCCGCTCTGCACGGGCGCCGCGCTCGCGGCTAAGCTCAAGGATACGGGGCAGGTCGCGGTCGCATTCTTCGGAGACGGTGCCTCGAACCAGGGAATCTTCCATGAATCGATGAATCTTGCCTCGGTCTGGGCACTGCCAATGATCTTTGTGTGCGAGAACAACCAATATGCCCTTACGACACCTTTCCGCGCGACCACCGCCATTGATCGCATCGCGGACCGGGCGAGCTCTTACAGCATGCCGGGAGTACGGGTCGACGGCAACGACGCGACCGACATCGGCTTTGCCGTGCGCGAGGCGGTCGATCGGGCGCGGGCCGGACAAGGCCCCACGCTCATCGAGGCGATGACCTATCGCTGGGGCCAGCATTCGATGCGCGCCAACCTGCGTGATCCCCGCCCCGAAGAGGAGCAGAAATTCTGGCGCGACCGTGACCCGGTTAAGCTGCTCGAAACGGAGCTGCTTATGCGCCGGATCGTCTCGGCCGAGGGCATCGACGAGATCCGCGCCCAGACGGCGGCCGACATCGAGCAGGCGGTGGAATACGCCAAGGCGAGCCCGGAACCGGGCGTCGACCAGATGATGGCCGCCGTCTACGCGCCGCATCCCTTGATCGTCGAGCCTGCCTCGAAGGGCACACGTGAGATCAGCTTCATCGAAGCGCTCAACGAGGCAATGACGCAGGAGATGGAGCGCGACGAGAGCGTCATTGTCATGGGCGAGGACGTCGGGCTCACAGGCGGCATCTTCGCGGTGACCAAGAACCTCGCGCAGCGCTTCGGCGTCGAGCGGGTGCGCGACACGCCCATCTCCGAGGCAACCTTCGTCGGCTGCGGCGTCGGAGCAGCGATCGCCGGCATGCGGCCCGTCGTCGAGATGCAAATCTTCGATTTCGTCGCGCTCACGATGGACATGCTCGTCAACCAGGCGGCGAAATTTCGCTTCATGCTAGGCGGCGGGCCCAAGGTGCCGCTTGTCGTTCGCGGCCCGCAGGGTGGCGGCATCCGCATGGCGGCGCAGCACAGCCAGTCGCTCGAAGCGTGGTTCACCCACGTGCCCGGCCTCATCGTCATGGCGCCCTCGACGCCCTACGACGCCAAGGGTCTCCTTACGGCGGCGATCCGCGACGACAATCCCGTGATCTTCCTCGAGAGCAAACTTCTCTATTTGTCGGGGACCGGCCCCGTGCCGGAGCGGTCCTACGCGATCCCGGTCGGCAAGGGCGACGTGAAGCGCAATGGCGCCGACGTGACCGTCGTCGCCACCATGGCGATGGTCCCGCGAGCGCTAGCGGCCGCCACGCAGCTCGAGCGTGAGGGGATCAGTGTCGAGGTGATCGATCCGCGAACGTTAAAACCCCTCGACGAGGAACTGATCCTTCAATCCGTGCGCAAGACGCATCGCCTCGTCATCGCCCATGAGGCCTGGACCACGGGCGGCTTCGGCGCGGAGGTGAGCGCGCTCGTAGGCGAGAAGGCCTTCGACTGGCTCGACGCGCCGATCATGCGCGTCGGCGCGCCCGACGTGCCCATGCCCTACAACGACGAACTCGAGCGTGCCGTCATTCCCTCGCAGGCGCGCATCACTGACGCCATAAGGGAGGTCATGCGATGATTGGCTGGAGTAAGGGTGCGATCGTCGTTACGGGAGGCAGCCGGGGCATCGGCGCCCAGATCGCGCGCAGGCTCGCCGCGCGCGGGGTCCCAGTCTGCGTCAATCACCGCGACAGCGCCGCCGAAGCCGAAGCGCTCGCGGTCGAGATTTCGAAAGCGCGGGGCGAGGCCTCGGTCGTGCGCGCCGACATGGGCGAGGAAGCCGACATTGTCGCGCTCTTCGCAGAGGCTGAGCGTCGCCACGGCAAGCTCTATGGGCTTGTGAATAATGCGGGCTACGTGGGCCGGGCGGGCCGGCGCGTCGATGCAGCGGAGGCCGACGTGCTGCGCCGCTCCTTTGCCGTGAACGTGATCGCGCCGTTTTTGTGCGCGCGGGAACTCCTACGCCGCGTCTCGACGAAGCACGGGGGCGATGGCGGCCGGATCGTCAACGTCTCCTCGATCGCCAAGCGCACGGGCAGCCCCAACGACTGGGTCGACTACGCGGCGTCCAAGGCGGCGCTCGACGCCTTCACACTGGGACTCGGTCGCGAGGTCGCTACCGAGGGCGTCTCCGTGAACGGCGTCGCGCCGGGCATCGTCGACACGGAGATACACGCCCGCTCCGGCGATCCTGGACGCATCGCGCGCTTGTCGGCGGCGGTGCCAATGAAGCGCGTGGGAAGCGCCGACGACATCGCGACGACCGTCGAATGGCTGCTGCTCGACGCGCCCGACTATATCCAGTCGACCACGATCGACGTGGCAGGAGGGCTCTGAACCATGGCCGGATTGCACATTCTGAACTCCGTTCTCGACGGCATCGACGCCATTACGCGGCGGATCAATGACGGGCTTGTCGTCCTCGCAGGTTGGGGCATCCTCGCGATCATGTTGTTCACGTCCTACAGCGTGGCGATGCGATATCTGTTCAAGCAGCCAGACACTTGGAGCTATCCGGTCTCGGCCTATCTCCTCCTCTTCGTCATCTTCCTTCCGGCCGCGCATGCACTGCAGGCTAACGTGCATGTGCGCGTCGACTACCTTATCCAGGTCGTGCCGCGGCGGGTCGCGATCGCGCTCTGCGCTATCGGAGACCTGGCGACATCTGTGTTCCTCGGGATCTTCCTGTGGCAGCTAAACCGGCTGTTCAACGAGACGCTGGCGCGGGGCCGGATCGACGAAACGACGCTCGCCTGGCCGCTCGCCGCGATCCAATGGGCGCTGCCCGTGGGCGCGGGCCTGCTGTTGCTGACGCATTTTGTGCTCATTATCTCGCAGATTCGGCGGGGAACCTACGGCAAACTCGAAACTCAGATCCATTGATGGTCCGAGGGACGTTCGCGTCAGGCATCTAAATCGACGGTCCCTGGCGCAAGGCCGCGAGCGGCGCGAAAATCCTCGCAAACGAGCCGGAGATTGGCGCGCGTTTGGTCTAGATCTCGACGGTCGGAACGGTCGATGTCAACGCGGCCGTCGCCGCCGCGCGCAACGCTGCCGACTACTGGTTGATCGCCGCTGTCTGCCCGCTGGTTTGCGCCAGTAGTGCATGCCGCATGCCCTTGCGCTGAGGGCAAGTCTTTGTCAATTGCTACGGCGTGGGCGGCGGCGGCGATTTGCCTTTCACCGGCGTTGGCAAGAGCGGCTACAGCCGCGAGAAAGGGTTCCGCGCTATCGAGGAATTCTTCCGCACGAAGAAGATCATGCATCACTTCGGCTAGGATGGCCGCGATGCGAGGCTGAACTGGAGCGTTGCATGAATGACAAGGCCGCGGCGAGTTCGGTGAAGACGGCAGGGCGAACACTCGACGTTTTCGAAGCCTTCGGCGCGGCTGGCGAACCCCTCTCGCTCACAGAGCTCGCCGAGCGCATCGGCTCGCCCGTGAGCAGTTGCCACGCTCTCGTGAAGACGCTCCAGGCGCGCGGTTACGTCTACACGCTCGACCAGCGGCGACTGATCTATCCGACCAAGCGCCTTCTCGAGATCGCTAGCAAGATTGCGGCGCACGACCCGCTGCTTCGCCAGATAGAGCCCCTGATGGTGGCGCTGCGCGATGAGACGGGCGAGACGGTCATCATGGGCAAGCGGCAGGCGAACGAGGTGATCTATCTCGAAGTCGTGGACGGCTTGCAAACGATCCGCTACACGGCCCGCCCCGGCGAAGCGAAGCCCCTCCATTCGAGCTCCATTGGCAAGGCGATGCTGAGCCTGTTGAGCCCGGTAGGCCTGAAGGACGCGCTCAAAGGCGGGCTCGACGCCCGCACGCCCAACACAATTACCGATCTCGCCACTCTTCAGGCCGATCTCGATCGCGGCCGGGCGCAGGGCTACTTCACCACGCGCGGCGAGAACGTCGCAGAAGTCATGGCGATCGCCGTCGCGGTGCGGGTGGCAGGCGAGAATCTCGGTTTTGCGCTCGCGGGACCGATACCGCGGGTCGAGATGGAGTTCGAGCGCTATCTTGCTGCGGTCGCCCGCTTCCGCGACAAAGTAGCAGCCCTCACCGAACGTACCTCCCGCGCGTGACATCGCGCGTCTGCGCGGAAAGCTGCGCGCCCGCCCCTCCCTGGTTGCGCGCGGCATTGACATGGTTTTTCCATGCCGTAAAAATAATTTCGACATTTGGAAAAGAAGCCCGCACCGCCGGCTGAGCTACGGGACGCGAAGCCGGGCTTCGGGAGGAATGATGACGGAGCCGGAAAGGCGGAGGGAGCTTCTGTGCGAGCGCGCGGACGGCGTGGTGCGGGTGACGCTCAACCGGCCCGAGAAACGCAACGCGCTGAGCCGTACCCTCCTTTCGGAGCTTCGCGAGGTCTTCCTCACCGCCAGCGGGGACAAGACGCTTCGCCTCGCGATCCTGACCGGCGCCGCCGACAAGAGCTTCGCGGCGGGCGGCGACCTGCGCGACCTCTCTTCCGTGCGGACCGAGGAGGAGGCGCGCGAGATGTCGCTTGACGCGCGCGGAGCGCTGGATGCGATCCGCGCTTTCCCGGTCCCCGTGGTCGCAGCGCTCAACGGGGACGCGCTGGGCGGTGGGGCCGAGCTCGCTGCGGCTTGCGATTTCCGCGTCGCCGCCGCTCACGCCCGCATAGGCTTTGTACAGGGCCGCCTCGCGATCTCCACTGCCTGGGGCGGGGGCGTCGACATTATGACGATCCTCGGCCCCACCAAGGCGCTGCGATTGCTGGCGACGGCGCAGATTTTGCGCGCCCGCGAGGCGCTCGATATCGGGCTCGTCGATGCGGTCGCGGGGGAAGGTTCGCTCGAGGGCTTCGATCTAGACGCTGCAACGCAAGCCTTCGCCGCGCCAATGCTGAAGCAGGCACCGCATGTCCTGCGCGCCTTCAAGGCACTGGCGATCGCGGCGCGAAACGGCGAGGGCCGCGCCGCAATCGAAGCCGTCGAGAACATGCGCTTCGCGCGTACTTGGATCCATGACGATCACTGGGCAGCGGCGGACGCGGTCCTTAACGGGAGCGGACATCGATGAGCACGAGCGCAGGCACTCGCGCGTCCGCCGGCTTGGGCGCGGGGGCATCCCCGATCGAGCCGCCCGAGCCCTCGACCCGCACCCCCTCGGGCATTGAGGTTCCCGTCTTCGTAACCCGCGAGATGGCTGGCGACCGTGCTATCGGCGCGCCGGGCGAGGCGCCTTTCACGCGCGGCATCTTCCCTGACGGGTTCCGGGGGCGGCTTTGGACCATCCGGCAGTATTCCGGTTTCGGGACGGCCGAGGACACCAACGAGCGCTACCGCTTCCTGCTCGAGGGCGGACAGACGGGCTTGTCCGTCGCGCTGGACCTGCCGACGCAATGCGGTCTCGACCCGACCGATTCGATGGCGAGGCCGGAGGTCGGCAAGGTCGGCGTGTCGCTCTCGAACCTCGCGGAGGCCGAGATTCTGTTCGACGGGATAGACCTCGCGAAGATCTCGACTTCCTTCACCATCAACGGCACCGCGGCGATCATCTACGCCATGTACTGCGCCGTTGCCGACAAGAAGGGCGTGCCGCGCGCCAAGCTCACCGGCACGATCCAGAACGACATCCTCAAGGAATATGTCGCGCGCGGCACCTGGATCTTCCCGGTGCGCCCATCGATGCGGCTGATCGCAGATTCGATCCTTTTCTCGAACGACCAGACGCCGCGCTTCAACCCGATCTCGATCGCAGGCGCGCATGTGCGCGACGCCGGCGCGACGGCGGTAGAGGAGCTAGCCTACACGCTCGCCAACGGGATTGCCTATGTGGAGGAGCTTTTGCGGCGCGGCGGTGACGTCACGAAATTCGCGCGGCGCCTGAGCTTTTTCTTCTACGTCCACATGGATTTCTTCGAAGAGGTCTGCAAGTTCCGCGCGGGCCGCCGCCTCTGGGCGAAGCTGCTCGAGGAACGCTTCGGCGTGACAGATGAGAAGGCCCGCCATTTCCGCTTCGGCGTCGTCTGCGGCGGCTCCTCGCTCACCGCCGCGCAGCCCTACAATAACATCGTGCGCGTGGGCACGGAGACGATGGCGGCAGTGCTCGGCGGCGCGCAGTCGATCTTCACCTGCGCCTACGACGAGGCCTTCCAGATCCCCACCGAGTTCAGCGCCGAGATCGCGCTGCGCACGCAGCAGATCATCGCCCATGAGAGCGGGATATCGCGCACCGTCGATCCGCTCGGCGGCAGTTACTACGTCGAATGGCTCACCGACCGCATGGAGCAAGAGACCCGCGCGATCATCGAGGAGCTCGACAATTACGGCGGCGTGATCATGGCGATAGAAGACGGCTATCTCCAGATGCGCATCGCCGAGCGTGCACGCGACCGCAAGCGCAGCGTCGATAGAGGCGAAACGGTCGTCGTGGGCCAGAACTATTTCCGCCGCGATGAGCAGACCGACGATTTCGGCGAGGTGTTCCGCCTCGATCCTAAAGCGGCGGAGAAGGTCCGCGAGAAATACGCGGCCGTTTTGGCGCGCCGCGACGCTGAGGCGGTCGCACGCTCGCTGGCCGCACTCGAGGAGGCGGCGCGGCGTGACAACGTGAACGTTATGCCCTTCCTCGTCGATTGCTGCCACGCTTACGCGACCGTCGGCGAGATGGTCGCCACGCTGAAGCGATGCTGGGGCGAGTTTCAGGAGCCCATCCGACTGTGAAGGCGCGCGGCCGCGCGGGCGGCCAGCAAGGACGACGACGATGCAATCATCCACCCAAGCATCTCCCGGGACCGCGTCCCCCCTCAAGGGCAAGCGCATCCTCATCGCCAAGCCCGGGCTCGACGGCCATGACGTCGGCGCGAAGGTGATCGCGCTCGCCCTGCGCGACGCGGGCGCCGACGTGATCTACACCGGGCTTCGCAAGAGCCCGGAATATATCGCCGACGTGGCGGTCGACGAAGACGTGGACGCTGTGGGCCTGAGCCTCCTGTCGGGGAGCCACAACGAACTCGTCGCAGAGACCATGCGCTGCCTCGCAGAGCGCGACGGCGGAGACATCAAGGTCTTCGTCGGCGGCACGATCCCTGCGGATGACCATCCGACCCTGAAGGCGGCGGGCGTTAGCGGCGTCTTCACCGCCGACATGGACCTAGACGCCGTCGTGGCGGCGATCGTCACGGAGCTCGGCGCATGAGCGATCGGAGACGGGGGCCGCTCAAGGGCCTGCGCATCCTCGAAGCCACGCACATGTTGGCGGGGCCCTATTGCGGCATGCTGCTCGCCGACCTCGGCGCTGAGGTCATCAAGATCGAATCTCCCGACGGGGGCGATATCGGTCGCCGCATCGGTCCACACATGCTGGGCGACCAGAACCTCTACTTCGCGAGCCTCAACCGCAACAAGCAGAGCGTGCGCATCGACCTCGCCACGCCGCAGGGAAAGGCCCGTCTCGCCAGGCTTGCTGCGAGCGCGCACGGGCTCGTGACGAACATGCGCCCCGCCGCGATACGCAAGCTCGGGCTCACCTATGACGCGCTGAAGGTCCACAATCCGAAGATCGCCTGCCTCGCGCTCACCGGCTTTGGACTCGACGGCCCCAACGCCGACCTCCCCGCCTATGACTACATCATTCAGGCGCTGACCGGCGTGATGGCGCTCGCGGGCGATCCCGATGGCCCGCCGGTGAAGGCCGGCTACTCCGTCGTCGATAATTCGTCCGGAATCATGGGTGCTCTCGGGCTTCTCGCGAAGATCCACGAGGGCACCGGCGGCCAGATCGATGTGTCACTCTACGACACCATGATTTCGCAGCTCAATTATCTAGCAGTCGCCTATCTCAACGCCAACGAGAAGCCGCGGCGCTATCCGAACGGCGGACATCCCTACATCGTCCCAGCGCAGATCTTCGCGACGAGCGACGGGCATCTCGCGCTCTTCATCACGCACGACGATTTCTGGCGCCGCTTTTCGACCGAGGTTGGCCGCGAGGACTGGATCGCCGATCCGGATTTCGCCACGATGGCGGCGCGCAGCGCCAACCGTGAGCGTGTGGTGGCCGGGGTCGGCGAGATCATCGCCGCCCGCCCGACCGCCGATTGGATGGCGCGCCTCGCACCGCTCGGGCTCGTCGTGGCCGGTGTCGAAACGCTCGAACAGGCGCTCGAATCCGATCTCTGCGCTTGGAGGAAGATGGTCGTCTCGGTCTCAACGCCCAACGGCCCGCTGCGCAGCGTCGGCGCGGCGATCAAGATCATTGGCGAGGAGCCTGTATTTCGCGCACCCCCATCTCTCGGAGAGCATGACGGGATCTTCTTCGGCGACGAGGCGGGACATGGCGGCTGACATGTCGAGCGCGGCGGCCGCTCGGCGCGCTCTCGGCAGGGCGCTCTCGCGCGCGGCCGACGCGGACGTAGCGCAGGCCCTCGCCCTCGCGGAGGTGCCTTTCCTCGCCGGTGCCGAAGCCTGGCGGATCGGGATCACGGGCGCGCCGGGCGCAGGCAAAAGCAGCCTCATTGGGCGCCTCGCAAGGCTTCGCCTCGATAGGCTGTCGCGCGAGACGCCGCCGGCCGGCGCCCCGCCCGAGCGTCTCGCAGTGATCGCGATCGACCCCTCAAGCCCGGTCAGCCACGGCTCGATCCTTGGCGACCGGATCCGAATGGAGGATCTCGCCGGCGATCGGCGGGCCTATATCCGCTCCCTGCCGAGCCGGGGTGGACGCGACGGCCTGACCCATAACATCGTGGACATTCTTACGACGCTCGACGCGTACGGCTTCGCCGAAACCATTTTGGAGACGGTTGGTGTCGGCCAAGCCGAGCACGCTGTGCGGCTCATGGTGGATACCGTCGTGCTCGTTCTGCACCCAGAATCGGGTGACTTCATCCAGGCCATGAAGGCCGGGGTGATGGAACTCGCGGACGTCTACGTTGTTAACAAGGCCGATCTTCCTGGAGCCCGGCGCGCGGTCGCAGAGCTGCGCGCGACCCTGCGCGGCGCGAGCGCGGACGGCTTCGAGCTGCCGATCCTTGCGGTGTCGCAGAACGATCCGCACAGCCTCTTCGCGCTCGACGAGGCTCTAGAGGCGCACCGCGCCCATGTCGAGATCAACGATCTGCGCGAAGCCCGGCTCGCTTCGCGGCGCGCCTACCATCTCGAGTCGCTCGTGCTGCGGCGTATGGCGGAACTGCGTGACGCAGCAGGCGCTGAAATGTCGCTCACGAGCGTCGCCGCATCCTATCGCCGCCTGCTAGCGCGTCTCGCCGAAGAGGCTGATCAGCCGGGGCCGTGATGGGCCATAATAATCTGTGACGGATTCACACAGTCGACAAGGGGAGGGGAGATAACTGACTTCACGGCAAGTCCGGTGCTCTTCAAGGGATCGGTGCCGAGAAATCGGGCTTGAGATCGCGCCCGCCTCGGCGCGCGCCCGAGACTCGCTCATCGTCTCGACGGGTCATCGGCGAGCCTCTGGCCCGGTGTGTGTTGCAGCCCGACCCTATCCGGAGATCACCGGTGACTGCCGATGAGCCACACCAGTTCCAGGGACATCACCCGTCCGAACGTCGCTAAACGGCGCCTAGGCTATGCGACTATCAATGATAGAGGTTGCCAGAAGCAGACGCTCCTCAAGTCGGCTTCGGGCCCCAATAGCGGAAAATGATGAACTGCTGCTTCTGGGCCCAAAGCTGAAGTCGGGAACGTCGGCAATCTGGCGACAGGCTTCCAGGGTATTCCCGAACCGCGCCTCCCGCGGTTAAGCAATGTCCGGGGTCACGAGAATCCGCGCTGACGCTAGGCAGCCCCCCGAACGGCAGCGGGTAAAGATTCGCAGCAAGGGTCAATGTTGACATCTACTGTGGTGGCTATTCGGTGGCTATTCAGGGCCATGAGTATCGGGCCGCAAAGCGTGGCACAAATAGAAAAATAAACATTTCAGGGAGTTAAGTGGCGCACCCGACACGATTCGAACGTGTGACCTTTGCCTTCGGAGGGCAACGCTCTATCCAGCTGAGCTACGGGTGCTTGCCGCGCGGCGCGCCGGACGTATTTAGCGGATCGTCCGCCGCGCCGCAATCGCCTCGCGTGGCCTGTTCGGCGCTTTCACGTGGATGGCGCAGGTCCATCGGCTGATCCCCCGATGGGCCCCCGAGGCAGGGCGTCCGGCGGTGCTGCCTTGCGCCGGCCGAAGGGTCCATGATCGCCATCCCGCATTGCGCCCCGGATCAACACACGGCGATCGCGGGGGCTGCGGGCTTGCGGACGGCCTGACGCAGGGATAGGTGACGGCCAGTCCGTCCCCTTGGAGAGACATGATCCGCCTCCCGCTCCGTATCCTCGGCTTTGTGCTGATCGTCGCCGGCTTCGTGGCGCTGGTCATCGACGGGACACGCTCGATCGCCGGCCAGCGCCTGATCGCAACGGCGGTCTCGGACACGTGGCGCGCCGTGCATTTTGACAGCCTGACGCGGGCCGAGGCCTGGTTGCGCCAGGCCGCGCCGCCCTGGGTCTGGGATCCCGTCGCGCTCACCCTGATCGGCCTGCCGGCGGCGGCCGTCGGCCTCGGGCTCGGCGCGCTGCTGATGTGGATCGGCCGCCGGCGCACGCCGCAGATCGGCGTCATCGGCCGGCGCTGAGGCGTCAGGCGAGGACAATGTCGAAGCGGAAGCGCGGCAGGGCCGCCGGCTCGAGGACGGCGGTGAGAGCGTCGCGCGCGGCTTCTCCAGGGAGCGAGCGGAACAGGGAGTCGCGGGCGTTCATCACCTCGCCGGGGAAATACATCTGCGTAACCAGATCCGGCCGGCCTGCCGCGGCAACACGGAAATGGATGTGCGGCGTGCGCATGAACGAGCCGCTGCCGTAGAAGCGCGGCCGGATGGTGCGGAAGAGAAAGGCGCCGGCCTGTGTGGTGCGGACGGTCCCGAAACCCTGGAAATTCGGATCGGCCGTTCCGGCGCTCTCGCGCGGGTGGTGGTAGCGGCCCTGGTGGTCGGCCTGCCAGATCTCGACCGTGGCGCCGGCGACGGCACCGCCCCTGGCCGCGAGCACGCGCCCGGTGACCTCGATCACCTCGCCCTCGGCGCGCTGGCTGCGGCCGGCCACCTGCGTCAGGTCGAGGTCGGAATCGGTGGGCTTGGTCACCGGATAATAGGGGCCGCGCATCTGTGGCGGGGTCACCATGCCCGTCGCGAAGGTCGGGCCGGCGACGAGGATCAGCGCGGGGGCTGCGATGAGGCTTCGGCGCAGAGCGTCAGGCCGGTCGCCCCGGCCCGTCGGCTGGTGGCGCTCCGGCACGGCTTGCTGGATGGCATCGGTCATCGCGGTCGTCCTCGTGGTTCCCCGCTGCGACATGGCGAGACGATGCCGCGTCCGGCAACCCACGAAACGGTGAGGTGCGCATCCTTCACGCAGGCGTGTTGTCGATCGCCGGCAGAGGCCCCATGTTCTCGTGCCAGGATCGCGCGGGTAACACCGGAGCCCGGGATCGCGAATGAGGGGCATCGAGGAGGTATTCCATGTTCGGATTCAGGAAGAAGCTCTCACTGCCCACCCCCGGCGAAGCCCTGCCCGGCCGGGCGACGGCGCTGCCGACGGCCGAGCGGCACTTCGTCAACGGCCACCCGCTGCAGGGCCCCTATCCCGCAGGCTTCGAGACGCTGGTCGTCGGCCTCGGCTGTTTCTGGGGCGCCGAGCGCAAGTTCTGGCAGTTGCCCGGCGTCTTCGTGACGGCGGTCGGCTATGCCGGTGGTGTCACTCCCAATCCGACCTATGAGGAGGTCTGTTCGGGACTGACGGGCCACAACGAGGTGGTGCTGGTGGTCCATGACCCTGCGGAAGTCTCGACCGAGCAGGTGCTGGCGACCTTCTGGGAAAGCCATGACCCGACGCAGGGCATGCGCCAGGGCAACGATGTCGGCACCCAGTACCGTTCGGGCATCTATCCGGCGACCGAGGCCCAGCGTGCGGCGGCCGAGGCCACCAGAGCCGTCTATGGCCGGGCGCTGGCGGCGAAGGGCTACGGCCCGATCACCACGGAGATCGTGGCCGCGCCAGCCTTCTATTTCGCCGAGACCTATCACCAGCAATATCTGGCGAAGAACCCGCACGGCTATTGCGGGCTCGGCGGCACCGGCGTCTCCTGCCCGATCGGCACGGGGGTCGCGGCGTGAAGGCGGTGGCGGAGGCGCATGACCTGGCGCTGGCGGCGGCGGCCCATGCCCGCGCCGCCGGACGTCTGCTCGCCTCGGAGAAGGACCAGGTCGCTGCGGTTCATCTGGCCCGGCGTCACATCAAGAGGGCCCGGAGCCTGCTGCGTGCCCTCCGCCCCCTGGCGCGGCAGGCGGTGGCCCGGGAGAACGGCTTCCTGCGCGCCTTCGCCCATACGCTGGCGCCGCTGCGCGACGCCCATGCGCTGGAGGAGGCGGCCCGGACAGTCGGCGCGCGCGGCCCGGGTGCTGCACGCGGCGATCGGGTCGATCTCGTGGCGCTTGGTGCGGCGCTGCAACGCCAGGCCCGGGTGATCGGCCGTCTCGCGCCGCAGGATGCGCCCCGGCACTATCTCGCCAAGGCTGTCGGGCGGGCCTATGCCAAGGCGCGACGTGCCTATCGTGCCTATGAGACGGCGCCGGGCGAGGAGTCGCTGCACGATGCCCGCAAGCGGATCAAGGATTGCCTCCATCTCGTCGAGGCGCTGGACGAGGTGAGGCTGCGTGGTGCCCGGCCGAAGGCGGGCAAGCTCGACCGGCTCGGCGAGCTGATGGGCGCCATTCGTGATCTCGAATTGCTGTCGCAGCGCATGGCCCATGACGATGCCGGGCGCGCCAAGCGGATCCGGATCGCAGCGCGTCACACGCGTCTCGCCCGGGAAGTCGCGCGGACCGGTGACAAGACCTTCGCCGCCAAGCCCTCGCAGGTCGAGAAGAGCTGGCGCAGGGCAAGGGCCTGAACGCCGTGTACTGGCGCGCCATGACGCCGGCGGATCTGCCCGCCGTCAGCACCATTGCCGCCGAGGTTCATCCGGATTTCCCGGAGGACGACGCGGTCTTTGCGGAGCGGCTGCAGCTCCATCCAGCGGGCTGCCGCGTGCTTGTCGGCGCCGACGGCCTCGGGGCCTATGTCGTCAGCCATCCCTGGCCGGCCTTGTCATGCCCGCCGCTGAACGCACTGGTCGGAGCGCTTCCGGCGGATGCGGCGAACTACTACATCCACGATGTCGCGCTGACCCCGGGGGCGCGGGGGGCGGGACATGCCGCCGAGATCGTCGCGGTACTCGCCGGCCATGCCCGGAGCATCGGCTGCGCCGCGATGAGCCTGGTCGCGGTCAACGGTTCTGCCCGGTTCTGGGCCCGCCAGGGCTTCGCGATCGCGGATGTGCCGGCGCTCGGGGCGAAGCTGGCGAGCTACGGGGCCGACGCCCGATTCATGGCGCGCCCGCTCGACCTTGACGTGCTGCAGCGCGTCATCCCTTCTGCCACCGTGACATCGGCCTCATAATCTGCATCATGCCGCCTCTTTCGGGGCCTGCCGTCGCAGGCCTCGTCCCCGAAGGCCAGGGACTGCGTGCCGATGAGTTCCTTTTCGCTCGCCGACCTCGAGCTGATCGTTGCCCAGCGCGCCAGCGCGGCGCCGGCCGAGAGCTATACCGCGGCGTCGCTCGCCAAGGGGGCCTCCCATTGCGCCCGCAAGTTCGGCGAGGAGGCGATCGAGGCGATCATCGCCGCCACCGAGAACGACCGTGACGGCCTGGTGGCGGAAAGCGCCGACGTGCTGTTCCACCTGATGATCGTCTGGAAGGCGCGCGGCGTCACCCTCGACGCTGTGATGGCGGAACTCGCCCGCCGCACATCCCGGTCGGGCCATGCCGAAAAGGCATCGCGTCCGCAATCCTCCGAATGAACGAGCGCCCGATGCCTGCAAGCCTCGCCGCCGCCGCCCTGGTCGAGCCTCCCAACGGCAATCCCTCGCCCTATCGCGTCTTCTCGCGCGCCGAATGGGCCGAGAAGCGCGCGGATACGCCGATGACGCTGACGCCGGAGGAGGTGACGAAGCTGCGCTCCTTCACCGACCAGCTGTCCATCGAGGAGGTCGAGGCGATCTACCTGCCGATATCGCGCCTGCTGTCGTTCTACGTGGCCGCCCAGCAGAAGCTGTCGCGCGCCAGTCAGTCCTTCCTCGGCGCCAAGGATGTGAAGATCCCCTTCGTCATCGGTGTCGCCGGCTCGGTCGCGGTGGGCAAGTCGACCACCTCGCGCGTGCTGCAGGCGCTGCTGTCGCGCTGGTCCAACACGCCGAAGGTCGATCTCGTCACCACCGACGGCTTCCTCTTCCCCAACGCCCATCTCGAGCGCGAGGGGCTGATGAAGAAGAAGGGCTTTCCCGAGAGCTACGACACCAAGGCGCTGCTGCGCTTTCTCGCCGCCGTGAAGGCGGGCGAGCGGCATGTGCGCGCGCCGGTCTATTCGCATCTTGTCTATGACGTCGTGCCCGGCGGGACGGTGGAGGTCGATCGCCCGGACATCCTCATCGTCGAGGGGCTCAACGTGCTGCAGACCGGCCGCGCCCCGCGCGAGGGGAAGGCCATCCCCTTCGTCTCCGACTATTTCGACTTCTCCATCTTCATCGATGCCGAGGAGGATGTGCTGGAGCGCTGGTATCTCGACCGCTTCATGCGGTTGCGCGAGACGGCCTTCCGCGACCCGCAGAGTTATTTCCGCCGCTATGCCGAGAAGTCGGATTTCGAGGCGATGAAGACGGCGCTGGCACTCTGGTACGGCATCAACCTCGTCAACCTCAGGGACAACATCCTGCCGACGCGCCACCGCGCCAAGCTGATCCTGAAGAAGGCCAACGACCACAAGATCGAGAGCGTCAGCCTGAGAAGGGTGTGAGGACCGCCGTTCCGCGACGGCCAAGGGTTCCCCAAAGAGGTGGACCTGTCCAAGTCATGCCCGGCCTTGTGCCGGATATCCACGACTTCCCATGGGGCGGCGTGTTCAAGTCGGGGATGGCCTGGACAAGCCCGGCCATGACGGAGAGGGCGGTTTCTCGTCATCAGAGAGGCGCGCGGCATGTGTACTGTCAGCCCCACTGCATTCCCCCTCCGGACGAGATGACAGCCCGTCCCGCCTCCGGTAGCTCTCCTCGCCTGCGCATCCCCCAACGAGGACCGTCCATGGCCACCTACGAGACCCTCATCGTCGAGACCCGCGGCAAGGTCGGGCTGATCACCCTCAACCGGCCCAAAGCCCTGAATGCGCTGAACAGCCAGCTCATCAGCGAGCTCAACGTCGTGCTCGACGGGTTCGAGAAGGACCCGGCCATCGGCTGTATCGTCGTCACCGGGTCGGAGAAGGCCTTCGCGGCCGGCGCCGACATCCTGGAGATGAAGGACAAGACCTATCCGGAGAGCTATCTGGAGGACTTCATCACGGCCTGGGATCGCGTCGGCCAGCGGCGCAAGCCGATGATTGCCGCCGTTGCCGGATTCGCGCTCGGCGGCGGCTGCGAGCTCGCCATGATGTGCGACTTCATCCTGGCCGCCGAGACCGCGAAATTCGGCCAGCCGGAGATCAAGCTCGGCGTCATGCCGGGCGCCGGCGGCACCCAGCGCCTCACCCGTTTCGTCGGCAAGTCGAAGGCCATGGAGATGTGCCTCACCGGCCGGATGATGGATGCCGCGGAGGCCGAGCGCGTCGGGCTCGTCTCGCGCATCGTCCCGGTCGCCGATCTGATCGAGGAGGCGGTGAAGGTCGCCGGCCAGATCGCCGACATGTCAATGCCGACCGTCATGATGACCAAGGAGTCGGTGAACCGCTCCTACGAGACCACTCTGGCCGAGGGCATCCGCTTCGAGCGCCGCGTCTTCCACGCGATGTTCGCCATGGCCGATCAGAAGGAAGGCATGTCCGCCTTCGCCGAGAAGCGCAAGCCGGCCTTCAAGAACCGCTAAAAGGGCATGGCTGCCGGGCATTCGGGTCGCGCGCAGGTGCCCTGCGGTCCGGCGGGGTGCAATTTGTCCCACGATCGGTGCCAATCATGGCCTTAACGAGGGTGTCCTCGGAGGTCGTGACCATGCCCGTTTCCCTGGCCGATATCGCGACGGCTCATGCCAGTCGCTATCTCCAGCAGCTCTGCAAGCACTGGAGTCACAAGTTCGCCGTCTCCTTCGACGAGCATTCCGGAAGGGTGCCTTTCAGCGAGGAGGCGGCGCTGATGCTCACTGCCAATGGCGACGTTCTGAGCCTGAAGCTTGACGCTTCCGCCGACCGGTTGCCGACCCTCGAGGAAGTGGTCGCCGACCACCTCAAGCGCTTCGCGTTCCGCGAGGAACTGCATATCGACTGGCAGCCGATCGGTTAGGCGTTTCGCCTTTCGGAGGGTCTCGCCGCGGCGCAGCAATCTGTGGCAGCATGGCGGGAGCCGGGTTCGTGGCCCGGCCGAGGAGGCCCCATGACCTTCGTCACCGACATGCTGGCGACCGTTTCGCGCCGCAGCCGCGAATTGATCGGGTGGAAGCCGGTCGAACTGCAGCCCCGCAAGCCATCCGACATCGTGGTCCTGGCCCGTGCGCTCCTGTCGCGGCGGGGTGAAGCCTCGGGAACAGCGGTGGCGCGGGATATTCTCGACGGCTACCGCCAGCTCGACGAGGCAGGCCGCCTCGCCGTGCTGCGCGACTTCGCCGAAGGTTTCGGCGCCGACCGCGGCAAGCTCGATGCCGCCATCGCCGCCTATCAGGTCGATCCCTCGCCGGCCGCCGCCGCCACGCTCCATGCCGCCGCCGAACCCCGCCGGCAGGAACTGATCCGCCGCCTGAACCTCGCCCCCCGTGGCACGGCCGCGCTGGTGCGGATGCGCGACGACCTCCTTGCGGCGCTGCCCGCCCATCCCGATCTGAAGGTCCTCGACGATGACCTCGTCCATCTCTTCTCCTCCTGGTTCAATCGGGGGTTCCTGGTCGTGAGGCGCATCGACTGGTCGACGCCGGCCAATATCCTGGAAAAGATCATCCGCTACGAGGCGGTCCACGAGATCCGGGACTGGGACGACTTGCGCCGCCGCCTCGAACCGGTCGACCGCCGCTGTTACGCCTTCTTCCATCCGCGCCTGGACGACGAGCCGCTGATCTTCGTCGAGGTGGCGCTGACCGTCGACATCCCCGCCGCGATCGGCCCGCTGATCGCGGAAGGCGGCGCGCCGCTCGCCGCCGACGAGGCGCGCGTCGCCGTCTTCTACTCCATCTCCAATTGCCAGACGGGGCTCGCCGGCATCTCCTTCGGCTCGCTTCTGATCAAGCAGGTGGTGGAGGAGCTGAAGCGGGAGCTGCCCAAGCTGACCACCTTCGTCACCCTGTCGCCGGTGCCGGGCTTCGCCAAATGGCTCGCCAAGGAGCGCAGGACCGAGACCGGCTTCCTGCTGGAGGAGGATCGCCAGTTGCTGGCGGTGCTGGACACCCCGGACTGGCGCGCCGACAGCGCCCGCGCCCAGAAGGTCGACAAGCTGCTGGCGCGGTGTGCCGCGCGCTATTTCCTCACCGCCAAGACCACGGGCAATCGGCCGCTCGATCCGGTGGCGCGTTTCCATCTCGGCAACGGCGCCCGGCTGGAGCGGATCAACACCGGTGCCGACCTGTCGGAGGCGGGCCTTGGCCAGTCCCACGGGGTGATGGTCAACTACCTCTACGATCTCGCCCGGATCGAGGAGAACCATGAGGCCTATGCCGAGCGCCGCGAGGTGGTGGCGGCTTCCTCCGTGCGCAAGCTGGCGGAGGCGCGCGGCTGAGGCGTAACACGGTTACCTGTCTCACCGACCTGTGTCTTGGTCGCCTGACCGGGGCTACCTAGGCTCGCCTGGAGATGCCGCAGCGACAAGGCATCGCGTCCCGGGAGGACACCATGACACCGATCCTGAAAATCGCCCTCGCCGGGGCGTGCGCGGCTGCCGTTATGGCAGGCCCTGCGGCGGCCCAGCAGGCTCCGATGGGCTTCTTCATCACCTCCGCGCCGCTCGATGGCGGCAATCTCGGCGGGCTCGCCGGCGCCGACCGGCATTGTCAGGCGCTCGCCGCCGCGGCCGGGGCCGGCAACCGCACCTGGCGCGCCTATCTGTCGACGCAGGGTGCCGGCGCGGTGAATGCGCGTGACCGCATCGGCTCGGGCCCCTGGGCCAATGCCCGCGGCGTCGTCATCGCGGCCTCCGTGGCCGAACTGCATGGCACCAACAACCTCACCAAGCAGACGGCGCTGACCGAGACCGGCGCGGTGGTGAACGGCCGCGGCGACACGCCGAACCAGCACGACATCCTCACCGGCAGCCAGGCCGACGGGACCGCCTTTGCCGGCGATGCGGACCGCACCTGCGGCAACTGGACGAAGAATGGCGAAGGCTCCGCCATGGTCGGTCACCACGACCGCATGGGGCTGAACACCGAGCCGCCGGCGCTGTCGTGGAACACCTCGCATCCCTCGCGTGGCTGCGACATGCCCTCGCTGCGCGCCACGGGTGGCGATGGCCGCTTCTACTGCTTCGCGGCGAATTGACGGACGGGCGGGGAGAGACGGCCGGGGACACGACGGGAGACCTTTGCAACCGAACGGCCTTCCCGGGTGTTCCTTGCTGCAGACGCCGCAGCCGGAGCCTCTCCATGACCCTTCCGCCCCTATCCCGTCGCGCCCTGTCGGGCCTTCTCGTCGGTGCGACCGCAGGCCTGGCCCTGCCGGCCGCACCAGCCCTCGGCCAGGGCCTGCTGACCCGCGACATCCCTTTCGGGCCGGATCCGCGCCAGCGCCTCGACATCTACCTGCCGCGGGGCGGGGCCCCGCGCAGTCCGGTGGTGTTCTTCATCTATGGCGGCTCCTGGTCGAGCGGGGCGAAGAGCACCTATGGCTTTGCCGGTGAGGCCTGCGCCTCGCGCGGCTATGTGACGGTCGTCGCCGATTATCGTCTCGTGCCCGAGGTCCGCTTCCCCGCCTTCATCGACGACGGCGCGCGGGCGCTGGGCTACGTGCGAACCCATATCGCGCGCTATGGCGGCGATCCCGGGCGCCTCTTCCTCGCCGGTCATTCGGCGGGGGCCTACAATGCCATGATGCTGGCGCTCGATCCGCGCTATCTCGCCCGCGCCGGCGTGCCGCGCGCCACGGTGAAGGCGGCGGCGGGCCTCTCCGGGCCCTATGACTTCCTGCCGCTCGAAGGCCCTGTCACCCAGGCGGCCTTCGGCGCGGCGCGCAACCTCGCCGAAACGCAGCCGGTCAGCTTCGCCCGCCGCGGCGCCCCGCGCATCTTCCTCGGTACGGGCACGGCCGACACCACCGTCTTGCCGCGCAACACCGATGCTCTGGCCGCCCGCCTGGAGACGGCCGGCGTGCCGGTCACACTGCGCCGCTATGATGGCGTCGGCCATGCCGGCACCATTCTGGCGCTGGCCCCGCTGATGCGCTGGACGCCGGTGCTGGACGACGTGACGGCCTTCTTCGCGGCGTGATCGCCCAACGAAAAGGGCGGCCCGCGGGCCGCCCTTCCGGTGTCTGGAGCCTTCACAAGACGGCGAGGCGGATCACTCCGCGGCGTCGCCCTCTTCGGCGGCGGCTTCCTTCTGCTTCTTCTCGAGGTCCTCGCCGGTCGCCTGGTCGACGACCTTCATGGACAGGCGGGTCTTGCCGCGATCGTCGAAGCCGAGGAGCTTCACCTTCACCTTGTCGCCCTCCTTGACCACATCGGTGACCTTGCCGACGCGGTTGTTGGCGAGCTGCGAGATGTGGACGAGGCCGTCGCGCGAACCGAAGAAGTTCACGAAGGCGCCGAAATCGACGACCTTCACCACGGTGCCGTCGTAGATCATGCCGAGCTCGGGCTCCTGCGTGATCGACTTGATCCAGTTCACCGCGGCGCGGATCTGCTCGCCATTGGCCGAGGCCACCTTCACGGTGCCGTCGTCCTCGATGTTCACCTTGGCGCCGGTCTTCTCGACGATCTCGCGGATCACCTTGCCGCCGGTGCCGATCACTTCACGGATCTTGTCGGTGGGGATCTTGAAGCTCTCGATGCGCGGGGCGTGCTCGCCGAGCTCGGCGCGGGCCGAGGTCAGGGCCTTGGCCATCTCGTCGAGGATGTGCTCGCGGCCGCCCTTGGCCTGGCCGAGGGCGACCTTCATGATCTCCTCGGTGATGCCGGCGATCTTGATGTCCATCTGCAGCGAGGTGATGCCCTCGGCGGTGCCGGCGACCTTGAAGTCCATGTCGCCGAGATGGTCCTCGTCGCCGAGGATGTCCGAGAGCACCGCATAGCGCTCGCCCTCAAGGATCAGGCCCATGGCGATGCCCGCCACCGGCCGCTTGATCGGCACGCCGGCATCCATCAGCGCCAGCGAGGCGCCGCAGACCGTGGCCATGGAGGACGACCCGTTCGACTCGGTGATCTCCGACACGACGCGGATCGTGTAGGGGAACTCGTGGCGCTCGGGCAGCATCGGATGGACGGCGCGCCAGGCGAGCTTGCCGTGGCCGACTTCGCGGCGGCCAGGACGGCCCATGCGGCCGGCTTCACCCACCGAGAAGGGGGGGAAGTTGTAGTGCAGGAGGAAGTTCTCCTTGTAGGTGCCGGTCAGCGAGTCGATGAACTGCTCGTCCTCGGCGGTGCCGAGCGTGGTGACGACCATCGCCTGGGTCTCGCCACGGGTGAACAGGGCCGAGCCGTGGGTGCGAGGCAGGATGCCGACCTCGGAGACGATCGGGCGGACGGTGACGAGGTCACGGCCGTCGATGCGGCTGCCGGTATCGAGGATGTTCCAGCGGACGACCTTGGCCTCGAGCTCCTTGAAGACGCCGGCGACGACCAGCTTGTCGTGCTTGCCTTCGCCGGTGAAGGCCTCGAGGGCCTTCTTCTTCACTTCGCCGACGGCGGCGTAGCGGGCGGTCTTCTCGCGGATCGTGTAGGCGGCGCGCAGGTCCTTCTCGACCAGGGCGAGGATCTCTTTCTCCAGCGCCGAATGGTCCGGAGGGGTGAAATCGCGCGGTTCCTTGGCGGCCTTGTCGGCCAGCGCGATGATCGCGTTGATGATCGGCTGGAAGTACTTGTGGCCGAACATGACGGCGCCGAGCATGATCTCCTCGGAGAGCTCCTGCGCCTCGGATTCCACCATCAGCACGGCGTCGGCGGTGCCGGCGACGACGAGGTCGAGCTTCGACTCCTTCATGTCGTCGACATAGGGGTTCAGCACATATTCGCCGTCGATATAGCCGACGCGGGCGGCGCCCACCGGGCCCATGAAGGGCACGCCGGACAGGGTCAGCGCGGCGGATGCGGCGACCATGGCGAGCACGTCGGGGTCGTTCTCCATGTCATGGGAGAGCGTGGTGATGACGACCTGGGTCTCGTTCTTGTAGCCCTCGACGAACAGCGGGCGGATCGGACGGTCGATCAGACGGGAGATCAGGGTCTCGCGCTCGGTCGGCTGGCCCTCGCGCTTGAAGTAGCCGCCCGGGATGCGCCCGGCGGCGAAATACTTCTCCTGGTAGTTCACAGTCAGCGGGAAGAAGTCGATTCCGGCCTTCGGCTCGTAGTTGGAGACGACGGTGGCGAGCACGGTGGTCTCGCCATAGGTGGCGAGCACGGCGCCATGGGCCTGGCGGGCGACCTTGCCGGTCTCGAGCACGAGCTTGCGACCACCCCAGGTGATCTCCTCGCGATGGGTTTCGAACATCTTGTTTCCTTTCTCGGACGGATCGGACGGCGGACGGCCATGCGCAAGACGGCGAGAGGCTCGATCTCAGGATCTAGCGATCCCGAGCCCCTTGCGATCCTGCCATGGCGGTCGACTCGTCCAGTGGATTGGCCTTGTTGGCGCGCAGGTCGCGCGGGTCGCGGCCTGCGATGGAAGAAGGGCGTTCCTGTCACCGGAAGCCCGGAATAAGGCCCGGCCCCGCGCGGTGATCCGCCGGGGCCGGTCCGATCGGTTCAGCGGCGGATGCCGAGGCGCTCGATGAGCGACTTGTAGCGGGCCTCGTCCTTGCGCTTCACATAGTCG
This sequence comes from Archangium gephyra, assembly GCA_943368975.1. Lineage (GTDB taxonomy): Bacteria > Pseudomonadota > Alphaproteobacteria > Rhizobiales > Phreatobacteraceae > Phreatobacter. Next base: position 40,559 of record CALRLZ020000019.1, read on the forward strand.
AGGAGCGAACGGCGGGCGGAGACCATCTTCAGAAGGCCGCGGCGGGAATGGTTGTCCTTGGCGTGGGTCTTGAAGTGGTCGGTCAGGTTGGTGATGCGCTCGGTGAGAATGGCCACCTGGACTTCGGGCGAACCGGTGTCGCCGGTCTTGGTGGCATATTCGAGGATCAGTTCGGCCTTGCGGGCGTCGGAAATCGACATCGGGTGTTCCTTCTGTGGGGATGGATCGATGCGGCCGGCGCCGGGATGTCGTCCAGCGCGGTCGGATGGCCGTGGAGCGCGATCGGGCGCAGGGCACGGTCCGGCTTCCGCAACGGAGGCCGAAGGCGCGGCTTATACACGAAAATGGCAGCAAGGGAAGCGATTGGACGCGTTCCCGTTTCATTCCCGGCGGGACTGCGGCAGGATGGGCCGATGTTCGGATCAGCCATGCCTTCACGAGTCCCGCCGATCGACGGCCGCCAGTCGGCGGGGGCCCTCGCCATCGCGCGCGGCACGACCCGGTTGCTGGCGGCCATGGATTTCGCCGTGGTGCCCGAACTGCCGCTGCCGTCCGGCCGCCGCGCCGACCTGACGGCGCTGTCGCGCAAAGGCGCGTTATGGATCGTCGAGATCAAGTCGTCGGTCCAGGATTTCCGCACTGACGCCAAGTGGGGCGACTACCGTGCCCATGCCGACCGCGTGCTGTTTGCCGTCGCGCCCGATTTTCCCGTTGGCCTGCTGCCGGAGAGTGCCGGCCTCATTCTCGCCGACGCCCATGGCGCCGAACTGGTACGGGAGGGCCAATCGGCCGCCCTGCCGGCGCCGACGCGCAAGGTGATGATGCTCAGGTTCGCGCGGGCCGCCGCAGGGCGGATGACACTGCTCTGCGACCCGCAGGCTCGGGGGCAGACGGACCTGTAGGGAGCGGCGACAGCGCGTCGGCTTGCGCTCAGCGCGGCGCGCGCTTGGCGAGGATGCGCTGGAGCGTGCGACGGTGCATGCCGAGACGCCGGGCGGTTTCCGACACGTTGCGGCTGCACAGTTCGTAGATGCGCTGGATGTGCTCCCAGCGCACGCGGTCGGCCGACATCGGATTCTCGGGAAGGTCGGCGGTCTTGCCGGCGACGGCGAGGAGGGCGGCGAAGACCTCGTCGGCGTCAGCGGGCTTGGCGAGATAGTCGACGGCGCCGAGCTTCACCGCCGTGACGGCCGTCGCGATATTGCCGTAGCCGGTGAGGATCACGCCGCGGGCGTCGGGGCGCGCCTCGTTCAGCGCGGAGATGACGTCGAGCCCGTTGCCATCGCCGAGGCGCATGTCGACGACCGCGAAGGCCGGCGGGCGGGCGGCGACGGCTGCCAGCCCTTCGGCGACGCTCTCAGCCGCCGTGACCTGGAAGCCGCGAGCCTCCATTGCCCGGCAGAGGCGCTGCAGGAAGGGCTTGTCGTCATCGACCAGCAGCAGGGAACGATCCGCGGGAAGCGCAAACTCGGGCGTCTGCGCGCCGGACTCGGTCGGTTGCATTGGTCTCTCTCCTCGGTGAGGGGACTGTAACTGGCTGCTGTATCGCCTCGCGATGTAGGGTCGCGGGCCTCTTACCTCAAGGCGTCGCCGCCACTTGCAGCCGCGACGATCCGCCGCTTGCCGCTGATCCGAAGGCGCTGCGCGGCCAGGTTACCTCGACGACCGCCCCGGTCTCGAGCCCCGGGCGGTTGCGGTAGGTGACGCGGGCACCGGAGCGTTGCAGGAGGGTCTTGGCGATGAAGACCCCGAGCCCCATGCCCGCCTTCTCCTCGCCCGGATCCTCCGTCGAGGAGGCCCGGCGGCCGCGGCCGCGCCCCTTGCCGCGGCGGGTCAGGTAGGGTTCGCCGACGCGTTCGAGAATGTCCGGTGCCAGGCCCGGGCCATCGTCGATGATGGTCACCGTCACGGCCTCGTGGTCCCAGCGGGCCGCGATCACCACCGAGGACCGCGCGAAGTCGACGGCGTTCTCGACGATGTTGCCGAGACCATAGAGAAGGCCGGGATTGCGGGCGATGAGCGGCTCGCCGTCGCGCTTGTCGGGCAGGTCGACGGTGATGGCGATGTCGAAGAAGCGGTGCGGCTGGGCTACCTCCTCAATCAACTGGGCCAGCGACATCGTATCGAAGGGCGCGTCGCCGCTCGACAGGCTCTTGAGCTTGGCGAGGATGTCGCGGCAACGCTGCACCTGCTCGCGCAGCAGGGTCATGTCCTCGCCGATGGGGCCGTCCTTCGGCAGGACGCCGGCGAGTTCCTTGGTGACGAGGGCGATGGTGGCGAGCGGCGTGCCGAGCTCATGGGCGGCGGCGGCGGCGAGACCGTCGAGCTGCGAAAGGTGCTGCTCGCGGGCGAGGACGAGTTCGGTGGCGGTGAGCGCGTCGGTGAGCTGGCGCTGCTCCTCGGCGACCTGCCAGACATAGAGGCCGATGAAGGACAGGCAGATCAGCAGCGCCACATAGACACCGATCAGATAGAGCGGCGGCAGCCGGAGGTCGTTCTTCCACTCCCAGGGCAGGGGCATGTGAAGGTAGCCGACGAAGGTGGCGCAGACGACGGTCAGAAGCCCGAGGAGCAGCGTGGTCCGTGGCGGCTGGGATGTCGCTGAAATGAGGACAGGACCGAGGAAGAGGAAGGAGAATGGATTTTCCAGGCCGCCGGTCAGGTAGAGCAGCATGGCGAGCTGGACGATGTCCCAGGCCAGCGAGAACCCGGCCTCCAGCGGCGAAAGACGGTGGTTTGCCGGATAGCGCAGGCGAAGGGTGATGTTGATCCAGGCCGAGGCCGCCACCGCGAGCAGGCAGAGATCGAGCGGCAGGTCGGCGTTCAGGCCCCAATAGACCGCGACGATGGCCGTGGTCTGGCCGACCACGGCGAACCAGCGCAGGCGGATGAGCGTCTCGAGGCGCAGGCTGCGCATCGCCGGCGCGGTGTCGATCATCGATGGAAGCAGAGCATTCGGCATGGAACGAAACTAGGCGGTTTGAAGGATAAATGCCATGCAGCGCCGTATCGGGCCGCCAGCGGCGGCATGCCGCGCCCACGGCAGTGCCCGCGCCCTGCGATCCGGCTAGGCTGGTGCATGGTCGCCCGCATCGCCCGCCTTCTCGTCCTGCCGCTGATCCTCGGTCTGCTCATCCTCGGCGCGTTCATCGCCGCCGGGCAGATCGTGCTGCCGCCGCGCTGGGACCCCTTCGCGCCCTTCGACCTTGCTGAACCTCCCGGCCTGCTGACGCGGTTCAAATTCGCCCGCGCGCGGGACGACGGAGACCTCTGCCGCGCCGCGCTTGCGGGCGGCGGGATCACCTTCGAGACCGTGCCCGACCGCGTCACGGGCGAGGGCTGCGGCTTCACCGACGCCGTCCGGACACCTACGGCCGGGGCGGTACGCCTCGCGTCGCCGGTGATCGTGACCTGCCGGGTGGCGCTCTCGCTCGCCATGCTCGACCGCCACGACCTCAGGTCGGCGGCCCGCCAGCATCTCGGCACGGACGTCACGCTGATCGACCATCTCGGCACCTATGCCTGCCGCAATATCAACCATGCAGCATCGGGGCGGCGCAGCCGGCACGCCACGGCGGACGCGATCGATATCTCGGGTTTTCAATTCGCCGACGGAAGGCGGCTGACCCTGACCGCCGACTGGTCGTCCGCGGATCCGGGACGCGCCGCCTTCCTGCGCGCCGTGCGCGATGGCGCCTGCCGGTGGTTCGACGTCACGCTGTCGCCTGACTACAACCCGCTGCACTTCGACCATTTCCATCTGGACGTCGGCGGCGGGCGCGCCTGTCGCTAGCCCGATTGTGCGAGGTCAGCGACCACCGCGTTCAGCACGGGGAAGCCAGCCGGCGTCACCTTCAGCCGGCCGTCCGGCAGGTGTTGGACGAAGCCCTGCTCGGCAAGGAAGGCGATCCGCTCGGGATCGAGCGGCGTCCCGGACAGAGCCGCGTAGCGTGACAGGTCGATCCCCTCGGCGAGACGCAGGCCCATGACCAGGAACTCGTCGGCGTTTTCCACCTGCGCGAGGTGTTCCTCGGCGACGATGCCGGAGCCCAGTTTCTCGACGCGCTCCAGCCAGGTCTCCGGGTGCCTTTCGGTCGAGGTCGCCACCCGGCCGTTGCCGAGGGAGAGCCGCCCATGGGCGCCGGGCCCCGCGCCGACGAAGTCGCCGGAGCGCCAATAGATCAGGTTGTGGCGGCATTCGGCGCCGGGGCGCGCGTGATTGGAAATCTCATAGGCGGGAAGGCCGGCCTCGGTGCAGACGGCTTGCGTCAGGTCATAGAGGACACGGCCCATCTCCGCATCGGGCATGGCCAGCTTGCCGGCCTTGTAAAGAGCCTCGAACATCGTGTCGGGCTCGATGGTGAGCTGGTAGAGCGACAGGTGCTCGGCCGCTTCCGCGATGGCGCGCCTCAGCTCTGCCTCCCAGACGGCCGGGGTCTGGCCGGGCCGGGCATAGATGAGGTCGAAGGAATAGCGGTCGAAATGGCGGCGGGCGACGTCGACGGCACGCAGGGCCTCGTCCGCCGAGTGGGTGCGGCCGAGGCTCTTCAGGTCGGCATTGTCGAGCGCCTGGACCCCGAGCGAGACGCGGTTGACGCCCGCCGCGCGGAAGCCGCGGAAGCGCTCCGCCTCCACACTGGTCGGATTGGCTTCCAGCGTCACCTCGCAACCGGGCGTGACGGTCCAGAGCCGGGCGATGGTGTCGAGAATGGCGCCCACCGTCGCGGGCTCCATCAGCGAGGGCGTACCGCCGCCGAGGAAGATGGAGGAGACGGTGCGCCCGGGCGTGCGCCGTGCGGCGGTCGCGAGTTCGCGGCCGAAGGCGGCGACGAAACGCGCCTGGTCCGGCGCCACGTGGCGGACATGGCTGTTGAAATCGCAATAGGGGCATTTCGAGGCGCAGAAGGGCCAGTGGACATAGATTCCGAAGCCGGGATCGTCCGGGCCCCCCGTGCCTGGCGGGGAAAAGGTCATGGGAGAGGGTCTCGGCGCCGGTCGGAAGGTCCGGCGGCTCTCAGCGTGAGGTAGCTTTCCCGGGGCCGGATGGCTAGGGGAACGTGACTCCCGCCGCGTCATGACCGGCGAAGGCCCGGGGCATGACCGAAGTGGTTCGGGCGCGAGCCGAGCGAGCAGGCGGGATCGGCGACAGCTCCACGCCGCGAGCCAATGCCCGGCGTCAGTCGCCCGCCGGCTCCAGCGCCAGCCATTCGCGTACCCGGGTTTCGGGATCGTCGGCCTTGGCGATATCGGAGACGACGGCGATGGAATCGGCCCCCGCGCCGTAGACGGAGGGCGCGCGTTCCAGCGTGATGCCGCCGATGGCGACGAGCGGGATGGCGCCGATCCGCTTCTTCCACTGGCCGATGCGATCGAGGCCCTGGGGGCCGAAGCGCATGGCCTTCACCGTCGTCTCGTAGATCGGACCGAGGGCAATGTAATCCGGGGCATGGGCGAGCGCGGTGTCGAGCTCGGCTTCGTCGTGGGTCGAGAGCCCGAGCGTCAGACCCGCGGCCCGGATGGCCCGGACGTCGGCCGTGGCGAGGTCCTCTTGCCCGAGATGCAGGTGGCGGGCCCCGCCGGCGATGGCGGCACGCCAGTAGTCGTTGATGACCAGCCGGACCGGCAGGCCCTCGACCGATTCGACGGCCTCGCGGACGAGGGCCGCGGCCTGCGCCTCGCCGAGCCCCTTGACCCGCAGCTGGATCGTGCCGACCCCGAGGCGGGCGAGATCCATCAGCGAACGGATGCTGTCGACGACGGGGTAGAAGCGATCGGGATAGGGCAGATGCGTCATGGGCTCGTGCTCCTGATGGCGATGATCCGGGCTCACGGCCCTCGGGGGCGAGCGGACTGTGACGGCGGTGTGCGGCAAGTCAAGGCGCCAGCGCCGCGGGTCAGCCGATCCGGCGGCGTTCCTCTTCCATGGCGCGTTCGGCCCGTTCCATCATCTCGCCGGCCTTGAGGCCGGCGGGGATCAGCGGCAGGCAGGACATGGTGATGGTTCCGGGACGCTTGGCCGGGCGGCCGATGCCCCAGAACCGGCCGGAATTGACGACGACCGGCAGGACCGGCACGTCGAGCCGGCCATAGAGCAGTTCGACGCCGCGCTTGAAGGCGATGGCCTCGTCGGGATCCTTGCGGGTGCCCTCGGGGAAGAGCAGCACGGGGCGTCCTTCGGCCAGCGCCGCCTTGGCGCCCTCGACCATGCGGCGCAGCGCCTGCGTCCCCGATTCGCGGTCGATGGTGATCATTGGCGAGTGGCGCAGGTACCAACCGAAGACCGGGATCTTCAGCAGTTCCTCCTTGGCGACGATGGCGACGTCCGGAAACAGCCGGATGAAAGCGATGGTCTCCCAGGTCGACTGGTGATTGCAGACGATGAGGCAGGGCCCGGTCGGGCGGTTGGCGCTACCGATCTCGATATGGTCGAGGCCGATGACGGTGCGCAGGAGCCCCATGACGCCGGATACCCAGAGCCGCGACACGCCGCGCAGGCGCCGCGCGTCGGCCCAGAGCAGCGCCGGGATCAAGGCGCCGAACAGGGCGGTCCAGCCGCCGAGAAGGAGATCGAAGGTTCGGGAGCGGAGTGCGGTCATGGTCTCCGATCACGGTGGCTCGTGGCCGTCGCGCCGCGCGCGAGCCTGTGGGTGGATGCCATAGGCAGTGTCGCCGCCCCTGTCACCCTCGCTGATCATGCACGCCGATCATGTCGGGCAAATGGCGCGGGGTCGCGATGCGGTTTGCGGCTTTCATCCCGTCGGGCAAATCGGGTAAAGACCCTGCGACCGTCGCGCATCCGGACGCGACCCGGTCAAGACGCGATCCGTCGGAGCCGCCCATGTCGCATACGCCGCTCGATGCCCACGATATCGGCCGGGTCCTCAACGAGGCGCTGCCCTATATGCAGAAATACGACGACGAGATCGTCGTGGTGAAATATGGCGGCCATGCCATGGGCGACGAGGGCGGCGCGCGCTCCTTCGCCCGCGACATTGTCATGCTGGAGCAGTCGGGCATCAATCCGGTGGTCGTCCATGGCGGCGGACCGCAGATCGGCCAGATGCTCGCCAAGCTCGGCATCAAGAGCGAGTTCGTCGACGGGCTGCGGGTGACCGACAAGCAGACGGTGGAAATCGTCGAGATGATCCTCGCCGGCTCGATCAACAAGCAGATCGTCGGCTTCATCAACGCCGCCGGCGGCAAGGCCATTGGCCTGTGCGGCAAGGATGGCGACATGGTGAAGGCCCGCAAGGTCAGCCGTACCGCCCGCGATCCCGATTCCAACATCGAGAAGGCGGTCGATCTCGGCTTCGTCGGCGAACCCGACAAGGTCGACACCAAGGTTCTCGACACCGTGCTGGGCAAGGACCTCGTCCCGGTCCTGGCGCCGGTGGCGACCTCCGTGGAGGGCGACACCTACAACGTCAATGCCGACACGTTCGCCGGGGCCATCGCCGGGGCGCTGAAGGCCAAGCGGCTGCTGCTGCTCACCGACGTGCCGGGTGTGCTCGACAAGAACAAGAACCTCATCAAGTCGCTCTCGGTCGAGGACTGCCGCCGGCTGATCGCCGACGGCACCGCCACCGGCGGCATGATCCCGAAGATCGAGACCTGCATCTACGCCATCGAACGCGGTGTCGAGGGCGTCGTCATCCTCGACGGAAAGACCCCCCATGCCGTTCTCGTGGAGCTCCTGACCGATGGCGGCGCCGGCACGCTCATCCATGCGTGAGCGGATCGGCGTGGCTGCGGCGGCTGTCTTCGCCGCCGTGGCCCTCGCATGTCCCGCCGCGGCGGAAACGCGCCTGTGCAATCGCACGAGCGTGATGACCGAAGCGGCGATCGGTGTGGTCGTCGGCGACACGGCCGCGACGCGCGGCTGGTTCCGCCTCGATCCCGGCCAGTGCCGAGCGATCCTACAATCGGCGGAGGCGCCGGGGCGCCTGTTCCTGCACACGCGCCCGATCGGCGAGCTGCCGGGTGCGAGCCTCGGCCAGCCCGATCATCTGAGCCTGTGCATCGGCGATGGTGATTTTCTGGTGGCCGGCGCGCAGACCTGCCGCCAGCCGATCCACCGCCTCGCCTCCTTCGTCGAGGTCAAGCCGACCGTCGTCGAGGGCATCGGCGTGCTGTTTTTGTCGGAAGAGGCAGATTACGACCTGCCGCAGGCGCGCAAGGCCGGTATCCAGCGCCTGCTGACCCGCATGGGCTATGATCCCGGGCCGATCGACGGTCTCGAAGGTCCGAAGACCGACGCGGCGCTGCGGGCCTTCGTCACCGACCTCAACCTGCCCGCCGACGCCGCCGTCCTGCCGGACATTTTCGACCGCCTGCTGGCGGCGCTGCGGGCCGGCGAGGGGCCCGGCTTCGCCTGGTGCAACGATACCGGCCACCGCATCATGGCGGCGCTCGGCACCGAGGAGGCCGGCCGCATCGTCACGCGCGGCTGGTTCCGCATCGAACCGGGCGCCTGTCTCAAGCCGCCGCTGGAGGGCACTCCGGCACGGGTCCTGTCCTTCGCCGAGGCGGTCGACGCCGAGGGGCGTCCGGTGGCGCGGGACGGGCGGCCGCTGGTCTTCGGCGGTGCGGTGCCGGCCTGCATCCGCACCAGCGAGTTCGAGATCACCGGCTCGACGGACTGCGCCGCCCATGGTGCTTCGCCGGCGAACTTTCTCGTTGTCACTTTCGACGGGCGCCGACGCGCGTCCCTCCGCTTCCGGGAGCCCTGATGCCCAGCGCCGCCGAAATCAGACCCGCCTTCGCCGATGTCGAGGCCTGGATCTTCGACCTCGACAACACGCTCTACCCGGCGCACCTGTCGCTGTGGGAGCAGATCGACGGGCGCATCAAGGCCTATGTCGCCAGACTGCTCGACATCTCCACCGAGGAGGCCTTCGTCCTGCAGAAGGACTATTACAAGCGCTATGGCACCTCGATGCGCGGACTGATGATCGAACACGGCATGAGTCCCGACGATTTCCTCAGCTATGTGCACGACATCGACCATTCGCCGCTTCAGGCCAATCCCGAACTCGGTGCCGCCATCGCGGCCCTGCCGGGCCGCAAGTTCGTCTTCACCTCGGGCACCCATTCGCATGTCGCGGCGGTGACGCGCCGGCTCGGCATCGAGAACCATTTCGACGGCGTCTTCGACATCGTCGATGCCGGGCTGCTGCCAAAGCCCCACCGGCCGACCTACGAGAAGTTCCTCGCCGACCATGGCGTCGACCCGACCCGTGCCGCGATGTTCGAGGATCTCGCCCGCAACCTCGAGGCGCCGCATGCGCTCGGCATGAAGACCGTGCTGGTGGTGCCGGAACGTACCCGGGAGGTGTTCCGCGAGGCCTGGGAATTCGAGGGGCGCGACGACGACCATGTCGATTTCGTCACCGACGACCTGACCGCCTTCCTGGTGATGCTGCGCCTTTGAGGGCCGCGGGCGGCTAGAACCGCCCGCCGGTGTCGAAGCCGTCGCCGCCGCCCGAGGATCCTCCCCCCGAGGACGCGCCGCCGCTCCAGCCGCCTCCCGAGGACCCGCCGCCGCTCCAGCTCCCGCCGGACGAGCCGCTGCCCCAGGATCCGCCGCCGCCCCAGGCGCCGCCGCCACCCCATGAGCCGTTGTCGGAGCGGCTGCCACGCCGGCCCTGTTCCATGCGCGACCAGTAGTCGGCGCCGCTGATGACGCCGGTGACCAGGCCGCGCAGCAGGGCGCCGACGACGTCGTTGTTGAAGACCGAGCCGTCGGCGTCATAGCGGCGCTGCCGGAAGCCGGTGGCGACCTGCGAGACCTCTGCGCGCCGGCGCGTCAGGTCGGCGAGTTCGGCGCGCGTCCGGCGGGCGTCGATCTCGAAGCGCTCCTGGGCGTCGCGCAGCGTACGGATGCGCCCGACGATCGCCTCGTCTTCGGGCGCGGGCGTCTTCAGCGCCTCGGCATAGAGCCTGTCGATGTCCTCGCGGCGCAGCGTCTCGGCGAGCAGGCCCACCGACTGTCGGAAGCGGTCGTCCTCGCCGCGCGCGAAGGCGTCGGCGCGGCTATCCAGCTCCTTGTGCCGTTCTTCCGCAGCGGTACGCGCCGCATCGCGTTCGGCCAGGCTCTGGCGGAGGGCAGCGATCTCCGCTTCGGCGGCCTCGCCACCGGTTCCCTTGAAGGCGCCATTCTCCATCGCCTTCACCCGCTCATGCGCGTCGACGGCGAGGCCGGCGCTGCGATTGGCATGTTCGCGCAGGCGCTTGGGGATTTCGGTCAGGCGCGCATAGTTCGGCCGGGCGTCGTTGTAGCGGACGATGCCGGCGACCCATCCGTCGAGCAGGCGGGCGATGTTGCCGGCCTCATAGGCCTGGGTGGCATAGCCGCGGGTCCACAGATACATGAACAGCGGATCGTCCTCGTAGGGCTTGCGCTTCTCCTCGAGTTCCTGCTCCGCCAGCGCCGCCTTCTTTTCCGATTCCTGCGCGACCTGAACGGCGGCGTCCGCCGCGCTCTTGGCGGCGAGATAGTCGCTCTTGCCGGAAAGGCCGATCTGCGCCTCGTTGGCCACCGTCTCGCGGCGCTCTTCCGCCTCGTCGAGCCGGCGCGCCAGGTCCTGCCGCTCGGCGGCGATGCGGCCGATCTCGGCTTCGACAGCGGCGATGTCCTGATCCAGCCTGTTGCGGTCGTTGAGCCGCAAAGCCAGCAGCGCGCGCACCTCCGTCGCCACCTGCGTCAGGCGACCGCCGAGCCCGGTCTCGGACTTCAGGCGGAAGGCGGCGAGATCGCGGAAGCGCTCGGCCTCCTCGGCGCGCGCCTCGGCCTGGCCGCGATTGGCCTTGTCGAGCCGCTGGTTGACCTGGTTCTCGGCCTGGCGGATTTCGGCGAGGGCACCCTCAATGCCGCCGAGGGCGGAATGTCCGGGGATCATGCGCGATGCTCCTACCAGCTCGTGATGGCGCCGCCCGGCAGCGCTTCGCGCCAGGTCGGGTCGAGCTGGCCGCGCTGCTTGCGGCCGAGGATGGCGTTCTGGACGATGCCGTCGTCGCGCTTGTCGGCCTCCACCATCCGGTAGAGGCTCTCGGGCACGCGCACGCCCCATTTGGTGACGACGCGCGTGGTGCCGTCCTCCTCCGAGGTGACCGAGCGCGACAGCGGCCGGCCGTCGCGGCCGATCGCCTCGACGATGACATAGTAGTTCATCGCATTGGGGTTGCGGCGCGGACGACGCCAGACACCCGTCGATTCGCCCGGCCGCGAGACGATGCGGACGTCATATTCGGTGCGAATGTCGTCGCGCAGCCGCTCGAGATCGGCGACCGCGGCGCGTGCCGCCGCCGCCTTGCCGTCGCGGGCGGCGATCTGGCCGTCCGAGACGAGGGCTGCGACGCGGGCGCGCACATTGTCGGCGGTCGCCTCGCGGGTGATGTCGCCGGAGATGCGCGTGATGGCCGCGGGAATGGTGCGGGTCAGTTCGATCTGTGCCGAATAGCCCTGCCAGGCGAGGGTGCCGAAGCCGAGGGCCAGTGCCAGGACCGCCGCCAGCGCCCACTTGCCCCAGCGGCCGCGCGTCACATAGAGGCGCGCCATCTTCACCGAAAGGCTCTCGCGCGGCGGCTTGTAGACGAAGCGCTCCTCGCGCAGGGCCTTGACGCCCTGGCGCAGGATCTCGTCGGGCACATCGATGCCCTGGTTGCGGTAGATGACCCGCAGGCGCTCGATCAGGTCCTCGGCCCGGTCACCCTCGGCCAGTTCGCGCTCGGTGATCTTCTGGTCGTGACGCAGGGTATCGACGACATCCATGGCCAGCATGATGTCGTCGAGCTTGGCTGACTGCTTCTCGACCGGAAGCGTGGCCGGAGGGGCGGCGACGGCGGTATCGGTCATCGGATGACCCTCCGGTCAGGCTGCGGGATGCGCCGGGGCGCTTCGGTCAGGTGGCGCCGGCCAAGCGGCCGGGGCCGTCACATGCCGAGGGCCGCGCCCTTCTCGGCGAGGGCCGACAGGCGCTTCTTGCCGTCCTCCACCGCGTCACGGATCTCCCGGGAGTTCTCGGTCGAGAGCTTGCGCATCTCGAAGATGATCTCGCCGGACTTCTCCTGGAAGGAGACGACGCTCTCGACCAGCTTCTTCACGGCGTCGGCGCGGATAGTCGGGCCGTAGCCGGCGCGCAGCGCCTCCTCCTGCACCTTGTCGCCAATCTCCGACAGGGTTTCGAGCGACTTGGAGACACCCTCCTTCATCTCGTTCAGGGTGCGGGTCGATTCATGCAGGCCCTGCAGTCCGGTGAAGGAGGCCTTCAGCGCGGTCAGGACGGCGTCGTTGGTGGAGAAGAACGAGATCGCCTGCGAATAGACGCGCTCCTTGGCGTTGGTCGTCTGCATCAGGCGCGCCATGATGACCTCGGAGGTGTTGTAGCCGATGGTCAGGTTGTCGGAGAGGTCCTTGGCGATCTGGAAGCGCTTCTCCTCGTCCTGCATCTCGCGCAGCTTGGTGTCGCGGATGAGTTCGAGATTGGCCCGTTCGGCGGGGACCGTGCCGGTATAGGCCGCGACCGCCTCGGAAGCCGCCTTCAGCTCGGCCTGCTTGGCCTGCAGCTTGTCATTGGCTTTTTCCAGCACTTCCAGCGCCTGGACCTCGGCCTGCTTCATCGCGCCGCGGAAGTCGCGATAGGCATCGAGGATGGTGACCTCGCGCTGGATCTGGTCCTTGGTCGCCCGGGCGACGTCGAGATAGGTGGTGCGGATCGACTCGAAGCGGGTAGCGATGTCGCCCCGGCGCACCTTGGTCCAGACGTTCTCGAGCCGCTCGAAGGTCGAGAGCTTTCCGTCGGAGAGCTGCTCGACCATCCGCTTGGCGTCGTCGCGGATCGAGTTGAAACCCTGGGTGATCAGCTCGTAGCGCTCGCCGATCTCCATGCCTGCGACCTGGTTGCGAACCACCTCATTGAAGACGCCGACCTGATTCAGGGTACGGGCGATCATCATCACCCGGTCCTGGTCGAGGTCGGAAATCTTCTGCAGCAGGGGGATGATCGGCTGCTCCTCGATCTTCGCCGGCATGAGGCCGAGATCACGCAGCACGCCGGTGGCGCGATCGAGATATTGCATCGGGGAGGGCACGACGGTGGTGGTGGTCGTCGGCGTGGTGGTGGTGTTCATCGCTACGCTCATGTGGCCAGAACCGGCCCGCCGCCGGCGCCGTCAATGTGGTGGCCACATGCCGCAAAGGCAAGACGGAAGGCTGATCTCAGCGGCGTGCGGTCCGCAGGATCGTGCCGGCGACCTGCTGGGCCATGCATTCGTGGCCGGCCGCGGTCAGGTGCAGCCCGTCGAAGGAGATGAGCCCGTCGAAGGCGCTGCGGTTGGAGACGGCAAGCTGGTACATTGCCTGGTAACGGCGCACGACGGGGACGCCCGCCCGGGCCCCCTCGCTGGCGACGATGCCGGCGAATTCGGCTGTTCGCGTGCTTCCCTCGGCCCAGCGCGAAAACTGGGGATCGACGAGAAGGGCGTCGGCATTGGCGCGGCGGATGGCCGCGAGGCCCGCACCCACGGTCGCGCGGAAGGCCTCGGCGGAGACGCCGAAATTGGCATCATTGGTCCCGAGTTGCCAGACGACCAGCGTCGGCTGGTGCTCGGCGAGCTCGCGGGCGAGGCGGCCGGCCGCTCCCGAGGCGGTTTCACCGGAGACGCCGGAAACGATGACCTCGATTGCCTTGTCCGGCCAGCGCTCCTTGATCTTCGGACCGAGCCGGTGGGCGAAGCCGGCTCCACCGCTGCCGACCCCCGCCGTGGTGGACGATCCGATGGCGAGGATGCGCACCGGCTCGCGGGTCTTCAGCCGGGCTGTGGTGCGGGGCAGCGTGCCGCCGGTCGTCGCCGTGGCGACCGAGGGAACCGTGCATTGCGTGACGGCTGCCCCGGCTGAGGCAGGAAGCAGAAGCGCGGCGCAGAAGGCGAGCGCTGTGGCATGCGGAAGGCGAGGCAAGACCATACAGGAACCTCGTGATCGCTGTTATTCTACCGATAGCGGAAGAAAACAGCCTTTTGCAACGCCTCTGGGCGGTTTCAGTCGGTCCGTTGCGGTCCGAGCACGATCCGCGCGGCCAGCGGCAGGAGCAGGGCGATGCCGACGAAGCGGACGATATGGTGGGCGCCGACGAAGGCCGGGTCCATGTCGAGGACGAAGGCGAGGACGGCCATGGCCTCGATGCCGCCGGGGGCATAGGCGAGGATGACCTTGCCCGGCGGCAGTCCGGTGATCCAGGCCACCGCCGCCGCGACGACGAGGGTCACGGCGATGCCGGCGAGGAAAGCGCCGACGGAGGCGCGCAAGAGGTGGCGCAGCTCGGTGAGCGACGTGCCGGCGAAACGGGCGGCGATCAGCACGCCGATGATGACGAAGCCGATGATCATGAGCGGTTCGGGCACCAGGGCCGTGACGAGGCCGGTGGCGTGCAGCACGGCGCTGGCCAGCATGGCACCGACGGTGGCGCCGCCGGGCACCCTCAGTCGCTCCATGGCGAGGCCGCAACCGGCCGAGAGGACCAGCAGGAGCAGCAGTTCCGGCCAGGGCCCGAGGCCCGCCGCAGACTGTGCCGGCGCCGGCGTGCCGCCGATGCGGGCCAGCGACAGCAGGCCGGGCAGCGCTGCGACCAGCAGGACGAGGCGAAAGCTCTGGATGACGGCGACCCGGCGTGTATCCGCACCGGAGGTAAGCGTCATGGCCATGACATAGCTGAGCGCGCCGGGGATGGAGGCGAAGAAGGCGGTCTCGCGGTCGAAACGCTCGATCCGCACCAGATAGACGGTGATGGCGAGCACGATGGCCGGGACGAGCACGGCGAGGCCGGCCATCGAGACCGGCCAGGACAGCATCAGCCGCAGGGTCTCCGGCGTGACCGCCGCGCCCATGATGGTGCCGAGCAGGAGGAAGGTGGCGGTGGCGATCGGGCCGGGCACCGTCACCTTGGCGCCGCCCAGGGCGAGAAGGGTCGCCGCGACCAGCGATCCCGACAGCCAGGCGGCGGGCATGCCGAGCCGGTCGAAGGCATAACCGCCGCCGGCCCCGATCAGGCAGGGCAGGACGAAGCTCTTCAGGATATCGGCGACGGCGGCTATGCGGGGCATCGCGCTCCGCTTCGCATGAACTCCGCCGGCAGGCAAAGCCGTCCGGGCATGCCTGCCGCGCCACGGGCAGAGGCGTCAGCCCTTCAGCCGGGCCTCCAGGGCCTCGATCCGGTCGGCCTCGCCCGGCGGCTTGTCCCAGCGGATGCGGGCAATGCGTGGAAAGCGCATGGCGATGCCGGACTTGTGCCGCGTCGAACGCTGCAGCCCCTCGAAGGCGATCTCGAGTACCAGGCCCTCGCGCGCCGTATGGGTGACCTCGCGCACCGGCCCGAAGCGGTTGACCGTATGGTTGCGCACGAAGCGGTCGAGCTGGGCGAGTTCCTCGTCGGTGAAGCCAAAATAGGCCTTGCCGACCGGTACGAGTTCGTCGCCGGCCGGGCTGTCGCGCCAGACGCCGAAGGTGAAGTCGGAATAGAAGCTGGAGCGCTTGCCGTGGCCGCGCTGGGCATACATCAGCACGCAGTCCACCACCATGGGATCGCGCTTCCACTTCCACCACGGGCCCTTGGGCCGGCCGGGCAGATAGGGCGCGTCGCGGCGCTTGATCATCAGTCCCTCGATGGCCTCGGCATCTTCGCCGGCCGCTGCCGCGCCCGGGTCGCGGCGGGCCGCCGCCAGTGCCTCCCAGGTCTCGAAGGGGACGAGCGGGGACATGTCGATGCGCGGGTTCGCCATGCCGGCGATCAGCCCCTCAAGGATCACCCGGCGATCCGAGAAGGGTCGGTCGCGCAGGTCCTCGGCTCCGGCAAAAAGCAGGTCATAGGCGCGGATATGGGCGGGAAACTCCGCCAGAAGCGGCCCTGTGACCTGTTTGCGGTTGAGGCGTTGCTGCAGCACGTTGAAGCTCTGCACCCGCCCCTCTCGCAGGACCAGCAATTCGCCGTCGATGGCGCCGTCGAAGGTGAGGGCCGCGACAAGGTCGGGAAAGGCCGGAGAAATATCCTCGCCGGTGCGCGAGTACAGCCGCGCGACGCGCCGCCCGTCCGCGAGCGTGCCGGCGGCGGCCTGCACCCGGATGCCGTCCCACTTCCATTCGGCGGCGAAATCGGCGGGGTCGAGCCGGTCGAAATCCGCCTCCTCGATCCCGTGGGCGAGCATGGGCGGGCGGAAGGGGGCGGGATCGCGCGCTTCCGGGCGCTCGCCGCGGCCCTCGACCCAGGCGAAGAGGTCGGTATAGGGCGGCTTCAGACCCGGCCAGACGAGTTCGATCTCGTCGGCATCGCGGGGGCCGAGGGCGGCGACGGCGGTCTTGGCGAGGCGGGCCGAGATGCCGATGCGCAGCCCCCCGGTGATCAGCTTGAGCAACGCCCAGCGGCCGGTCTCGTCGAGATGGTCGAGCCATCCGGCGACCTGCCCTGGCAGGGCGGTCTTCGACGTCGTTCCGAGGGCGGCGACGACCTCCGACAGGGTCGGCGGGGTCGGGCGGTTGTGGCCGGTCGGAAAAGCGGCGGGGCTGTCTGGTGAATGGCCCTCACCCGACCCTCCGCTGTCCGGGGGGAGGGGAGCTCCGGGCGGCGCCGGCCACATCAGTGCGACCGTTTCCGAAAGGTCGCCGACATAGTCGTAGGCGAGGGCGAAGAGAACGGGGTCGGTGCGTTCGGCGATCAGGCCGCGGACGAGGCCGGCCTTGGCGTTGCGGAAGGACAGGGCGCCGGTCATCGCCGCCAGCGCCCAGCCGCGCTCAGGGTCGGGCACGTGGCGGAAATAGTCGGCGATGAGCGCCAGCTTGGCGTTGCGCCTTGGTTCGTAGGCGAGGCGGTCGAGAAGGGCGGCGAAGCGGTTCATGCGGCCGTCTCGGCTGCGACGGGCTCGCCCTCCCCCTCGTCGCCGTAGCCGACCAGCCGCAGCGGCCGCGCCTGCAGGCCCTGCGTACCGCACCAGTGGACGAGGGCATCCTCCTGGCCATGGGTGACCCAGATCTCGCCGGCGCCGGTGTCGCGGATGGTTTGCTGCAATTCGTCCCAGTCGGAATGGTCGGAGACGATCAGCGGCAATTCGACGCCGCCCTGCCTGGCGCGGGCCCTGATCCGCATCCAGCCCGAGGCGAAGGCGGTCACCGGATCGGGAAAGCGGCGGGCCCACAGATCCTTCATGGCGCCGGGCGGGCAGATGACGACGGCCCCGCCGAGCGCCTTCTTGTCGGCCTCCCTCGCCAGCCGGACATCGCCGAGGTCGTAGCCCTCGGCCTCGTAGAAGCGGGTCAGCTTCTCGACGGCGCCGTGGAGGTAGATCGGTGCGTCCCAGCCGGCGGCGCGGATCAGGGCGATGACGCGCTGGGCCTTGCCGAGCGAATAGGCGCCGACGAGATGGGCGCGGTCGGGGAAGAGGCGCGCGGAGGCGAGGAGCTTGTTCACCTCGCCGGCGGCGTCCGGATGGCGGAAGACCGGCAGGCCGAAGGTCGCCTCGGTGATGAAGACGTCGCAGGGAACCACCTCGAAACGCTCGGCGGTGGGGTCGGCGGCACGCTTGTAGTCGCCCGAGACGACGATGGTCAGGCCCCGGTGGCTGACGGCGATCTGCGCCGAGCCGAGGATGTGGCCGGCAGGATGGAAGGTGAAGGTGACGCCGTTGATCGCGACAGGCACGCCCCAGGCGGCGGCCTGGGTCGTGCCCGCGAAATCGGCACCGTAGCGGATCGCCATGATCTTCAGCGTCGCGGCGGTGGCCAGCACATGGTCATGGCCGGCGCGGGCATGGTCGGAATGGCCGTGGGTGATCAGGGCGCGCGGCACCGGCCGGACAGGGTCAATGAAGATGTCGGCCGGCGGGCAGTAGAGGCCGCGCGGCGTCGGCTGGAGAAGGTCATCCGGGCGCATCAGGACCATATCGGCATCGGCCGTCTTCACGAAAAGGGGATCGGGGCGATTGCCTGGGGCTTTTGCCTCGGAACGCATCTTGGACTACATAAACGCCATGTCGACCGAGACGGTTCAGCAGCCTGCCCCCGAAACACCGCGTCTCGCCCTCTGGGCGGCCGGACTGGGTGTCGCTGCGCTCATGGCGGCTTCGGGACTGCTGTGGTGGACACAGGGGTCGAAGGTCTTCCTCGAGACGCTCGCCGCCGGCCTCGCCTGGTGCTTCTGAGACCCTCATGACGCAGTCGAACAAGCCCGTCCCGCCGCGCAAGAGCCCGCGCTCGGTCGCGCTCATCCTGTCGCTGGCCCTGCTGGTCGGAGGCCTCGGCGTGCTGGCGGCCGTGGTGCATTTCACCATGCCGCGTGGCGGCCAGCTCGCCTCCAGCACCTCGGCGATCGGCGGCGCCTTCACGCTGACCGACCAGACCGGCAAGCCCTTCACCGAGAAGGATCTGCAGGGCAAGCCGAGCCTCGTCTTCTTCGGCTTCACCCATTGCCCGGATATCTGCCCGACCAAGCTGTTCGAGATCACCCAGCTGCTCGACACGCTCGGGCCGGATGCCGCGAGGGTGAACGTCATCTTCGTCACCGTCGATCCGGCCCGCGACACGACGGAACTGCTGGCGACCTATCTCGGCAGTTTCCATGCTTCCATCCGCGGCCTCACCGGGACCGAGGAGCAGGTGACCCAGGCGATGCGGGCCTATCGCGCCTATGGCCGCAAGGTCCCGCTGGACGGCGGCGGCTACACGATGGACCACACCACCTTCGTCTATCTGATGGACCGGCAGGGCCAGTTCGTCTCGACCTTCGACGTCGCCCGCGAGCCGGCAAGAGCCGCGGCGGACCTGCGCCGCTTCATGTAGGCCAGACGGTCCCGGTTCCCTCCGACGACCGCGACGGCCCGCGAATCGCCTAAACTGCCGCCATGACCGATATCGTCCTCGTCGTCGGCGGCCGCGCGATCACGGCCGGCGAACTCGCCCTCGCCCTCCTCGGCCTCTCGGTGCTGATGCTCGCCGTGCTCTTCGTTGCCCTGCGCCGGCAGGCGGGCGCCCGCGCGCTGGAGGCCGAGCGCGCCGTCATCCATGCGCAGGAGATCGAGGAGCGGATGGGCGAGATGGCGCGCATCCAGGCGGAGCTCACCGGCCGCCTCCAGGCCATGGCGGAAGGGCTCGGCTCGCGCCAGAACGACCTCGCCCGCCAGCTCGGCGACCGCCTCGACGGCATGTCGACCCGCATCGGCCAGTCGCTGGAGGGCCAGACCAAGACGACGATGGAGAATCTCGGGCGGCTCAACGAGCGGCTCGCCGTCATCGACAGCGCCCAGAAGAACCTCACCGACCTCGCGGGGCAGGTGGTGACGCTGAAGGACGTGCTCGCCAACAAGCAGGCGCGCGGCGCCTTCGGCCAGGGGCGGATGGAGGCGATCCTGTCGGACGGCCTGCCGCGCACCGGTTTCACCTTCCAGCCGACGCTCTCCAACGGCAAGCGGCCGGATGCCGTCATCCGCCTCGCCGGCGACAGCCGCGGCCTCGTCGTCGACGCCAAGTTCCCGCTGGAGGCGGTGACGATGTGGCGCGAGGCCCATGCCGAGGAGGTGCGGCGTCTCGCCGCCCAACGGCTGCGACAGGACCTGACGGTCCATATCAAGGATATCGCCGAGAAATACCTGATCCCCGGCGAGACGCAGGACATGGCGCTGATGTTCGTGCCCTCGGAGGGGATCTATGCCGACCTCAACGAGCATTTCGACGACATCGTCCAGAAGGCCTTCCGGGCCCGGGTGATCATCGTGTCACCCTCGCTGATGATGCTCGCCGTGCAGGTGGTGCAGGGTCTGCTCAAGGACGAGCGGATGCGCGAGGAGGCCCGCGTCATCCAGAAGGAGGTCTCCCATCTCCTCGACGATGTCACACGGCTGACCGACCGGGTCCTGAACCTGCAGAAACACTTCGGCCAGGCGCATGAGGATCTCGGGCAGATCCTCACCTCCGCCGACAAGATCGCCAAGCGCGGCGGGCGGATCGAGGCGCTGGAATTCGACGAGGCGACGGCCCCGCCGCCGCTCGCCAAGTTGCCGTTGAAGGGGGCGTCGCTGGCGGCGGAGTGAGGGATCGGTGGGTGATGGCGGCTGTCCTGAGCGGGCGAAGCGCCCATCAGGACGCAGGCGCGTCGGAAAGCCCAGCCGCCACCGGGCTCAGCGGGGGCCTCACCCCTCCTTGGCCAGCCCGTCCCAGAAGGCCTTGGCCTTGGCGAAGAAGCCGGCCGTTTCCGGCTGGGTGTCCTTCGAGCTCTCCTTGTCGAACTCGGCGAGCAGTTCCTTCTGGCGCCGGGTGAGGGCGCGCGGGGTCTCGACGTCGACCTGGACATAGAGGTCGCCGACCGCCTTGGAGCGCAGCACCGGCATGCCCTTGCCGGAGAGGCGGAAGCGCTTGCCGGACTGGGTTCCCTCGGGAACCTTCACCTGGGCCCGGCCGCCGTCGATGGTCGGCACCTCGAAGGCGCCGCCCAAAGCCGCGGTCACCATGGAGACCGGCGCGCGGCAATAGAGGTCCTGGCCGTCGCGCTGGAAGAAGGCATGCGGCTCGATGGACAGGAAGATATAGAGGTCGCCCGGCGGGCCGCCGCGGAAGCCGGCCTCGCCCTCGTTGGCGAGACGGATGCGGGTGCCATCCTCGACGCCGGCGGGGATATTCACCGAGAGCACGCGCTCCTTGGTGGTGCGGCCGGCGCCGGCACAATTGCCGCAGGGGTCCTCGATGACCTGGCCACGACCCTGGCAGGTCGGGCAGGTCCGCTCGACCGAGAAGAAGCCCTGGGAGGCGCGCACGCGGCCCTGGCCGCCGCAGGTGCCGCAGGTCTTCGGCTTGGAGCCGGGCTTGGCGCCGGTGCCGGAACAGACCTCGCAGGAAACGGTGGTGGGAATGCGCAACTGGGCGGATTTGCCGGCGAAGGCCTCCTCCAGCGTGATGTCCATGTTGTAGCGCAGGTCGGCACCGCGCTCGCGCCCGCCGGCCCCGCGACGGCGGCCGCCGGACATGCCGAACAGTTCCTCGAAGATGTCGGACATGGACGAGGCGAAGTCGCCGCCGAAGCCGGGATGGCCGCCACCACCGCCATTCTCGAAGGCCTGGTGGCCGAAGCGGTCATAGGCGGCACGCTTCTGGCCGTCGGACAGCACCTGATAGGCCTCGTTCAGTTCCTTGAACTGGGCCTCGGCCTCGGCATTGTCGGGATTGCGATCCGGGTGATACTGCATCGCCTTCTTGCGGAAGGCGGCTTTCAGCGTCGCTTCGTCGGCATCGCGGCCGACCCCCAGAGTTTCATAATAATCGCGCTTGGACATCGACCCAGCTTCTGCCCCCGTTCAAGCGAAGGCCCCCGGGACGGCTCCGGGGGCCCGCTGGAAAGCCCCTGAGGGCCTTACGCGCTCTTCTTCTTGTCGTCCTTCACTTCCGTGAAGTCGGCATCGACGACGTCGTCCTTCTTCGGCGCGGCGCCATCGGCACCGGCGGTGTCCTGCTGGGCCGCATACATGGCCTCGCCGAGCTTCATGGAGACCTGCGCCAGGGTGTTGGTCTTCTCCTTGAGGCCCTCGACGTCCTCGGACTTGACCGCTTCCTTCACCGCAGCGAGAGCGTCCTCGATGGCCTTGCGGTCACCCTCGGCGACCTTCGAGCCATGTTCGGAGAGCGCCTTCTCGGTCGAGTGGACGAGGCCGTCCGCCTGGTTCTTCGCCTCGGCGAGTTCGCGGCGACCCTTGTCCTCGGCGGCATGGACTTCCGCCTCCTTCACCATCTTCTCGATGTCGGCGTCGGACAGGCCGCCGGAGGCCTGGATGCGGATCTGCTGCTCCTTGCCGGTGCCCTTGTCCTTGGCCTGGACATTGACGATGCCGTTGGCGTCGATGTCGAAGGTGACCTCGATCTGCGGGATGCCGCGCGGGGCCGGCGGAATGCCCATCAGGTCGAACTGGCCGAGCATCTTGTTGTCGGCCGCCATCTCGCGCTCGCCCTGGAAGACCCGGATCGTCACCGCGTTCTGGTTGTCGTCGGCGGTGGAGAAGACCTGGCTCTTCTTGGTCGGGATCGTGGTGTTGCGGTCAATGAGGCGCGTGAACACCCCGCCCAGCGTCTCGATGCCGAGGGAGAGCGGCGTGACGTCGAGGAGGAGGACATCCTTCACGTCGCCCTGCAGCACGCCGGCCTGGATCGCGGCGCCGATGGCGACGACCTCGTCCGGGTTGACGCCCTTGTGCGGCTCCTTACCGAAGAACTGCTTCACCACTTCCTGAACCTTCGGCATGCGGGTCATGCCGCCGACGAGAACGACCTCGTCGATCTGGCCCGCCGAGATGCCGGCATCCTTGAGCGCCTTCTTGCAGGGCTCCATGGTGCGCTGGATCAGGTCGTCGACCAGCGCCTCGAACTTGGCGCGGGTGAGTTTCAGCTGCAGGTGCTTCGGGCCGGAGGCGTCGGCGGTGATGAAGGGCAGGTTGATCTCGGTCTGCGTCGACGACGACAGCTCGATCTTGGCCTTCTCGGCGGCTTCCTTCAGGCGCTGGAGGGCGAGCTTGTCCTTGCGCAGGTCGATGCCCTGCTCCTTCTGGAACTCAGCCGCCAGATAGTCGACGAGGCGCATGTCGAAGTCCTCGCCGCCGAGGAACGTGTCACCATTGGTCGACTTGACCTCGAAGACGCCGTCGCCGATCTCGAGGATCGAGACGTCAAAGGTGCCGCCGCCGAGGTCATAGACCGCGATGGTGCCGGCGGTCTTCTTGTCGAGGCCATAGGCGAGGGCCGCCGCGGTCGGCTCGTTGATGATGCGCAGCACTTCGAGGCCGGCGATCTTGCCGGCGTCCTTGGTGGCCTGGCGCTGGGCGTCGTTGAAATAGGCCGGGACGGTGATGACGGCCTGATCGACGGTCTGGCCGAGATAGGCCTCCGCGGTCTCCTTCATCTTCATCAGCGTGAAGGCGGAGATCTGCGAGGGCGAATAGGTCTTGCCCTCGGCCTCGACCCAGGCGTCACCGTTGCCGGCCCGCGCGATCTTGTAGGGGACGAGCTTCTGGTCCTTGGTCACCGTCGGGTCGTCGAAACGGCGACCGATGAGACGCTTCACCGCGAAGATGGTCCGTTCGGGATTGGTCACCGCCTGGCGCTTGGCCGGCTGGCCGACGAGGCGCTCCTCGTCGGTGAAGGCGACGATGGACGGCGTCGTATTGGCGCCTTCCGAATTGATGATGACTTTCGGCGTGGTGCCTTCCATGACCGCCACGCAGGAATTGGTCGTTCCGAGGTCGATGCCGATGACCTTGCCCATGGTCTTCTCCTTTTCAAGCGGGTCGGCCGGGCCCGAAGCACCCGTGAGGCTGACGGCCCGCGGACGAAGAGGGATTTCCGCCCGGACCGCCTGCGCCGACCCCTTCGTCATGTGGGGTTTGCAAGCTGGTGATCGCGTGGCGGAAAGCCACGAGACATCGCCGCTTTCCGCCGGTTGGGCCGGATATAGGAGGGGCTTCATGGCGCCGCAAGCGTCACCGTCACATCGCCGTGAAGGAATCGCACCGCCGCTCCGGCGCACGACGTGGCAGGGCAGGTGCGTCCTTGGCGCAACATCGCCGCCGCCATGAGTCCCGTTGCGTCACGGGTTGGTGACCGCCGCGGTCCGGCAGGCTATGTGTCGGCTCCGCATCACCGGATGAATCATGTCGCGCCGCGCTGTCCTTCTGCTCTCTCTCGCCCTCGCCGCTGCCAGCGGCGAGCGTGCCGCGGCGCAGATGCAGCTGCCCGGCGCCGTCGCGCCGACGCCGCAGGGCGCGACAGTGCCGCAGGGGCGTTCGCCCGTGCCGCAGGCGCCAGGGGATGCCAACAATCCGCTGGTTGCGCGCACCGTTTCCGGGCCGCCGCTGCGCCGCTGGGAGGAAGGCCTGCCAGGCAAGACCTTGCGCTTCCTCGGCCAGCATGGGTCGCTTGTCATCAGCCGCGCCGGCACCGGGGCAAAGCCCACCTACACGATCGTCGCGAACGGCGTGATCGGGCGGCGCGGCAACGATATCCGCAACATCTGCACGCCGGACCTCAATGGCGGCCGGCCCATCCCGCTCAAGCCGCTCGGCCGGCCTGACGGGCTCGCCCGGTTCGAGGCAAGCTTCCCGGGTTGCACCATCACCCTTGACCTGATGGCCGATGCCGCCTTCGTGGCGACTCCCGGCGGCGCCTGCAACTTCGATGATTGCGTCGTCGATCCCGCCGGGCTCTGGGGTCCCAATGATCGCGAGATTCCGCGCGACAGCGAGATCGAGCGGGCCCGCGGCGTCGCCGAGCGCAAGCTCAACGAGGCCCGCCGGATCCTGCAGGCGCGGTTGCGGACGACGCCTGAAGGGCGCGTCTTCCTGCAGGAACAGGCCGGCTTCCCCGCCAACCGGGAAAGGCTCTGCCGCAATTACGGCACCTCCGATATCGGCCCGGCCTTCTGCGCCCTGAAATTCACCGAAGCCCGCGCCGAGAACCTCTCCGCCCGGGTCGGCGGCCCGCCAGCGGAGGAGGCGCCACGGCGTCCCGCCCGGCCGCGGCCTCCGCCGGCGCAGCCCGCTCCGCAGCAATGACCGCCGTCCCGGTCGTGCCGGGATGCACCTGGTATCCGGGCTATCTCTCCGCCGCTGATCAGGCTGACATGGTCGCGACGCTGCGCGACCTGATGCGCCAGGCGCCCTTGTTCCAGCCGCTCATGCCGCGGACCGGAACGCCCTTTTCCGTGCGCATGACCAATTGCGGATCGCTCGGCTGGGTCTCGGACCGGGCGGGCTATCGCTACCAGCCGCACCATCCCGAGACCGGGATGCCCTGGCCGCCGATCCCGGCGACGATCCTCGCCGTCTGGGAAGCCGTGTCGGGCTATCCGCATCCGCCCGAGGCCTGCCTCGTCAACTGGTACTGCCCGGGCGCCCGCATGGGGCTGCACCAGGACCGTGACGAGGAGGATCTCGCCGCTCCGGTGGTCTCGGTATCGCTCGGCGAGACCGGTCTGTTCCGGATCGGCGGCACAACGCGCGGCGGGAAGACCGTCCCGGTCAAGCTCGCCTCGGGGGACGTGCTGGTCTTCGGCGGTGCGGCGCGGCTCGCCTATCACGGCGTCGACCGTCTGCTGCCGGGCACCAGCGCGCTGCTGAAGGATGGTGGTCGGATCAATCTGACGCTCAGGCGCGTGACCAGGCCGGATTGAGCGCTCGCCCTTCGGCCTGCCGGCACGCCTGCCACCTGCCTCACGGGTCACGCACCAGTCCCCTCCCCGCCGCCGGGCGGGGGGAGGGGATTCGTGGCAGGCAAGTCTTGCGGGCTGCTGCGGTCAGCTCGTCGCGGCGCTGACCGGCTTCATCAGGCCGAGCACGGCGCCGGCCGGGTCCTCAACCACGGCGATGCGGCCGACATTGGGGATGTCGAGCGGCGCCTGCAGCACCTGGCCGCCGCTGCTGGTGACCGCCGACACCGCCCGGTCGAGGTCGTCGACCTGGACATAGGAGAGCCAGCCCGGCTGGGACTCGGTATCCTGAGGGTCCATCGGCATGATGCCGGCGGTGGGCGTGCCATCGGGTGCCTTGGCGATCCAGTATTCGCCGTCCGGCATCGGGAACGGGTCGAACGTCCATCCCAGGGTCTGGCCATAGAAGGCCTTCGCCTTGGCGATGTCGTTGGTCATCAGCTCGTTCCAGTTGAACCTGCCGCTCATGCGGGGCCTCCTCCATCACTGCGCGCGGAGGGAGCATTCCCCACCGTCAGCGGCAATGACAGCATGGTCCGATTGCAGCCCGGCGACAATGAGGCAAAGCCGGTCAGGTGATGAGGCGGGAGAGCACCCGGGCGGTGTAGTCGACCATCGGCACGATACGGGCGTAGTTCAGCCGCGTCGGGCCGATCACGCCGAGAACGCCGACGATGCGGCTCTGGCTGTCGTGATAGGGCGCGACCACCATGGACGAGCCAGACAGCGAGAAGAGCTTGTTCTCCGAGCCGATGAAGATGCGCACGCCCTCCGCCGTCTCGGCGCGGCCCAGCAGGTCGACGAGGTCGCGCTTGGATTCGAGATCGTCGAAGAGCAGGCGGATGCGTTCGAGATCCTCCATCGCCCGGAGGTCGCCGAGCAGGTTCGCCTGGCCGCGGACGATCAGCTTGCGCTCAGCCGGCTCGCCCCCCGACCAGGAGGCGAGACCCGCCTCGACCAGTTTCTGGGTGAGCCCGTCCAGTTCGCTGCGCGCCTGTTCCAGGCTCTTCTGCATCTCCACCCGCGCCTCGGCCAGCGTCCGGCCGCGGATATGGGCGTTGAGGAAGTTCGAGGCCTCGACCAGCGCCGAGGGTGGCAATCCCGCCGGAATGGGAACGATGCGGTTCTCGACCTGGCCGTCCTCGGAGACCAGCACGACCAGGGCCCGTTCCGGCTCGATGCGGACGAACTCGATATGTTTGAGCCGGACATTGCTCTTCGAGGTGAGCACGACGCCGGCGCCGCGTGACAGGCCGGAGAGGAGCTGGGTGGCGTCGGCCAGCACCGATTCGAAGGACTGGTCGCGGGCGGAGGCGGCCACCTGCGCCTCGATGGCGTTGCGTTCGTCGACGGCGAGGTCGCCGAACTGCATCAGGGCGTCGACGAAGAAACGCAGCCCGGTTTCCGTCGGCAGGCGCCCCGCCGAGGTATGCGGCGCATAGATGAGGCCGGCCTCCTCGAGGTCCTGCATGACATTGCGCACCGAGGCGGGCGACAGGGTCATCGGCAGGATCTTCGACAGGTTGCGCGAGCCGACCGGCTCGCCGTTCGCCAGATAGCTCTCGACGATCTGCCGGAAGATCTCGCGCGAGCGCTCGTCGAGCCTGGCCAGCGCCGAATTGGCGAGGGCCGACAGCTTCTGTTCGGAACGCGGGATTTCGGCGGACAAGGGGCAACCTCCGCGTCAAATCTGGTGGCAGTCGCGGCATTGATCAAGCACCATCTGCGCGTCCGGGGAGGGAATGGCGGATCGACGCCATTCCCGTCGTCCGATTGTCGCCGTCCTTGCCCCGCCGGCGGTTCAGCCCTATGACCCGCCGACCCTTTTTCGTGAAACGGAACCCGCCATGCGTCCCTCCAAACGCGCCCCCGATGCGCTGCGTCCCGTCTCGCTGGAGCGCGCTGTCGCCCGCTATGCCGAGGGGTCCTGCTTCGTGAAGTTCGGCAATACCCACGTGCTCTGCACGGCCTCGCTGGAGGAAAAGCCGCCGCCGTGGCTGCGCGGCCAGGGCCGTGGCTGGGTGACGGCGGAATATTCCATGCTGCCCCGCGCCACGCTGGAGCGCACCCGCCGTGAATCGACCTCCGGCAAGCCCTCGGGCCGCACGCAGGAGATCCAGCGGCTGATCGGCCGCTCGCTGCGCACCATCGTCGATCTGCAGGCCCTCGGCGAGCGGCAGATCACCGTGGACTGCGACGTCATCCAGGCCGATGGCGGCACCCGTACCGCCGCCATCACCGGCGCCTGGGTGGCGCTGCATGACTGCATCGCCTGGATGACGGCGCGCTCCATGCTGAAGGTGAACCCTTTGCGCGACCATGTCGCGGCCGTCTCCTGCGGCATCTACCAGGGCACGCCGGTGCTCGACCTCGACTATGCCGAGGATTCGGAGGCCGATACCGACGCCAATTTCGTCATGACCGGCGCGGGCGGCATCGTCGAGATCCAGGGCACGGCGGAGAAGACCCCGTTCAGCCAGGAGGAACTCCTGAGCCTGCTCGACCTCGCGCGCGGTGGCTGCGCCCGTCTCGTCGACCTGCAGAAAACGGCGGTGGCATGAGCGCCCGGCTCGGCCCCGGCACGCGGCTGGTCGTCGCCACGCACAATGCCGGCAAGCTCGCCGAATTCCGCGACCTTCTCGGTCCCCACGGCATCGACCTCGTCTCGGCGGCCGCGCTCGGCCTGCCCGAACCGGCGGAGACCGGCACGCTCTATGCCGAGAATGCCGCGATCAAGGCGCGGGCGGCGACGGAGGCCACCGGCCTTACCGCCATCGCCGATGATTCCGGCCTCGCCATCGATGCGCTCGACGGCGCGCCCGGTCTCTTCACCGCCGACTGGGCCGGCCAGCCCCGCGACTTCGCCGCCGCCATGGCGCGGGTCGACCGGGAACTGACCCTGCGCGGCGTCGCCACGACCGGCGCCAGGGCGCGCTTCGTCTCGGCCCTTGCCCTGACCTTTCCCGACGGTTCCGAACGGATCTTCGAGGGCCGCGTCTTCGGCACGCTGGTCTGGCCGCCGCGCGGTGCCAAGGGCTTCGGCTATGACCCGCTGTTCCTCCCCGACGGCCACAGCCTCACCTTCGGCGAGATGAGCGCCGAGCAGAAGCACGGCCTGCCGCCGGCGGGCGAAGGCCTCTCCCACCGCGCCCGCGCGTTCATGGCGCTGGAAAAGGCGGTTCTGGCGGGGTGAGCGGCATCGCCGGCGCGGGTCCATGCCGGGCCAGCCGCAGCCGGCCGCCTGTCCACCATGCACAGCCGCCCCGCCGCCGGCCCGCTTGACTTCGCCGGCCAAGCGTCCAGATTGGCTCCCGTCCAAGGGGGGCCCCGACGAGGGGGCTGAGAGGCCGCATCGTTCCGTGTTCCGGAACTCCGCAGCGACCCTTGAACCTGATCCGGGTCATGCCGGCGGAGGGATGGGACGCTTATGCTGACTTCAGTCTATCTGGCGCGCCTGATCGGGCCCGTCATGCTGGCGGTGGGGACCGGGCTCCTCGTCCGGCCTGCGGTCTTCCATGCCATCGCCGCCGAGTTTGCCAGGAGTTCGGCCCTGATCTTTCTCTCCGGCCTCATGATGATGCCCGCCGGCCTCGCCATCCTCCTGTCGCACCGGGTCATCGGCGGCGACTGGCGCATGATCATTACCCTGATCGGCCTCGCCCTTCTCGTGCTCGGCGCCTGGCGCATCATCGCCCCGGACTGGGCTGCCGGCGTCGCCCCTCACCGCATGGCGGGCGAGGGGACGATGAAGGTCGCCGCCGCTGCCTGGCTCGTCCCCGGCGCCATTCTCACCATTGCCGGCTACTGGCCGCAGACATCCACACCATAACAAGCCTCGGGAGACCCCCATGAACGCCCCCGTCAAGGACATCAAGGCCGCCGTCACCACCGGTCCGCTGCCCGCCTCCACCAAGATCTTCGCCGTGCCGGAGGCGGCCCCCGACCTGCGCGTGCCGCTGCGAGAGATCCAGCTCCAAGCCGGCGCCGGCGAGCCCAATGTCGTCGTCTACGACACGTCCGGCCCCTATACCGACCCCACCGTCGTCATCGACGTGGAGAAGGGCCTCTCCCGCATCCGCGCCGCCTGGGTCACCGAGCGCGGCGGCGTCGAGGCCTATGAGGGCCGCGAAATCCGCCCCGAGGACAACGGTCATGCCGGCAAGCATCTCGCGCGTGCCTTCCCGCTGGCCAATCCGCCGCTGCGCGGCGTCGGCGATGCGCCGATCACGCAATATGAGTTCGCCCGGGCCGGCATCATCACCAAGGAGATGATCTACGTCGCCGAGCGCGAAAATCTCGGCCGCAAGGCCATGCTGGAAGGTGCCGAGGCGACCATCGCCGACGGCGAAAGCTTCGGCGCGGAGATCCCGGCCTTCATCACCCCGGAATTCGTCCGCTCGGAGATCGCCCGCGGCCGCGCGATCATCCCGGCCAATATCAACCACCCGGAACTCGAGCCGATGATCATCGGCCGCAACTTCCTGGTGAAGATCAATGCCAATATCGGCAATTCCGCCGTCTCCTCCTCCATCGAGGAGGAGGTGGACAAGCTGGTCTGGTCGATCCGCTGGGGCGCCGACACGGTCATGGACCTGTCGACGGGGCGCAATATCCACAACACCCGCGAATGGATCATCCGCAATTCGCCGGTGCCGATCGGCACGGTGCCGATCTACCAGGCGCTGGAGAAATGCGGCGGCGACCCGGTCAAGCTGACCTGGGAGCTCTATCGCGACACGCTGATCGAGCAGGCCGAGCAGGGCGTCGACTATTTCACCATCCATGCCGGCGTGCGCCTCGCCTATGTGCCGCTCACCGCCAAGCGCGTCACCGGCATCGTCTCGCGCGGCGGCTCGATCATGGCCAAGTGGTGCCTCGCCCATCACCGCGAGAGCTTCCTCTACGAGCATTTCGACGAGATCTGCGACATCATGCGGCGCTACGACGTGTCGTTCTCGCTCGGTGACGGGCTGCGCCCCGGCTCGATCGCCGATGCCAACGACGCCGCGCAGTTCGCCGAGCTGGAGACCTTGGGCGAGCTCACCCAGATCGCCTGGACAAAGGGCTGCCAGGTGATGATCGAGGGGCCCGGCCACGTGCCGATCCACAAGATCAAGATCAACATGGACAAGCAGCTGAAGGAGTGCGGCGAGGCCCCCTTCTACACGCTCGGACCGCTGACCACCGACATCGCGCCGGGCTATGACCACATCACCTCCGGCATCGGCGCCGCCATGATCGGCTGGTTCGGCTGCGCCATGCTCTGCTACGTCACGCCGAAGGAGCATCTGGGGCTTCCCAACCGTGACGACGTCAAGGTCGGCGTCATCACCTACAAGATCGCCGCCCATGCGGCCGATCTCGGCAAGGGCCACCCGGCGGCGCAGCTGCGCGACGACGCGCTGTCGCGCGCCCGCTTCGACTTCCGCTGGGAGGACCAGTTCAATCTCGGCCTCGACCCCGACACGGCGCGCGCCTATCACGACGAGACCCTGCCGAAGGAGGCGCACAAGGTCGCCCATTTCTGCTCGATGTGCGGGCCGAAATTCTGCTCGATGAAGATCACCCAGGACGTGCGCGACTATGCGGCGACCCTGAATGATCCCGAGCGGCGGGCAGTGGCCGGCGCCGATGCTCTGACGGCGGAAGAGGGCATGGCGCAGATGAGCGAGAAGTTCCGCGCCATGGGGGCCAAGGTCTATGTCGAGACGGCGGAGGCCGTGAAGGCGAGCAATCAGGTGCTGTGAGGGATCGGGCCATGACGCGGCCACCCGGCTTCGACCAGTGGGAGGAACGCTTCGCCGGAGCGGAGTTCCGCTTCGGCCGCGAGCCCAACCCCTTCCTCGCCCGCTGCAAACCGCTGCTGCCGGCGTCCGGAAGGGCGCTTGCGGTGGCGGACGGGGAGGGGCGCAACGGCGTCTGGCTCGCCCGCCAGGGGCTCGATGTCGTCTCCACCGACTTCTCGCCGACCGCTCAAGGGAAGGCCCGGGCGCTGGCCGCCGAACATGGGGTTGCCGTCACCTTCGTCGAGGCAGACGTCCATGCCTGGGACTATCCCGCGGCGGAATTCGACGTCGTGGCGGAGATCTTCACCCAGTTCTCGCCGCCCGACGGCCGGGCGCTGAAATGGGCCGGCATGCGGCGCGCGCTGAAGCCCGGCGGGCTGCTCATCGTCGTCGGCTACACGCCGAAGCAGCTCGCCTACGGCACCGGCGGGCCGAAGGACATCGCGCATCTCTACACCCGCGCGATGCTGGAAGAGGCCTTCGGCGACTTCGCCGATCTCGCCATCACCGAGGAGGAGACGGAGCTGCAGGAAGGCGCCGGGCATTCCGGCATGTCCGCGGTGATCGGCCTGACGGGGAGGAAGAGGTAGAGGGGCAGGAAATCCGCTCAAAGCGGACGCCGACTGCCAGGACGATCCATTACCTCCTCCGAACGCCACCATTCACGCGACGCCGACGACCTACCGAACCGGAATCTCGTCTTGGCGCTGAAGCCTGAGGCCCGCGCAGGAAAAGCTGCGGTAGGGGTCGGGAAGAAATTCGCGTCTCAGGCCATCGAGAACCTCATCACGGCGGATACGGACACCCATCCGCGGCCAGGTCTTTTCCGTTCCGGGCTCCCAGAGGGCAAAAACGATTTCCCACCCCGGACGGCTGGCCAGCAGCAAACGCAGGCCCCCTATCACGTCGCCGCGAAGCATCTTCAGATTGGCGTTGACGAGCACCTGGGGATGTCCCCAGTAATCACCAAGGACATAGTAGTCTCCCGGCGTCAGCCCGTCATGGCGGCCGAAGGAGGACAGCACTTGGAGCACTTCACGATAGAGACTTTCGAACGCACTAGCCTCCACATCTCGTTCTGCGTCAGATTTCATCATGTCACTCCCGCAGCCGAAGCCGACGAATCCAGTACCAGGCCTCACGCCTGTAAAGGAATAGATTGAAGTCACGGATACGAGGATCGGTCGAATTTCGGATGGAGTCCGCGAACTGGCGGGCATGGGCTGGCGTCAGGTCCTCAGAGCGTAACCCTCTCTCCCTCAGAAACTCGGAATACCGTTCAGTCACAGCAGCATTGTAGATCCGATGGGGGCCATCGAAATAGTGAAGGCCGCCGCGAAGGCGGCCCGTCTTGGCATCTTCGAAGACCCGTCGTGTCTCGGGTGAGAGAGTCTCCTTTTCGAAGAGCGCTCGCGGCACAAAATGATGACCATCGGCTGCAACTTCGATTGATTCTTGGCCCGCCTCATCTGAATCGACGTCCGAGCTCGGCCCCAGAGCGCCACCAAGCACGCTCGTCCACTGCCCGCCGTCCGGGTTGCCTGCAGGAACCCTTGGTTGATCGGGATTGAACGCCCGCTCGCTGGCGGCCCGACCAAACGCCTCCATCGCCCGGGCAAGGCGCAAGCCCTGAACCTGTGCCTTGAACTGAAGGATTTCCCGGCGAGCCGATGCCAGCAACAGTGCGAAACGCTTCCAGGCTGCGAGCTCTTCGGCCTCGGCCCGGACACTCCTCCAATCAACGTTTGTTTGTCCCATCGACCAACTCCGGTGATGGAACTGTTCTTATTGTGCTCTTTATCCTATATCAAGTATTTTTTCCTAATTTCTCGCAGGTCGCATCCTCCGTAAGCGGGGCGGGGGAAGCGCCCGCGTCTGACGACGCCGTCGAGACCTGCGGACCCCCTCCGGCGACGGCTGCCAATCGATTCAAGCGGCGCGCCGACGCCCATCGATCCCCTCCCCCGCTTGCGGAGGGGAGGGTGGCCAGAGCGCAGCGGAGGGCCGGGTGGGGGGCTCATCCGCAGTCCCGCCCGAACCCCTCGTCCCCCCACCCCTGACCCCTCCCTTCCGCCAAGCGGGGGGAGGGGAAGCGCCAGCCCGATCGATGCACGGAAGCGTCGAAAACGCATCCGCAGCGTCGCCGGCGCCTCCTTTCACGTCGTCACGTTGTAGGCATGCACCATCGCCGTCGTCAGGTCGCAGTCGAAGACGATCGTTACCCCTTCGTAGTCGCCCGAGCCCCAGAGCGAGACGCCGACAGTGGCCGGCGGGGGCACGCAGACCACGAGCTGTCCTTCGGGTCGATCGGGCATGTTGGGAAATCGCTTGGCGAAATCGGCATAGCTGCGCGGTGTCGCCGTCGCGAGCGCCAGCGGTACGAAGGGCAGCAGGGCGGGGAAGTCGCGGTAGGGCCAGTCGTCGAGTGACCGCGCGGTGGACATGTGAACCACCTCGACCGGGCCGTTGGGCACGAGCCGGTAGATCATCTCGCATCCGTCGAAACACATGCCGTAGATCAGGGGAAAACTGGAGATGTAAGGACGGCTCAAGGCGGGGATCACGCTGGCGCTGAGGCACCCGATGGCGTGGAGCCGGCGGGGACCGTGCTCGAGGCCCGTCACCTCGCGTTCGAGCGGACCGCCGACGCAGATCGACGTCAACCTGTTGGCCCTCACGAAGGTGTAGTCCACCCCGTCGCAATGGGCGTGGACCAGTCTTTCCTTGGCTGCTGTCACGTGCGCCCCTCGGCTGGAACAGGCAGGCACGGCACTGATGTTGCCAGTTTGTTCTGCGTTTCCCTCCTCGTCAAGCGGCGCGTTCCATTCCCAAAGGCGGAGATGCGGCGCCGGCCCCGCCGTGCTTCTCTTCCCCTCCCTCATCTGCGAGCCCGCCCATGCCCACCTCCCGCCGTGTCGTCCTTGCCGCCCGTCCCGACGGCATCCCGCAGGCCCAGCATTTCCGCGTCGAGGCCTATGAGCCGCCGGCGCTGGAGCCCGGCGAGATCTGCGTGCGCAACCAGTTCCTCTCGGTGGAGCCGGCCATGCGCGGCTGGGTCTCGGCGGTGGCCAACTATGCCCAGCCGGTCGGCATCGGCGAGGTCATGCGCTCCTTCGCTTCCGGCGAGGTCGTCGCCTCGGAGCATCCGGGCTATGCCCCCGGCGACAAGGTCACGGGCCTCTTCGGCTGGCAGGAGCTGGCCGTGGTTCCGGCCTCGGCCGTCACCCGCAAGGTGACCGAGACGGATCTTCCGCTCTCGACCTCCCTCGGCGTCATGGGGCTCAACGGCATCACCGCCTATTTCGGCCTGCTCGACGTCGGTGCGCCGAAGCCCGGCGACACGGTGGTCGTGTCGACGGCGAGCGGCTCGGTCGGCTCGGCGGTGGGGCAGATCGCCAGGATCATGGGCTGCCGCACCGTGGGCATTGCCGGCGGGCCGGACAAGGTGCGGCAATGCGTCGAGGATTTCGGCTATGACGCGGCCATCGACTACAAGGCAGTGAACGACATGGCCGGGGCGGTGGCCAGGGCCTGTCCTGCCGGCGTCGACGTCTATTTTGACAATACGTCGGGGCCGATCTCCGACGCGGTGCTGCCAAACCTCGCCATGGGCGCCCGCGTCGTCATCTGCGGCACGGCGTCCGTCTCGTCCTGGGATCCCTGGCCCACGGGCCCGCGCCCCGAGCGGCACCTCCTGGTCAAGCGCGCCCGCATGCAGGGCGTGCTCGCCTTCGACTACGCCCACCGCTACGGCGAGGCGCTGGCGCGGCTGGCGGGCTGGATCCGCTCGGGAAAGCTCCGCTATGCCGAGGACATCCTCGAGGGGCTTGAGGCCGCCCCCGACGCCATCGCCTCGCTCTATCGCGGCGACAACCGCGGCAAGCGGCTCATCCGCCTTCACGGGTGAGATTTTTTGGACAAGGAAGGCCCCACCCTCACCCTCCCCGCGCTCTGCGCGGAGAGGGGGACTTTCACCCTTCACGTGGTTCTCGACGGCGGCGCCAGGCACGACCGCTGAGACGGAGTGCGAGGCCGTAGTCCCCTCCCCGCGCAGCGGGGAGGGTGCGGGTGGGGCCTTGCCGCTTCAAGCCGTGAAGCCTGTCCACCCGGCTCATCAGCCGCGCGCCGGCGCCTCGGCCAGCAGCGCCTGCAGGTCGAGGCGCTTGGTCACCATGGCGAGGGTGCCGTCGGCATTGCGCGGCCATTCGGCCTCGGGCCGGTCGCGGTAGAGTTCGACGCCATTGCCGTCCGGATCGGAGAGATAGAGCGCCTCGGAGACGCCGTGGTCGCTGGCGCCGTCGAGGCGGATCCCGGCTTCGACCAGACGGCGCAACGCATCGGCGAGCCCGGCGCGGTCGGGATAGAGGATCGCCGTGTGGTAGAGGCCGGTCGTGCCGGGGGCTGGCGGGCGGCCGCCGCGACTCTCCCAGGTGTTGAGGCCGATATGGTGGTGATAGCCGCCGGCCGCGATGAAGGCCGCCTGGTCGCCATAGCGCTGCATCAGGCTGAAGCCGAGCACGTCGCGATAGAAGGCCAGCGCCCGGTCGAGATCGGCGACCTTGAGATGGACATGGCCGATGCGGGTCCCGGCGGGGACCGGGTCGGGATGGGGCTCGGAGGGCACGAGCGCGGCTGCGGGGGTCATGGCTTGTCTCCTGCTGCGGCGCCGATGGTCGGCCGCCTGTCGCCCTCAGAGATGCAGCCTGATGCCCGGCCCGGCGAGAGGGGCAAGACGATTCTTGCGCCGGTGCAAACGGACCTTGCCGGTCAGCTGAGCCGCGTTGCGAGGATCTTGTCGATGCGCCGGCCGTCGAGGTCCATGACCTCGAAGCGCCAGCCGGCCTTGTCGAAGCTCTCGCCAACGCCCGGCAGGCGCTGCATCTCGTGCAGGACGAAGCCGGCGACGGTCTGGAAATCGGCGTCGCGGTCGACCGGAACGCCGAGCTGCATGGCGAATTCATCCGCCGCCATCCAGCCGGCGATGAGCAGCGAGCCATCGGCGCGGGTCACCATCGCCGGTTCGCCGTCATCCTCGTCGGGCAGGGCGCCGACAATGGCCTCCAGCACGTCGGTGGCGGTGATGATCCCTTCGAAATGGCCGTACTCGTCGAAGACGAGCGTCATATGCGCTGAGGAGGCGCGCAGGATGCGCAGCACGTCGAGCGCCGGGGTGCGGTCGAGCACCACGGGCGCCTCGAGGACGAGGCTGGCGATGTCCGGCCGCTGGCGACCGGCATAGGCCTCGATCAGGTCCTTCACCAGCACGATGCCGATGATGGAATCGGCATCGCCGTCCTGCACCGGCAGGCGCGAGCGGCGTGTGGACCGCAGGCGCTCGCGGATCACCTCGGGCGGATCGGCGAGATTGACCGTCTCGACCTCGCGGCGGGGAGTCATCAGGGCGCTGGCATTGCGGTCGGCGAGGCGCATGACGCCGGCGATCATCTCGCCCTCGGCCGGGGCGATGACGCCTGCGGTCTCCGCCTCGGCGATGATGGTCTTTACCTCTTCCTCGGTGACCTTCTCGCCGCTGTCGGCCTTCTGGCCGAGCAATGCGAGAACGAGCTTGCCGGACCTGTCGAGCAGCCAGACGAGGGGGGCGGCGACCCGCGACAGCAGCGCCATCGCCGGGGCGACCATGACGGCGACGCGCTCGGGATTGCGCAGGGCGATCTGCTTGGGGACCAGTTCGCCGATGATCAGCGACAGATAGGTGATCAGCACGACGACGGCGACGACGCCGAGCCATTCCGCGGCGACGTCCGGAACACCGAGGCTCTGCAGGCCCGCCGCGGCGCGCACGCCGAGGGTCGCGCCCGAGAAGGCGCCGGAGAGGACCCCGACCAGGGTGATGCCGATCTGTACGGTCGAGAGAAAGCGGCCGGGATGTTCAGCCAGCCGCAGCGCCGTCGCGGCGCCCTTGCTGCCCTGCTCGCTGAAGACCCTGAGACGCGCGGGTCGTGATGAGACGACCGCCAGTTCCGACATGGCCAGGACGCCGTTGATGAGCGTCAGGACCAGGATGATCGCCATCTCGAGGAACAAGGATGTCTCGCTCACTGCGGTCGCCGCACTCGTCGTCGGCCCGCTTCGGCGTTCTCCATACAGGATGGGACCGGGTGCGCGCCATAGCCCCGGCGCTTGTGCGCATCGGCGCTGCGGCGGGAGCGTCGCTTGACAGGACCGGGCGGCACGGGGACAAGGCGCTAACCTTCCCGACATCATGCGGAACGCTCCCATGTCCCACGCCCAGCTCCAGTCCGTCATCGAAGCCGCGTTCGAGGATCGCGCCACCATCAGCGCGGCGACGCAGGGCGAGGTGCGCGACGCCGTCGAGACCGCCCTCGCCCTCCTCGATGCAGGAACACTGCGCGTCGCTTCCAAGGAGACAGGATCCTGGGTGGTGCACCAGTGGCTGAAGAAGGCGGTGCTCCTCTCCTTCCGCCTCAACGACATGACGACGATCGCCGGCGGTCCGGGCGGCTCGTCCTGGTGGGACAAGGTGCCCTCGAAGTTCGACGGCTGGGGCGCCGCCGAGTTCGGCCAGGCCGGCTTCCGCGCCGTCCCGAACTGCGTCGTGCGGCGTTCGGCCTTCATCGCCCGGAACGTCGTGCTGATGCCCTCCTTCGTCAATCTCGGCGCCTATGTGGACGAGGGCACGATGGTCGACACCTGGGCGACCGTCGGCTCCTGCGCCCAGATCGGCAAGAACGTCCACCTGTCGGGCGGTGTCGGCATCGGCGGCGTGCTGGAGCCGCTGCAGGCCAACCCCACCATCATCGAGGACAATTGCTTCATCGGCGCCCGCTCCGAAGTGGTCGAGGGCGTCGTCGTCGGCGAGGGCTCGGTGATCTCCATGGGCGTGTTCCTCTCCGCCTCCACCAAGATCGTCGACCGCCAGACGGGCGAGATCCATGTCGGCCGCGTGCCGCCCTATTCCGTGGTCGTCTCCGGCTCGCTGCCGGGCAAGGCGCTGCCGGGCGAGAACTGGGGCCCGTCGACCTATTGCGCCGTGATCATGAAGACCGTCGACGAGAAGACGCGGTCGAAGACCGGCATCAACGAGCTGCTGCGGGACTGAGGGCAGGGCGAGGCTTCCGCCATGGCCCGGATCGACTGGAGCGACCGGCAGGTCTGGCTGGTGCCCGCTGTCTGGTCCTATCTGTTGCTGGATTTCCAGGGCCGCATCCCGCGGCTGCCGTTCTGGGTCGCGGCGGTGGTGCTCAACGTCTTCGCCTTCATCGGCGATCGCCTCGCCATGGGCTTCGGCGGCCACCCGGCGGCCGCGGTGGTCGGCCTCGCCTTCCTCTATCCCTCGCTGGCGCTGGCCATCAAGCGCGCCCATGACCGCGGCCATTCCGACTTCTACCTGCTCTTCCTGTTCCTGCCGGCCTTTCTCGTCAGCCTGCTGCAGGTGCAGGGCTATCTCGATTCCTCGGGACCGGTGGGTCCGGTTCTTTCGGCGCTGGGCCTGTGGGTGCTGGTCGCCCTGATCGCGCTGGTCATCGATCTCGGCATGATCCGCGGCCAGGAGGGTCCCAATCGTTACGGGCCGGACCCCCTTGCATGACACCACGCTGAAACCTTGGGCGTTGACCTTGCCGCCATCGCCCGCCAGTCTCGGTCGGGCCGCGGATCACAGAGACGCCTCATGGATTTTCAAAAACTCTATCTGAACGGCGACGTCCGGATCGGACGCAAGGACTTCTGGATCGGGATGGTTCTCCTGATCGTCGCCAATATCGTTCTCGGCTTCATCGCCGGACTCATCGGCTGGTCGGTGTCCGGCATCTGGGGCGCGGCGATCCTCACCGGTCTCGTGGGCCTCGCCATGACGCTCCCGACCTATTTCCTGATGGTCAAGCGCTCCAACGACCGCGACTATCCGCAGACCTATGTCCAGGCCCTGATGGCGCTCAACATCGCCTTCCAGCTGAAGACCATGATCATGCCGATCGAGTTCGGCGGGCCGAGCCTTTTGTCGATCCTCTTCTCGCTCGTCCTCGCGGTGGCCGGCCTGTGGGTGCTGATCGATCTCGGCTTCTTCCAGGGCACCCGCGGCCCGAACCGCTACGGCCCCGATCCCCTGGCGGCCGAGCCGACATGAGACCTGCCGCAGCATGAGTGCCGATCCGGTCGCGCTGACGCGCGCGCTCGTCCAGTGTCCGTCCGTCACGCCCACCGAGGGCGGCGCCCTCGCCGCCCTCGAGGCGGTGCTGCGGCCGGCCGGCTTCGACGTCGCGCGCGTGACCTTTTCCGAGCCCGGAACGCCGGATGTCGAGAACCTCTATGCGCGGATCGGCAGCGACGCGCCCTATCTGCTCTTCGCCGGCCATACCGACGTCGTGCCGCCCGGCGATGCCGCAAAGTGGCGCCACGGGCCCTTTGCCGGCGAAATCGCCGACGGTCAGCTCTATGGCCGCGGCACGGTGGACATGAAGGGCGGCATCGCCTGTTTCCTCGCCGCCGCGCTCGACCATCTCGCGGCGAACGGGGGGCGACCGAAGGGCTCCATCGGCCTCCTCATCACCGGTGACGAGGAGGGCCCCTCCGTCAACGGCACGGTGAAGCTCCTCGACTGGGCCCATGCCCGCGGCGAGCGCTTCGACCATTGCATCGTCGGCGAGCCGAGCAATCCGCAGGCTCTCGGCGACATGATCAAGATCGGTCGGCGCGGCTCGCTCTCCGCCGTCGTCACGGTTGAGGGCCGGCAGGGCCACGTCGCCTATCCCGATCGCGCCGCCAATCCCATCCCCGTGCTGCTCGCCATCCTGAGCCGGCTGACGGCCCAGCCGCTCGATGCCGGCAACGCGCATTTCCAGCCATCCAACCTGGAGATCACCTCGATCGACGTCGGCAATGGCGCGACCAATGTCATTCCGCAGAAGGCCGAGGCGCGGTTCAACATCCGCTTCAACGACGAACACAGTCTGGATGGACTGAAGGCCTGGATCGAGGGCATCGTCGCCGCCGCGGCGCGGCCCGGCATCGTTCCCGCCGTCACCTATGCGCGGGGGAATTCGCAAAGCTTCATCACCAGGCCCGGCCCCTTCGTCGCCATGGTCGCCGACACGATCGCCGAGGTGACGGGGCGGCGGCCGGAACTGTCCACCTCCGGCGGCACGTCGGATGCGCGGTTCATCAAGGACTATTGCCCGGTCATCGAGTTCGGTCTGGTCGGCCAGACCATGCATGCGGTGGACGAGCGGGTGCCGGTGGCCGATCTTGTGGCCCTCACCGCCATCTACCGACGGATCATCGACCGCTATTTCGCGGGCTGATCCGCGACGTGTCCACAGTCGGGCGCTTTGCACTCGGGAAGTGCGTCCTTCGAGGCTCGCTTTCGCTCGCACCTCAGGATGAGGCAGGTCGGAGACCTGCACCTCGCATCTGCGATCCCGGGACTCCTGCTTTGCAGCGCACAACCGTCCTCATCCTGAGGTGCGAGCGAAAGCGAGCCTCGAAGGACGCACTGGCGCGGGGCAGGGCACCCAAGCCGCAGGCTTGCCCGCCTAACCCCAGATCAGATGGGCCGCCAGCAGCGCGGCGATGACCCACAGCGCCACGGTGGAGGAGCGGTTGCGGCGGGCCTCGGCCTCGCCGATCCCCTTCAGCGATTCCGGGGCGAGGACGAAGCCGTCGCGGGTCATCTCGTCGATGCGCTCGGAGAGCATGGCGGCGCGGCCGAGCAGGGCGGGGGCCTCGCCGATGACGCGGCCGACCAGCCGGGCGCCGGCGCCGACCTCCTCGATGCGGCCGACGGGACCGAGATTGCGGGTGATCCATTCCCGCACCACCGGCTCCGAACTCGTCCAGATGTCGAGGCGGGGGTCGAGGGCACGGGCAACGCCTTCCACCACGACCATGGTCTTCTGCAGCAGGATCAGCTCGGTCCGCGTCTTCATGTCGAAGATGGCCGTCACCTCGAAGAGCAGCGACAGCAGCTTGGCCATGGAGATCTGGTCGGCGGTGCGCGAATGGATCGGCTCGCCGATGGCGCGGATGGCCTGGGCGAACTCATCGACGGAATGGTGCGCCGGCACGTAGCCGGCTTCGAAATGGACCTCGGCGACGCGGCGATACTGCTTGGTGATGAAGCCGAGGAGGATTTCGGCGAGGAAGCGCCGCTCCTTCGGGCCGATGCGGCCCATGATGCCGAAATCGACGGCGACGAGATTGCCGGCCCGGTCGGCGAAGAGATTGCCCTGGTGCATGTCGGCATGGAAGAAGCCGTCGCGCAGGGCATGGCGCAGGAAGCTCTGGATGACGATCTGGCCGAGCGCCCGCGGGTCGACACCGGCGGCGTCGAGCCCGGCGCGGTCGCCGAGCTTGATGCCGTCGATCCATTCGGTGGTGAGGACGCTGCGTCCCGTGCGGTTCCAGTCGACCGAGGGCACGCGGAAGCCTGGATCGTCGCGCGTCCGCTCCGCCATCTCGGAGGCGGCGGCCGCCTCCAGGCGCAGGTCGAGCTCGATGGCCATGGAACGGGCCAGGGTGTCGACGATGCCGAGGGGCTTCAGGCGGCGGGAATCCGGCACCAGCCTCTCGGCGAGCCGCGCGGCGAAATAATAGTCGGAGAGGTCGGCACGGAAGCGGTCGGCGACATGCGGCCTGAGGATCTTGACCGCGACGTCGCGCAGGCCATCGCCGTCGCGGACGGTGGCCTTGTGCACCTGGGCGATGGAGGCCGCGGCGATCGGCGGGCCGAAGCTTGCATAGGCCTCGGCAATGGGCATGCCGAGCGTCTCCGCCAGGATCTGCTCGGCGAGCTTCTGGTCGAAGGGCGGAACCTTGTCCTGCAGGCTCTCGAGGTCGCGGGCGATGGTGGCGCCGACCACGTCGGGGCGCGTCGACAGGAACTGGCCGAGCTTCACATAGGTCGGGCCGAGCCGGGTCAGGGCGGCGGTGAGCCGGTCGGAGCGGGTGCCGGTCGAGCGCCGCTCGACGAGCCGGGCGAGGCGCAGGCCGAGGCGCGCCGGCGGTG
Organism: Archangium gephyra; assembly: GCA_943368975.1. Taxonomy (GTDB): domain Bacteria; phylum Pseudomonadota; class Alphaproteobacteria; order Rhizobiales; family Phreatobacteraceae; genus Phreatobacter. Next base: position 82,546 of record CALRLZ020000019.1, read on the forward strand.
GCAGGGCCGCAGGGTCGACGAGGCCGAGAACGCCCTCGCGGGCGAAGACGAAGCCGGCCCGCCCGAGGCGGAGGAGGTGGATGGCGCCTGCGATCACGGCGTCAGATCTTCCAGCCGCCGAACAGGCAGGCGATGCCGCCGGTCATCGGCGTCACGGTGACGCGGGAGAAGCCGGCCTGGGCGATCATGCCGGCGAAGACGTCGTCGCGCGGGAACTTGCGGATGGATTCGACCAGATACTGGTAGGGCTCGGCGTCGCCGGTCACCATCTTTCCCAGCGGCGGGATGACGGCGAAGGAATAGGCGTCATAGACCCGGTCGAGCCCGGGCACGACGTCGGGGGAGAATTCCAGCACCAGCAGACGCCCGCCGGGGCGCAGCACGCGGAAGGCCTCGTCCAGCGCCAGCTGGATGCGCGGCACGTTGCGGATGCCGAAGGCGATCGTATAGCCGTCGAAGGTCGCGGACGGAAAGGGCAGGGCCTCGGCATTGCCCTGGACGAATTCGACGCGGTCCGAGAGGCCGCGCTGGTCGGCGCGGGCCTGGCCGACCTTCAGCATCTCGCCATTGATGTCGCAGACGGTGGCCATGGCGGAAGCGCCGGCGCCGATCACCTTGAAGGCGACGTCGCCCGTGCCGCCGGCGACGTCGAGATGGCGGAAGGGCCGGGTCTTCGGCACGCCAAGCCGCGTCACCATGACATCCTTCCAGACCCGGTGCAGGCCGGCCGACATCAGGTCGTTCATCAGGTCGTAGCGGCCAGCGACCTTGTGGAAGACGTCGTCCACGAGGTCCTGCTTGGCGTCGAGGTCGACGCGGCGGAAGCCGAAATCGGTCTGGGCGGTGGCTGCTGACATGGCCGGGTCCTGCAAATTCGGCCGGACCATAGCGGAACCGCCCGACCGGCGCTATGTGGGGTGCGATCGCGAACCGTCTAGTAGTCCCGGCCTGATCTGACCTGCCACTGAGATGTCATCCAGCGGCGATTAGAGCCTCGGCGGGTTTTACGCCTTGTGGCGCGGTGGGAGCAACGTGCGATCGGCGAAGCTGGTCGGGATTGCGCAGCCGATCGTCCGTTGCCGTGAAGTTGGCGGCATAGG
>CALRLZ020000020.1:0-81547 GCA_943368975.1 Archangium gephyra
GGCGGGTGAGGGGGAGAGCGCAACACATTGGGGCCAAGCCCCCTCACCCGGCCTTCGGCCGACCTCTCCCCGCCGGGGGAGGTGAAGCGGTGGCGCAGTTGCGCCTCACCAACAGAGCCCTGCTCGTTGCATCCTCGCAAACTTCGCTCGCGCCAGCCGCGATCGCCCCGGGCAGCATCCTGAGCTAGCCTTCAGGCATCGTTCTCCATCCCAGAGGAGCCCCGCGATGTCCTTCGCCCCGACCCCCGATCCGGCCCCCGGCGACAGGTTCGCCTGCGACGCCATCGACCTGGTCATCGTGCCGCGCACCCACGATATCGGCGGCTTCACGGTGCGCCGGGCCCTGCCCTTCGTGAAGCGGCGGATGGTTGGGCCCTTCATCTTCTTCGACCATATGGGCCCCGCCACCTTCAACGACGGCGGCGGCATCGACGTGCGGCCGCACCCGCATATCGGCCTGTCGACGGTGACCTATCTCTTCGAGGGCGAGATCCAGCATCGCGACTCCCTCGGTACCTATCTGCCGGTGCGGCCCGGCGAGGTGAACCTCATGACCGCCGGGCGCGGCATCGTCCATTCCGAGCGCACCGATCCCGCCCTGAAGAGCCAGGGCCACAGGCTGCACGGCATCCAGAGCTGGGTGGCGCTGCCGAAGACCCATGAAGAGACGGCGCCCGGCTTCGAACATGTCGCGCAGCGCGACCTGCCCGTCATCACCGGTGACGGCAAGACGATCCGCGTCGTCATGGGCACGCTCTATGGCGCGACCTCTCCGGCGACCCAGCACTGGCCCACCATCTATGGCGACATCGCGCTGGAGGTCGGCGCGAAGCTGCCCGTCGATGCCGACACGGAAGAGCGCTGCCTCTATGTGGTCTCCGGCGAGATCGACCTGCAGGGCGACATCTTCCGCGAAGGGCAGCTTCTCGTGCTGCGCCCGGGTGACCGCATCACCCTCGCGGCGGTAACGCCGGCGCGGCTGATCCTGTGCGGGGGCGCGACCATGGACGGCCCCCGCCTCATCTGGTGGAACTTCGTCTCCTCGGCGAAGGAGCGGCTCGACCAGGCCAAGGAGGACTGGAAGCAGAAGCGCTTTGACACCGTGCCGGGAGACGAGGAGGAGTTCATCCCCCTGCCGGCGTAAGGCGTCAGGCCTGGGCCCTGGCCTTTTCCTCGAACTGCAGGAAGGCCGTGTAGGCGTCGGCCGCATACATGAGCGAGGGTCCGCCGCCCATCTGGATGGCGACGCCGAGCACCTCGGCGACCTCCTGGCGGGTGGCCCCGAGCTTGACCAGAGCCTCGGCATGGTAGCCGAGGCAGCCGTCGCAGCGGGCCGCGACGCCGAGTGCCAGGGCGATGAACTCCTTGGTCTTCTTCGACACGGCGCCGTCCTTCATGGCGGCCTGGGTCAGGGTCGAGAAACCGGCCATGGTGTCGCCGGCCTCCTTGCGCAATTCGCGCAGTCCGGCGGAGAGGTCCCGGGTGATCTCGGGATAGACCTTGGTCATGACTGAGGCTCCTTCTTTATATTCTGAGTTTTGCATATAATGGGAGCCACGGCTCCGGACAACGCTCCGCCCGCAGATCACGGCTGCGCCATTCAGCCGCCCTACCCCCGCTGCATTGCGCCGCCATGTCCGGTGGTGTACCCCTCGGACCCTGCGATCCGCATTGATCCGTCCCGCCACTAGCCGGTGACACGAGTGACTGAACGCCCTGCCACGCCTCTGCTCGACACGATCCGCATCCCCGCCGATCTCCGCAAGCTCCCCGAACATCAGGTCAGGCAGGTCGCCGAAGAACTGCGGGCCGAAACCATTTCGGCCGTGTCGGTGACCGGCGGCCATCTGGGTGCCGGCCTCGGCGTCATCGAGCTGACCACGGCGCTGCACTATGTCTTCGACACGCCGTCCGACCGCATCATCTGGGACGTCGGCCACCAGGCCTATCCGCACAAGATCCTCACCGGGCGCCGCGACCGGATCCGCACCCTGCGCCAGGGCGGTGGCCTGTCCGGCTTCACCCGCCGGTCGGAGAGCGAATACGACCCGTTCGGCGCGGCCCATTCCTCCACCTCCATCTCGGCCGGGCTCGGCATGGCGGTGGCGCGCGATCTTTCGGGCAAGAAGAATGCGGTGATCGCGGTGATCGGCGACGGCGCCATGTCGGCGGGCATGGCCTATGAGGCGATGAACAATGCCGGAGCCCGGCAGGAGCGGCTGATCGTCATCCTCAACGACAACGACATGTCGATCGCTCCCCCGGTCGGGGCGATGTCGGCCTATCTGGCCCGCCTCGCCTCGGGCAAGACCTATCTGAAGCTGCGCGACATCGGCAAGCAGCTCACCAAGCGGCTCGGCCGGACGATCGACAGGACGGTGACCCGCGCGGTGGAACATGCCCGCGGCTTCGTCACTGGCGGGACGCTGTTCGAGGAGCTCGGCTTCTACTATGTCGGCCCCATCGACGGCCACAATCTCGACCACCTGCTGCCCGTGCTGAAGAATGTCCGGGACGCGGATTTCGGCCCGATCCTCGTCCATGTCGTCACCCAGAAGGGCAAGGGCTACGGGCCCGCCGAGGAGACCGACGACAAGCTGCATGCCGTCGCCAAGTTCGACGTGGTGACGGGTACGCAGGTCAAGGCCAAGGCCAATGCGCCGAGCTACACGAAGGTCTTCGGCGAGAGCCTGGTGAAAGAGGCGGCGAAGGACGGCAAGATCGTCGCCATCACCGCGGCGATGCCCTCTGGCACCGGCATCGACATCTTCGAGAAGGTCTATCCCGCCCGCACCTTCGATGTCGGCATCGCCGAGCAGCATGCGGTGACCTTCGCGGCCGGGCTCGCCACGGAGGGCTACAAGCCCTTCTGCGCGATCTATTCGACCTTCCTGCAGCGCGCCTATGACCAGGTCGTGCACGATGTCGCCATCCAGAACCTGCCGGTGCGCTTTCCCATCGACCGCGCCGGGCTGGTCGGTGCCGACGGCGCGACCCATGCCGGTTCCTTCGATGTCGCCTATCTCGGCTGCCTGCCGAACATGACGATCATGGCCGCCGCCGACGAGGCCGAACTCGTCCATATGGTGGCGACCGCCGCCGTCCATGACGCCGGGCCGATCGCCTTCCGCTATCCGCGCGGCGAGGGCGTCGGCGTCGACCTCCCGGTGGAGGGTGTTCCACTCGCCATCGGCAAGGGCCGCATCGTGCGGGAGGGCTCGCGGATCGCGCTGCTGTCCTTCGGCACCCGCCTGGCCGAATGCCTGAAGGCGGCCGAGGATCTCGGCGCGCTCGGCCTGTCGACGACGGTGGCCGACGCCCGCTTCGCCAAGCCCCTCGACATCGACCTCGTCACCCGGCTCGCGCGCGAGCACGAGGTGCTGATCACCGTGGAGGAAGGCTCCATCGGCGGCTTCGGCTCCTTCGTGTTGCATGCGCTGGCCGATCGCGGCCTCCTGGACGGCGCCTGCCGGGTGCGTGCCATGGTGCTGCCGGACGTCTATCTCGACCACGACAAGCCCGAGGCCATGTATGCGCGCTGCGGGCTCGATGCGCGCGGCATCGTCGGCAAGGTCTTCGAGGCCCTGGGGCGTGAACTCATCCAGGCCGAAACCGGGGCATTGAGGGCTTGAGCCCGCGCCGGCTGCGGGCCGACCTCCTGCTGGTCGAGCGCGGCTTCTTCGACAGCCGCGCCAAGGCGCAGGCGGCGATCGCGGCGGGGCTCGTCAGTGCCGGGGGGCGGCCGGTGCGCAAGGCCTCCGAGGAGATCGCCCCTACGGCCGACATCACCGCCGAGGCGCCGCATCCCTGGGTGTCGCGCGGCGGGATCAAGCTTGCCGCGGCGCTCGCGGCCTTCTCGGTGAGGCCCGGCGGTCGGATCTGCCTCGACGTCGGCTCTTCCACCGGCGGCTTCAGCCATGTGCTGCTGACCGAGGGCGCGGCCCGGGTCATCGCGGTGGATACGGGGCGCGCCCAGTTTCATGCGAGCCTGCGCGAGGATCCCCGCGTCACGCTGATGGAAGCCACCGACGTCCGCAAGCTGATGCCGGCGGACCTGCCGGCGGTGCCCGCCCTCGCGGTCATCGATGTCAGCTTTATCTCGCTGCGGCTCGTCCTGCCCGCCGTCACGGCCCTGCTCGCCGCCGAAGCCGCGTTCATCGCGCTGGTGAAGCCGCAATTCGAGGTCGGCCGCGGCCATGTCGGCAAGAACGGCATCGTCACGGATGTTTCGGCGCGCGAGGCCGCGGTGGCGGCGGTCCGGGCCGAAGCGGAACGCCTCGGCTGGCGCATCAGCGGCCTCGTCGACAGCCCGATCGCCGGCGGCGACGGCAATCGCGAGTTTCTGCTACACGGGACGAGGCCTTGAGCTGCCCTCAGCCCGCATGAGCCAAGTGCAGGGAGGCAACGATCGGAAACCCATGACCACCCGCCTGACCATCTCCCATGTCGGCCATCGCGGCGACGGCGTCGCCGAGGGACGTTTCGTCCCCTTCACCCTGCCTGGCGAGGTGGTGGAGGTGGAGGGCGTCGCGGAGCGCGTCGCCCCCTCGCGCATCGTCACCGCGAGCCCCGAGCGGGTCGCGCCACCCTGCCCGCATTTCGGCACCTGCGGCGGCTGCGCCCTGCAGCATTGGGCGCGGGAGCCCTATCTCGCCTGGAAGCGGGACCTGGTCGTCGCGACCCTCGCCCAGCACGGACTGCACCCGGAGGTGGCGCCCACCGTCGACGCCGAGGGCGCGGGACGGCGGCGCGTCACGCTCCACGCCCGGCGCGGCGCAGGAACCAGGCTCGATGTCGGCTTCGCCGCCGCCAGAAGCCACGCCATCGTTGCCATCGAGGCGTGCCCGCTCCTCGCCTCCTCCCTCGACAAGGCGCTTCCCGCGGCGCGGCTCGTGGCCCGTGCGCTGGAGGGCGTCGGCAAGCCGATCGACCTGCAGGTCACCGCGACGCTGCAGGGGCTCGACATGGACATGCGCGGTCCCGGCAAGCTCGGCGAGAAGGACCGGCTGCGCCTGATCGAGGCGGCCAATGCCATCCCCCTCGCCCGCCTCACCAATCACGGCGACCTGGTGATGCAGCGCGAGCCGCCGAGCATCATGATCGATGGCCACCGGGTGCCGCTGCCGCCCGCCGCCTTTCTGCAGGCGACGGAAGCCGGGGAAGAGGCACTCGTGCAACTGGTGCTCGCAGGGGTCGGCAAGGCGAAATCCGTGGCCGACCTCTTCTGCGGCGTCGGCCCCTTCGCCCTCAGGCTGGCGAGGCAGGCCAAGGTGCGGGCGGTGGATGCCGACGCGGGCGCCATCGCCGCCCTCGCCCAGGCCGTGCGCATGGCCTCCGGGCTGAAGCCGATCCAGGCGGAGACCCGGGATCTGTTCCGCCGGCCGCTGATGGCCGCCGACCTCAAGGGGCTCGACGCCGTCGTCTTCGACCCGCCGCGCGCCGGAGCGGATACGCAGGCCGCCATCCTCGCCAAGGCCGATATCGGCCGCATCGTCGCGGTCTCGTGCAACGCCGCGAGCTTCGCGCGCGACGCCTGCCTCCTCGCCGCGGGGGGCTGGAAGCTCGGCACGGTGACCCCGGTCGACCAGTTCACCTGGTCGGCGCATGTGGAACTGGTGGCGACGTTCCAACGCTAACCATCAGGTATCGCCGCCTCGACATACACGCTGACGTTGTTACGATCGGCGCGTTTCAAAGTCATGTGTTGCGACGATTGCCATGATCTCCCGCCTCGCCGTCGCCGGCTACCGGTCCCTCCGCGACATCGTCATCGAGCTCGGCGCGCTGACCGTCGTGACCGGGGCCAACGGCGCCGGCAAATCGAGCCTCTACCGCGCGTTGCGGCTTCTCGCCGATACCGCACAGGGACGCGTGGTCCAGTCGCTCGCCGCCGAAGGGGGACTGTCCTCGACGCTCTGGGCCGGACCGGAGAGCTTCTCACGGGAGGTCAAGGCGGGGATCCACCCGGTACAGGGCACCCGGCGCTCGCAGCCCATCAGCCTGCGGCTGGGCTTTGCCGGCGACGACTACGGCTATGCCATCGATCTCGGCTTGCCGCTCGTCGCCGAGAAGACGCTGTTCGGGCGTGATCCCCAGATCAAGACGGAGAGCCTGTGGACAGGGTCCAGGCTCACCCGCAACAGCCTGTTTGCCGAGCGCCGCGGACCGCTGGTACGGATTCGCGACGACGCGGGCCAGTGGCGGGACGTCTGGAGGACGCTCGAGCCCTTCGACAGCATGATGACCCATGCCGCCGATCCGCGCGATGCGGTCGAGCTCCTGACGCTTCGCGAGCGCATGCGATCCTGGCGCTTCTACGACCACCTGCGGACCGATCGCGATGCGCCGGCGCGCCGGCCGCAGGTCGGCACCTACACGCCCGTGCTCGCGAGCGACGGAGCGGATCTTGCGGCCGCACTGCAGACCATCCGCGAGATCGGCAGCCCGGACGACCTCGCCGCCACGATCGAGGATGCCTTTCCGGGAACGCGGCTCGAAATCATCGCGCCCGACGGCTATTTCGAGGTCGAACTCCGCCAGCACGGGCTCCTGCGCCCGCTCAGGGCGGCCGAGCTCTCGGACGGGACACTGCGCTATCTCCTGCTGGCAGCCGCCCTGCTGTCGCCGCGGCCGCCGGAGATCATGATCCTCAACGAACCGGAGACGAGCCTGCATCCGGACCTGCTGCCACCGCTGGCCAGACTCATCGTGAAGGCGGCGGAAAGCACGCAGGTCATCGTCGTCTCGCATGCAGGCGACCTGGTCGCGGAACTCGGCGGGCATGCCGTGCGCGTGAGGCTGGAAAAGGATTTCGGCGAGACGCTGACGCCCGATATCGAGCAGCCCGCCTGGACCTGGCCGACACGCTGATCCACCGTGCCTCTGTTGCTATCCGCGCGGCGCGGCGGCCCGTGCGAGGCGGTCGCGGATCGCCTCGCCGAGCCCCTGCGCCGGGATTGGCATCACTGCGATCCGCCGGGCGCCTGACGCATCGAGCCGCCGCAGGTGACCGAAAAGATTGGCGGCGGCCTCGGCGAGATCGCCCGTCGGCGACAGGTTGAGGACGTCAGCCGCACCGGACGGGGCCCCCGGCCCGAAGGCGAGCAGCGCCTCGCCGGGTTCGATGCCGGTGGCGTCGAGCCGGATGGCCGCCTTCGGGGCATAGTGCGAGGCCAGCATGCCCGGCGCGATGGTCGCCTCCCCCGTCGCAGATGCGAGAGGCCGACCGATGACCGCCTCCACCGCGTCGCGCGGCACGCCGCCGGGTCGCAGCAGGACAGGCGGGCCGTCGAGGCAGGCGACGATCGTCGATTCGACGCCGACAGCGGTCGCGCCGCCATCCATCACGGCGTCGATCCGGCCGTCGAGATCGGCGAGGACATGGGCGGCGGTTGTCGGGCTGACATGGCCCGAGAGATTGGCAGAAGGCGCCGCGCCGGGGCGGCCGGTGGCGGCGAGCAGGGCCATCGCCACCGGGTGGCTCGGCACCCGCAGGCCGACCGTGTCGAGGCCGGCGCGGGCAAGATCGGCGACGGCCTCGCCGGAAGCGGCGGGCACGACGAGCGTCAGCGGCCCCGGCCAGAAGGCGCGCGCGAGCGCCCGCGCATCGGCATTGAAGCGGCCGAGGACGAGCGCCGCCTCGGGCGTCGCCACATGGGCGATGAGGGGGTTGAAACTCGGCCGGCCCTTGGCCGCGTAGATGGCGGCAACCGCCCGGCCGTCGGTGGCGTCGGCACCGAGGCCGTAGACGGTCTCGGTGGGGAAGGCGACGAGCCGCCCGGCGCGCAGGAGACGGCCGGCTTCGGCCATGCCGGCAGCATCGGGGGTGAGGCGCAGGGTCGAACGGGCCGTCATGGCCGGCGCTTAGCACGGCGGCACGGGAAACTCACCTCCCGCGGTCCTGCCGCAGGCAAAGGCCCCTTATTCACGGCGGCCGCGGACGCGCCCCCGCACGGCCCGCGAAGCGACGATCAATCATGCGTTTGGCGTCCTTGTCGCTGGGCCATGTCAGACCTAGAACCAAAGTCGTACGGAGATTGCCCATGACCTATCGCGCGCCCGTGACCGACATGCTCGCCACGCTGAAGCATGTGGTCGGCCTCGAACAAGCGCTGGCGAGCGGCCTCTACGGTGATCTCACCGTCGCGGACATCGCGGCCATCCTCGAGGAGGCCGGAAAATTCGCCAGCGAGCGCATCGCCCCGCTGAACAAGCTCGGCGACCGCCACGGGACCCCGTTCAAGGACGGCGTCGTGACCATGCCGCCCGGCTGGAAGGACGTTTACAGTGACTGGGCCGCCGCCGGCTGGAACGGGTTGATGGCCGCCGATGCCTATGGCGGGCAGGGCCTGCCCTGCATCATCAACTCCGCCTGTATCGAGATGTGGAACGCCGCCTCCGGCGCCTTCGGCCTCGGCCCGCTGCTGACCCAGGGCGCCATTGAGGCGATCACCGCCCATGCCTCCGAGGCGCTGCAGGCGAAGTACCTGCCGAAGATGGTGTCGGGAGAATGGACCGGCACGATGAACCTGACCGAGCCCTCGGCCGGCTCCGACCTGTCGGTTCTCAGGACCCGCGCCGAGCGCGCCAGTGACGGCACCTACCGGATCACCGGCTCGAAGATCTACATCACCTATGGCGAGCACGACCTGACCGAGAACATCATCCATCTCGTACTGGCCCGCCTTCCCGACGCGCCGCCCGGCACCAAGGGCATCTCGCTGTTCCTCGTGCCGAAGATCCTCGTCAACGACGACGGCACGCTCGGCGCGCGCAATGACGTGCGCTGCCATTCCATCGAGCACAAGCTCGGCGTCCACGGCTCGCCGACCTGCACCATGGTCTATGGCGATGCGGGCGGCGCCATCGGCTGGCTGGTGGGCGAGGAGAACCGCGGCCTGATGGCGATGTTCACGATGATGAACAATGCCCGCCTCGCCGTCGCCCTGCAGGGCGTCTCCATCGCTGAACGGGCGACGCAGCAGGCGGTGGCCTATGCGATGGAGCGCCGCCAGGGCAAGGCGCCGGGGTCGAAGGGCGAGGGCATCAGCGCGATCATCGAACACCCGGACGTCAAGCGCATGCTGGCAACGATGCGCGCCTCGACGCGGGCGGCGCGGGCCATCTGCTACATGCTGGCGGCGGAGATCGACCGCGCCCATCTCGGCGCCAGCGAAGCCGAGCGCAAGGCCGGCAATGCCCGGGCCTCGCTGCTCACCCCGATTGCCAAGGCCTATGCCACCGACATCGGCAACGAGGTCGCCTCGCTCGGCGTCCAGGTGCATGGCGGCATGGGCTTTGTCGAGGAGACGGGCGCCGCCCAGCACATGCGCGACGCCCGCATCTACGCGATCTACGAGGGCACCAACGGCATCCAGGCGATCGACCTCGTCACCCGCAAGATCGGTATCGACGGCGGCGGGCTGGTGACGGCCGAGATCGCCCGCATGCGCCACGTCATCGCCGAGGTGAAGGGCTCCAACGCCACCGGCTTCGGCCAGACCGCGGTGCGGCTCGGTGCGGCGGTCGATGCGCTGGAGACCGCGACGCAGCACCTGCTGGCGGCGCTGACCTCCGACCCCGCCGATGCGCAGGCCGGCGCCACGCCCTATGCGCGGCTGTTCGGCCTGGCGCTGGGCGGCACGGCGCTCGCCGAGAAGGCGCTGCGGCTGCGCGGCAACGGCGCCTCGGATACCGAGCGCGCCGAGGCCCTGGGCCTGGCGCGTTTCTTTGCCGAGAACCTCGCCACGGCGGCGCCCGGGCTCGGCGCCTCCATCGTCACCGGTGGCCATTCGGTCACCGACCTCGACATCCCGCTCGCGAGCTGAGGACCCTTCCATGGACGGCATCTCTGCGCAGGCCGGCACCGACCATGTCACCGTCACCCGTCACGACAAGGGCGTGGTGCTGGTGCGGATGAACCGGTTCGACAAGAAGAACGCGCTGACCGGCGCCATGTACGACACGATGCGCGGCGTCATCGAGAATGCAGCCGCCGAGGGCACGCGGGCCGTTGTCTTCGCCGGCGGCCCGGGCGTCTTCACCTCCGGCAACGACATCGCCGACTTCATGCAGCGCTCGGCGGCCGGGGCTTCCGCCGGATCGCCGGCGGGCGATTTCATCAAGGCGCTGGCGACCGTCGAGGTGCCGATGATCGCCGCGGTGGACGGCCTCGCCATCGGCATCGGCACCACCATGGTGCTGCACATGGACCTCGCCTATGCCAGCCCGGCTGCCATGTTCCGCATGCCTTTCGTCGATCTCGGCCTGGTGCCGGAGGCCGCCTCGTCGCTGCTCCTGCCGCGGCTCGCCGGCATGAAGAAGGCCACCGAATATCTCCTGCTGGCTGAGCCCTTCGGGGCGCAGGAGGCGGAGGCCATGGGCCTCGTCAATGCCGTCGTGCCGTCGGCGGAGATCGAGGCGAAGGCCCTCGCGGTGGCGACGAAGCTTGCCTCCAAGCCGCCGATCGCCCTCGCCCATTCGCGCCGCCTGATGCGCAAGGGCGCGGAGGAGGTACGGGCCCGGATGGACGAGGAAGGCGCGCTTTTCGCCGAGCTGCTCAAGGGCGACGAGGCGCGACAAGCCTTCATGGCCTTCATGACGCGGAAGTAAGGCGCCCGTCTGCGGTTCCGGATTCCTGGCCCGAGGACATTAGGCCGCAGGGCGCGGACGGTGCTGCACGCAAGGCGCGCAGCGGCCGCCGCTTGCAGCCCTGCCGATTGACAGCCTATTTTCCGCAGGGACCATCCCGCCATGCCCGAACTGGCGGCTGCGACGGGGTGTCCCGGCGAGGCTCACCCTTCGCCGATCGTCGTGAACGAGATGGGCCGGCGAGGCCCCGTTGCGGAGAACATTGTGAACAGACGCATTGTGACGACCCTGCTGGCGACATTGACAGCTCTTGCCCCGCTGGGGGCGCAGGCCCAGACCCGCTTCCCCGAACGGCCGCTGCAGATCATCGCGCCCTTTGCCGCGGGCGGGGCCGCCGATGTGCTGAGCCGTTTTCTCGGCCGGGCCCTCGAGAGCCAGCTCGGCCAGCCGGTCATCGTCATCAATCGGCCGGGCGCCGGCACCGTGATCGGCGTCCAGGCCCTGCTTCAGGCCCCGAAAGACGGCTATACCCTGCTCCTCACCTCGAACTCGACCTTCACGCTTAATCCGGCGATCATGCCAAACCTCCCCTACGTGGCGACCCGCGATTTCGAACCTCTCGCCCAGGTCGCGACCGCCAATCTGGTGCTCCTGACCCATGCCGACCATCCGATCCGCGATGTGCCGGCCCTTGTCGCGGCGGCCAAGGCCGAGCCGGACAAGCTGACGCTGGCATCGTTCGGAACGGGGACCGTATCGCATTTCGCCGGCGAGTGGTTCAAGTCGGCCGCCGGCATCCGCATGGTCCATGTCCCCTACCGGGGCAGCGGGCCGGCGATGAACGATCTCGTCGGCAAGCACGTGCCCTTCCTCGTCGACACGGTGGTGGCGGCGCGGCCGCAGATCGAATCGGGAAGGGTCCGCGCCCTCGCCGTGACCTCGGCGACGCGGTCGCCGATGTTACCGGACGTCCCGACACTCCAGGAACTCGGCTTTGGCGGGATCGACCTTTCCTCATGGGTCGCCGTGGTGACAGCGAGCGGCATTCCCGCGGATGCACGGGCGAAGCTCGGCGAGGCGCTCGCGGCTGTCCTGCGCGACCCGGCCGCCCAGGCCGAAATGCGGAAATCGGGCTTCGAACCCGTCTACCGCGTCATCCCGGATTGGGCTGGCGAGATCGCCAGGGAAATCGAGCAGATGAAAGCCATCGCGGCAGCGGCCAATATCAGGCCCGAATGACCGCGGCGGCTCCCGGAACCGGGAGCCGCGGGGCTGGTCAGCCCTCCAGCATCTCGGTTGCGACGATCTCGATACCGAAGCCGCCGAGCCCGACATAGTGGCGGGTCTTGGAGGCCAGCAGACGGATGCGGTTGGCCCCGAGATCCCGGAGGATCTGGGCGCCGAGGCCGATCTCGCGCCACTGGTCGTCACGCATCTTCGCCGAGCCGTGGCTCTCGTGGATGTCGGCTGCCGGCGCGGTGGCTGCCAGAGACTGGGCGGGAACGCCGGCCGTGCCATCGCGCAGATAGACCAGCACACCGCCTTTCTGCGCCAGGATCTTCATCGCCGCGTCGCAGGAGCGGTTCTTGCCGAAGACGTCGCGCAGCACGGTCTCGCGGTGGAGGCGAACGAGCGTCGCTCCGGCCTCGTCGACCTCGCCAAAGACGAGCGCCAGATGCTCGACGCGGTCATAGGGCGTGCGGTAGGCGATGCCCCGGGCAGGCCCATAGGGCGTCTCGATCGGGAACTCGCCGGCACGCTCGACCAGCCGGTCGCGCGCCTGGCGGTACTTGATGAGATCGGCGACCGACACCATGAGGAGGCCGTGCTTCTCGGCGAAGGCGGTGACCTGCGGACCACGGGTGACCGTGCCGTCGTCGTTGACGAGTTCGCAGATGACGCCGATCGGCGGCAGTCCCGCGAGCTTGCACAGATCCACCGCCGCCTCCGTGTGGCCGGAGCGCATGAGCACCCCGCCCTCCTTGGCGATGAGCGGGAAGATGTGGCCCGGGCGGACGAAATCGACGGCGCCGACATTGGGATTGGCCAGCGCCCGGACCGTGGCGGTGCGGTCATCGGCGGAAATGCCGGTGGTCGTGCCGTGGCGGTAATCCACCGAGACGGTGAAGGCCGTGCCATGCGGCGAGTCGTTGGACGAGACCATGGGATCGAGACGCAGGCGCTGCGCCTCCTGCAGGGTGAGCGGCGTGCAGACGATGCCGGAGGTGTGGCGGACGATGAAGGCCATCTGCTCCGGCGTGCAGAGCGAGGCGGCGACGATCAGGTCGCCCTCGTTCTCGCGGTCGTCATCATCGGTGACCACGACCATCTGCCCCTTGGCGAAGGCGTCGAGGGCGGCCTTCACGCGTTCGGCGGCTTCGAGCATGGATCTCTCCTCATCACGCGGCCCGGCAAGGCCGATAAAGTCATTGGGGGTCACGGCCCCCGCCGTGAGTTCGGCGATGCGCTGCGCCGTGTCGCGCGACATCCAGGGCGCATCGCCATTGCACAGGGCCGTGACGGTGGCCGGCGACACGCCGAGCCGGCGGGCGAAGGCCAGCCGCGTCATGCCGGCACGGGAGAGCCAGATGTCGAGCTTCATGACTGGGAAAATGGAGAGGGAGAGACTTTCAGTCAAACTGAAAATACAGGGATGCAGATCTGCAATTCATGCAGGACCAAAACGGTGAGGTGCTGCATGGCCCCTTACCCGCCCCACCGCCTCAGCCGTTCTGGCCGCGATGGCGCAGATAGTGATCGGCGATGACGCAGGCGACCATGGCCTCGCCGACGGGCACGGCGCGGATGCCGACGCAGGGGTCATGGCGGCCCTTGGTGAGGATGTCGGTCTCGCCGCCCGCCTTGTCGATGGTCAGCCGCGGTGTGAGAATCGACGAGGTCGGCTTGACGGCGAAGCGGGCGACAACGGCCTGCCCGGTCGAGATGCCGCCGAGGATGCCGCCGGCATGGTTGGAGAGGAACAGCGGCTTGCCGTCATTGCCCATGCGGATCTCGTCGGCATTCTCCTCGCCGGTCAGCGCCGCGGAGGCAAAGCCCGACCCGATCTCGACGCCCTTGACCGCGTTGATGCCCATGAGGGCGCTGGCGATCTCGGCGTCGAGCTTGCCGTAGATCGGCGCGCCGAGGCCGGCCGGCACCCCCTCGGCGACGATCTCCAGCACAGCGCCGATGGAGGAGCCGGCCTTGCGGATGCCGTCGAGATAGGTCTCGTAGAAGGCGGCCTTGTCGGGGTCCGGACAGAAGAACGGGTTGGCGCCGACCACGTCCCAGTCCCACTTGTCGCGGTCGATGGCATGCGGGCCCATCTGCACGAGGGCGCCGCGCACCACCAGCCCCGGCACGACCTTGCGGGCGATGGCACCGGCGGCGACGCGGGCCGCCGTCTCGCGCGCCGAGGAGCGACCGCCGCCGCGATAGTCGCGGATGCCGTATTTCGCCTCATAGGTGAAATCGGCATGTCCCGGCCGGAACTTGTCCTTGATGTCGGAATAGTCCTTCGACCGCTGGTCGGTGTTCTCGATCACCAGGGCGATGGGCGTACCGGTCGTCACCTGCACGCCGTCGTCGTCCACCATCACGCCGGAGAGGATCTTCACCGCGTCGGGCTCGCGGCGCTGGGTGGTGAAGCGCGAGGTGCCGGGGCGGCGGCGGTCGAGATCGGACTGGATGTCCTCGGCGGTCAGCGGGATCCGCGGCGGGCAGCCGTCGACGACGCAGCCGAGCGCCACCCCGTGGCTCTCGCCGAAGGTGGTGACGCGGAACAGGTGGCCGAAGGTGTTGTGCGACATGGGCTGCGGATTACAGGGGCGCGCGACGCTCGGCAAGCCGCCCGCGGCTCAGGTCGGCGCGAGCACGCCGCCAAGGCGCAGCGGCGTCACCGCAGTTGCGAGCCCGTTCGCGCCGAGGTCGACGATGATGCCGGAGAGTGTGGCGGGCCCGCCTGCCGGCTCGAACTTGCCGCCCGGCGTCTTCTCGCGCATGCGGCGCAGCGGCTCGGTCTTGTCCATGCCGATGACCCCATCATAGTCGCCGCACATGCCGACATCGGTCTGGAAGGCGGTGCCGGCCGGCAGAACCCGGTGATCGGCGGTCGGCACGTGGGTATGGGTGCCGACGACCAGCGAGACGCGGCCGTCGAGAATGTGCCCCATGACCTGTTTCTCGCTGGTCGCCTCGGCATGGATGTCGACGACGATGGCGTCCGCCACGCGGCCGAGCGGGGCGGCCTCAACCTCGCGCTCGACGGCGGCGAAGGGATCGTCCATGGCGTCCATGAAGACGCGGCCCATGACGTTCACCACGAGCACCTGCGCGCCGTTCTTGGCCTCGACCAGCGCCGCGCCGCGGCCGGGCGTGCCGGCGGGATAATTGACCGGACGGACGAGGCGCGGCGCGCGGTCGATGAAGACCAGGGCCTCGCGCTGGTCCCAGGAATGGTTGCCGAGGGTGACGCAGTCGGCCCCGGCATCCAGCAGTTCCTCGTAGATCGCCTCGGTGATGCCGAAGCCATGGGCGGCGTTCTCGCCGTTGATCACCACGCAGTCGAGCTTCAGCTCCGCGATCAGGCCGGGCAGCTTTTCGGTGACGGCGGTGCGGCCGGCCTTGCCGACCACGTCGCCGAGGAAGAGGAGGCGCATCAGAAGGTCCTGAAACCGGTATCGGTGAGCACGAAATCCAGCCTGCGGTCATGGGGCTCGTGGGGCACGGCGTCAACCTCCTGGCAGGCAAAGGCGATGCCGATGGCGATGCGCGGCGCCAGCGCGTCGAGGCGGGCGAGCGCCTGGTCGTAGTGGCCCTTGCCGTAGCCGATGCGATGGCCGGCGCGGTCGAAGGCTGCGAGCGGGGTCAGGAGGATGTCGGGATGGACCTCGGCGGCCTCGGGTCCCGGACCATAGGTGCCAAAGCCCATGGGCACGAGCTCGGCGCCGCGAACGAGGTCCCGGAAGATCATCGGGCTCGCCCGGTCGGGGAAGGCCGGCAGCGCCAGCCGCGCGCCGGCCCGGCGCAGGCGGTCCATCAGCGGACGGATGTCGATCTCCGACCGGATCGGCAGGAAACCGGAGACGACCCTGCCGGCGACGGGAATGGCGTCGAGGGGGAAGGTCTCGGCCAGCGTCAATGCCGCCTCGATGCGGCTGGCGGGATCGAGGGCGTCGCGGCGGGCGAGCGCGGCCTCGCGCAGGGCGGCCTTGGTGGGAGGGGCTTGCGGCGGACGGGTCATGGCGCTGGCTTACCCCAGGCGCAAAGCGGCGTCACCGGCTCTTGCGCCGATGCGCCAGCCTCTCCTGTCAGGGCCTGCGGCCGCGGGTTTCGCCGTGTACGCCGGTCCCGCACCGCTCCCGCAACCCATGGTGGCCGGCGCGGCCTGTCGGCTTCAGCGCGGCGCGCGAGATGTCAGGGGAGGCCTGCCCCGGCTCGGACGCGCCCTCGCCCCCCGCACTCCGGTTCACCGTCGAACAAGGCGCAGAGCTGGACCACCCCGGAGGCTTCACCGCGCATCAAGTCCGAGCGGCAGGGCGTACACTTGTCGCGATACTGACACGTCCTGCAGGGATGGAGCTGGTCCATGTAGCGTCGCTCGACGCGGCTCCGGTTGAAGCCCTTGAACAGCGTCGTGTCCCAGATCTCCGCGACCCGCCGCTCCGCGGCATCCAATGATGGTATGCGTCGGTTCATCACCGGCTTCCGGCTTTCTCCATAGCCGATCGCCGGACACGGCAGGTGATTTCCCTTGACGTCGACATAGCCATAGACGGCGGTGCCACCGCAGGCGTGGGGATTGGTGCCGATCTCGATCCCATATCTTCGCCTGAAATAGTCGGACACGAGCGGCGGCGAATCGATGATCAGTCGAACCTTGTCGCGGTCGAGTGCCCAACGAACGACCAGCGTTTCGATCCCGCGTCTCACGACCCGTGAATGCTCGTCATCGAAGCGAAAATTCCGTCGGGCAAAGCCTGCCTTGTGAACCACATTGACGTTCAGGGCCGGGATCGTATTGGCGATGCAGAAGTCAATCATCTCGGCGCAATCGTCCGCATTGAATGGACTGACCACGACATTGGCTTCGATGTCTGCGACCGATCCAAGCAATGCGTTTTCCTGGTGGAACCGCGCCAGGCTTTCCATGAGCGACTCAAAGGCATGACGCCCTCGCGTCCTGTCATGGCTTGGTGCGGTGGGACCGTCGATGCTGGCGATGACCGATATCAATGCGCCGGTTCGCAACAGCGCCCGCCAGTCCGCGGCGGCGGGCATGTTCGTGTTGACGCTGACGAAAATGCCCAGCCTGGCACATTCCTGCAGGACATCCACGATGTCCGGATCGATCAGGGGCTCCCCGCCCAGCAGCGTGATCTTCTCGACACCGGAGGCAGCGATATTCGAGAGAACGCGCCGGAAATCCGCCATGGCCAGCGGCTTGCGGGGCCGGGCGACTTCCGCGCCGACCCCGCAATGCCTACAACGCAGGTTGCATGTTCCGTCCTTGAAGACCGTAACGGTTTTCATGACTATACATTGCAACAGCCAAAGCCGACGCCCTTGATGAACATTTCTTCTTTCGTTCCATCGGGCAGGTTCTTGCGATTGGCGCCCTCGATCGCCTTGATGATGTCGGCGAGATAGGCTTCGAACGTGCGAGCCACGTCCTCGGCATCCGGGTCCAGCCCGAGATCGACGATCGTCTGACGGGGATCGACGATGAACTTCGCGATCTGATCCTTCCGGGCGAGCTGCCGCTTTGCAACGTCGATGTTCATGGTTGCCTCCTTGCGTGCTGGTGATGAGGCGGGGGTTTGCCGCCCTCCACCATCAAGCAACATTCAACCAATGATTGCAATATTAATTCAATACCCTATATGCGACAGTTGCGCGGACGGCGCCGCGAGTCCCGGGCCAAGGGACGGCGCAGACGCGCAGGATGGGAAGAGTGGAGCCGCTCTGCCGTTGGACAAGCGATCCCGGGAACCTACCTAAGTAGGTGGGCGCCGTGTACCCAAGACCAGGGTCGAGGACAGGGACAGCTCCCGTGAGATCGATAAGGCCCCGGGGAATTTGTGCCCTGACGCGCGTCGCAGCTCCGCACTTACAGATAGGTCGTAAAGCCCTCCGGCGGAAGACCCGTCGCACCGCTCGCGACGAATTCACCGACACCATTGCCCGAAGCCGTTGACGCTCGTACCCCGTGCGTCCCAATAAGCGTCCCCGACCCGAACAGTGCCGCCGGAACGCCCGCCATGCCGCTGCCGAAGCCCGTCACCGCCCTCGCCCCGCCGATGCCGGCGCCGCTGATCGCGCGTTTCGCCGCCATCGTCGGGCCCCGCTATGCCATCACCGATCCCGGCGACCAGGCGCCCTATCTGCGCGACGACCGCAGCCTCTATCACGGGCGCACCTCGCTGGTCGTGCGACCGGGCTCAACGGAGGAGGTCGCGGCGGTCATGGCGCTCGCCCATGAGACCGGCACGCCGGTGGTACCGCAGGGGGGCGCGACGGGCCTCGTCGGAGGCCATGTGCCCCATGAGACCGGCGCCGAGATCGTGCTGTCGCTCAACCGCATGACGGCGGTGCGGGACGTGGATCCCGCCGGCAATACGATGACGGTCGATGCCGGCGTGACGCTGCAACAGGCGCAGGATGCGGCCAGCGAGGTCGGCCGGCTGTTCCCGCTGAACATCGGTTCCAAGGGCTCCTGCACCATCGGCGGCAACCTCTCGACCAATGCCGGCGGCACCCAGGCGGTGGCCTATGGCATGGCGCGCGATCTCGTCCTCGGGCTCGAGGTGGTGCTGGCCGACGGCCGCATCTGGCACGGCCTGAGGACGCTGAAGAAGGACAATACGGGCTATGACCTCAAGCACCTGTTCATGGGCGCCGAAGGCACGCTCGGCATCATCACCGCGGCGGTGCTGAAGCTCTATCCGGCGCCGCGCGCCATCGAGGCGGCCTGGGTGGCGGTGCCCTCGCCGGAAGCGGGCCTCGCGCTGCTCAACGCCGCGCAGGAGCGCGCCGGGCCCTCGGTCACCGGCTTCGAACTGATGCCCCGCAACCTCTTCGATTTCGTGCTCCGGCACCTTTCCGGCGCGCGCGATCCGCTGGCCGAGCCTTCGCCCTGGTACTGCCTGATGGAGCTGTCCACTGCCTCCGCCGCAGGCCTGCGCGAGACGCTGGAGGAGATCCTCGCCGCCGGCTACGAGGAGGGCATTGTCACCGATGCCGCCCTCGCCGACACGATCGACCAGCGCAACGCCTTCTGGCGCCTGCGCGAGGGGATGAGCGAGGTGCAGAAGATGGAAGGCGGCTCGATCAAGCACGACGTCTCGGTGCCCGTCGCGGCCGTCCCCGACTTCATCGCGGCAGCGGTCGCGGCCTGCCTCGCCTATATGCCGGACTGCCGTCCCGTGCCCTTCGGCCATCTCGGCGACGGCAATATCCACTTCAACATCAGCCAGCCCGTCGGCATGGACAAGGCCGCCTTCCTCGAGCACTGGGACGCGGTCCAGACCATTGTCCACGATATCGTCGGCACGTTCGGCGGCTCGATCTCCGCCGAACACGGGATCGGCCGCATGAAGCGCGACCTGCTGCCGGCGGTGAAGGACCCGGTCGCCATGGACATCATGCGACAGATGAAAGCCGTGCTCGACCCCAAGAGCATCCTCAACCCCGGCAAGGTCCTCTAGGACCCCTGCCGGGCGTCAGGGCCGCATCAGGCGGCGACCTTGCCGAGGAAGTCCTCGACGGCCGCGCCGAGCCCTGTGGCCGCATCCTCGACCTTGGCGGTGGTCTCGCCCATGGTCTCCGACGAGTCGGCGCTGGCGCTGGCCTGGGTCGCGATGTCGCTGACGGCTGTCTCGATCCGATTGGTGAGGTCGCGCATCTCGCCGATGCTGCGGTTGATCTCCTGCACTGCGGCCGACTGCTCCTCGATGCCGGAGGCCAGCGCCGCGGCATTGTGGTCGATCAGTCCCATGCGGTTGGAAATCCCCTCGATCGCGCCAACAGCCCCCTTGGTCAGATGCTGCACGGCGGAGATCTGCTGGGCGATCTCCCCGGTGGCCTTCGAGGTCTGGACGGCGAGCGACTTCACCTCGGAGGCAACGACGGCGAAGCCCTTGCCGGCGTCGCCGGCACGCGCCGCCTCGATGGTGGCGTTCAGGGCGAGCAGGTTGGTCTGCTCGGCGATCGACTGGATGAGGGCGACGACCGCGCCGATCTTCTCGGCGGCGGCCGACAGTTCGGAAATGCTGTCATTGGCCTGGGTCGCCTCGCCAGCCAGTTCGCGCACCACCGTCGCGGTCTCGCCGACCTTCTGGGCCAGTTCACCGACGGATGCGCTGAGCTGGTCGCTGGCGGCGGCCACCGCACCGATATTGGTGACGGCGGCCTGAGAGGAATGGGCAGCGCGGCCGGTTATCTCGACAGTCCCCTGGGCCGCCTTCCGGACGGTGCCAGTGGCGTCGCCGAGCGCCGTCATGCCGTTGCGCATGCCCGCGAGAATGCTGGCGACGTGTCCCTTGAAGTCGCCGATGGCGGCTTCGAGACGGGCCTGCCGATCGGTCTGGGCTGTCGCCAGCGAGCGCTCGCTGGAGGCGGCGGCCTCCATGCGCTCGGTGGCAAGGTTGGCTTCCGACACGGCGGCGTCTGACGCCGCGAGCGCGGCCGCGAGGCGGTCGCAGAGCCAGGCCAGCGCCACGGCCTGCGCGACCAGGATGACGGCATGGATGACGACGCGCCCGAAGTCGCCGCCCTCGGGGAACACCGCCATCGGATAGATCATGTTGAGGCCGAGATGGTGGACGGCGACCACCGCCGTATAGGCGGCGACCGACCGCCAGCAGCACCACAGGGCGACGATGGCGAGGCCGGCGAAGAAGGCCATGTGCATGTCGATCTGATAGATCGACCGTTCGAGCGCGAAGGTCAGCATGGCGACCAGTGCCGCTGCGGAGACGGACGAGCCGATGCGGGCCGTCGCATCCGTCCGGCCCTTGCCGATCGCGAGCAGGCCGAGCGAAGCGATAATGGCGGTGCCAGCGAGGGTGAGAACCATGCCGCCGGAGCCACGCATCAGGGCGATGGCGATGACCAGCACGGCGACCGCGGCGAGAATGCCCTGCATCGCGACGGCGACCGATCCGCGAAGACGGTCGAGGGTGGAGGCGGGGGAGACGAGGCTCATGGCGTGGCGTCCCTTCTCAGAGCGAGACGAAAAGTGAAAGACAGGCGGCGGCCATGGTGGCGTCGATGACGAGAAGCGCACCGGCGCCATAGAGCCGCGTGACGAAGTCGGGATGGGTCGAAGAGGCAATGACGATGCGGTTGCTGCGGCTGGCGGAGCGCAGCTCCCCATCCGAGCGCGCGGCGATGGCGGCGGCTCCGCCGGCATGGGTCGACCAGGCGAAGACGGCCACCGGCTGGCCGCTGCGCGGCGCTGCAGCCGCGACGATGGGAACCGCGAGGCAGGTCAAAACGGTGAGAGGGAGCAGCAGACGCGCACTCAATGCCGGACGCGGAGTCATGCAGGATCCGTGGCATCCGTCGGCCGTACGGGATAGTCCGGCGCGAGCCTCGGAAAACTGCGCGAAATTTGTTGTTATTTGTTTAAGCATGTGGAGTGGCCAGCGGCGTCCGCGCGCCGGCCTCCAGCCGACGGGGATCAGTCGAACAGGCTGCCCTGCCCCTTCTGCGGCGCAGCGGCGGAACGGCGGCGGGTTTGCCCCCCGGCAGGCGCGGTGGTCGCAGCGCCGGCCGGCTCCTGCAGTTCAGGTCCGTCATTGGCGACGCGGTTGACCGCCGGCGAGACCGGCACGAGTTCGAGTTCGGTCTGGACCGCCGGCTCCAGCAGCGCCGCGGCGCGGTCCGCCGTGGTGGCCGGATCGAGCCATTCGTTCCAGTTGGCGGGATCGAGGATCACCGGCGTGCGGTGATGGATCGTCGCGAGCGGCGGCAAGGCCGGCGACGTCAGCATCGCCACCGTGTCGATTTCGGAGCCGTCCGGCGATATCCAGGTCTCCCACAGCGCGGGAAAGGCGAAGAGTCCGCCATCCGGGCGGCGGGCCATAAAGGGCGTCTTCGCCTGGCCCTCCCTGTGCCATTCGTAGAAGGCGTCCGCCGGCATCAGCGCCCGACGCCGGATGAAGGCGGCGCGGAACGAGGGCTTCTCCCGCGCGGTCTCGCTGCGGATATTGATGACGAGGGGAAATTCCTTCGGGTCCTTCACCCAGCCGGGGATGAAACCCCAGCGCATCAGCACGAAACGCCGCCGCCCCTGATCGATGGTGACGACCGGAACGGGCTGGGTCGGCGCGATGTTGTAGCGCGGCGGAAAGTTCGGCCGATCTTCATAACCGAAGGCGGCCTGCATCACTTCAGGGATGGTCTTGATCGCATAACGGCCGCACATTCAAACCTCACCTGCCCTTGCGTCCCGGAAACTCATGGCCACGACTTAAGGCTTCTTTCACTGCAGGCATGGCTGAGTGTCCTATAAAGTTGGGGGCGACCACATTCCATGCTCGACGTCGTTCGTCAGGACTCCACGACAGCGCTGACGCCTGAGCGCCTGCGTGCGGCCAATATTCATCCGGACACGCGGCTCGCCACCGACTACCTCAACCATTTCAACGAAGTCATCATGCTTCTGGAACTGGTGCCGTCCATGCCCGACTGCGTGGATGACGTCCTCGCCTGGCAGCCGGCCTCCTACCAGCAGCATTTCATCCGCTCCCACTATCGCGACAAGGACCTGGTGCTCCAGGCCTTCGCCGAAGCCCCTGTCGGTTCGCGCCGCCGCTTTCTCGCGCTCGTGGCGGAGATGGACACGGTGATGCTCGACACGATCGCCCAACTGAGATCCCATGCCGGAACCCCGATGGCCGGCTACATCGCCGAGGAAGCCTCGGACCGGCTGAAGCACCTCGCCGCCCGGACGTCCGGGGTCATGAATGCGGTGATCCACGACGACGAGGGCGACGGCGCCTCGGCGCAGGACGCCATCGATGCGCTGATGACGCGGTGAGCGGGTCGGGCGGCATCCTCCCGGCGGACCGGTCCTATCCCGCCCGTCCCATCCTCGCCGTCTCGACCGCGGTCATCCGCGACGGGCGCGTTCTGGTCGCGCAGCGCGCCAATGCCCCGGGAGCCGGACTGTTCAGCCTGCCCGGCGGCCTTGTCGAGATCGGCGAGACGCTCGCCGAGGCTGCCGCCCGCGAACTGATGGAGGAGGTCGCCGTCGTCGCGGCCCCCATCGGCCTGTGCAGCGCCCGCGACATCATCATGCGGGACGGCGATGACCGGGTGGAACGCCACTTCGTCGTGCTGTCCTTCGCCGCCCGCTGGATCAGCGGCGAGGGCACCGTCTCGCCGGAAGCCGCCGAGATCCGGTGGATCCGGCCTGACGAGGCGGCGAGCCTGCCGGCGACCGAGGGTCTGGCGAAGGTCCTCGCGGCAGCCCTCGCCCTCGCCGTGCCCTGAGCGCGTCAACCACCCGCGCAGCTTTCCGTTGCGGCCGGCGGCCACCTCGCTCATATCTCGGCCATGATGAAGCTGGTCCAGGCTTTGGCGCTGCTCGTGGCGCTGGTTCCGGTCGGTACCGCGGTGGCGCAGGCGCCACGGGCGGCGGCGGCCCCCGTGCCCGTGCCTCCGGCCGCGCTCAGGGCTCCCTACGAGCCGCAGCTCCTGCGCCTGTCGGAGATCATTGGCGCGCTGCATTACCTGCGCACCCTCTGCGAGGGGCCGGAAGGCGGAGCCTGGCGGCGCGAGATGCAGGCCCTGCTCGATGCCGAGGCGGCCGGCGGGGAGCGGCGGGAAAGGCTCGTGCAGGCGTTCAACCGCGGCTATGGCGGCTTCGAACAGACCCACCGCAGCTGCGCGCCCGCCGCCCGGCTGGCGACACGGCGCTATGTCGCCGAGGCGCGGCGGCTGGTCGCCGAGATCACCAGCCGCTACGGAAACTGATCCTTCGTGGCATTCGGGGAACGTCGCCAATTTCTGCGATGGCGTTAACCTTCCGGTTAGAATCGGGTGTCCTGGCGAGCGGACCATGCTACGGTCCAGCCTCAGGACAGGGCCGATCAACGGTCCCGCAGTGGGCGTGACGATGCATTTTTCTCCAGAGACGACCGCCCGGTCGGCCGAGGCCGAAGACCAGCGCCACGCGGCCATGGGCTACGTCTCCGAAGCTTTCGCCGAGGCCCGTCTCGACGGTCTGGACGTCGACTGCATCGCGCAGGCGGCCATCTTCGCCTCGTTCGTCGAGATGGTCGCGACCTATGGCGAGGAGGCGACCGCCACCTTCGCCCAGCGGCTGGCTGAACGCGTCCGGGGCGGCGAGTTCACCGTCGACCGCTCCACCCATTGATTCGGACCGCCACCCCCGGGGGCGCCTCGTGGACCCGCGCAAGCTGGCCTTTCTCGCAGGATTGATCACGACGGCGGTGCTCGGCGTCTCCGTCGCGCAGATCATGCCGCGCGAGGCCCCGCGCCCGGCCGAGCCGGCGGTCGGCGCCGGCTCACCGCTCCGCTCGACGATCCGGGACGTGACGCCGCTGGCGACGGAGGCTCCCCCACCGCCGGCGCGCCCGCTCGCCCCGAGCCCGCCCGCACCGGCGGCGACGACCGCGCCACAGCCTGTCACGCCTCCCGCCGCGGCCCCTGCCGTTGCGACGCCTCCTGCCACGACACCTCCGGCCGCCACGCCGCTCCCAGCGCCAGGTCCGCGGCGACCGGCGCGCGCCCCGGTCTCGGTCGAGATCCTCCCCGACAACGAGGACCTGCGCGAACGCGTCGGCTCGATGCGCGAGCGGCTGATCCTCGCCGCCCGTTCTGGCGATATCGCCCGCCTCGGCGTCGTCTTCCAGATGAACGAGACCATGCCGGTCTTCACCCGGGGCGCGGAGCGCGACCCCGTGGCCTTCTGGAAGGCCGCCTCGGGCGACGGCGAGGGACGCGAGATCCTCGCCGTCCTGCTCAACATCCTCGACCTGCCGGCAGCCCTCATCAACAAGGGGACGCCGCAGGAAATGTATGTCTGGCCCTATCTCGCCCATCTGCCGCTGACCGACCTCAGCCCGCGCCAGTCCGTCGACCTCTACCGGCTGATGACCGCACAGGACGTGCGGGACACGCGCACGCTCGGCGCCTGGGTGTTCTGGCGGCTGGGAATCGGCCCCGACGGCACGGTCCATTTCTTTCTGGCGGGTGAATAGGACGGCGTTAATCATGCCGTGACGCAAGGGCAGCAGCGTCGTCCGCTTGAAGCTTGTCTTATGTGCCCGTTAAGGCTGCAGCCCTTACTCCCGAAAGCTGCACGGTCGCTGGAGGCGACCTCAGCGGAACCGCCGAGCATGCCGCACAGCAAGACCGTCACGATCGCCATCGACGAACTGGTGGCCCGGCAACCGAACGCCGGACTGACCGACAAGGTCGTCCGGCTCATCGACCAGTTCGCCGAGAATGCCGAGGTCTATACGAGCGAACAGGCGGATACGGTCGACCACGTCATCGCCCGCCTTGTGGCCGACGTGACGCCCGAGGGGCGGATGGCCATCGCCGAGCGGGTGGCGAGCGACCCCAAGGCGCCGCCGCGCGTGGTGGAGCAACTGGCCGATGACGACTGGATCGATGTCGCAGGACCGGTGCTCGCCCGCTCCCCACTGCTGTCGAACGAGACTCTGCTTAAGGTGATCGACAGCAAGGGCCAGTCTCATCTGCTCGCCATCAGCCGTCGCCGCACCATTCCTGCAGCCGTCGCGGATACGCTGGTGGTCCGCGGCAACCGCGCCGTGGTCCGCGCCATTGACCGCAATCCCGGGGCCGATCTGTCGGCGGAGGCTCGGACGCACTTGGACCAGCGTCAACGCGCCAGGTTCGAGGAACTGCGCAAGGCCCCCCGCAAGGCCGTCGAATATCCGGCCGAACTCAGCCGCCAGGACGGTGGCGGCACGGTCCGGTGCCGGCTGATCGACATTTCCAAGACAGGCGCCAAGCTGATGCTGGCGACGATGGCGCGCCCGTCGGGGCCGCTGCTCCTGAGCTTCGCCAGTACCGCCGTGAAGCGCAGTTGCGAGCCGGTCTGGCAGGATGGCCGCGACATCGGCGTCCGCTTTCTCTGATCCCCGACGGCGGCTGGCCCGGAGGCCTCAGGCGACGGCCCGGAACCGGGATGCCGTCACGCCCGCTGGTCCTGGAAACGGACCGCCTGCCCGCCCGAAGGCGTCACGAGATCGCCCTCCCACATGACCCGGCGGCCGCGGATGACGGTGCCGACCGGCCAGCCGGTGACCTGCTTGCCGTCATAGGGGGTCCACTGGCTCTTCGAGGCGATCCAGCCGTTGGTGATGGTCTGGCGCCGCTTGAGGTCGACGACGGTGAAGTCGGCGTCGTAGCCGGCGGCGATGCGGCCCTTGCCGGCAATGGCGAAGATGCGACAGGGGCCGGCACTGGTCAGGTCGACGAAGCGCTCCAGCGTCAGCTTCCCGGCATTGACGTGGTCGAGCATGGTCGGCACCAGCGTCTGCACGCCGGTCATGCCGGAGGGCGAGGCCGGATAGGTCTTCTGCTTCTCCTCAAGCGTGTGGGGCGCGTGATCGGAGCCGAGGACGTCAACGATGCCCTGTGCGATGCCCTTCCAGATTCCGGCCTGCGCCCTTGCGTCGCGCACCGGCGGGTTCATCTGGGCGAGGGTTCCGAGCCGCTCGTAGCAGTCGGGCGCGACGAGGGTCAGGTGATGGGGGGTCGCCTCGCAGGTGGCGACGTCCTTGTGGTGCTGGAGATAATCGATCTCCTCGGCGGTCGAGATGTGCAGCACGTGGATCTTGGCGTTGAAGCGCTTGGCGATCCCGACGAGCCGCTCGGTGCAGATCAGCGCGGCCGCCTCGTCCCGCCAGACGGGATGGGAGCGCGGATCACCCTCGATGCGCTCGCCCTTGCGGTCACGCAGGCGATATTCGTCCTCGGAATGGAAGGCGGAGCGGCGGCGGGTGTTCTTCAGGATCGCGGCGACGCCGGCGTCGTCCTCGACCAGAAGGGACCCGGTGGAGGAGCCCATGAAGACCTTGATGCCGGCGGCGCCGGGCAGTCGCTCCAGTTCGGCGACGTCCTTGGCATTGTCATGGGTGCCGCCGACCCAGAAGGCGAAGTCGCAATGCATGCGGGATGTCGCGCGGCTCACCTTGTCGGCCAGCGCCGCCTCGGACGTGGTCAGCGGATCGGTGTTCGGCATTTCGAAGACGGCGGTGACCCCGCCCATGACGGCGGCGCGGGAGCCGGTCTCGAGGTCCTCCTTGTGGGTCGGCCCCGGCTCGCGGAAATGCACCTGGCTGTCGATGACGCCGGGAAGGATGTGCAGGCCGGTGCAGTCGACGACCTCACCGGCGGAGGCCTGCGACAGGTCGCCGATGAAGGCGACGCGGCCCGCGGTGACGCCGATGTCGCGGAGGGTCCGGCCGTCCTGGTTGACCACCGTGCCGTTCCTGTAGATGACGTCGTAATTGGGCATGGCGCGGCTCCCGGCATGATGCCGGGCCTTGTCCCCAGCGTGGTCTCGCTTATGTCCGAGAACCATAGCCGTGCCAAGCCAACGAGAGCCCCCATGCCCAGCGCAGCCCTGCCCGACCGTGGCGTCGTCCGCGTCAGCGGCGAGGACGCCTCCACCTTCCTGCAGGGCCTTGTCACCTGCGACGTCATCGCGATTCCGGCGGGCGAGGCCCGTTTCGGGGCCCTGCTGACGCCGCAGGGCAAGATCATCGTCGATTTCTTCGTCATTCCGGCACCGGTCGACACCGGCGGAGGCTTTTTCGTCGATGTGCCGCGGGCACTCGCCGCCGACCTCGCCAGGAAGCTCGCCTTCTACCGGCTGCGCGCCAAGGTCGCAGTCGCGGACCTGTCGGACGAGGCCGGGGTGACGGCGGTCTGGGGCGACGCGGGGATGCCGGACGGCGCCGTCGGCGCGCGCGACCCGCGCCATCCCGCGCTCGGCTGGCGCTTGATCGCGCCGCTGCCGCCGGAGAGCTCGTCGGATGCGGGCGCCTATGACGCCCATCGCATCGGCCTCGGCATTCCCGAGGGCGGCCGCGACTTCGTCTATGGCGACACCTTCCCGCACGAGGCGGACATGGACCAGCTCGCCGGCATCGACTTCGCCAAGGGCTGCTATGTCGGCCAGGAGGTGGTGAGCCGCATGCAGCACCGCGGCACCGCCCGTACCCGCGTCGTGCCGGTCGCCTTCCCCGATTTCGCCCCCATGGAAGGCCTCGACATCATGGCCGGCGAGAAGACGATCGGCATGATGGGATCGGCGGCGAACGGCCGCGGGCTCGCCAAGCTCCGCCTCGACCGCGTCGGCGATGCGCTGGCGGCCGGCGAGGCGATCACGGCGGGCGGCATCGCCCTGACGCCGGTCAAGCCGGACTGGGCGCGCTTCGACTGGCCGGGGGAGGCGGTGGCAGCTTCGTGAGGGCAAGGGCAAGGCATGCACCTTCCCTACCTCGGAACGCTGAATGCCCACACTGATAGACTTGCACTGTATCGATATATACACATAATGGATGTAATATAGACTGAATAGTGACTTTTACATCTTCCCTTTGGGATAATATAAACCAAGCATATATTCCGATCCTTCATTCTTCCCGGCGACTATCTCGGCATCGAACCGGGAGCACGCGATCATGGCAATCCCACGCGGCATAACCACTTTGTACCGGCTGGTATCGGGGTGCGATCCGTTCAGGCCGGCTGGCAAAACAGGCTGGCTGATGCTGATCGCGCTGGCTTGGTTTCCATTGTTGCTCGGCCTGTTCGTTCACTGGCTCTATTCGGAGCAGGCTGCGACATTCGACCTGTATGGCATCAATTCCGCGATGGGTCTGATGGCGGTCTTCGTTACGGTCGCGGCTCTTTTCGCCGGACGGGACCACCATCTGAGCGTCTTTGGGCATCTCCTGCTGATCCAAGCGACGGTCACCGCCGCCACCGCCGCACCGGTCATTCTCGCGGCTATCGCCCAGCAAGCCCGGCTGCCGGCCTGGGTGGCATGGGGGCTGGCTGTATCGAGTACGATAACGCTGGTTGCCGCCTTCGTGTTCGCCATGTTGGCTGCGTGGCGTGTGTTCAGTTCTGCGGGATCAACCAAACCTTTGCTGCGCAGCTTCAGCTACAACCTGGCGCTCGTATCTGCTTTCGTGGCCTTCCCCCATTCGCCTGCCTTCACCGGACCGACCTTCGAACGCTCGACATCCAATATCTGGGAATATGTCTCGGCATTGCGGACGCAGCCGCCGTCGGAAGCCGACATGGCCGAGTTTCGCGAGATTCAGCAGCGCCGCGCCGCGACCAGACTCGCGCAGCCGCGCCTGATGGATGCATCTCTCGCATCTCTGTCTCCTTCGGTGAAAAGCCAGCCGAATGTCTTCGTTCTCGGCATCGCCGGCTGGTCTCGACAGGACGTGTTCCTTAAGGAAGTCGACGCCATGGCAAATGTCCTTGGTGCACGCCTCGGGGCCGGCGGCCGCGCGATGACCCTCATCAACAACCCGTCGACCCTCGATGCCCGCCCGATAGCGAGCCTTGAAAATCTGGCGTTGGCATTGCGCGGCATTGCCACGCGGATGGACAGGGAACGGGACGTCCTGCTCCTGGCCATGACCTCGCATGGCAGCGCGGGCGGCTTCGCGCTGAGTTTCGGCAACCTCGTCTATGAGACGCTCACGCCGGAGCTGCTCAAGATGGCGCTTGATGAGGTTGGCATCCGCAACCGCATCCTGATCGTCTCTGCGTGCTATTCCGGCAGCTTCATTCCAGCACTGGCCGACGAGGACACGATGATCATGACTGCGTCCTCGGCCACACGGAAGTCCTTCGGCTGCTCGGATACGCGCAATCTCACCTATTTCGGCGAGGCATTGGTGGAGAACGGTCTGCGTCGCGGCGACACGCTCATCGGCGCCTTTGCCATTGCCCGCGACGTGGTCGGCGATTGGGAACGGGAGCAGAAACTGACGCCCTCCCAGCCGCAGATTCACGTTGGTGCACGGCTGAGATCGCGCCTCGGCGCGATCATCGGAAGCGACGCGGAATGGATGCGGCTGGCCTCGGGTGCCGCCGCAAGCCTCGGCCGGTAGGTTTCCGCCGGCTGGACAGACCGCCGGCTCACAGAAAGCTCTGCGGATCGACGTCGATCTCCAGCCGGACATTGCCGCGCGGCGCCTCCACCGCGGAGAGCCAGCGGCGCATCCAGCGGGAGAGGTCGAAGGCACGCGGAGACCGCGCCAGCAGGCGCACGCGGTGGCGGCCGCGCACCAGCGCCAGCGGCGCTTCCGCCGGTCCCAGCACCTTCACCTCGGGCGTCGGCGGCACGGCGCGCACTAGCGTGCGCGCATAGGCCTGCGCGTCGCCCAGCGCCTCGGCCGAGACGACGAGGGCGGCGAGCCGGCCGAAGGGCGGCAGCATGGCCGCCTCGCGCATGGCGATCTCGGCCTCGTAGAAGCCCTCGCGGTCCCCCCGCACGATGGCCTGGATGATCGGATGCTCAGGCTGGTGCGTCTGGATCAGGGCGCGCGAGCCGTCCTTCGCTCTGCCTGCCCGGCCGACCACCTGCTGCAGCAGCTGGAAGGTGCGCTCGCCGGCCCTGGGGTCGGCATTGGAGAGGCCGAGATCGGCGTCGATGACGCCGACCAGGGCCAGGTTGGGGAAATTGTGCCCCTTGGCCACCAGCTGCGTGCCAATGACGATGTCGGCCTCGCCGCGGGCCACCGCCTCGATCTCCTGGCGGATGCGCTCGATCCCGCCGGCCATGTCGGAGGAGAGCACCAGCAGGCGCGCCTCGGGAAACAGCGTGGCGCATTCCTCGGCGAGGCGCTCGACCCCCGGACCGCAGGCGACGAAACTGTCGACCGCCTCGCATTTCGGGCAGTGCTCCAGCGGCGGCATGTTGAAGCCGCAATGGTGGCAGACGAGCCGGCGGCGGAAGCGGTGGTCGACCAGCCAGGCCGAGCAGTTCGGACACTGGATGCGCTCGCCGCAGGTGCGGCAGAGTGTGAGCGGGGCATAGCCGCGCCGGTTCAGGAAGAGCAAGGACTGCTCGCCCGCTTCCTGGGTGCGGCGGATTTCCGCCTCCAGCGCCGGGGCGATCCAGCGGGTGCGCGGCGGGCCGGCGCTGCGCAGGTCGACGGTGGCGATCTTCGGCATGTCGCGGCCGCCGAAACGTTCGGGCAGGACGAGGCGGGCATAGCGGCCGCGATCGGCGTTGACGCGGCTTTCGACGGAAGGGGTGGCGGAGGCGAGGACGACGGGAATGGTCTCCAGCCGGGCGCGCACCACCGCCATGTCGCGGGCGTGGTAATGGACGCCGTCATCCTGCTTGTAGGCGCCCTCGTGCTCCTCGTCGACGACGATGAGGCCGAGATCGGCAAAGGGCAGGAACAGAGCCGAACGGGCGCCGATGACCACCTGAACCTCGCCGCTTGCGACCCCCGCCCAGACGCGGCCGCGCCTGGTCGTGCCGACGCCCGAATGCCAGGCGGCGGGACGGTGGCCGAAGCGGGCGGCGAAGCGGTCGAGGAACTGGGTCGTCAACGCGATCTCGGGGACGAGGATCAGAACCTGCCGGCCCTGGCGCAGCGCCTCGGCGACGCCCTCAAGATAGACCTCGGTCTTGCCGGAGCCGGTGACGCCGTCGAGCAGCTGGACGGCGAAGGCGCGGGCCGCCACCGCGTCACACAGGGCGATCGCAGCGGCGTGCTGGGCATCGTTGAGGGAGGCCACGCCGTGATCGGGGTCGAGCCTGGCCAGCACCTCCGGCGGCATCAGCACGGCTTCCAGCGCGCCGTCGTCGACCAGGCCGTCCACCACGGAGGCCGAGACGCCCGCCTCGCGGGCCGCCTCGCCCTTGGCGCGGGCGAGGCCATCGGCGAGATGGGCGAGAAGGCGCCCGCGCGCCGGCGTCATCCGGGCCGGCGCGGCGCCGGTGACGCGGATGCCGACCCGCGGCTTCGGGGGCGCGAGATCCTCCGGATCGCGCAGCGCCATGCGCAGCACCATGCCGCGGGGGCTGAGGGTGTAGTCGGCGAGCCAGTCGCAAAGCTGGCGCACCGCATGGGGGACCGGCGGGACAGCGAAGCGCTGCGCCACGTCCTTCAGCCGGTTGTGGGAGACACCGCCGGGCGCGTCGCGCAGCGCCCAGACAGCCCCGATGGTCGTCCGGTTGCCCAGCGGCACGGCCACGACGTCGCCAGGCCCCAGCACCATCCCCTCGGGGATGCGATAGCTGTAGGGCCGGTCGACGGCGACCGGAATCAGCACATCGGCAAAGCGGGGCGCGGTCATGAGGATGGCCTAGCGCGCCACGCGCGCGAAGGGAATGGCACCGGCGCCGCAAACGCTCCAACCGGGAGCGCCGCAGGGCTGGCAGCCATTGAACAGGCCTTCAGTTTGGATTCATTCCAATGTTTTGCCGGCACATTGCCGCTCGCCACGTTTCGCGCTAAATAGCTGACAGCTTCAGTCAACTTTATCCGCCTCGCCGGACTGGAGCGGAGAGCCGCCGTGATCGTCTGTCACTGCAACGTCCTGAGCGATCACGACATCCGGGCCTGCCTCGGCGACGGACCGGACTGCCCGCGTGGCGTCGGCGAGGTCTATACCTGCCTCGGCTGCAGTCCCGAATGCGGACGCTGCGCCCGCACCATCCGGGCCATCCTGCGCGAAGCGGGCGTGGGGAGCTGTGCCGCCTGCCCACTCGGCGAATGTAGCGGCCACGAACCCGCCGCCGAGCCTGCCCTGATCGCCGCCGAGTAGCCGTTCCACCGCCGAACGCGTCGCCAGAGCCCCGCCACCGCGGGGCTTTCCTGTATGACCTCTTGCCTCATGATTCTAGAATGATTAAAAACTGCTCGCGGCCTCGCGGGCCGCGAGGCATTGCAACAGTGGAGCCGGACCATGAAGGGCGACAAGAAGGTCATCGACTATCTGAACAGGGGCCTGCGCAGCGAGCTCACCGCCGTCAGCCAGTACTGGCTCCACTACCGCATGCTGCACAATTGGGGCTTCCTCGACCTCGCCAAGTACTGGCGCAAGGAATCGATCGAGGAGATGGTCCATGCCGACCGTTTCATCGACCGGATCCTGTTCCTCGAAGGCCATCCGAACCTGCAGGTTCTCGATCCGCTGCAGATCGGCCAGGATGTCGGCGAAATCATCCAGAGCGACCTGAATGCCGAGATCGGCGCCCGCGCGCTCTACCAGGAGGCCGCCGCCTATTGCGAGACGGTGAAGGACTATCCCTCGCGCGACCTGTTCATCCAGCTGATGACGGACGAGGAAGGCCATATCGACTTCCTCGAGACGCAGCAGGAGATCATCAAGACCATCGGTGTCCAGCTCTACATCCAGAAGCATATGGGCCCGGTCGGCGGCGACCACTGAGGCCGTTCACCCCCCGTGAACGGGCGCCATGGCAGGCTCCCGCCATGGCGCTTCCCGACACCTCCGCGACGATCCTGATCCCCGGCGCCGCCGACGACACGGCGGCCGCCCTCGGTCAGTGGCTCCTGCACCTCTCCGCCGAGCGCGGCCTGTCGCCAAAGACGCTGGAGGCCTATGGGCGCGATGCGCGCGGCTTCCTCGCCTTCATGGCCGGGCATCTCGGCGGCCCCGTCAGCCTCGGCGCCTTGGAGGGCCTTCAGCCGCGCGACGTCAGGGCCTTCATGGCGAAGCGCCGCGGCGATGGGCTGGACGGGCGCTCCATCGCCCGGGCGCTGGCCGCCGTCCGCTCCTTCGCCCGCTTTCTCGAGCGCCAGGGCCGCGGCCAGATGGCGGCCTTCGCCGCGGTGCGGACGCCCAAGACAGGCCGGCGCCTGCCCCGCCCGTTGCCCGTCGCGGCCGCCCGCGCCGTCTCCTCCGTCGAGGCGCGGGCCCATGACGATGTGCCGGACTGGGTGATCGCCCGCGACACCGCTGTCCTCGCGCTCCTCTACGGATCCGGGCTGCGCATCTCCGAGGCCCTCGGCCTGACCCAGAAGGATGCGCCGCTTGCTGACGGCGACGGGCAGATCACGGTCCTCGGCAAGGGCGGCAAGATGCGGCAGGTTCCGGTGATCCGGCGCGTCGCCCGGGCCATCGCCGACTACCGCCGCCTGTGCCCCTGGACGCTCGGGGCGGACGATCCGCTCTTCGTGGGCGTCAAGGGCGGCCCCTTGTCGCCGCGGATCATCCAGCTCGCCATGGAACGCCTGCGCGGCGCGCTCGGCCTGCCGGAGACGGCGACGCCCCATGCCCTGCGCCATTCCTTCGCCACCCACCTGCTGGGACGCGGCGGCGATCTCAGATCGATCCAGGAGCTGCTCGGCCACGCCTCGCTGTCGACGACGCAGATCTATACCGAGGTCGACACCGCCGCCCTGCTGCGCGTCTACGAGAGCACGCATCCGCGGGCGTGAGGCTCACCGCGCGGCATGAAGAGCGGCCCGCTCGCGCCGCAGCCGCCGGAAGCGCATGAGCAAGCGCAGGGAGCGGCGGGCCCGGCCGGCGCGCAGGATGCGCAGATGGCCGAGGATGCGGCGCTTGATCGGGTCGACATGGCCATGGGCCCAGGCGAGCCACCGGGTCCAGATGCCGTAGAGGCGGACGAAGAGCGGGATCTGCAGGAGCTTAGGCTTGCAGGTTTCGAAGAGGAAGGCGGTGATGCCGACCCCGACCACCTTGGCGAGGACCAGCACACCGGCGCCGAGCACGAGATGGCCGGAGGCGATGAGCCCGAGGGCTGCGAGCTTGAAGGGAAAGAGCAGAGCGGCGGGCACGGCGAAGACGGCGAGGGTCGCATAGGGCGGCAGGCGCGCGATGGCGTCATGGATCGCCTGTTTGAGCGCCTTGAACGGCAGCACCTCGACCAGGCGCGCGATCACCGGGCCGAGCCGTTCCCAGATCCAGGTTTCGACGAGAATGACGACGGCCGCCGCGACGATCACGGGGCGGAGCAGAAGACGATAGACGGGCTGGGACACGGCTGGGTTTCCGGTAACACGCAAGCAGGCTTGGCGCGGCCGGCCGGCCGGCGAACCCGCCCGACGGATCCTAGGCCTCACGCACGAGGAAAACGTTACCCTTCGATCGTTCGGGAAGGGCGCGATAGCCGCAGCCGGCCAGAACGGGGCGGATGTCCTCAGCCCAGAGATGGGCGAGTTCATCCTCAAGACAGATGGCCGAGGGCCAGAGGCTCTCGGGCGCATTGGCGAAGAAGGCTGCGAGCACCCGGTCCTCCATGCCCTCGACATCGATCTTCAGGACGTCGATGCGCGTCAGACCGGACTCACGGCAGATCGTGAGCAGCGATTTCATCGGCACCACCACATTGCCGGCCGCATCGGCCTTGGACAGGGCCGTATCTCTGGCATTGACCGAAAAGCGCAACTCGCCGTCGCTGTCGCCGACCGCGCAGGGAACGATCGTCAGGCGGTCGGCCAGACCGGAGAGGGCGGCATTGGCGCGCAGCCGGCTGAGCGGGTTCTCCGTGGCCTCCACCGCGACCACGCGGCCGCCGGCACCGGTCGCGATCAGGCCGGCAAGGGCGAACTGGCCGACATTGGCGCCGCAATCGACCAGGGTGCCGCCGTGCGGCAGCCGTTCCGTGACGAAACGGATGCTGGCCCTCTGGTAGTGCGGGTCGAGGAGCAGGCCGACCTCGACGGCATTGTCGGCAACGTCGAGCCGGTAGCGCAGCGGCCCCCGCTCCACATCGACGGGCCCGGGGCGCAGCCGGGCGACAAGACGGGACAGCGGCCGCCGGAACGTGCCGCGGCGCAGGATGCCGGCGAGCGGCCCCGACTGGCACAGGCCGATGATGGTCTGCTGCATCGGGGTCGGCGCAAAAGTGCCGAAGGGAGGCGTTTCAGCATTCACGGCGACGTCCACCCTCCAGCGACAGTCCATGCGGCCGGACCCGGCAGGCATGGTCCTGTCTAGCAACAGCCGGCAGGAAGGGGAACCGGCCGCCGCCGCGATCTGCGCGCAGGAGGCTGCCGAGGGGATCCGGGCCAAGGATCGCCCGGGCCGGAGCGGCGGCCGGAACCCCGAGAGGGTGCCGGCGCGCCTGTACCATCGTCAGTACACGCGGGCCTTGGGCTCGATGTATTGGATCTCGTTGGTCATGGTGTAGGTGTGGACCGGACGGTCATCGAGCGTCACGGTGCGCGACGCCGTATCGGCGAAGGCCAGCGTGTGCTTCATCCACTCCTTGTCGTTACGGTCGGGGAAATCCTCGCGCGCATGGGCGCCGCGGCTCTCCTGCCGGTTCGCCGCCGATTCCATCGTCACGACGGCCTGGGCGATCAGGTTGTCGAATTCCAGCGTCTCGATGAGGTCGGAATTCCAGATCAGCGACCGGTCCGTCGTCTTGATGTCGCCCGCGCCGCGCCAGACGTCGCCGATGAGCTTGCGGCCCTCTTCCAGGATCTCGCCGGTGCGGAAAACGGCGCAGTTCGACTGCATGACCCGCTGCATCCCGTTGCGCAGTTCCGACGTTGCGGTCGACCCGGAGGCATGACGGAAGGCGTCGAGGCGCGACAGGGCGAGGTCCGAGGCATGCGCCGGCAGGTCCTCGTGCTTCTCGCCGGGGGTGACCGTCTCGGCGGCGCGCAGGCCGGCGGCGCGGCCGAAGACCACGAGGTCGATCAGCGAGTTGGAGCCCAGGCGGTTGGCGCCGTGGACGGAGACGCAGGCCGCCTCGCCGATGGCCATAAGGCCGGGGACGATGGAATCGGCGTCGCCGTTCTTCTTGGTCAGCACCTCGCCGTGATAATTCGTCGGGATGCCGCCCATATTGTAGTGCACCGTCGGGATGACCGGGATCGGCTCCTTGGTGACGTCGACGCCGGCGAAGATCTTGGCGCTCTCGGAGATGCCCGGCAGGCGCTCGTGGAGGATCTTCGGGTCGAGATGGTCGAGGTGCAGGTAGATGTGGTCCTTGTTCTTGCCGACGCCCCGGCCCTCGCGGATCTCGATGGTCATCGAACGCGAGACGACGTCGCGCGAGGCGAGGTCCTTGGCCGAGGGGGCGTAGCGTTCCATGAAGCGCTCGCCCTCGGAATTGGTGAGATAGCCGCCCTCGCCGCGCGAGCCTTCGGTGATGAGGCAGCCCGAGCCGTAGATGCCGGTCGGGTGGAACTGCACGAACTCCATGTCCTGCAGCGGCAGGCCGGCGCGCAGCACCATGGCGTTGCCGTCGCCGGTGCAGGTGTGGGCGGAGGTGGCGGAGAAATAGGCGCGGCCGTATCCGCCGGTGGCGAGGATGGTCTGGCGGCCGCGGAAGCGGTGGATCGTGCCGTCGTCCATCTTCAGCGCGACGACGCCGAGGCAGCGGCCGCTCTCGCTCATGATCAGGTCGATGGCGAAATACTCGATGAAGAACTCGGCATTGTTCTTCAGGGCCTGGCCATAGAGCGTGTGCAGCATGGCATGGCCGGTGCGGTCGGCGGCGGCGCAGGTGCGCTGGGCCGTGCCCTTGCCGAAATGGGTGGTCATGCCGCCGAAGGGACGCTGGTAGATCTTGCCGCTCTCGGTGCGCGAGAAGGGCACGCCCCAGTGCTCGAGTTCATAGACGGCGGCCGGCGCGTTGCGCACCAGATATTCGATCGCGTCCTGGTCACCGAGCCAGTCGGAACCCTTGACGGTGTCATACATGTGCCACTGCCACTGGTCCTCGCCCATATTGCCGAGCGAGGCGGCGACGCCACCCTGGGCCGCAACCGTATGCGACCGGGTGGGGAAGACCTTGGAGATGCAGGCAGTCTTGAGACCGGCCTGGGCGCAGCCGACGACGGCGCGCAGACCGGCGCCGCCGGCCCCCACGATGACCACGTCGTAGGTGTGGTCGGTGATGTCGTAGGCGCGGCCGTTGGTGGCAGGTGAGGCGGCTTCAGCCATGGGGCGAGCTCCCGGTATGGACGACGTTTCGACGTTTATACGCCGAAGGAGAGTTTCAGGATCGCAAAGACGCAGCCCATTCCGACAGCGACCGAGAAGAAGGTGTTGGCGAGCAGGAGGACGACCTTGGTGCCCTCGGCCGGCACATAGTCCTCGATGATCATCTGCATGCCGAGGCGCATGTGCCAGGTGGCCGAGACGACGAAGAGAATCAGCGGAATGGCGACGAGCGGGGAACCGAGGGTCGCCTTGACGGCGGCATAGTTGGACCCGGCGGTCGTGATGATCAGACCGACGACGAAGAGCGACAGCGGCACGTTGGCGACCGCGGTGACCCGCTGCATCCAGAAATGCTCGGTTCCCGAGCGGGCCGAGCCGAGGCCGCGGACACGGCCGAGCGGGGTGCGCATGGAGGACTTGGAGTGCGACATGGTTCCCGGCCTTTCTCAGACGCCGCCGCGCACGGCATAGGCGACGATCCAGGTCAGGACCGTCAGCACGATGGAGCCGACGAGATTGGCCCGCACGAGCCATTCGCGCTCGCCCGGCCCGAAGCCGCGGCCGGTATCCCAGATGAAGTGGCGGATGCCGCCGAGCATGTGATGGAACAGCGCCCAGGTGTAACCGAACAGGACGAGGCGACCGATGATCGAGCCGGCGAACCACTGGAACGTCGCGTAGGCGGTCGGACCGGATGCGGCGGCGATCAGCCACCAGGCCATCAGGAGCGTGCCGAAAAACAGGGCCGCGCCGGTGATGCGATGCACGATCGACATCATCATCGTCAGCATGGGGCGGTAAATCTGGAGGTGCGGCGAAAGCGGGCGCTCGCTCACGGGCTTTGAATCGGCCATCTTGGGCATTCCTCATATCCGGCTGGGACGCATGCTGCAGTGCCACCGGAAATCATGGGCCTGTTTACGGGACCCGGCGCGCCGACGCAACGAGTCTGGAATGAGACAAAGGAGGGACGAAACGCCGGTCTGCACATGGCGCGGTTCTGCCTTGCGCGGCTTGCCGAGGTCCTGCCCGCCCTTTATTGCCTGAGCCCCGATGCCCAATACGCTGTCCCGCTACCAGGCGCTGGTCGATGCCGGCGAGATGTCCTTCGATGCCGCCCAGGCCGCCGTGGCCGGCCGGCTGGCCGCGCTCAATGCGCGGTTGTCCGACTACCGGCTGACGCGCCGCAAGTCCTCGGCCCTCGCCTGGCTGTTCTCGCGTGGCCAGAAGCCCGAACCGGTGCGCGGCCTCTACATCTGGGGCGATGTCGGCCGCGGCAAGACCATGCTCATGGACCTGTTCATGGAAGGCAGCCCCGTCAGGCGCAAGCGCCGGGCGCATTTCCACGAGTTCATGGCCGACGTCCACGAACGCATCCACGCCTATCGGCAGAAGCTGAAGGCCGGCGAGGTCAAGGGCGACGACCCGATCGGCCCTGTCGCGGCGGAACTGGCCGAGGAGGCCTGGCTCCTGTGCTTCGACGAATTCTCGGTGACGGACATTGCCGATGCAATGATCCTCGGGCGGCTGTTCACCAGGCTGTTCGAGGAGGGCGTGGTGGTCGTCGCCACCTCCAACGTGGTGCCGGACCTGCTCTACCGCGACGGTCTCAACCGGGCGCTGTTCCTGCCGTTCATCACGTTGCTGCAGGAGCGGATGGACGTGTTGAAGCTGGAATCGCGGACTGATTTCCGGCTGGAGAAGCTGGCGGGCCAGCCGATCTGGACCACACCGCTCGGGCCTGCCTCCGACACCGCCATGGACCAGGCCTGGATGCGCCTTACCGGCGGGGTGGAGGGCGAGCCGACAGCCCTGCAGGTGAAGGGACGGCGCGTGCCGGT
Organism: Archangium gephyra; assembly: GCA_943368975.1. Classification (GTDB taxonomy): domain Bacteria; phylum Pseudomonadota; class Alphaproteobacteria; order Rhizobiales; family Phreatobacteraceae; genus Phreatobacter. The sequence goes on from CALRLZ020000020.1 coordinate 39,372, forward strand.
GGCGCGGCAGGCGCATGGCATCGCCCGGTTCAGCTTCGCCGAACTCTGCGAGACGCCGCTCGGCGCCTCGGACTATCTCGCCATTGCCCATGCCTTCCACACCGTGCTGGTCGACCGGATCCCGGTGATGAAGGGGCTGGAACGACGCAACGAGGCCAAGCGCTTCATCACCCTGATCGACGCGCTCTACGACAACCAGGTCAAGCTGGTGGCGAGCGCCGGCGACGAGCCGAACCGGCTCTATCTCTCCGACAGCGGCACCGAGGAGTTCGAGTTCCATCGGACCGCCTCCCGCCTCATCGAGATGCGCTCCGACGACTATCTCGCGCTGCCCCATGAACGGCGCAACGAGCGCGCCGGCGATACCGGTGGTATCGTCGAGACGTGACGCGGCACCGGCCGCCCAGCGGATGGACAGCGACATGGCAAGACGAACTGCCCCGGACCACGGCTCGCCCCTCGTCTGCGCGCTGACCGGCCGGCCCATCCCGGCCGGCCAGGAGATTCGCCTGTCGGCGATCCGCCCTGGCGTCGCCGATCTCATCCGCCGGGACTTTCCCAACCTCGGGCCGAGCGACGTCATCGACCGTGCGGCCGTCGCCGACTATCGCGGCCGCTATGTCGAGGAGATGCTCAAGACCGAGCGCGGCGAGATTACCGGGCTCGAGCGCGATGTGGTCGAAAGCCTGCGCAGCCAGGAAATCATGGCGGCCAATGTCGAGGAGCAGATCGACCAGGGCCGAACGACCGGCGAAAGGCTCGCCGACAAGGTGGCGCAGTTCGGCGGGTCCTGGCCGTTCATCATCGCCTTCTTCGCGCTCCTCGCCGTCTGGATGACGGCCAACACGGCCAGCGCCCTGCAGCCCTTCGACCCCTATCCCTACATCCTCCTGAACCTGATCCTCTCCTGCATCGCCGCCATCCAGGCGCCGATCATCATGATGAGCCAGAGGCGGCAGGAGGCGAAGGACCGCCGCCGCTCGGAAAATGACTACCGCATCAACCTGAAGGCGGAGCTGGAAATCCGACACCTGCACGAGAAGATCGACCATCTGCTCAATCGCCAGTGGGAGCGGTTCGCAGAGATCCAGGCCATGCAGATCGAGTTGCTCCAGGATCTGAGGGCGTCGCGTGGCCCGGCGTCCTGACCGGATCGGCGCGATCGCGCCGCCGACCGAAGACCGCGTCCAGACACGGCTGGTGGCGATCGCCGCCGACCATATCCGCCGCTTCGGCCCGGAGCGGGTGACGGTGGTCGCTGTGGCGCGCGAGGCGGGGATGAGCCACGCCAATGTCTACCGTTTCTTCGCGTCGAAGGCCGGCCTCATCGAGGCGGTCGTCGTCGCCTGGGCGCGGACCGTGGAACTCCAGCTCGGCGACATCGCCAATGCGCCCGACCCGGCCGACGACAAGCTGGAACGCTTCCTCGCCGCCTGGGCCAAGGCGCAGCGCGACGGGCTGGATCGCGATCCGCCGATCTATGCCACCTTCGCCAGCCTCTGGCAGGGGCGGAGGGACACGATCATGGCCCATCGCGCGCGCGTGCGCGCCTTTCTGGCCTCGATCGTCGATGAAGGCGTCGAGCCCGGACCCTTCCGCGTCAAGGACGAGGAACGGGCGGTCGCCTTCGTCGCCGACGCCATGCAGCGCTTCATCCACCCGGTGCTGGTCATGGAAATGCGGGACCTGTCGCGCCAGCAGATCGAGCAGCGGCTGGCGGTGATGACGCGGACGATCGTGCGGACGCTGGTGTCGGGCGGCGCCTGAACCTGCGCATCCGCGCTGTGACAATTTACATATTTTGAAATTTGTTCTCACGACCTGCGCGCGATTCTGCGGGCCGCTGGCGATCGCGGGCATCCGCCCGGCAGCCAACGGCGCGGCCCGGCCGCCGGAACCGGACCGCAAACTCCTGATACAACCCTATGATATAAATTACTTTTTCACCTTCATTCGTTGCCCCGTCGACGCCGCGTGCGCGACTCGGTTTTTTCGGGTAAATCAGACCGAGGTACAGCTTGAAAGCCATTGGATTTTCTGGATTAGAAAAGCCCGCAGGCGGTCCGATCCGCTCCCGCAACACTTTCAGCGAAAGACCCTTCCATGGCGCGCAAGAAACTCGCGATGATCGGCTCCGGCCAGATCGGCGGCACCCTGGCTCTCCTGGCCGGCCTCAAGGAGCTCGGCGACATCGTGATGTTCGACATCGCGGAAGGCACGGCCAAGGGCAAGGCGCTGGACATCGCCCAGGCCTCGGCGGTCGAGGGCTTCGACGCCAAGATGAGCGGCGCCGGATCGTATGAGGCCATCGAGGGCGCCGATGTCTGCATCGTCACTGCCGGCGTGCCGCGCAAGCCCGGCATGAGCCGCGACGACCTCCTCGGAATCAACCTCAAGGTGATGGAGCAGGTGGGCGCGGGCATCAAGAAATATGCCCCCAACGCCTTCGTCGTCTGCATCACCAATCCGCTCGACGCCATGGTCTGGGCGCTGCAGAAATTCTCCGGCCTGCCCACCGAGAAGGTCGTCGGCATGGCCGGCGTGCTCGATTCCTCGCGCTTCGAGCTCTTCCTGGCCGAGGCGACCGGCGTCTCCATCGAGGACATCCACGCCTGGACGCTCGGCGGTCACGGCGACGACATGGTGCCGATGGTCCGCCACTCGACGGTCGGCGGCGTGCCGCTGAACCAGCTCGTCAAGTCCGGCTGGCTGACCCAGGAGAAGCTGGACGCCATCGTCGAGCGCACCCGCAAGGGCGGCGGCGAGATCGTCGGCCTGCTCGGCAACGGCTCGGCCTTCTATGCCCCGGCGGCCTCCGCCATCGCCATGGCCGAGAGCTACCTGAAGGACAAGAAGCGTGTCCTGCCCTCGGCGGCCTATCTGACGGGCCAGTATGGCGTGAAGGACATGTATGTCGGCGTTCCCGTGCTGATCGGCGCCGCCGGCGTGGAGAAGATCGTGGAGTTCGAGCTCGACAAGGGCGAGCAGGAGATGTTCGCCAAGTCCGTCGCCTCGGTGAAGGGCCTGGTCGACGCCTGCAAGGTGATCGCCCCCGAACTCGCGAAGTAAGCAGCGCGTGGCGTCCAGCAGACCGGCGGACGCCACGGCGCCCGCCGCAGCAGCAGCCCAAAAAACCTGAGCGAGCGGCGACGACCGCCTAACAGAGGGTCTCAGATGAACATCCACGAATATCAGGCGAAAGCCTTGCTGAAGGAGTTCGGCGCACCGGTCTCGAACGGCGTGGCCATCTTCAAGGCCTCGGAAGCCAAGGCCGCGGCCAAGAAGCTCGGTGGCCCGCTCTGGGTCGTGAAGTCGCAGATCCATGCCGGCGGTCGCGGCAAGGGCAAGTTCCAGGAGAAGGCGGCGGGCGAGAAGGGCGGCGTGCGCCTGGCCAAGTCGATCGAGGAGGTCGAGGCCTTCGCCAAGCAGATGCTCGGCAATACGCTCGTCACGATCCAGACCGGACCGGCCGGCAAGCAGGTCAACCGCCTCTATATCGAGGACGGCTCGGATATCGAGAAGGAGTTCTACCTGTCGATGCTGGTCGACCGGCAGACCGGCCGCGTCGCCTTCGTGGTCTCCACCGAGGGCGGCATGGACATCGAGGCCGTCGCCCATGACACGCCAGAGAAGATCCTCACCTTCTCCGTCGATCCGGCCACCGGCTACATGCCCCATCACGGCCGCACCATCGCCAAGGCGCTGGGCCTGTCCGGCGATCTCGCCAAGCAGGTCGAGAACGTCGCCGGAGTCCTCTACAGGGCCTTCGTCGCCAAGGACATGGAGATGCTCGAGGTCAACCCGCTGATCATCACCAAGCAGGGGCAGATCAAGGTCCTCGACGCCAAGGTGTCGTTTGATTCCAACTCGCTCTACCGCCAGCCCGACGTCGTCGCCCTGCGCGACCTGACGGAAGAGGACGAGAAGGAGATCGAGGCCTCCAAGTTCGACCTCGCCTATATCGCCCTCGACGGCACGATCGGCTGCATGGTCAACGGCGCCGGCCTCGCCATGGCCACCCTCGACATCATCCAGCTCTATGGCGAAAGCCCCGCCAACTTCCTCGACGTCGGCGGCGGCGCTTCCGAGGAAAAGGTCACCGCGGCCTTCAAGATCATCACCGCCGACCCGAAGGTGAAGGGCATCCTCGTCAACATCTTCGGCGGCATCATGAAGTGCGACGTCATCGCCCGCGGCGTGCTCGCCGCGGTGAAGGCGGTCGGCCTCCAGGTGCCCCTCGTCGTGCGCCTCGAGGGCACGAATGTCGCGGAAGGCAAGAAGATCATCCGCGAATCGGGCCTCAACGTCATTCCGGCTGATGACCTGGACGATGCGGCGCAGAAGATCGTCAACGCCGTGAAGGGCGGCGGCAAGGCGCCGGCCAAGGCTCCCAAGGCGCCGGCCAAGAAGCCTGACGCCAAGAAGCCTGACGCCAAGAAGGGCGGCAAGGCGCCCGCCAAGGCGGCGAGCGCCTCCGGCGGCGCGAAGACGTCTTCCAAGGCCCCGGCGGCGAAGGCCCCGGCGGCGAAGGCTCCGGCTGCGAAGGCTCCGGCTGCGAAGGCTCCGGCCAAGGCCGCCGCTCCGAAAGCTGCCACCAAGGCTCCTGCCAAGGCCGCTGCTCCGAAGGCTGCTGCGCCCAAGGCCCCGGCCAAGGCCGCCGCTCCGGCGAAGGCCGCTGCCGCCAAGGCCACGGCCAAGGCTGCCGCTCCGGCCAAGGCCGCTGCGAAGGCTCCTGCGAAGGCCGCAGCAGCTCCGGCCGCATCCAAGACGACGGAAGCGAAAGCGCCGGCGAAGGCTGCGGCAAAGGCCCCCGCAAAGGCGCCTGCCAAGTCGGCTGCGGCCAAGGCTCCCGCCAAGGCTTCGGCCAAGGCTCCCGCCAAGGGCAAGGCTCCCGCCAAGGGCAAGAAGTGACACCCGGTCGGCGCGCGGTGCTCGATGCCCGCGCGCCGGTCGATCCACACGGTTCCGGGATCCTTCGTCGTCCGGATAGGGACGCGGGAGGACCATCGCAAAGACCGGTGACCGCGGGCCGGCAGGACCCTGCCCGCATCATCGGATCGTCATTCGCGGTCCCTCGGCTGCACATTCTCATCGCGCGCGGCCGAGCCGGCTCGCACAGGAGCTATGAATGTCCATTCTGATCACCAAGAAGACCAAGGTCATCACCCAGGGCTTCACCGGCAAGAACGGCACCTTCCATTCCGAGCAGGCGATCGCCTATGGAACCAAGGTCGTCGGAGGTACCTCGCCCGGCAAGGGCGGCTCGACCCATCTCGGCCTGCCGGTCTTCGACACGGTCGCCGAGGCGCGCGAGGCGACCGGGGCGGACGCCTCCGTCGTCTATGTGCCGCCGCCGGGTGCGGCCGATGCGATCTGCGAGGCCATCGACGCGGAAATCCCGCTGATCATCTGCATTACCGAGGGCATCCCGGTGCAGGACATGATCCGCGTCAAGCGCTCGCTCGTCGGCTCGAAGTCGCGGCTCATCGGCCCGAACTGCCCCGGCGTCGTCACCGCCGGTGAATCGAAGATCGGCATCATGCCGGCCAATATCTTCCGCAAGGGCTCGGTCGGCATCGTCTCGCGCTCCGGCACGCTGACCTACGAGGCGGTGTTCCAGACCTCCAGCGAGGGCCTCGGCCAGACGACGGCGGTCGGCATCGGCGGCGATCCGGTCAAGGGCACCGAGTTCATCGACATGCTGGAAATGTTTCTCGCCGACCCGAAGACCGAGTCGATCGTCATGATCGGCGAGATCGGCGGCTCGGCTGAGGAGGATGCCGCCCAGTTCCTGCGCGACGAGGCCAAGCGCGGCCGCAAGAAGCCGATGGTCGGCTTCATCGCCGGCCGCACCGCCCCTCCCGGCCGCCGCATGGGTCATGCCGGCGCCATCATCTCCGGCGGCAAGGGCGGCGCCGAGGACAAGATCGCGGCCATGGAGGCGGCGGGCATCCGCGTGTCGCCCTCCCCGGCCCGCCTCGGCAAGACCCTGGTCGACGTGCTGAAGAAGCGCTGAGGCCGATCAAATCTGGAAATCGGCCCGGTGCGGGCCGATTTCCGCCATCGACACGGCGCCTGATCCGGCCCCGTACGACAGCGCGGATACCGGATCGCCGCGGGCGATCCCGAAGCTGCAGGAAACGACCATGGCACGCCAAGACGAGACCATTGCGCTCACGTCCTTCCTCTACGGCGGCAATGCCGCCTATATCGAGGATCTCTACGCCCGATACGAGGCCGATCCCGCCTCGGTCGACGCGCAATGGCAGGCCTTCTTCTCCACGCTCGGCGATGATCGCAAGGACGTGGTCAAGAACGCCGAAGGCCCGTCCTGGTCGCAGCCGAACTGGCCGATCGCCGCCAATGGCGAGCTCATCTCGGCGATGGACGGCAATTGGGCCCAGGTCGAGAAGGCGATCGGCGACAAGCTGAAGGCCAAGGCCGCCGACAAGGGACGCAGTGCCGAGATCACCGCCGAACAGGTGCAGCAGGCGACGCGCGACAGCGTCCGCGCCCTGATGCTCATCCGCGCCTACCGCATGCGCGGCCACCTGCACGCCAATCTCGACCCGATCGGCCTCGATCCCCCGAAGACCCACGAGGAGCTCGACCCGAAGTCCTACGGCTTCACCGAGGCCGATTACGACCGCAAGATCTTCATCGACAAGGTGCTGGGCCTGGAATTCGCCACCATCCGCGAGATGGTCGGCATTCTCGAGCGCACCTATTGCCAGACGCTCGGCGTCGAGTTCATGCACATCACCGACCCGGCGCAGAAGGCCTGGTTGCAGGAGCGCATCGAGGGGCCGGACAAGGAGATCGCCTTCACCAAGGAGGGCAAGCGCGCCATCCTGCAGAAGCTGGTGGAGGCCGAGGGCTTCGAGAAGTTCCTCGATGTCCGCTATACCGGCACCAAGCGCTTCGGCCTCGACGGCGGCGAGAGCATGATCCCGGCGCTGGAGCAGATCATCAAGCGCGGCGGCCAGCTCGGGGTGCGCGAGATCGTGCTCGGCATGGCCCATCGTGGCCGCCTCAACACCCTCACCCAGGTGATGGGCAAGCCGCACCGGGCGCTGTTCCACGAGTTCAAGGGCGGCTCCTTCGCCCCCGACGACGTCGAGGGCTCCGGCGACGTGAAGTACCACCTTGGCGCCTCGTCGGACCGCGAGTTCGACGGCAACAAGGTGCATCTGTCGCTCACCCCGAACCCGTCGCACCTCGAGATCGTCAATCCGGTGGTGCTCGGCAAAGTGCGCGCCAAGCAGGATCAGCACGGCTGCCCGCCCGAGGACCGCACGGCCGTACTGCCGCTGCTGATCCACGGCGACGCCGCCTTTGCCGGCCAGGGTGTCGTGGCCGAGTGCTTCGGCCTGTCTGGCCTGAAGGGGCACCGCACCGGTGGCTCGATCCACTTCATCATCAACAACCAGATCGGCTTCACCACCTATCCGCGCTATTCGCGCTCCTCGCCCTATCCCTCGGATGTGGCGAAGATGGTCGAGGCGCCGATCTTCCACGTCAACGGCGACGATCCGGAGGCTGTGGTCTTCGCCGCCAAGGTCGCCACCGAATTCCGGCAGAAGTTCCAGAAGCCGGTGGTCATCGACATGTGGTGCTACCGCCGCTTCGGCCACAACGAGGGCGACGAGCCGGCCTTCACCCAGCCGCTGATGTACAAGAAGATCCGCGGCCTGCGGACGACCCTGGACGGCTATTCCAAGAAGCTGATCGCCGAGGGCATCGTCACCGAGGGCGAGATCGACAAGATGAAGGCCGACTGGCGCGCCCGTCTCGACGCCGAGATGGAGGCCGGCCAGTCCTACAAGCCGAACAAGGCCGACTGGCTGGACGGCAAGTGGGCCGGCCTGTCGGGCGGAGCCTCGTCCGACGACGATCCGCGCCGCGGCGCCTCGGGCGTCGCCCGCGAGACGCTGGAGCGCATCGGCCAGGCCATCACCCAGGTGCCGGAGGGCTTCACCGCCCATCGCACGATCCAGCGGTTCATGGACAACCGCCGCAAGATGATCGACACCGGTGAGGGCATCGACTGGGCGACCGCCGAGGCTTTGGCCTTCGGCACGCTCGTCGACGAGGGCCACCGCGTCCGCCTGTCCGGCCAGGACTGCGAGCGCGGCACCTTCTCCCAGCGCCATTCGGTGCTGATCGACCAGGAGACCGAGGCGCGCTACACCCCGCTCAACAATATCGAGGGTTCTAAGGGGCGTTACGAGGTCATCAACTCGATGCTCTCGGAAGAGGCGGTGCTCGGCTACGAATATGGCTATTCGCTCGCCGAGCCCAATGCGCTGACCATGTGGGAAGGCCAGTTCGGCGATTTCGCCAACGGCGCCCAGGTGGTGTTCGACCAGTTCATCTCCTCGGCCGAACGCAAGTGGCTGCGTCTGTCGGGCCTCGTCTGCCTCTTGCCGCACGGCTATGAGGGCCAGGGTCCGGAACATTCCTCCGCCCGCCTGGAGCGCTTCCTGCAGATGTGCGCCGAGGACAACATGCAGGTGGCCAACGTCTCGACGCCGGCCAACTATTTCCACATCCTGCGCCGGCAGCTGAAGCGCGAGATCCGCAAGCCGCTGATCCTGATGACGCCGAAGTCGCTGCTCCGCCACAAGCGGGCGGTGTCGCGGCTGGACGAGCTGGTCACCGACACCTCGTTCCATCGCGTGCTGTGGGACGATGCCCAGAGCCTGTCCGGCCAGGAGATCAAGCTGGTCGACGACAAGAAGATCCGGCGCGTCGTTCTGTGCTCGGGCAAGGTCTATTACGACCTCTACGAGGACCGCATCAAGCGCGGCATCGACGACGTCTATCTGATGCGCGTCGAGCAGCTCTATCCCTTCCCGCTGAAGGCGCTGGCGGGCGAGATCGGGCGGTTCAAGAATGCCGAGGTGATCTGGTGCCAGGAGGAGCCCAAGAACATGGGCGCCTGGTCCTTCGTCGAGCCCTATCTGGAATGGGTGCTCGGCACGGCCGGCTCCAAGTCGAAGCGCGCCCGCTATGTCGGCCGCCCGGCTTCCGCCGCCACCGCCACGGGTCTCCTGTCCCGCCATAACGCCCAGCTCCAGGCCTTCCTCGACGAGGCCTTCGCCTGATCCGCTCCGGCCCCGCGGGGGCCGGACGTTCCGCCATCCACGACCTGAGAGAGGCCCGCGAGGGACTGAACACATGGCCACCGAAATCCGCGTTCCGACGCTCGGCGAATCCGTCACCGAGGCCACCGTCGCCAAGTGGTTCAAGAAGCCCGGCGAAGCGGTGAAGCAGGACGAGCCGCTGGTCGAGCTCGAGACCGACAAGGTGACGCTCGAGGTCAATGCGCCGGCCTCCGGGACGTTGTCGGAGATCGTCGCCGAGTCCGGCACGACGGTCGGCGTCGCCGCCCTGCTCGGCCAGATCGCCGAGGGTGCTGCGGCCGCCGCAGCGGCGCCGGCCAAGGCCGCCGAGGCGCCGAAGGCCGCGCCGGCCCCTGCCCCCGCCCCCGCGCCCGCCAAGGCGGCCTCCGCTGATAACGGCCCGGCCGTCGCCCGCATCGCCGCCGAGACCGGCGTCAGCCCGGCCGCCGTCGCCGGTTCCGGCAAGGACGGCCGCGTCACCAAGGGCGACATGCTCGCCGCCATCGCCACGGGCGTCTCTGCCGCCCCGGCGCCGGCGCCCGTCGCCGCCCCGCGACCGGCCTCCCAGCCGGCGGATGCGGTCCGCGAGGAGCGGGTGAAGATGACGCGCCTGCGCCAGACCATCGCGCGCCGCCTGAAGGACGCGCAGAACACGGCGGCCATGCTGACGACCTTCAACGAGGTCGACATGACCCAGGTCATGAGCCTGCGCAACCAGTACAAGGACCTGTTCGAGAAGAAGCACGGCGTGAAGCTCGGCTTCATGGGCTTCTTCGTGCGCGCCTGCGTCCAGGCGCTGAAGGACATCCCGGCGGTCAATGCCGAGATCGACGGCACCGACATCGTCTACAAGAACTTCTGCCATGTCGGCGTCGCCGTCGGCACCGAGAAGGGCCTCGTCGTGCCGGTGGTGCGCGATGCCGACCAGATGGGCATTGCCGAGGTCGAGAAGACCATCGCCGATTTCGGCCGCCGCGCCCGCGACGGCAAGCTGACCATCGAGGAGATGCAGGGTGGCACCTTCACCATCTCCAACGGCGGCGTCTACGGCTCGCTGATGTCGACGCCGATCCTCAACGCGCCGCAGTCCGGCATCCTCGGCATGCACAAGATCCAGGAGCGGCCGATGGTCATCGGCGGCAAGATCGAGATCCGCCCGATGATGTATCTGGCGCTCTCCTACGACCACCGGATTGTCGACGGCAAGGAAGCCGTGACCTTCCTGGTGCGCGTCAAGGAGAGCCTGGAGGATCCCGCCCGTCTCGTGATGGACCTCTGATCCGAACGGACGTCCACAGCCGGCCGCCGACGCGGGGCGCGAGGAGAGCAGCATGTCCAAGGGCGTCGTCATCGTCACCGGTTCCAGCCGCGGCATCGGGCGCGCCTGCGCCCTGCTGGCGGCGGAGCGCGGCTATGACGTGGTGGTCAACTACACCGCCAATGCCGCCGCGGCGGCCGAGGTGGTCGCGGCGATCAACGGACTCGGCGCCCAGGCCGTCTCGGTGAAGGGCGACATCGCCGAGGAATCCGACATCCTCGGCATCTTCGCTGCGGCGGACCGACTCGGGCCGCTGGTCGGCCTCATCGCCAATGCCGGCGTTGTCTCGCTGTCGGGCCGGGTCGAGACCTATACGGCCGACCGGCTGCACCGCATCATGAACATCAATGTCATCGGCACCATCCTCTGCGCCCGCGAGGCGGTGAAGCGCATGTCCACCAAGCATGGCGGCAAGGGCGGCGCCATCGTCGCCATCTCCTCCGTTGCGGCGGTGCTCGGCAGCCCCCATGAATATGTCGACTACGCCGCCTCCAAGGGTGCGGTGGACAGTTTCGTCATCGGCCTTGCCAAGGAGGTCGCGATGGAGGGGATCCGCGTCAATGCGGTGCGCCCCGGCATGGTCACCACCGACATCCACGAGGCGAGCGGCGATCCCGCCCGGGTCGAGCGTATCCGTCCGTCCATTCCGATGCAGCGGATCGGCGATCCGGAAGAGATCGCCCGCGCCGCGCTCTGGCTCCTCTCGGAGGAAGCCTCCTACTGCACCGGCACTTTCATCACCGCGTCCGGCGGGCGCTGAGCGCCGGCCAAAGTCCGCATTTCCGGAGACAGTCCATGTCCTACGATCTCATCGTCATCGGCACCGGCCCCGGCGGCTATGTCGGCGCCATCCGCGCCGCGCAGCTCGGGCTGAAGGTCGCCGTGGTGGAGAAGCGCAAGACCCATGGCGGCACCTGCCTGAACATCGGCTGCATTCCGTCCAAGGCGCTGCTGCACGCCTCCGAACTGTTCGACGAGGCCGGCCACGGCTTCCAGGCGCTGGGCATCGACGTGCCGGCGCCCAAGCTCAATCTCAAGCAGATGATGGTGCACAAGCAGGAGACGGTGGATGCCAATGTCAACGGCGTCGCCTTCCTGCTGAAGAAGCACAAGATCGACCAGCATTTCGGCCGCGGCGCCATCGTGGCGCCGGGCAAGGTCGCGGTGACCGCCGAGGACGGCAAGGTCACGGAGATCGAGGCGAAGAGCATCGTCATCGCCACCGGCTCGGAAGTGACCCCGCTGCCGGGCGTGACGATCGACGAGAAGCAGATCGTCTCCTCGGAAGGCGCGCTCGAGCTCGCCAAGGTGCCGTCGAAGATGGTGGTGATCGGCGCCGGCGTCATCGGCCTCGAGCTCGGCTCGGTCTGGCGCCGCCTCGGCGCCGAGGTCCATGTGGTGGAATATCTCGACCGCATCCTCCCCGGCATGGACGCCGAGGTCGCCAAGCAGTTCCAGCGCATCATGGGCAAGCAGGGCGTGACCTTCCAGCTCGGCTCGAAGGTGACCGGCGCCAAGATCTCGAAGAAGGGCGTCTCCCTGACGGTGGAGCCCGCCGCCGGCGGCGAGGCCCAGACCATCGAGGCCGAGGTGGTACTCGTCGCCATCGGCCGGCGGCCCTATACCGAGGGCCTGGGGCTGGAGACGGTCGGCGTCGCCCTGGAGCGCGGCCGCGTCGTCATTGACGATCACTTCCGCACCAATATTCCCGGCATCTATGCCATCGGCGACGTGGTGCGCGGCCCGATGCTGGCCCACAAGGCCGAGGACGAGGGCATCGCGGTGGCCGAGATCATCGCCGGCAAGGCGGGCCATGTGAACTACGACTGCATTCCCGGCGTCGTCTACACCTATCCGGAGGTCGCCACGGTGGGGAAGTCGGAGGAGGACCTCAAGGCCGCCGGCATCGCCTACAATGTCGGCAAGTTCCCCTTCACCGCCAATGGCCGGGCCCGCGCCAACCGCGCCACGGACGGCTTCGTCAAGGTCCTGGCCGATGCGGCGACCGACAAGGTGCTCGGCGTCCACATCGTCGCGGCCGGTGCCGGCGAGATGATCCACGAGGCGGTGGTGCTGATGGAATTCGGCGGCTCGGCCGAGGATCTCGGCCGCTCGACCCACGCCCATCCGACCATGTCGGAGGCGGTCAAGGAGGCGGCGCTCGCCGTCGACAAGCGCGCCATCCACATGTGAGCCGCCCTGCCCGCTCCTTGCAGACAAACCCCGGCTTCGCGGCCGGGGTTTTTTGTTGGTCGTCGCCGTGATCTTTCTGCCCTGCGGATGAACCTCAAGTGCCGCCGGAACGACCCATGGACATCGCAAGCGACCGCCTGTCGGCGGCGCGTCGAAACCAAGGAGATCACCATGTCCAGGTCCATCAACAGGCTGGCCCTCGCCGGCGCCCTCACCCTCGCCCTGACCAGCGCCTTCACCGGCCTTGCCCAGGCCCGTGGCGGCGGTGGCGGCGGCGGTGGCGGCGGTGGCGGCGGCTCGGAAGTCACCCAGTCCAATGCCGTCGTCATGCCCGGTGCCCCGACGCACCAGCGCTACGGGGCCCCGAGCCCGTCCAATGGCAGTCTCGAAGCCTGCCATTACTCCGCCATCTGGGGCGGCATCGTCTGCGAGCGGCGCGGCGGCCGCCGCTGATCCCCTCACATTGGAGATGGCGAACCGGCGGAGCGAAAGCTCCGCCGGTTTCGTTTGTGCGGCGCGTCGAGGCTATGGACGAGGCGGCCTGCATGGCGGCCCTGCGGCGATGCCAAGGTGGGGAAAGCCGGACAAGCAAAAGCCCCGGTGCAGGACCGGGGCTTCGCGGGGAGGTCTGGAGACCTGTCAGAAGGTCGCGGCGATCACTCGCAGACGCGGATGGTGCGGCGCTCCGGGCCGTAGGGGCCGTCGACCCAGCGGCGGGTCAGGTAGCAGTCGGAAGCGTAGGCGTTGGAGCGGCTGGCGGCGATGGCGCCGCCGACGATCAGGCCGGTGGCAAGCGCCCCGACGCCCCAGCCGATGTGGCGGCGATGGAACGGGCCTGCTTCGGCCTGGGAGGCGACGCCGACCGACAGGGTGGCGACGGCGAGGGCGGCGATGGCGAGGGTCTTGAAGCGGTTCATGGCAGGTCCCCTTGAGGTTGGCCGGGGCTCGTTGCGCCCCCGATATCCATGGGTGGCGCCAGCGCGGAAAAAGGTTCGGGCCCGCCGCGATTTTTTTCGCGACGGGCCCGGTGAGGAGGTGTCGCCACGGGCCGGGCGCGACGGTTGCCTGGCGCGGCGCGCGCCAGGCCGGCGTCACCTGCCATGTCGGCCACAAGGACCTTGGGACCGTGCCACGCTGACCTGCCGACGCGCAAAAGCCCCGGTGCAGGACCGGGGCTTCGCGGGGAGGTCTGGAGGTCGGTCAGAAGGTCGCGGCGATCACTCGCAGACGCGGATGGTGCGGCGCTCCGGGCCGTAGGGGCCGTCGACCCAGCGGCGGGTCAGGTAGCAGTCGGAAGCGTAGGCATTGGAGCGGCTGGCGGCGATGGCGCCGCCGACGATCAGGCCGGTGGCAAGCGCCCCGACGCCCCAGCCGATGTGGCGGCGGTGGAACGGGCCGGCTTCGGCCTGGGAGGCGACGCCGACCGACAGGGTGGCGACGGCGAGGGCGGCGATAGCGAGGGTCTTGAAGCGGTTCATGGCAGGTCCCCTTGAGGTTGGCCCGGGGCTCGTTGCGCCCCCGATATCCATGGGTGGCGCCAGCGCGGGAAAAGGTTCGGGCCCGCCGCGTTTTTTTTTCGCGACGGGCCCGGTGAGGCGATGGGGGTGCCGGCCGGGGGTCAGTCGCTGGCTTCGGCGGTGCCGGGAGCGACGGTTGCCTGGCGCGGCGGGGCGACCGCTGGCGCCTCGGCCGAGGCAGCACCGGGGACGGTCGCCGGCGGCGCTTCGGCCGTCGCCGCAGGCGGTGCGGGGGGCGGCGCCGTCACCATGGGCACACCGGCATCGGCCGGCGGCCGGGCGGCGGTCAGGGCGGGGACGGGATCGGCGAGGCCGGCGCCGAGCAGCGGATCGGCCGTCGCGCCGCGCCGTGCCGTCTCCTGCAGGATCTGGCGGAGCTGGGCGGGGTCGAGGCCGGGCTGGCGTTCCAGCAGCAGGGCGGCAATGCCGCTGACATGGGCCGCCGCGACCGAGGTGCCCGAGGAGATCTGATAGCCGCCACGCGGGGCGGGCAGGATGATCTCGACGCCAGGCGCCGCCACCGCCACGTGATTGCCGCGCGAGGCTGCGGCGAACAGGCGGCCGGCCTGATCGGTGGCGGTCACGGCGATGACATTGGGATCGGCGGCGGGGAAGGAGACCGGTGCACCCGGCCCCTCGTTGCCCATGGCGGCGACCATGGCGATGCGCCGGCCGGCGGCGACCTGGATGGCGCGGGTCATCATCGGGTCGCGCGGGCCGGCGAAGCTCATGTTGATGACGCGGGCACCCGCGCTGATCGACCAGTCCATGGCCCTGAGGATGTGGAAACTGGTGCCGGAGGCGCCGCTGCTCTGGCCGGGTGCGAAGGCGCGGGCGGCCAGGATGTTGGCGCGCGGCGACACGCCGGTGAGCTGGCCATGGGCGACGATGGCGCCGGCCATGCCGGTGCCGTGCTCATGGGCCTGGAAGGCTCCACCGACCGCGTCGAAGGAGCTGGCGATGCGGCCGGTCATTTCGGGATGGGTGGCCTCGACGCCGGAATCGATGACGGCGATCGGCACCTGTTCGCCGCGGGCGAGACCATGGGCTTCGGGCAGGCGCAGCTGGTCGACGACATATTGCATCGAGGCTCCGCCGGTCTGGGTGGTGGCGGCGCTCTGCAGCCGGAAGACGTAGTTCGGCCGTTCGAAGAGATAGTTCGGCTGGACATAGCCGACGCCGGCCGTTCGCGTCATGGCCCGGATCGCCGCGGGCACGGTGGTGCGGCTGGGGATGCGATAGCGATGCACGACGGTGCCGACGAGCTGGGACTGTTCCTCGGCGATCAGCGTCAGGTTGAAGCGGCGCACGACGTTGCGCACGGCATTGGCCGGCGCATTGGCGTTCATGATGAAGAGCACCTCGTCCGGCACATAGCGGCGCTCGTTGGCCGGCGGCAGGCCGGCCACGTCCTGCCTGTCGGTGCCGGCGCGGGCGGCCGAGATCAGCGCCGGGGCGCCGAAAGCAGCGGCGGCAGCGCCGGCGGCCGGGCCGAAGCCGGGTCCGCGCGGCGGCGGGCCACCGGGCGGACGACCTCCAGGGGGACGGCCACCCGGCGGACGGATGCCGCCGCCCCCGGGCGGGACCAGGACGACGGGACCGTCATCGGGATAGATGACCGGCGGGCGGCGGCCGGGAGGCAACCGGACCACCGGTCCGTCGCCGGGATAGATGATCGGCGGGCGGCCGCCGGGAGGGCGGCCCGGAGGCCTGTCGCCGGGCGGACGGCGAGGCGGCCGTGTTACGACATCGTCACTGCCAGGGCGAACACCCGGGCGGCCCCAGGGCGGACGGCGCCCGGGGCGCCCGTCGGTACGCCCGACATCGTCGCCATAGCGGCCGCGATCAGCTTCCCGTCCGGGGCGGCCGTTGCCGTATCCGGCATCGTCGCGGATGCGGCCTCCGCGGCCTGGCCGGTCACCGAACCTGTCGCCACGCATGGGGCCATCGCCGAAACGACCACCGCGGCCACCCTCGTCGATGAAGCGCCCCCCACGGCCACCGCCCTCGGTGAAGCGGCCGGAGCGACCACCCCCCTCAAGGATGCGGCCGCCACGGCCGCCGCCATCCATGAAACGGCCCCCGCGTTCGCCGGGCATGCGCTGGATGGAGCCGCGGGCGGGTCCCTCCATGCGCGAGCCACGGTTGCGGAAGCCGCCGCCGCCGCCGAAACCGCCGCCGCCGATCGAAATGCCGAACTGCGCCTGGGCCGGGCGCACGTCCGCGGTCATGAGGAAGGTCGAGGCCGCGAGAATCCCGAGGAACCCGGCGACAAGGCCCGTCTTCGATCGCGAGACCGCGGGACGACCGACAGCGTCGGACATGGCTGCATCTCCTTGGCCGGATGACCTCAACGCATGCCAAGGCTAGGCCGGCATTGTTTCTGTTTGGCGGCGCTGGTCGCTGCCACGACGGCGTGGCGGCCGGATCAGGAGGCCGGGCCGACGAAGCGGACGAGGCCCGTACGGCCGCGGATCGTCGCGACCACCTGGTCGAGATCGGCCGAGCTCATGCTGCCCTCGCCGATGCGCACCCGGTAGAAGCCGCCGGGACGCGGGCCTTCGACGATGGTGCCCTTGACCTGTTCGAGCAGGCGCGTCACCTCGCCGGCCGGTGCATCGGCAACGAAGCCGATGAGGATGTAGGTGCCTTCGGCGCGCGGCGCCGTGGGGGCCGGACTGTGGGAGGCGGTCTGGAACTGGGCGGGACCGGCAATGAAGGACGAGCCGATGACGCCGGCCTGGATGACGAGGGCCAGCGCCGCGGCCCCGGCCGCATAGGCGAGGGTGCGGGGCGAGAGAAGCGCGAGCTTCTCGCCGAGCCAGTCGGCGAAGCCGGCCTTGGCGCGGGCGGCGACATGGGAAAGCTTGGCCGGCTCGGCCTCGACGCGCTTCATCAGATCGTCGAGGACCCGGGCGGAGGGCCGCGGCGAGGCCTCGGCCAGGGCGAAGGAGGCGTCCTGGTCCTCCCGGACGATCTCCAGCTCGTCGCGCAGGGTGGCGTCGGCCTCGAGGGCCGCCTCGACACGGGCGGTGTCGGCGGCGGACAGCGTGCCGGCGGCATACCAGGGCAGCAGTTCGGAAACTGCCCGGCGCTCTGACATCTCTAGGGAGCTGCGCGTCGTCATGGCCAACCTCGATCGACACCGGCGCTCTGCATGAGCTCCTGGAGTCTCTTGCGCGCATAGAACATGCGCGTCTTGACGGTGTTCTCCGGTATTCCGACGATCTCGGCCACTTCGGAGATCGATTTCTCCTGATAGTAGACCAGATCGACGATTTCCCGGTGCTCGGGCGAAAGCTGGTCGATGCAGCGGCGAATGGCCTTTGCCTTGTCCAGTTTCTGAGACACCGTCTCGGGCGTGTCCGCATCGTCCGCGATAGCGGCGGCCTGCTCGTCGTCCAGTTCCGCTTCCGTCGTCTTCCTCAGCGAGGACAACGCCTTGAAACGGGCCATTCCGAGGATCCAGGTCGAGACGCTTGATCGCCCCTCGAACCTGTCGGCCTGCCGCCACACGTCCAGGAAGACTTCGCCGATCAGATCCTCGGCCTGTCCCTCGTCCTTGATGAACCGGAGGATGAACCGGAACACGCGGACATTGTGACGGGCATAGAGGGTCCGGAAGGCGAGACGATCGCCCTTGGCAACCCGGAGGATGAGATCCTGGTCGCTGTCAGACTGCATCGTCACTCCCGAGCCGGTGGGCTCGCAGCATCAGTCGCGGCAGCCGGCGAAAAGGTTCATGCGCCATGGAAGAATCTGTCGGGGACGCGGGATCGGCACGCCACGTACCATGACGAAACGCGACGCTAGGTCAACCTCGCGCCGCCTCGGCGCGCCTTAACGGGCGTCGAGGCCCATCTGCCAGAAATCCGCCTCGAGCCGGGAGGCCTTGGCGAAAAGCCCGGCCAGTTCGGCAAAGCGCTGCTCCGTCATCGCCCGTGCCGCCAGTTCGTCGAGGTGACGACGCGCGGCGGCGGCGACCGCCTGATAGCCCTCGCCGGCATATTCACCGATCCATTCGCCATAGGGATTGGAGCCAAGAGCTGCCGGGTCCTGCGCGGCCAGGGTACGTCCGATCTCCGCGTAGCCGATGACACAGGGCGCCAGGGCGACATGGAGGTCGAGAAGGTCGCCCGCGGCGCCGCAATCGAGAACGAAGCGCGTATAGGCCACGGTGGCCTGATGCTCCGGCGCCGCCTCGATCTGGGCGGGTGTCAGGCCCCAGCGACCGCAGAGCCGGACATGGAGGTCCGTTTCCGCCAGAATGGCGGCAAGCCCGGCCTGGGCGGCGCGGATGTCGGCCAGCGTGCGGCTCTTGTAGCTCGCCAGGGCATAGGCGCGGGCGAACTGGATGAGGAACAGATAATCCTGGATCAGATAGGTGCGGAAGGCGGCCTCGGGCAGCGTTCCCGCGCCGAGCCGGCGGACGAAGTCATGGTCGACATAGGAGCGCCAGTCGGCGGTCGCAGCCGTCTTCAGCCGTTCGAAGATATCCATGGTGCAGCAAGCCTCACGGTCGGGTTCCGCCCTGCTTCTAGGCCATCCGTGCCCGGCCTGTCACCGCCGGCGGGCCGGGGGGCGGCGGACCCGCTAGCGCGGGATCAGCGCCCAGTAATCGAGATCGAGGATCACCGCCGGGTCATAATCGTCGCCGGCCTTGAGCGGATAATCGGCACAGGGCCGGTCCTTGGTGGCGACGGTGCGGATGCGCAGGGCGCCGACATCGTCGCGGCCCGGCAGTTCCTCCACGGCAAGGATCTGCGACCAGGCGAAGACGGTGTCGCCGGCAAAGAGCGGCGCGACATGGCGGCCGCCATTGATGGCGGCGATCTGGAAGCAGTTGGCGAGGCCGTTGAAGGACAGCGCGCGGGCGATGGAGATGACGTGGCCGCCATAGATGAGGCGGCGGCCGAAGCGACCCTGGCCCTCGGTATACTGGTTGAAATGGACCTTGGCGGTGTTCTGGTAGAGGCGCGTCGCCATCATGTGCTCGGCCTCCTCCACCGTCATGCCGTCGACATGATCGATGCCCTCGCCCGCGACATAGTCGGCAAGGCGGTGGCGCTGGCCGGAGAGCGCCGTGTCCCAGGCTTCGGGATCGATGAGCGGACAGGCATCGCCCAGCTGGTCGGGCTCGAGCGCCTTCGGCAGGGCCGGCACATGTTCGGGCGGGGCGGGCGCCGCCTCGTCGCGTTTCCTCACCATGACCCAGCGCACATAGTCCAGGACCTCGTCGCCATGCTGATTGGTGCCGACGGAGCGGACATAGACGACGCCGGTCTTGCGGTTGGAATTCTCCTTCAGCCCGATCACTTCGGAGACCGTGGAGAGCGTATCGCCGGGATAGACGGGCGAGAGGAAGCGGCAGCCGGCATAGCCGAGATTGGCGACGGCGTTCAGCGACACATCGGCAACGGTCTTGCCGAAGACGATGTGGAAGACGAGGAGGTCGTCGACGGGGCTCTTGGGATAGCCGATGGCCTTGGCGAAGGCGTCCGACGACTGGACGACGAAACGGGTGCCGTAGAGCGCGGTGTAGAGCGCTGCATCGCCGGTGGTGACGGTCCGCGGCGTGGCGTGGACGAGCCGGTCGCCGAGGCGGAAGTCCTCGAAGAATCGTCCCGGATTGGTCTTGGGCATGGCGGGGCTCCCCTTGTCGCCACCATCTATGCCGCGCTGCGCTGCGAAGTCCAACGGGACAAAGGATGGGGTGGGGGCATCGCTCCAGACTGCACCGAGGCGGCCAGTGACGACACCGTCGCGGCAAGCCGTGTTCACAAGCCCCGCCGCATGGGCTATCGAACGCCTCACCCCGCGCAAGTCCCGCACAAGGCGCCCATGGCTCCCACATCCGTCCCCGGCCGCCCGAAACTGATCCTCGCCTCGGCCTCGCCGCGGCGGCTCGCGCTGCTTCAGCAGGCCGGCATCGAGCCGGACACGCTGGTTCCCGCCGAGATCGACGAGACGCCCTGGCCGCGCGAGAGTCCGCGCAAGCTGGCGATGCGCCTGGCGCGCGACAAGGCGGCGGAAGCCGCGCGGCGCATCCGCGATGATGCGGAATGGGCGGGATCGGTGATCCTTGCCGCCGATACCGTGGTCTGCGTCGGCCGGCGCATCCTGCCGAAGGCGGAGACCATCGAGGAGGCCGCTGCCTGCATCCGCCTGCTGTCAGGCCGCGCCCACCGGGTCTATACCGGGCTCTGCCGCGTCGACCAGGCGGGCCGGGTCACGACCAAGCTGGTGGAGACGCGGGTGCGCTTCAAACGGCTGTCGAAGGACGAGGTCGATGCCTATCTCGGCGCCGGCGAATGGCGCGGCAAGGCCGGCGGCTATGCGATCCAGGGGATTGCGGGGGCCTTCGTTGTCTCGCTGGTCGGATCCTATACCAATGTGGTCGGTCTGCCTCTCGCCGAGGCCGTCGGCCTGATCGGCGCCACGGGCTATCCCGTCACCCTCGGCTGGATCGCCAAGGGCTGAGCCGCGTCCAGGGGACAAGCACCGCCCTTTCCTCGCAGCCCCGTCCCGTGCCATGACCCAGCCCATGAACGCCGAGAACGACAACGACCGTCTGGTCGATCCGCCCAGGGCCTGCCGGATCTGCGGCAAGCCCGCCCTGGTGCGCTTCAAGCCCTTCTGCTCGAAGCGCTGCGCCGATGTCGACCTCAACCGCTGGCTGAAGGGCGCCTATGCCATCCCCGTCGTGGAGAACGAGGGCGAGGACGAGGAGAGCCGCGACTGACGCGGCCCTACCAGCCGATCGCCCTGGGCAGGCCGAGCGCCAGGACCGGGAAGACGAAGACGATGGCGGTGGCGAGGACCTGCATGCCGACGAAGGGAATGACGCCGCGATACATGTCGGCGGTCCGCACCTCCGGCGGCGCCACCGAGCGCAGATAGAACAGCGACCAGCCAAAGGGCGGGGTGAGGAACGAGGTCTGCAGCATGACGCAGATCAGTGTCGCCACCCAGACGAGGTTCGCCCCGCCATCCTGCAGGATGGGCATGAAGAGCGGCACGGCAATGTAGCAGATCTCGATCCACTCGATGAAGAAGCCGAGCACGAAGATGATCGCCAGCATGAACCAGATGTCGGCATTGATGCCGCCGGGCACGAAGGCGAACATCTCCTTGACCAGGTCCTCGCCGCCGAGGCCGCGGAAGGCGATGGCGAAGACCTGGGCGCAGATCAGGATGAACATCATCTGCGCCGTGATGACGAGGGTGGACCGTGCCGTGGCGCCGAGCATGGCGAGGCTGAAGCGTCCGCCGATCGCCGTGACGAGGACCGCGCCGAGGGCGCCCATGGAGGCGGCTTCGGTCGGGGCCGCGATGCCGCCTATGATCGAGCCGAGAACCGCGACAACAAGCCCTAGCGGCGGCAGGGCGACGCGCAGGAGCTTCACCCAGAGCTGGCGGCGCGAGACCGCGTCGCGCTCGGCCTGGGGAACCGGGGGGACCATGTCGGGGCGGAGCTTTCCGAGGATGAGGATATAGGCGACATAGATGCCCGACAGCAGGAGGCCGGGCAGCAGCGCCGCGGCGAAGAGCGTGCCGACGCTCTCGTTGAGGATGTCGGCGAGCAGGATGAGGATGAGGCTCGGCGGAATGATCTGGCCGAGGGTGCCCGAGGCGCAGATGACGCCGGCGGCCAGGCCCTTGTCGTAGCCGCGGTTCAGCAGGGTCGGCAGGGTGAGGAGGCCGAGGGTGACCACCGTCGCGCCGACGATGCCGGTCGTCGCCCCCATGACGATGCCAACGAGGATGATGCCGATGCCGAGCCCGCCGGACAGCGATCCCGCGATGAGGCCGACAACCTCCATGAGGTCTTCCGCCAGCCGCGACTTTTCCAGCATCACCCCCATGAAGACGAAGAGGGGAATGGCCAGCAGCGTGTAGCTCGTCACCACGCCGAAGATGCGGTTCGGCAGCAGGTTGAACAGGATCTCGCCGAAGCCGAGAAAGCCGAAGACGAAGCCGGTCAGCGCCAGCGTCAGCGCCACCGGCAGCCCCGCCAGCAGCAGCACGAAGAACGACACCAGCATGCCGATGGCGAGCATTTCATTGAGGGGCATGGAACCGATACGGTCAGTCAGGCGCGCAGCCGTTCGGCGGCCCGGAGGGCATCGCCGAGGCTCTGCAGGGTGAAGATCGCAAAGCCGAGCGGAATGACGGCCTTCAGGGCCCAGCGCCAGGGAATCCCGCCGGGATTGGCCGAGCCCTCGTCGATCCGCCAGGACTGGCCGACATAGCGCCACGAGAGAATGATGACGACCACACCGAACAGAATGCCGAGCATGGCGGCGAAGAGGTCGATGGCGACCTTCAGCCGTTCCGGGTAGGTGGCGAAGAAGATGTCGACCCGGACATGCTCGCCATGGCGGATGGCATAGGCCATGCCGAGCAGGCAGATCGGCACCAGCAGGTGCCATTCGAGCTCCTGGGCCCAGACCGAGCCGGTGGAGAACAGGTAGCGCAGCAGCACATTGGTCGCCATGACGGCGACCAAGGCGAAGCAACAGGCCGCGGCGAGGAGGCCGAAGGCATCGACGATCCTGTCGATGCCCGCCGCAATGCGGGCGGAGAGGCTCACGAGGGGCGCACCTTGGCGTGATAGACGCCCTCGGAGAGCGCCGTCCATTTCGCGTATTTGGCGAAATAGGCGAAGTAGCTGTCGTGGACCTTCTTCACGAGGGGGTCGGTGAGGCCAGCCTCCAGCACCTTGTCATTGGCCTTGCGCAGCTCGTCGACGACGGAATCCGGCAGGGGCCGGGCGACCACCTGGTGGTTGGTGACGAGATCGTCGAGGGCCTCGGCATTGTTCTTCTGGGCCCAGGCCTCGGAGACGACATTGCAGGCGGCGCAGGCATTCTCGACGATGGCCTTGAGCTCGTTCGGCAGGCGGTTCCAGGCCGTCTTGTTGATGGCCACCTCGGAGACGGTCGCGGTCTCGTGCCAGCCGGTCGTGTAGTAGTTCTTGGCGACGCGATGCAGGCCGAGCTGGCGGTCGAGGAAGGGGCCGACGAATTCGGCTGCGTCGATGACGCCGCGCTCGAGGGCCGGGAAGATCTCGCCACCGGGGAGCAGGCGCACGTCGACGCCGAACTGCTGGTAGACGCGGCCGGCGAGGCCGGGGATGCGCATCTTCAGGCCGCGCAGGTCGGCGATGGATTCGATCGGCTTGCGGAACCAGCCGGTCATCTGCACGCCGGTATTGCCGCAGGGGATGGGCACGAGATTGAAGCGGTCGTAGGTCTCGCGCCAGAGATCCATGCCGCCGCCGTCATAGAGCCAGCCGTTCATGCCCTGGAAATTGAGGCCGAAGGGCACGGCGGTGAAATATTGCGCGGCGAAGCTCTTGCCGGTCCAGAAGTAGGAGTTGCCGTAGTTCATCTCCACCGTGCCGGCGGAGGCGGCATCGAAACCCTCGAAGGCCGGAACAAGCTCGCCGGCGCCGAAGAACTGGATGCGCAGGCGATTGCTCGACATGGTCTGGATGCGCTGGATGAGATCGGTCGCCGATCCCGGCCCGACCGAGTAGAAGGCGGCGCGCGGGCCATAGGCCGAGGTCATGCGCCAGGTGAAGGTGGCCTGGGCGGTGACGACATGGGGCGCGGCAAGCGTGGCTGCGCTGGCGAGGGTCGCTGTCTTGAAGAAGTCTCTGCGTCGCATCGAGGGCTCCTGACGGGCGGAACGATATCCACCGCCAGGATCGCAAGGCCCGTGCCAGCACCCCCGCCGGCGATTTTGTTCCACATATCAGACATTTGTCGCGGGACGCGCGCCAGGCGGACCGGACGGCGCCCTGATTACGCGCTGCGCAAACTGGTCAAATGCTCAGCAACGCGCCGTGCCATCCGGCCGGCGCGGCCTCAGAGCATGTCCAGCGGCCGTCGACGCGTCGGCGGTGGAAAGGCCCGGTCGATCTCCGCCATGTCCTCTGCCGTCAGAAGGAGATCGGCGGCGGGGCGGTTCTCCGCCACATGGGCGGGCGTGCCCATCTGCGGGATGGCGACGACGCCGCCGCGGCGCAGCGTGAAGGCCAGCGCCACCTGCGCCGGCGTGCACCCTTGATGGCGGGCGGCGATGGCGACGAGCGCGGGATGGCGGGGCAGCTTGCCCTGTTCGATCGGCGAATAGGCCATGACCGGAATGCCGCGCGCGGCCTGCCAGGGCATGAGGTCGAATTCGATGCCGCGGCGGCCGCAATTGTAGAGCACCTGGTTGACGGCGACGTCTTGGCCGCCGGCGGCGAGGAGAGCCTCCAGGCCGTCGACGTCGAAGTTCGAGACGCCCCAGTGGCGGATCTTGCCGTCGGCCTTGAGCCGCTCGAAGGCCGTCACGGTCTCGGCCAGGGGGATGCTCCCCGGCCAGTGCAGGAGGTAGAGGTCGAGACGGTCGGTCCCCAGGCGGCGCAGCGACGCCTCGCAGGCTGCGATGGCGCTCTGCCGCCCTGCATTGTGGGGATAGACCTTGGAGACAAGAAAGGCCTCGTCGCGGCGGCCGGCAAGGGCTTGCCCGATCAGCTCCTCGGAGGCGCCGTCCCCATACATCTCCGCCGTGTCGATGAGGCTGAGGCCGGCATCGAGGCCGGCCTGGAGCGCCGCGATGGCGGTCGCCCGGCGCTCCGGCCGGTCGGCGATGGTCCAGGTGCCCAGGCCGAGGACGGGCAGCATGTCCCCCGTCGGCAGGCTCACTGTAGGGACAGGCTGGGTCATGACCGGCTCCTCGTCCGGAGCCGGGCTCCGGACCTTACTGCTGCTTCGGGATGTTAGCCGCCGCGACGACCTTTGCCCATTTCTCGGTTTCGTTCTTCAGGAAGGCGCCGAACTGGGCGGCTGTCTGCGGCGCCGGCTGGGCACCGAACTTCTCGAATTTCTCGATGGTCTCCGGCTCCCTGAGGGCCCGGCTCATGGCGGTGTTGAGCGCCGTCACGACATCGGCCGGCGTGCCCTTCGGCGCGACGATGCCGGACCAGGAATAGGCCTCGTAGCCGGGCAGGCCGGCCTCCGGCATGGTCGGGATATCCGGCAGGATCGACAGACGGGCCGGGCTGATGCCGAGCGCCTTGACGGTCTTGGCCTGGACCTGGGGCACGGCGGTCGGACCGTCGGAGAACATCAGCTGCACGTGGTTGCCGAGCAGGCTGCTCATGGCCGGGGCGCTGCCGCGGTGGGCGACATGCAGCATGTCGGTGCCGGTCATGCTCTTGAAGAGTTCGCCGGCCAGATGCGTGCCGCCGCCGACACCGGCCGAGCCATAGCTCAGCTTGCCCGGATTGGCCCTGGCATAGGCGGCGAGCTCGCCGACATTGTTCACCGGCAGCGAGGGATGGGCGCAGACGATGATCGGGAAGATGCCGGCGCCGCTGACCGGCACGAAATCCTCGAGGAAATTGTAGGGCAGGCTCGCCTTCAGGCTCGGGTGGACCGAGTGATGGATGGCGCAGACCAGCAGGGTATGGCCATCAGGGTCGGAGCGCTGCACGGCCTGGGCCCCGATCACCGCATCGGCGCCGGGCCGGTTCTCGACGATGACCGTCTGGTTCCAGTATTCCGATATCTTCTGTCCGATCTGGCGGGCGGTCAGGTCGACCGGACCTCCGGGCGGGAAGGGAACGACCAGCGTGACCCGCTTGGACGGGAAGGCCTGTGCCCGGGCAGGCAGGATCGAGGCGGCCGCGACGCTCCCGAGGGTGGCGAGAACGGTGCGGCGGCTGGCGGTCGTCATGGGCGGGTGTCCTCCGAGCAGGCTTTTGGAAATGAAACGCCATTTCATGAGGAGCCGCAACTTGGCCGGATGGGAGGGGCCACGCCTCCCGAACGTCAATGGCCGGGACGAGGCCCGGCCATGGATCATGCCATCATGGGCCGGGGCACCGCCCCGGCCGGGTGCCGCCGATCAATCGACCTTGGCGCCGGCGGCGCGGACCACCTCGGCCCAGCGCGGAATCTCCCTCGCCATGCGGGCCTGCAGAACCTCCGGCCCCTTCATCGTGGAGAGGGCGCCGAGCTCCTCGAAACGCTTCACGAAGGCCGGATCCTGGCCGATCTTGATATGGGCATCGACCAGCCTCCGGGTGATGGCATCGGGCAGGCCCTTTGGCGCGATCATGCCGGACCACGACGTCACGTCGAAATCGGCGACGCCGCCCTCGATCATCGTGGGCACGTCGGGCAGGCCCGGCCAGCGCTTGGCGGTGGACACGGCGATCGGCTTGATCGCCCTGCCCTGGATCTGGCCGATGATGGTGGGCAGGTTGTCGAACATGAAGTCGATGCGGCCGGCAATGAGGTCCTGAACCGCGACGGCGCCAGTGCGGTAGGGCACATGGAGCGGCTGCATCCCGACCTTGCGCGACAGGAACTCGGTCGACAGATGCGCCGTGGTGCCGAGGCCCGGTGTGCCGTAGGAGGCCTTGCCCTCGCCCTTGGCCTTCACCCAGGCGATGAATTCCTGGACGTTCGACACCGGCGTCTGCGGATTGACGACGAGGACGTTGGGGATCTCGTAGATGTCGGCGATATAGGTGAAGTCGGTCAGCGGGTTGAAAGGCAGGTTGCGGTACAGCTCGATATGGGCCGAGAGCGGGCCGATGGTCGAAACGCCGATCGTGTAGCCGTCGGGCTCGGCGCGAGCGACGGCGTTGACGCCGACATTGCCGGCCGAACCAGGGCGGTTCTCGATCACCACGGTCTGGCCGAGTTCCTTCGACAGGCTTTCGGCGATGACGCGGGCGAGCACGTCGGTGGAGCCACCGGGCGGAAAAGGCACGATCATGCGCACCGGACGGGACGGCCAGGCGGCCTGGGCGGAGGCGGGGCGAATGGCGGGAACGGCCAGGACTCCGGCGAGACCGGCAAGTGTCGTACGGCGGGTGATCATCAGCGGCATTTCCTCATGGTTTTGAGCATTTTGACCGGCTGCGCCATGGCGATCCGGCTGTGAAAGCCGGCGCAGCATGCCACGCGGCCCTTTTCGTTGCGCGAATCCTAGCCGCATGCCGACGCGCGCTGCAAGCCGCCTCGCCGCGGGATGCTGCATCACGGCAAAATCAATAGTGTCGCCATGAGACATGTATTAGGGCAAAGGCTCGATCCCTGATCGGAGCCGGCCGCCGCCCGGCGGCACCGCCCTCCCCGTCGCAGACATGCCCATGACCCCCATGCCCCCGCAAGCCGCCGGACCCTATCCGGGCCTGGGCTTCCGCCAGTTCGTCGCCATGATCGCCGCCCTGATGGCGACCAATGCGCTCGCCATCGATTCCATGCTGCCCGCCCTGCCCGAGATCGGCGAGGCGCTCGGCATCGTCTCGCCCAACGACCGGCAATGGGTCATCACGTCCTATCTCCTCGGCTTCGGCCTGGCGCAGATCATCTACGGTACGCTGGCCGACCGGTTCGGCCGCCGGCCGGTGCTGCTCACCGGTCTTGCGATCTACGCCGTCGGGAGCCTCGCGGCGACCTTCGCCACCAGTTTCGAGCAGATGATGGTCGCGCGCGTGGTCCAGGGCATCGGCGCCGCAGCCTCGCGCGTCCTCGCGGTGTCGATCGTCCGCGACACGTTCTCCGGCCGGCAGATGGCGCGGGTCATGTCGCTCGCCTTCATCGTCTTCCTCGCCGTGCCGATCCTGGCGCCCTCGATCGGGCAGGTCATCATCCTCTTCGCTCCCTGGCGCTGGATCTTCGCGCTCCTCGGCCTGTTCGGCATCGCCGTGGCCTTGTGGGTGGCCCGAAAACTGCCCGAGACGCTGCATGCCGACGACCGGACGCCCATCGCCCTAGGCCCCATTCTCAACGCCTTCCGCATCTGCCTGACGACGCGCCAGTCGGTCGGCTACATGCTGGCCCTGACCTTCGTCATCGGCAGCCTGTTCGGCTTCATCACCGCCTCGCAGCAGATGTTCGAGGATGTCTTCAAGGCCAGCGGTCTCTTCACCACCATCTTCGCGGTGATCGCCGGCTTCATGGCCCTGGCCTCCTTCCTGAACGCGCGGATCGTCGAGCGCTTCGGCATGCGCCGGGTGTCGCATACGGCGCTCGTCGGCTATATCGCCGCGACGCTGGCCCACGGCGCCATGGCGCTGGCAGGCCACGAGACCCTGCTGGTCTTCACGCTGTTCCAATGTGTCACGATGTTCTTCTTCGGCCTCATGGCGTCGAATTTCGGCGCCATGGCCATGGATCCGCTGGGCCACGTCGCGGGGACGGCGTCTTCCGTCCAGGGCTTCGTTTCGACGGTCGGCGGGGCGCTGATCGGCTTCGGGATCGGCCAGCAGTTTGACGGGACGGCGTTGCCGGTCGTGCTCGGCTTCGGCGCCTGCGGCCTCGCGGCGCTCGCCATGGTGCTGGTCGCCGAGCGGGGGCAACTGTTCCGCCCGCAGGCAGGACGATAGCCGAAAGGTCGGACCGGGCACCGCACCGCATCAAGAGCTGCTACCTTGGGTCGTGTGGACGTGCTATGAACAATCGCGTCTCGGCCTGCGACCCCGCGCGGCAGCGTTGTGTATCGACCGGGTAAGGCTCGCGCTCCGCAGGCCTCCGCGTTTCGCGTGAAAGGGGACGTTCTTGACCCCGTACCGGCCATCCATCCCGGACCCGGCTCTCAGCCTCGCCCTCGCGGTGGTCGCCAGTTCGACGTCACCGCTCGTGCTGCTCGAAGCAGACATGACGGTGATCGGAGCGAGCCAGTCCTTCTGCCGTGCGTTCCAGATCGACCCGGTCAGCATCGAAGGTCGCAGCGTCTTCGCCTTGGGACAGGGCGAGTGGGGCTCGGCGAACCTGCGGTCGCTGCTGCGAGAAACGGCGATGGGCACCGCCGACGTCGAGGCCTACGAATTCGATCTCGACAGCCCGGCACTCGGCAAGCGGCGCCTCGTGCTCCATGCGCATCGTCTTGTCCATGCGGCCGGGCCGGAGGTGCGCGTGCTGCTCGAAATCTTCGATGCCACCGACGAGCGGACGTCAGAGAGTTTCAAGCAGTCGCTGATCCGCGACAAGGCCGCCCTGCTGCAGGAGGTGCATCACCGGGTCGCCAACAGCCTGCAGATCATCGCCAGCGTCCTGATGCAGAGTGCCCGGCGGGTCCAGTCCGAGGAGGCCCGCGGCCATCTCACGGATGCCCGTAACCGGGTGATGTCGATCGCCTCCGTCGAGCGGCAACTGGCCGATTCACAGGCGGTGATGTGCATTTGCGGGACTATTTCACGGCTCTGTGCCGCAGCCTTGCCGCCTCGATGATCCGTGATCCCGCGGCTCTCACCCTGACGGTGGAGGCCGACGACAGCACGGTGAGCGGCGAAGTTTCGATCAGTCTCGGCCTGATCATCACGGAACTGGTCATCAATTCGCTGAAGCACGCCTTTCCCGACGAACGCCACGGGGCCATCGTCGTCGCCTATCGCTCGGAGCCAACCGGTTGGACCCTCAGTGTCACCGACAACGGCATCGGGATGCCGACAGCCGGTGCGGGCGGCGCCAAGTCGGGCCTCGGCACCAGCATCGTCGAGGCGCTGGCCAATCGGATGCAAGCGACCATCCACGTGACCGATATGGCGCCGGGGACCCAGACGAAGATCGTCCACGCGCACGGCGCGCAGACCGTCCCGGGCCTTGCGGCGATCGCCGCCGGGCGGACGGCCTGACGCAGGCATCGCGCGCGAGCGGGCGTTGGGCAAAGTGCGCGCGACGCCTCATAAAGCAGCAATTTAACAGACATTCTAAGATAAATTAACGAAGTCGAAAGAGCGGCTTGCTACCGCTGGGTCACCTTGGTTCACGGAGGCTCCCTTGTCGGTTCTTTCCAATATTCGCATCACGCCGAAAATCATGGCGCTCGTGCTGACGCTGAATGTGCTGGCGATGGCTCTTGCCGGGATCGGCATGTACGCGCTGTCGAGCGTCGCGGCCGATGCGGAACGCGGGATCGTCGCGGGCGAGCGCGCGACGGCCTCCTCGCGCATTACTTCGGCCGTGTCCTATATTGCGCGCGCCGAGGCGGCGATTGCCATCAATCCGACGCCGGACGTCATCCGCGAGAACAGCGCCACCGTCGCCGCCCAGCGCCGCGCCATCACCGAGAACATGGCCAGGGTGCGCGCCAGTGCGGTGCCCGAGGTGATCAGGGCGGCCGACGAGGCGCAAGCCGCTCTCGACCGCTATTTCGCACTCGAGGACAAGACGCTGCAATTCGCCGGCGCCATTCGCGGCGAGGCGACGGACGACCAGCAGCGGACGCTCGCCCGGATGGTGACCGAGGGCCGCCCGACCTTCATGCAAGCCCGCCGCGAGGTGCAGGACCTCACCGCCCTCATGCTGGCGCGCGCCGCGAACTACCACAAGGCCCTGCAGGCCACCGAGAGCTCCATGGCGATCCTCCTGAAGATCCTCGCGGGCGCCAGCCTTCTCATCGGCGTGATGGCCGGCCTGCTCATCGGCCGCACCGGCATCGCCACGCCCATCCGCACGCTCGCGAGCCAGCTCGAGGATCTCGCGCGCGGGCGTTTCGACATCACCGTCTCCGGCGCCGCGCGCAAGGACGAGGTCGGCGACATCGCCCGCTCGGCGGAGATCTTCAAGGCGAGCGGCATGGAAGCCGAGCGCCTCAGGGCCGAACAGGCCGCGCAGGAGGCCCGGGCCGAGAGCGAGAAGCGCGCGCTGCTGGACCGCCTCGCCGGCGAGTTCGAGAAGGCCGTCGGCTCGGTCGTCCAGTCGGTGTCGGCCTCCGCCGACCAGCTGAAGGGCGCGGCCACCTCGCTGTCGGCCTCCGCCTCGGAATCGGGGGCGCAGTCGAATGCCGTCGCCGCCGCCGCCGAACAGAGTTCCGGCAATCTGCAGACGGTCGCCTCAGCGACCGAGGAGCTCGCCGCATCGGTGCGCGAGATCGCCTCGCAGGTGTCGCAGTCCGCCCAGATGTCGGCCAGCGCCGTCCAGGGGGCCAATAACTCGGCCAGCCAGGTGCAGGACCTCGCCACGAAGGTGCAGAAGATCGGCGAGATCGTCGAGCTGATCAGCGGCGTCGCCGCCCAGACCAATCTGCTCGCGCTCAACGCCACGATCGAGGCGGCACGGGCCGGTGAGGCCGGCCGCGGCTTCGCCGTCGTCGCCGCCGAGGTCAAGGGCCTCGCCGACCAGACGGCCAAGGCGACCACGGAGATCTCCAAGCAGATCGCCGCCATCCAGCAGGCCACGACGTCGTCGGCGACCGCGATCGACGCCATCGCCCACACGATCCAGCAGATGGACTCGGTCGCCACCGAGATCGCCGCCGCCGTCGAGGAACAGACCGCCGCCACCGGCGAGATCGCCCGCAACGTGCAGCAGGCCTCGACCGGCGCCTCGGAGATCAACGCCAACATCACCGGCGTCTCGGCCGCCGTCGGCGAAACCGGCGCGGCCGCCAGCCAGGTCCTGTCCTCGGCGGAGGCGCTGTCGACCCAGGCCGGTCAGCTCCGCAGCGAACTCGACCAGTTCCTGGTGCGGTTCCGCGCCGCCTGATCCGTCCCGCCAAGAATGGACGCAAGGAGAGAGGGCCGGCGACGGCCCTCTCGCCGTTTCAGGGGACCGTCAGGCGCCGGCCACGGCGCCGTCATTCCGCCCCATGGGGATGCGACTGACGTGTCCCGTCAGGAACGGCGCGGCGGCAATGGCGCCCGCATCATCTTCGGCGGGGCCGGACGCTCGAGGGCGATCTGCCGGACCGGGCCGCGCAGCGCCGTCATCTCGCGCAGCTCGGGAAGGCGCGAGGCGCGGGCGAAAGTGTTGGACGTGGTCGCCGGCGCGATGCCGGCATAAAGCAGCCGCTCCGGCAGGCGCGCCGTCTCGATCTCCTCGACGCGCCGGCGCATGTCGGCGGTGAGCCGGCCATAGGCCCGCGCCGTGACGAAATCGCGCGGCTGGTGCGGGAAACGGCCGCTGCCGCGGAAGACGCGCACGCCGGCCTCGGTCACCACCACATCGCCCTGACGCAAGGTGAAATCCTGGGCGAAGCTGAGCCGCGCCAGCCCCTGGGTGACGCTGCCCTGGCAGGAACAGCCCGGCACCAGCCGCTCGCGGAAGCGGAAGGCGGTGGCCATGGCGGTGTAGGGCTGGCCCGTGTCGCTGCGCGCCGTCTCGATCGACCCGTTGCGCGACGAATAGAGCCGCACGCTGGCGCCGGGGCACATGGCGCCGCAGGCCTCGGCCTGGGCGCTGCGGCCGGCCGCGGCGGTGACCGGGCCGACGGGGAAGAAATAGCCGTCGCAGGAGCGGACGCAGAAGGCCCGCGAATTGCCGTCGGTGCCGGCCAGCGCCGCCGCCTGGCGGTTCGGCCGGGTGTTCATCTGGCGCGGGCCGTCGGCCGACAGGTGCTGGACCGTCGGCGCCGGCGACCGGCTGAACCAGCCGCCCCCGGCGGGGGCCACGGCCCGGCGACCCGTCTCGCCGCGGGCAATGGCATAGAACTCGTCACGGTCCTCGGCGACGGTGTCGGAAACCGACAGCAAGGCGAGGCCGAGAAGGCTGAGGAGGCCCAGGACGCGGAACATGGACGGGCACCGGTAGCAGGATAAGACTTGACGTAACGTCAGTGCTTAACCTTTCGGCAACCATCCCGCAAGTCCGCCCTTTTATTAGGGTTTATAGGGCTGGCCTGCTGCCACCCTGCTGACAAAATACGGC
The DNA here is from genome assembly GCA_943368975.1 of Archangium gephyra. Lineage (GTDB taxonomy): Bacteria > Pseudomonadota > Alphaproteobacteria > Rhizobiales > Phreatobacteraceae > Phreatobacter. The sequence continues at coordinate 72,181 of CALRLZ020000020.1, forward strand.
CCAAGGCGGTGTAGGGTGCCTTCAACCCGAGGAGGAGATCCCATGGCCCCCAGCCTCACTGCCATCCGCGCCGCCGCTGTCGAGGACCCCGAGGTCGAGGCCGTGCTGGCCGAGTTCGACGGCGACCCCCGCCGCGCCATCCGTGCCCTGCTCGACGATATCGCGGCGCTGGCCGAGGACGAACCGGCCGAAACCTATTGCGCCGTGGCGACGCGGCCGTCCCCCGCCGCCGGCTGGCCGGCGGAGTGAGCCCAAATCTTTTTTCCTAGCATAGGAATTATTGCTTGACGGGGATCGCCGCCTCAGGCATGATCGGTTCCTGCTGAAGGGGAGGACCGCATGAGACCCGTCATCGTCGCGCTGCTGGCCCTGTTCGTCTCGGGCTCCATGGCTCTGTCCGACTTGGCTCTGGCCGAGATGGCTCCGGCCGACATGGCCGTGCCGCTGCCGGGCGGCTATGGCCTGTTGAACGCGCCGCGCGCGCCCCGCGCCGCCATCGTGCTTATTCCCGGCGGCAACGGCCATCTCGGCATCCGCGCCGACGGCAGCTTTTCGTCCCTGCAGGGCAACCAGCTGGTGCGCACCCGCAAGGCCTATGCGGCGGCGGGCGTCGCCTCGCTGGTCATCGATCAAGGCGTGTCGGTCGGCTCCGCCGTCGCGCATCTCAGGCAGCGCTACGGCCGGCCGGTGACGGTGGCCGGCACCTCCCGCGGCTCGCTCCGGATGGGCGAGGCGCTGGCCGCGCGTCCCAACGGTATCGTCATCACCGCCGGCTTCCTCGACCAGGTGCGCGGCCAGATCGGCTCCCCCGCCGCCCTGCCGCCGGTGCTGGTGGTGCATCACCGGCTGGATGGCTGCCGCGTCACGCCGCCCGCCGCCGTCGAGCCCTTCAGGGCCTGGGGCGGGGCGCGGGTCCGGGTGGCCTGGATCGACGGCGGCACGGATGCCGGCGATCCCTGCCAGGCGCGCGGCTATCACGGCTTTGCCGGACAGGACGGCCGGGTGGTGGGTCTGGTGGCAGGCTTCGCCAAGGGGGTGCGGTAGAGACGCGGCTTGTGGCGGGTCGATGGATGACATATATTGTGTCAGGTTTTCCCGTCACTGGAGGTGGCACGTCATGAGCGCCCGGACCGGAAAGATGGTTGCGGCCAAGGCGGCGCGCGTGGAGGCGGTCCGGCGGGGCCCGTCCCGCATCGCCGGCTATTTCGACGCCGAGGGGCTGATCGTCATCGACCGGGTGGCCGACCGTTTCGGCGTGTCCAAGGCGCAGCTTGCCGACACGATGGGGGTGAGCCCCGAGACCTTCCACCGCGCCGCGCGGGCGAAGGCGCCGAAGACGCAGGGGCGCGCCGCCGAGATGATCGAGATCGTGGCGCGCGTCAGCGACTGGGCCGGCGGCGAGAAGCAGGCCCTCGCCTGGTATCGCGCCGAGCCGATCCCGGCCTTCGGCGGGCGGACGGCGGAAAGCCTCGTCAAGGACGGCAAGGCGGCGGCTGTCAGGGACTGGCTCGACCATGTGGCGACCGGGGGATTTGCCTGAGGGGTGGGGCGCCCGATGCGGCCTCTCCGCAGCGGCCACACGACACTCAGCCCGTCATGCCCGGGCTTGGCCCGGATGGCGCAACCTTCGGCCAGCGGTCTCAGGACCCTCCACCCGTCATGCCCGGGCTTGGCCCGGGCATCCACGACTTCTGGTCGAGCCGCGGTGTTCAAGTCGTGGATGCCCGGCACAGGGCCGGGCATGACGCGATGAGGGTAGCGTCATGGCTTCGCATCGTTCCGACTTCGCCGCCGGCGCCGGCGACCACACTCGAACCTCCACCCGTCATGCCCGGGCTTGGCCCGGGTATCCACGCATTCTCTTCAAGCTGCGGTGTTCAAGTCGTGGATGCCCGGCATAGCCGAGGCTCCGCCTCGGCGTTCAAGCGGAAGAACGGCGGCCGAAGGCCGCCTATGCCCGGGTATGACGCGGTGAGGGCATGACCGCCCTCCCCCTCATCCGCTACCGCGGCCTCGCCTATCGGGCCCACGACCCGCGCTGGGCCTTCGCGCCGACCTCCGGCGCGGGCGCGGCGATCCATGGCGGGCGGTTCAACCCGAAGGGCACGGCGGCGCTCTACCTTGCCCTCACCATCGAGGGGATGTTCGCCGAGGTCTCCCACGGCTTCGCCCACCGCTTCCCGCCGCTGACGGTGGTGACCTATGACGTGGACTGCTCTCGTCTCCTCGACCTCACGACGGAGGCGGGCCTGATAGCCGCCGGCACGGACCTTGGCGCCCTCGGCTGCGCCTGGATGCTGGAGCGGGCCGAGGGGCGGATGCCGCCCACATGGACGCTGGCGCAGCGGCTCATCGCGGCGGGGGCCGCCGGGGTGGTCGTGCCGAGCTTTGCGGTCGGCGCGACGGAGGGGATGCGGAACCTCGTGCTGTGGCGGTGGGGTGGGGAGCAGCAGAGGGTGGTGGCGTGGGATGAGGAGGGGCGGTTGGGGTGAATGGCGAACGAGCAAATCTATGAAGTTCGCTTATATCTACCAATATTGCGCTTCGCGAATCAAGCACCACCCATGATACTGCTTTAAACTCTGCATTCTTTATGCGTGGAGCCAGTTACATGCTCGACCGACCTATTTCTTTTAACCTCCCAAAGCCGTGGGTGGCGCAACAATTTTCCATCGACCGCCTCGGACCTCTGTCTTTTCTTGTTGGCCCTAACGGCAGCGGCAAATCTCGGTTCTCCGAGATCATGCAAAGACAACTGCCATCCGCAAGATTGCTCGGCACTAACCGACTTGACGGCATGTCAAGATCTGCTCTTTCCGCTATGTACGGCGACAATCTCGCAAACGGCTATCAAAAGGCGTCATTTGAGCGATTTCGCCAAGCAGGCAATGAAGGCTCCGGCATTGATGTTTTTGTCATTCTTGAGGAGCGCCCGGACATTCGAATAATTGTTGAAGCGACACTAAGTTCTTTGTTCAGCAGGGATATTACCCTAGAGTGGGACTCTGGAAACTTGGTCCCGAAGGCCCGAATGTCGCGAACTGGTGATTCATATCGCCTAGACAGAGAAGAGTGCCATGGCATTCGCGAATTACTTGTACTTCTCACTCACTTGCATGATGATCGGCATGAGTTCTTAATAATTGACGAGCCAGAACTTAATCTACATCCTCAATTTCAGTCGTTTTTTATTCAAGAAGCACGCAAGATAGCAGGAAAACATACCAATGGTAGCAGCAAGAAGTGTATAGTTTTAATTACACATTCTCCCTTCATCCTTGATCTACGTACGATCGACGAGGTGCAATCGATATTTTGTTTTTCGGCTGACCATAGGCCGCCAAACTCTATTGGACCCCTCGACGACAAGGAGCGAGCCCGGGTGACTTCGCTAATCCCCCGGCTGAACGTGCATCACAAACAGCTCTTCTTCGCTGATCACCCGATCTTTGTCGAGGGCGTTACCGACTCCCAGATTATTGAAGCAATACAAGAGCGCCGGAAGACGTCCATTACGGCGGCTGGTAGCTGCTTAATTGACGTCGGCGGCTGCGAGGAGTTGACTAAATACGTAGAATTATGTCGCAAATACGGAAAAGAGGCATTCTTTCTATTTGATCTTGATAGCCTTTTCGGAGGCTCCCTGCGTCAGTGCCTACGGGATGATGGTAGCATCGTGCAGTTTCTTGCCAGCCTAGGCTTGGGAACCGACTTCGCGGGTTACTGCGGCTATCTTGACCAAGAGCTAACGAAGGCGGTTCGTGGTATTGAATCAGCCCAAGACGCCAACGGTGCAGTAGCTTCACTTCAGACGTACTTTCATCAAATTGTTGAAGGCCCCAAAAAATTGGCACAGCAACGTGTGGCGGTGCTAATCGAAATAGCGTCACACCGAGATGAAATTATAGCGGCGCTCAGTGAGACGTTGGTTGTGAGCATCGAGGGCCGGCTTACTCAAGTAAAATCCGCCCTTGAGAGCAGAAATATATACCTGCTAAGGGGAGGCGCATTGGAGCATCATCTACCTCAGTATCAGGGACACCGCTACTCTCTCAGTGAGGCATCCAAGAAAAAGGCTGTCTACGAAGAGATCGAGTTGCTTGCGAGTGGCTCATATGACGATAGTTTGGCTGAACGATACGGGGAGCTTTTTTCGATAATTACGAAGTTTCCTTCCAAGCCCCCGGTAGATACGGATTCAGTTTTACGTCGCTATATCGGCGACTACATTCACGAGCTTCAAGGGCTGGTTGTGGGTAAACCGGACTGGGACAAGACGCAGATCGTCGCCCACTTTGCTGCTTCATCAGCCGGTTTGAACAAGCTTATCACGCTTTCGGAATTCACGCGGGGGCAGAAAGATGGGGAATTTAACGCTGTCCTGACTATAGGCGGGGTCACCAGTCGTTCGGTTGTGGTTTCCCACGATACAAATGCGGGCATGCGACGCTTCGATCTCCGAGTTGACGCTTAGGGGCCCAATTCTGGCACGATGAAGTCGGATTGACGCATGGAGATTTCCTAACGCCCACCCCGCCTTGACACCCCCCTCCCCCCTCCCCTATGGTCTGCGCCTCTCTCAATCGGAGCCGCACGCCGTGCGTTTCATCCTTATTGTATCCGGGGCGCCATCGACGGACGTGTGAGACATCACACGGCGGCCGAACGGTGGCGCTCAACACAAGGTCCCTCACGGGGCCTTTTTTGTTGCCCTGAACGACCTCTCCGCCTATCGCCTCGCTGCAACACCAGACCAAGACGACGCTACAAGGAAACCGACCCATGTCCCGCGAGATGACCGGCGCCGAAATGGTGGTGCAGACCCTGATCGACCAGGGCGTCTCCACGATCTTCGGCTATCCCGGCGGCGCCGTGCTGCCGATCTATGACGCGCTCTTCCAGCAGGACAGCGTCAAGCACGTGCTCGTCCGCCACGAACAGGGCGCGGTCCATGCCGCCGAGGGCTATGCCCGCTCCTCCGGCAAGGTCGGCGTGGTGCTGGTCACTTCCGGCCCCGGCGCGACCAATGCCGTCACCGGCCTCACCGATGCGCTGATGGATTCGATCCCGCTCGTCTGTTTCACCGGCCAGGTGCCGACGCATCTGATCGGCTCGGACGCCTTCCAGGAGGCCGATACGGTCGGCATCACCCGCCACTGCACCAAGCACAACTATCTCGTGAAGAACATCGAGGACCTGCCGCGCATCCTGCACGAGGCCTTCTATGTGGCGCAGAACGGCCGTCCGGGGCCGGTGGTCATCGACATCCCCAAGGACATCCAGTTCAAGAGCGGCAAATACGAGAAGCCGCGCGACAACCAGCACAAGACCTACCGTCCCCAGATCAAGGGCGACCTGTCCAAGATCAAGGCGGCGGTGGAGATGATCGCCAAGGCCAAGCGCCCGGTGTTCTATACCGGCGGCGGCGTCATCAATGCCGGGCCGCAGGCCTCGCAGCTCTTGCGCGAGCTCGTCCGCGCCACCGGCTATCCCGTGACCTCGACGCTGATGGGGCTTGGCGCCTATCCGGCCCATGACCCGCAATGGCTGGGCATGCTCGGCATGCACGGCACCTACGAGGCCAACCTCGCCATGCATGGCTGCGACCTGATGGTGAATATCGGTGCGCGGTTCGATGATCGCATCACCGGGCGGCTCGACGCCTTCTCGCCGGGGTCGAAGAAGATCCATATCGACATCGATCCCTCGTCCATCAACAAGAACGTCAAGGTCGATATCGGCATTGTCGGCGACTGCGCCCATGTGCTCGAGGACATGGTGCGGCTGTGGAAGGACGTGGCCGGACAGGTCGACAAGCCGGCGATCAAGGCCTGGTGGCTGCAGATCGAGGGCTGGCGCGGGCGCAAGTCGCTCGCCTATGCGAATTCCGAGACGATCATCAAGCCGCAATATGCGCTGGAGCGGCTGGAGGCGCTGACCAAGCACCGCAAGCGCTTCATCACCACGGAGGTCGGCCAGCACCAGATGTGGGCGGCGCAATATCTCCATTTCGACGACCCGAACCGCTGGATGACGAGCGGAGGCCTCGGCACGATGGGCTATGGCCTGCCGGCGGCGGTGGGCGTGCAGCTCGCCCATCCGAAGGATCTCGTCATCTGCGTGGCGGGCGAGGCCTCGGTGCTGATGAACATGCAGGAGATGTCGACGGCGGCGCAGTATCGCCTGCCGGTGAAGATCTTCATCCTCAACAACGAATATATGGGCATGGTGCGCCAGTGGCAGGAGCTGCTGCATGGCGGGCGCTATTCGGAGAGCTATTCGGCGGCGCTGCCGGACTTCGTCAAGCTCGCCGAGGCCTATCACGCCAAGGGCATCCGCTGCGATGATCCGGCCAAGCTCGACGACGCCATCAAGGAGATGCTCGACTATCCCGGACCGGTGATCTTCGACTGCCTGGTGGCCAAGGAAGAGAACTGCTTCCCGATGATCCCCTCGGGCAAGGCGCATAACGAGATGATCCTGGCGGATTTCGTCGGCCAGACCGGCGACATCATCGACGCCAAGGGCAAGCAGCTGGTGTGAGGCGCCTGGCGCCTCATCTCCCGCTCATCGCAAAGAAACAGCCATGACCCAGTCCCAGTCCGCCTATTTCCTCTCCGACGCCATCCACGCCGAGCGCCGCCACACGCTCGCCGTGCTGGTCGACAACGAGCCGGGGGTTCTCGCCCGCATCGCCGGGATGTTCTCCGGCCGCGGCTACAATATCGAGAGCCTGACGGTCTCGGAGACCGAGCACGAGAAGCACGTCTCGCGCATCACCATCGTCACCACCGGCACGGAGAAGGTGATCGAGCAGATCAAGACCCAGCTCGACCGCCTCGTGCCCGTTCACCGGGTGGTGGACCTGACCGTCCAGGGCTCGGCGCTGGAGCGCGAGCTCTGCCTCGTCAAGGTGCGCGGCAAGGGCGACTCGCGCGTCGAGGCGCTGCGCCTCGCCGGGGCCTTCGGCGCCCACACGCTGGACGCCACGCTCAACTCCTTCGTCTTCGAGCTGACGGGGACGACGGAGGAGGTCGAGCGCTTCATCCGCCTGATGGGCGTGGTCGGCCTGGTCGAGGTGTCGCGCACCGGCATCGCCGCCATGAGCCGCGGCGCGGAAGGCATGCAGGAAGCCGCCTTGCCGGATGGCGCGCAGGGGCGTTGAACTGGGAGCATGGCTAAGCGAAGGGGGAACCGGTTCGCGTGAAGCCAATGCGACCCACTGAGGCCAACTCCTTTCGTCCCAAGCGACCCGAAAGCCGCGCCATGCCGACGCATCTCTCCGTCAACGTCAATGCCATCGCGCAGCTGCGCAACCGGCGCAACCTGCCCTGGCCGAGCGTGACGGGCCTCGCCCGCATCGCGCTTGAGGCGGGCGCGGCAGGCATCACCGTGCATCCGCGGCCCGACGAGCGGCATATCCGCCGCCATGACGTCTTCGACCTGGCGGGCCTGCTGCGGGCGGAGTTTCCGGCCGCCGAGTTCAACATCGAGGGCTATCCCGACGAGCGCTTCCTCGCCCTCTGCGAGGAGGCGAAGCCCGACCAGGTGACGCTGGTGCCGGACGATCCGGCGCAGGCGACCTCCGACCACGGCTGGGACGTCCACCGGGACGCCGACCTTTTGAAGCAGTCCATCGCCCGGCTGAAGGCGGGCGGCATGCGGGTGTCGATCTTCCTCGACGCCGATCCGGCGCTGGTGGCGGGCGCCAGGGCCACCGGCACCGACCGCATCGAGCTCTATACGGGGCCCTATGGCCATGCCGGCGATGCGGCGGTCCAGGCGGCGGAGCTCGCCAAGCTGGTGGCGACGACGGCGGCCGCGGTCGCGGCGGGTCTCGGCGTCAATGCCGGCCACGACCTCACCCTCGACAACCTGCCCAAGCTCATCGCCGCGGCGCCTGATATCGCCGAGGTGTCGATCGGCCATGCGCTGACCGCCGATGCCCTCATCCACGGCATGGCGGAGACCGTCCGCCTCTATCGCAAGGCCTGCGGCGGCTGACGGCCTGATCCTATCGGGATCGGCGGCGGCCGCGTTTACGCCTCGCCACGCTTGGGATATACGTCGGATATCCGGGGCTGGTGATGGAGGCCTGACCGTGCGCGCCAAATCCGCTCAATGGGGCAACAGCATTGCCGTCCGGGTGACCTGCCACTGAGATTTTCCTCCACGCGGAGTTAGAGTCCGGCCCTGACGAGGACGGACTGATGAAGCGAGCAAGGTTCACTGAGGAACAGATCATCGCGGTGCTGAAGGAGCATGAGGCCGGGGCGAAGACCGCCGACCTCGCCCGCAAGCACGGCGTCTCGGAGGCGACGCTCTACAACTGGAAGGCCAAGTTCGGCGGCATGGAGGTCTCCGAGGCCAAGCGGCTGAAGGCGCTCGAGGACGAGAACGCCAAGCTGAAGAAGCTCTTGGCCGAGCAGATGCTGGATGCAGCCGCGATGCGTGAGCTCCTGTCAAAAAAATGGTAGGGCCCGCCGTGCAACGCGACGCCGTCGCGCATCTGCAGGCCGTGATGGGCCTGTCGGAACGTCGGGCCTGCAGCATCGTCGGCGCGGATCGGAAGATGGTCCGATACCGCTCGCGTCGTCCACCAGACACGGAGCTTCGTGCCCGGCTGCGCGATCTCGCCAACGAGCGGCGACGCTTCGGTTACAGGCGGCTGTTCATCCTGCTCAGGCGCGAGGGCGAGCCGTCGGGCGTCAACCGCATCCATCGCCTCTATCGCGAGGAAGGGCTCTCGGTGCGCAAGCGCCGCGCCCGCCGCAAGGCGGTGGGTGCGCGTGCGCCGATCCTGGTCGAGGCGAAGCCGAACGCGCGCTGGTCCACCGACTTCGTCCACGACCAGTTCGCGAACGGGCGCCGCTTCCGTATCCTCAACATTGTTGATGACGTGACGAAGCAATGCCTCGGTGCGATCCCGGACACGTCGATCTCGGGCAGACGCGTGGCGCGCGAGCTGACCGCGATCATCGCTCGGCATGGCAAGCCGGGCATGATCGTCAGCGATCACGGCACCGAATACACCTGCAACGCCATGTTGGCCTGGTGCCGCGACAATGACGTCGACTGGCACTTCATTGCGCCCGGAAAGCCCATGCAGAATGGCTTCGTCGAGAGCTTCAATGGGCGCATGCGCGACGAGCTTCTCAACGAGACGCTCTTCTTCGATCTCGACGACGCCCGCGCCAAGATCGCGGCCTGGGTCCTCGACTTCAATACCGCGCGCCCGCACTCGGCGCTCGGATACCTCACGCCGGCGGCCTATGCCGCCAACTTCACGGCAACGGACGATCGGCTGCGCAATCCCGACCAGCTTCGCCGATCGCACGTTGCTCCCACCGCGCCACAAGGCGTAAAA